>NZ_DATMLW010000130.1:0-10484 GCF_035570375.1 Bradyrhizobium sp. | reverse complement strand
AGGCCGCCTGATGTCTCACTCACTTGAAGAAGTCGCCGCTGAGCTGCGCAAAACGACGCGCTGGTTCAAGGAATGGCTGGCTCGAAACCCGGTCGATGAAGCCGGGATTCCCTTTTATCTTAAGACGGGCAGAACGAAGATTTTCGAGGTTTCAGATATTGCCCGCATCAAGAGGCACATGCGCAGGAGCGAACAATGTCGCTTAAGCTCTATAGGCGTAAAGGCATCTGGCATTATCGAGGAACAGTTGGGCCGGTTGGCCGCCGACGTCTGCTTAGAGGATCATGCAAGACCGAAAGCAAAGACGTCGCAGCGCGCCAGATTGCCGAGATCGAAGATCGCTACTGGAAAGGTCATTTCGATGGCCCAGATGCGATCCTGACCTTTGCGCAAGCGGCAAGGATGTATCGATCTGCCGGCAAGTCTGACCGCTTCCTGAATCGCGTCGAGGAATATCTGGGACAAACGCTGGTCAAGGATATCTCGGAAGGCTCCATTCACATGATGGCGATGGACTTGTATCCCACAGCCACCGGCGCCTCCAGGAACCGCATGGCGATCGTTCCAACTCAGTCCGTCATCAATCACGCCGCCAAGTCAAAGCTGTGCTCGAAGATATCGGTAGAGCGATACAAGGTTGAAACCAAGATCAAAGACCCAGCCACGCTGGAATGGGTCAACAAGTTTCGCGAACACTCAGGCCCGCACGTCGGGGCACTCGCCCTCTTCATGTTTTTGACCGGCGCAAGGGTTAGCGAAGCTCTGGATCTGAAATGGGAAGATGTTGACCTTGAAGGCCGCACCGCGCTGATCCGGGAATCCAAACAGGGCAAGGAACGTAAGTCGCACCTGCCAACACCGATCGTCGTTGCGCTCGCAAACCTCGAGCACATCCCCGGACGCGGCGTGTTCGGGTATCAGCAATCGACCGCTCTGAGGAATGCTTGGGAGGGCGCCATAGAGCGCGCGGGCATTAAGCGTCTGACGCCTCACTCATGCCGCCATGGATTCGCCACTGGCCTTCTCAGGCGCGGCGTTGACGTGGTGACGGTAGCTTGGCTCGGGGGATGGCAATCGGCGCATCAGGTTCTCAAGACCTACGGGCACGCGAACAAGAATCCGAAGTTGAACGAGCTATTAATCAACACACCACCAACACACAGTGAAGCAGAGAGTGCAGAAAAGCCAATAAAGACGGGCACTTCTTGAAACAGCCATCAACCTCACATGGAACCATGCCCAATCAGGCGTTGTCGTTCTACGGTGCGTGGTCTATCTGGGGGAGAACGGCTGCAAAAACCGTTCAAAAACCGACCATTTCGGGTACTTTCAATGCAAGATCAACCGTCTCCAACCTCCGTGGAAAACGCTATTGCACTGCAAAAATATGGCGTCGGGCAGCCGGTCCGGCGCAAGGAGGACGACACGCTGGTTCGCGGCAAGGGCAAATACACCGACGATTTCAACCTCCCCAGACAGGCCTATGCCTGGATCGTGCGCTCCAGCCACGCGCACGGCATCATCCGCGGTATCGATACCGAAGCCGCCAAGGCCATGCCCGGCGTGCTGGGAGTCTGGACCGGAGTTGATCTTGCTGCCGCCGATTACGGTCCCTTCACTTGCGGCCTGCCGCTGAAGAGCCGCGACGGCACGCCGCTGCTGCAGACCAACCGCAGCGCGCTGATGACCGACAAGGTTCGCTATGTCGGCGATCCCGTGGCATTCGTGGTGGCGGAGACGCTGGCCCAGGCGCGCGATGCGGGTGAAGCCGTTGTCGTCGACATCGAACCGCTGCCAGCCGTCACCGACCCCGAGGAAGCCGCAAAACCCGGCGCGCCGCAACTCTACGATCACATCCCCGGCAACGTGGCGCTCGATTATCACTTCGGCGACACCGCCAAGGTCGAGGCCGCCTTCAAAAGTGCTGCGCACGTCACCAGGCTCGACATCATCAACACCCGCGTCGCGGTCGTGGCGATGGAGCCGCGTGCCGCGCTTGCTTCCTATGACAGGGCGAGCCAGCGTTACACCATCCAGGTACCAACCCAGGGGGTTGCCGGCAACCGGCTCAATCTCGCCAAGAACATTCTGAAGGTACCGAACGAGAAGGTTCACCTGCTCACCGCCAATGTCGGCGGCTCGTTCGGCATGAAGAACATCAACTATCCCGAATATGTCTGCATTCTCCATGCTGCCAAAGAGCTGGGCCGCCCGGTCAAATGGACCGACGAACGTTCCACCAGCTTCCTGTCCGACAGCCACGGCCGGGCGCAAAAAATCCACTGTGAGCTCGCGCTCGATGCCGAAGGCAAGTTCCTCGCGGTGAAGGTCTCTGGCTACGGCAATCTCGGCGCCTACATCACCGGCGTTGCCCCGCAACCTCTGTCGCTGAACATCGGAAAGAATCTTGCCAGCGTCTATCGCACGCCCGAGATGACAGTCGACATCAAGACCGTGCTGACCAACACCACCCTGATGGGCGCCTATCGCGGCGCCGGACGGCCAGAGGCCAACTATTTCATGGAACGCCTGATCGATCGCGCCGCCGACGAGATGGGCATCAGCCGCCTGACAATGCGCAAGCGCAATTTCATCAAGAGCGCGCAAATGCCGTTCAATGCCGCCTCCGGCATGGTCTATGACAGCGGCGACTTCCAGGGCGTGTTCAACAAGGCGCTCGAAATCTCCGACTACGCCAATTTCGCCAGGCGCAAGAAGGAGAGCCGCAGGCGCGGCAGGCTGCGCGGCATAGCCATCGGCTCCTATCTCGAAGTCACCGCGCCTCCCGGCGTCGAACTCGGCAAGATCGTGTTCGAGGACGACGGCTCGGTGAAGCTGATCACCGGAACGCTCGATTACGGGCAAGGTCATGCGACGCCGTTCGCGCAGGTGCTCTCCTCGCAGCTCGGCATTCCCTTTGAGAGCATCACGCTCGAACAGGGCGACAGCGATCTCGTCCATACCGGCAACGGAACCGGCGGCTCGCGCTCGATCACCGCGAGCGGCATGGCGATCGTCGAGGCCTCCCGCCTCATCATCGAAAAAGGCAAGCGTGCCGCCGCCCATCTGCTGGAAGCCGCCGAAGGCGATATCGAATTCGCCAATGGCCGCTTCACCATCGCCGGCACCGACCGTTCGATCAATATCCTCGAGCTTGCCCGGCGACTGCGCGAAGGCAAGATGCCGGAAGGCGTGCCGTCTTCGCTCGACGTCGATCACACCACTGAAGTCGTGCCGTCGACATTTCCCAACGGCTGTCATATCTCCGAGGTCGAAATCGAGCCCGAAACCGGGATCGTGCAGATCGTCCGCTACACCGGCGTCAACGACTTCGGCACCATCGTCAACCCGATGCTTGTTGCCGGACAATTGCATGGCGGCGTGGCGCAGGGCATCGGGCAGGCATTCATGGAAAACGTCAGCTATGACGCGAACGGCCAGCCGATCACCGGCTCCTTCATGGATTATGCGCTGCCGCGCGCCGAAGACATTCCCGTGATGGATATCGGCGATCATCCAGTGCCGGCAAAATCCAATCCGCTGGGCACCAAGGGCTGCGGCGAGGCCGGCTGCGCCGGCTCGCTTTCGACGCTGGTCAACGCGGTCCTCGATGCGCTCTCCGAGTACGGCATCACGCATATCGACATGCCGTTGACGCCGGAACGTGTCTGGCGCGCCATCCGGGATGCGAAGTCGAAGGCGGCGTGATGTTGTAAGCGCGTTATTGAGTCTGTCTCCCGGTCATGGCCGGGCATAGCCGTTCGAAGAACGGCGTCGCTTCCCTCGCCTATGCCCGGTCATCCACGTCTGGGCCAAACAAGCAAGACGTGGATGCCCGGCACAAGGCCGGGCATGACGAACTTAAAATTGGACGGCAGTGACTTCTGCAATGCCTACGCCGCCGCCAGCTCACGCGGCTGGTAGATCGCCACATGGTGACAATGCGCGAGCGGCGTGCGGCCATTGGCGACGACGAGTGCGTCCAGCTCGACGAAGCGATGGCCCTTCTTCTCGTAATTTGCGGTGACGCGCGCGCGTGCGGTCAGCTCGTCACCATTTTGCGCGGGGTTGAGAAGCTGCATCCGGCTGCCGACGTGAATCCAGGGACCGAGAACGGCGTTATCGACCAAAACCTTGTTCATCACCCGCTGCAGTAATCCCGGATGGCCCAATCCTTCGCGGGCAAAGATCGGATCGCGCTCCCGCACATCCCTGAGATATTCGGCCGCAGCCTCGCCGATCCAGGCCCGCGGCACCGTTCCGAGCCATTGGCCCACTTCATAGGAGGTTGGGCTGACCGGCTTGCGTTCGGCTATCGCTGCAGTTTGCGGAAACTCCGACATCGAGAACGATGGCGCGGAAGCAGGCAGAGAGGCGGTGCCGGTCGCGCAGAGCTCGCCGCGGCTTGAAACTTCGATCGAAATCACATCGTCGTTCTCTTCGCCCGTGACCTCGGCGATTTCGCCGTCATAGACCGGTTTGACGAAACGCGCCTCGATCAATCCACGTTCGAGAAAGGCGCGGCCCCATTTCGAAACCGGCACATGCATCATATAGGCCATGGCGTCGACGCCGGGCACGAGGCCGCCGCTAAAGCCGAACCGGCGCGCGACAGCGTCGTCGTGAATTTTGTTCTCGGAAAGTTTTGAGGTGTTGTAGGCCTCGACGCGGTAGGTCTCGATCAGGCCTGTCATGGCCGTTTCCCTTATTTTGGCTGTCTTTCCGACCGCAATCGTACGCAAAGGATACGCCGGTGCAAGGGTGCCAGCGGCTCGCGCCTTTTCCTCGCCTTTCCCGATCCGATGGGGTACCACGCCCATCTCGCAAGCGAGACGGCGCCTGCCCATCTATACTTCAACCGATGACAGCCATTTTGAACATCACCCGCATCTATGTCGACGCCGACGCCTGCCCGGTGAAGGACGAGATCTATCGGGTCGCGGTCCGCCATCGCATTCCCGTCTGCGTGGTGGCAGGCCAATTCATTCGCGTTCCCCAGGATCCGCTGATCGAACGTGTCGCGGCTGGCAACGCCATGGACGCCGCCGACGACTGGATCGCAGAGCGCGCAGGCGAAGGCGATATCGTCGTCACGGCCGATATCCCGCTGGCAAGCCGCTGCGTCAAGGCCGGCGCCGAGGTGATCGCGCCGAACGGCAAGCCGTTTACCGAAGAGTCGATCGGAATGACGCTCGCGGTCCGCAATCTGATGACTGATTTGCGTTCCTCCGGCGAGGTCACCGGCGGCCCGAAATCCTTCGCCCCGCGCGACCGCTCGGCGTTTCTGTCCGCGCTCGACCAGACCATCCGCCGCATCCAGCGCCGGCGGGCGGATCAACCCGCGCCGAGCCAGGGTTGAGCCATGGCGCCCCCGCTGATCCAGCTGAAAGACATCCGGCTTACCTTCGGCGGCACGCCGCTGCTATCGGGCGTCGAATTGTCGGTGTCTGCCAGCGAGCGCGTCTGTGTGATCGGCCGCAACGGCTCCGGCAAATCGACCCTGTTGAAGATCGCCGCCGGGCTTGCCGAGCCTGACCATGGCAGCCGTTTCGTGCAGCCGGGCGTGACCATCCGCTATCTGCCGCAGGAAGCGGATTTCGCCGGCCACGCCACCACGCTCGCCTATGTCGAGGCAGGCCTTGGACCCGGCGACGACCGCTATCAGGCGCGTTATCTTCTGGAACAGCTCGGTCTTGGTGGCAGCGAGGAGACCGCGCATCTCTCCGGCGGCGAGGCGCGGCGCGCGGCGCTGGCACGCGTGCTGGCGCCCTCGCCCGATATCCTGCTTCTGGACGAGCCCACCAACCATCTCGATCTGCCCACGATCGAATGGCTCGAGAGCGAACTAAAAGCCCGCCGCTGCGCGCTCGTCATCATCAGCCATGACCGCCGCTTTCTCTCCAACCTGTCGCGCTCCACCGCCTGGCTCGACCGCGGCCAGATCAGGCAGATCGACCGCGGCTTCGAAGCCTTCGAAGCCTGGCGCGACGAGGTCTTGGGCGAAGAAGAGCGCGAGCAGCACAAGCTCGACCGCAAAATCGTCGACGAGGAACACTGGCTGCGCTACGGCGTCTCCGGCCGCCGCAAGCGCAACGTCAAACGGCTCGACAATCTAAGGGCGCTGCGCCGGGAGCGACGCGAATATCGCACCACGGCCGGCAATGCCAATCTCGCCGCCGCGGAAGCCGAAAAATCCGGCAAGCTCGTCATCGAGGCCAAAAATATCGGCAGGAGCTATGGCGATCGCAAAATCGTCGAAAACTTTTCGATCCGCATCCAGCGCGGCGACCGGATCGGCATTGTCGGCCCGAACGGCGCCGGCAAAACGACACTGATCGAGATGCTCACGACCGCCAATCCCCCCGACACCGGCACGGTGCGGTTGGGCGCCAATATCGAGATGGCCACCCTCGACCAGCATCGCGAAAGCCTCGACCCCAAATCGACGCTCTCCGAAGCGCTCACCGGCGGGCGCGGCGATCATGTCATGGTCGGCGGCAGGCCGAAGCATGTCATCGGCTACATGAAAGACTTCCTGTTCGCGCAGGAGCAGAGGGGCACGCCGCTGGAAGTGCTTTCCGGCGGCGAACGCGGGCGGCTGATGCTGGCGCGCGCGCTCGCCAAACCGTCCAATCTGCTGGTGCTTGACGAGCCCACCAATGATCTCGATCTCGAAACCCTCGATGTGCTCGAGGAAATGCTTGGCGAATATGCCGGCACCGTGATCCTGATCAGCCACGACCGCGACTTTCTCGACCGTGTCGTGACGTCGGTGATCGTGCCCGAGGGTAATGGCCGCTGGATCGAATATGCCGGCGGTTATACCGACATGCTGGCCCAGCGCGGCGCGGATTTGACGCGCGAGACGGTCAAACCGGCCGCAGTCGCGCGCGAGAGGGCTGCGCCGGCCAAAGCGCCCTCGGTCGCGCCGAAGCGACGGCTCAATTTCAACGAAAAGCACGCGCTGGAAACCTTGCCCAGCACGATCGCGCGCCTCCAGGCCGAGATCGCCAGGCAGCAAGAAGTTCTCGACGACACCGATCTCTATAGCAAAGATCGCATAAAATTCGACCAGGCCTCCGAAGCTCTTGCAAAAGCCGAGAGGGAGCTTCACGAGGCGGAAGACAGATGGCTGGAACTTGAGTTATTGCGTGAAGAGATCGAGCAGGCTTAAAGCGCGATTTCCCCTTCCCCCTGTAAAGGGGGTTGGGGTGGGGGTCAGCTACTCAAAAGCCGTTCGAATTTGACCCCCTCCCGTCTCGCTCAGCCGCTTAAGCGGCCATGCGCGCCGACCTCCCCCTTTCAGGTGGAGGTCAAGACGGCAATGTTTGGAGAACTACAATGACCACTGCCCTTGCCGCCAAAATCGCCCGCGAATACGGCACGCCCGTTGCCGTCATCGACATGGATCGCGTCGAACGCAACATCGTGCGCATTCAAGCCGCCTGCGACGCCGCAGGGCTCGCCAACCGTCCCCACATCAAGACCCACAAGAGCCCGGTGCTGGCGAAGCTTCAGATCGAGGCCGGCGCCAAAGGCATCACCTGCCAGAAGCTTGGCGAAGCCGAAGTGATGGCGGACGCCGGCATCGACGACATCCTGATCAGCTACAATCTTCTGGGCGAAGAAAAAATGGCGCGGCTCGGCGCGCTGCAGGCCAGGGCCAGCATGACGGTCGCCGCCGACAATCCGACGGTCGTCGCCAGCCTGACGCAGGCGGCAGCCGCCTCCGGGCGGGCGTTGTCGGTCGTGGTCGAATGCGACACGGGCAGAAAGCGCGCCGGTGTCGAGACATCAGCGCAAGCCATCGCATTGGCCCGCGAGATCGCTTCGTCCAAAGGGCTTACCTTTGCCGGCTTCATGCTGTATCCGACCGAGAGCGGCTGGGCCGAGGCGCAGAAATTCTATGACGAGGCACTCGAGGGCGTGCGCGCCTACGGACTCGATGCGCAGATGGTTTCGACCGGCGGCACGCCCAACCTGAAGAATCTCGGCAAGCTCAAGGGCGCCACCGAGCACCGGCCGGGCACTTACATCTATAACGACCGCATGCAGGTCGCAGCCGGCGTGGCAACCTGGGACGACTGCGCGCTGAATATCTATTCAACCGTCGTGAGCCGCGCCGGCCCCGACCGCGGCATTCTCGATGCCGGTTCAAAAACGCTCACCTCCGATACCGGCAGCGGGCTCGATGGCCACGGGCTGATCCTCGAACATCCAGAAGCCCGAATCGCGCGTTTTGCGGAAGAACACGGCTTCCTCGACCTTGCCCGCAGCAATACCCGGCCTCAAGTCGGCGACGTCGTCCGGATCGTGCCGAACCACGTCTGCGTCGTCGTCAACATGATGGACGAGGTGGTGATGGTGCGCGGCGAGGAGATCGTGGGGACGTTGAAGGTCGCGGCGCGGGGGAAGTTGCGGTGACGTTTTGGAAGTAACTACCGCTCTTGGGCCGTAGCGGACCTGGTCAGACTTGCCGCTGGCTTGACCCTGTAGCGATTGACCCCAAACGGACATCCCGACCAGAGCAGGAGGCTCTCTGGAAATGTTCGCTTACCGATCTTCCTTTGTAAGGATGGTGTCAGCCGTGAGGCCTAAAATTCAGAAATGGACGACTGGCTGGTTAGGCACATCACACTTCTGGGCATCCCGTTTCAGAACTGGATGGTTGTCACCCTCATGCTGATCTTAATCGCATCGCTGATCAAAGTAGGGGAAAAGAGATAAGGCCGTTCGGGAAGACGATCGTGCGTAGCGCCATCATCTTTCTCGTTTTGTTGTTCTGGCCGTTGTCGCTGCCGAGCGCGGCAAGTGCCAGTCCGATGTCTCTTTACGGTCCGTGGGATCCGCACGACGGCCAGCGCGGAGGTCCGATGCGCTCAGTTGCCGCTCAGGACGTTCTCGGGGGCTGTGGGCGGGGCCGCTACCGCGATCCAGCAACTCGCGGGTGCAGGGACCGGCTGATGTGCATTGAAGGCGGCCGTCAAACAAGACAGTCCCGGAAACAAGACCGACGCGCTCAGCCACCGAAGTCATGACCGCCTCGAGACGCGAGCCGATGCAATTGGCGTGGCGTCTCGAAGTAATTGGACGCGACGATCTGCAGCGCTGTCCGCGCTGGCAGGTCGCTTTCGCCAACGAGCGCAAGGACCATCGGTACTATGAACTGGTCGAGGATACGCTTCATCCCGAGTTCGAATACCGGTATTTCGTTCTAAGGGATGCAATTGGCCAGATTTCCGCCGTGCAGCCTTTTTTCCTGCTGGATCAAGATTTGCTGGTCGGACTCAGTCCGCGCTATCAGGTCCTCATCGACGCTGTGCGCTCGATGTTGCCACGCCTGATGCGGGCGCGCACGCTGATGGTGGGCTGCGTCGCCGGTGAAGGCCATCTTGATGGCGATGAGGCGTGCAATGCTGCCGGCGTTGAGCTGCTGGCTTCAGCGATTGCAAGACGGGCTCGCCGGCTCGGAGCGCAGTTGATTGTGTTCAAGGAGTTCCCGGCGCGATACCGACCAGCCCTCGAGTGTCTGATTAGTCACGGATTCACTCGCATTCCGAGCCTGCCTATGACCAAGCTTTGGATCGATTACGCAAGCTTCGACGAGTATATGAAGTGCGCGCTTAATAGTGCGACCCGCAGGAAGTTGCGCAAGAAGTTTGAGGCGACGGCGCGGGCCTCCGCGCTCGAGATGAGCATCACCAACGACGTGACACCGGTGATTGCCCAGGCTTTTCCGCTGTATCTCCAGGTTTACGAACGTTCGAAATTGCACTTTGAGAAGCTGACGGAGAAGTATTTCTGCGATCTCGGACGACGGATGGGGGACAAAGTACGCTTCTTCCTCTGGAGCCACAACGGGCGGCTCGTCGCGTTTGCAACGTGCATGGTCCACCGTGACGCGATCTATGCCGAGTACATAGGCCTCGACTACAATATCGCCCTCGACCTGCACCTCTATCACTATGTGTTTCGCGACATGGTGAGTTGGGCTATCGCAAATGGGTACAAATGGTTTCGCAGCAGTGGACTGAATTATGATCCAAAGCTGCACCTGAGGCACTTGCTCGATCCGATCGACTTATACGTTCGGCACACCTCCACGCCGATCAACGCAGTGTTGAAGCACGTTTTGCCGGCGCTCGAGCCGACGCGATACGACCAGACGCTTGCGAAGTTTCGTAACTATCAGGAACTCTGGGCGAGGCCCGAGACTAGTCGAGGGTCTGTCGGGCGCTCGGCTTGACCATTCCGCTTAAGCTGCTGTCTAGAGCCGCGACCTGATCGAATGGCGTGTTCATGTCACCTTCGGGCCCTTCGCGTCATTTCGCGGCCGCACAACAATTAGGTCGCTTCTCTAATCGGCCGTTTGAGGTCAAGCACTTTCAGACTATCCGCCACTGCAATGTCGATGTCGCTCACGGGCTCGCGCTTCTCTTCGGAATCGGCACCAGGGCCCTTCCATCATGGGATCCGAGGACGAG
>NZ_DATMLW010000129.1:0-101791 GCF_035570375.1 Bradyrhizobium sp. | reverse complement strand
CGATGTCGTGCCTGAGCAGCAGAGACAGGGCTTCGCGCGCCGAGGAGGCCTTGATCAACGTCTCGCCCAACTCGGCCAGGATCACCTCATAGCTGAGCAGCTTGGCCGGCTGGTCGTCGACCAGCAGGATATTGACCGGATAGGGTTTGGACGCCACGGGCGGGCCGCTCAGCGGTGCAGCCACATCCGCAGGGCGGACAGCAGCTGTTCGGTGTTGACAGGCTTGGCGAGGTAGTCGGAGGCGCCGGCCTCCAGGCATTTTTCCCGGTCGCCCTTCATGGCCTTGGCGGTCAGGGCGATGATCGGCAGCCGGCGGAAAGCCGGGTTGGCCCGGATGGCCTCCATCGTCTCATAGCCATCCATCCCCGGCATCATGATGTCCATCAAGACGATGGCCACATTGGGATCGGACTCCACGATCGACACCGCCTCGCTGCCGGTGGTGGCGGTCAGCACCTTCATGCCGCGCCGCTCCAGCACGCTGGAAAGCGCGAAAATGTTGCGGGCGTCGTCGTCCACCAACAGCGCGGTCTGGCCGACGAGGTCTTCGTCGGAACTGTTGAGTTTCTCCAGCATGCGCTGTTTCTCGATCGGCAGTTCCGTGATCACGCGATGCAGGAACAGCGAGGTTTCGTCCAGCAGGCGCTCCGGCGACTCCACGCCTTTCACCACGATGCTTCGCGCCATGGTGTGAAGCTCGGCGTCCTCCTCGACCGAAAGCTCGCGGCCGGTGAAAACCACGACCGGCACGTCGGACAACGCCTCATCATTGCGGATCGAATCCAGAACCTCGAATCCGCTCATGTCGGGCAGTCGCAAATCGAGCACGACGCAATCGCATGGAGTCTCGCGCAGGGTCGAAAGCGCGCCCGCGCCGGTCTCGGTCGTGATGATCTCGATGTCGTCGTGATCGAGCAGTTCGCGGATACTCATCTGTTCCGCCTCATTGTCCTCCACGATCAGGAGACGCTTGCGGCGGGGTTTTGCGTATTCCTTGATCTGGGACAGCGCCTCGCTCACCCCTTCGCTGGTGGTCGGCTTGTTGACGAAGGAGAACGCGCCTCGCGCCAGCGCGTGCTGGCGATCTTCGTCCAGCGTGATGATCTGAACCGGAATGTGCCGCGTCAGCGGGTTGTGTTTGAGCTGGCTCAATACGGTCCAGCCGAGCATGTCGGGCAGGAACACGTCGAGCGACACGGCGGTCGGCTGGTATTGCTTGGCAAGTTCCAGCGCCTCCGCCCCGCGCGCGGCAACCAGGACCTTGAATCCCTTGTCGTGCGCAAGATCCACCAGCACGCGGGCATAGTGCGGGTCGTCTTCGACGATCAGCAGGATGGTGTCTCCCGGTTCGAGATTGAGTCGGTCGTCGGGAATCTGTTCGAGCACGCGCTCCGGCGTTGCCACCTGCAACGCCGGTGCTACGGCATATTGCGCCGACATGATCGACCGCGGAGCCACCGACGGTCCGGAATATTTCAGGGGCAGATAGAGCGTGAAGACGCTGCCCTTGCCGGGCGTGCTCTGCAGGTGGATTTCGCCGCCGAGAAGATTGGCAAGCTCGCGGCTGATGGCAAGCCCGAGACCGGTGCCGCCGTATTTCCGGCTGGTGCCGGCGTCGGCCTGCTGGAAGGCCTCGAAGATCAGCTTCTGCTTGTCCTGCGGAATGCCGATGCCGGTATCGGACACTTCGAAAGCGATGACGGTGGGCGAATGGCTGAGAACGGGGTGGTCGGCGCTCCAGCCGCGCGCGGCCACCGAAACGCTGAGGCGAACGCCGCCTTCGGCCGTGAACTTGAACGCGTTCGACAGCAGATTCTTCAGCACTTGCTGCAGCCGCTTGGAGTCGGTGTTGACGCTGCGTGCGAGATTCGGATCGAGCGCGATCTCGAACGACAATTGCCGGTTTTCCGCCTCGTGGCGGAACGGACGCCCGACCGTTTCGAGAAGGTTGGTCGTCGGGATTTCCTCGGCATCGACGGTCACGGTGCCGGATTCGATCTTCGACAGGTCGAGGATGTCGCTGATCAGGTTCAACAGGTCCGTGCCCGCGCCGTGAATGGTGCGCGCGAATTCGACCTGCTTGGGCGTGAGATTGCCGTCGGGGTTCTCGGTGAGCTGCTGGCCCAGGATCAGGATGCTATTGAGCGGCGTCCGCAGCTCGTGCGACATGTTGGCCAAAAATTCCGACTTGTACTTGGAGGTGAGCGAAAGCTCGGTGGCCTTTTCCTCGAGCGCGCGCCGCGCCTGCTCGATTTCCTGGTTCTTGCGCTCCACTTCGACGTTGCGCTCGGCAAGCTGCTGCGCCTTCTGCTCGAGCTGTTCGTTGGTCTGCTGAAGCTCCTTTTGCTGGGTTTGCAGCTCTCCGGCAAGCTGCTGGGATTGCTTCAACAATCCCTCCGTCTGCATCGTCGCCTCGATCGAGTTCAGCACGATGCCGATGGAGTCGGTGAGCTGTTCGAGGAACGTCATCTGCGAGGTCGTGAAGGCACCGAGCGAGGCCAGTTCGATGACCGCCTTGACCTGGTTTTCGAACAGCACGGGAAGCACGACGAGATTTTTCGGCACGATCCGCAGCAGGGCCGAATTCACCGGAATCGCGTCATGCGGAATTTCCGACACCAACCGCTGCCGCCTGTCCGCCGCGCATTGGCCGATCAGGCCTTCGCCAAACTGCACGATCTGCGGACGCGGCATGATGCCGTCGCCGGCATAGGACGCGAGCAGCCGCATCTGCGGGCTGTCCTCGTTTTCGACCTGATAGATCACGCCCATATGCGCGTTCACCAGCGGCGTCAGCTCGGTGAGCAGCAGCCGGCCGACCGTCGTCAAATCGCGCTGCCCCTGCAGCATGTTGGTGAATCGGGCGAGGTTGGTCTTCAGCCAGTCCTGCTCGGTGTTGACGTCGGTGGTGAGCCGGAGGTTGGTGATCATCGTATTGATGTTGTCCTTCAGCTCCGCGACTTCGCCGCGGGCATCGACCTGAATCGAGCGGGTCAGGTCACCCTTGGTGACGGCGGTCGCGACTTCCGCGATCGCACGGACCTGGGAGGTCAAATTGGCCGCCAGCAGGTTGACGTTGCCCGTCAAGTCCTTCCAGGTGCCGGCCGCGCCGGGCACGTTGGCCTGGCCGCCGAGGCGGCCCTCGACGCCCACCTCGCGCGCGACGCTCGTCACCTGATCGGCAAAGGTCGCCAGCGTTTCGGTCATATTGTTGATGGTTTCGGCAAGGGCCGCAACCTCGCCCTTCGATTTCACGGTGAGGTTCTGCTTGAGCTCGCCGTTGGCGACCGCGGTCACGACCTTGACGATGCCGCGCACCTGCTCGGTCAGGTTGGCGGCCATGAAATTCACGGTGTCGGTCAGGTCCTTCCAGGTGCCGGCGACGCCCGGCACTTGCGCCTGTCCGCCGAGCTTGCCTTCGGTGCCGACCTCGCGCGCCACGCGCGTGACTTCGCCGGCAAAGGCGTTGAGCTGGTCCACCATCGTGTTGATGGTGTTCTTGAGCTCGAGAATTTCGCCCTTCACGTCCACCGTGATCTTGCGCGACAGATCGCCGCGCGCCACCGCGGTCGTGACTTCGGCGATGTTGCGGACCTGGGTCGTCAGGTTGGCCGCGAGCAGATTGACGTTGTCGGTCAAATCTTTCCACGTGCCGCCGACGCCGGGCACCACGGCCTGGCCGCCCAGTCGGCCCTCGGTGCCGACCTCGCGCGCCACGCGCGTCACTTCGGCAGCGAACGAGCGCAGCTGCTCGACCATCGTGTTCAGGGTGTCCTTGAGCAGCAGGATTTCGCCGCGCACGTCGACCGTAATCTTCTTCGACAGGTCGCCGCCGGCGATTGCGGTTGCGACTTCGGCGATGTTGCGAACCTGTGCGGTCAGGTTCGACGCCATGAAGTTGACATTGTCGGTCAGGTCCTTCCAGGTGCCGGCGACTTCGGGCACTTCGGCCTGGCCGCCGAGCTTGCCCTCGGTGCCGACCTCGCGCGCCACGCGCGTCACTTCCGAAGCAAAGGCGTTGAGCTGGTCCACCATCGTGTTGATGGTGTTCTTCAGTTCGAGAATTTCGCCCTTCACGTCCACGGTAATCTTGCGCGACAGGTCGCCGCGCGCCACGGCCGTCGTCACTTCGGCAATGTTGCGGACCTGCGCGGTCAGATTGCCCGCCATCGAGTTCACGCTGTCGGTGAGGTCTTTCCAGGTACCGGCAACACCCGGCACGTTGGCCTGACCGCCGAGGCGGCCTTCGGTGCCGACCTCGCGCGCCACGCGCGTCACCTCACCGGCGAAGCGGTTGAGCTGGTCGACCATGGTGTTGAGGGTTTCCTTCAATTGCAGGATTTCGCCGCGCACGTCGACCGTGATCTTGCGCGAGAGGTCGCCGCCGGCAATCGCGGTCGCGACTTCGGCGATGTTGCGGACCTGGGCGGTCAAATTGCCGGCCATCGAGTTCACGCTGTCGGTGAGGTCCTTCCAGGTGCCGGCCACACCGGTCACCTGGGCCTGGCCGCCGAGCTTGCCGTCGGTGCCGACCTCGCGCGCCACGCGCGTCACTTCGGAAGCAAAGGCGTTGAGCTGGTCCACCATGGTGTTGAGCGTTTCCTTCAATTGGAGGATTTCGCCCGACACGTTCACGGTGATCTTCTTCGACAGGTCGCCCTTCGCCACCGCGGTCGCGACTTCGGCGATGTTGCGGACCTGTCCGGTCAGGTTAGAGGCCATCGAGTTGACGCTGTCGGTGAGGTCCTTCCAGGTGCCTCCAACGCCGCGCACCAGCGCCTGGCCGCCGAGCTTGCCTTCGGTGCCGACTTCGCGCGCCACGCGGGTGACTTCCGAGGCGAAGGCGTTGAGCTGGTCCACCATGGTGTTGATGGTGTCTTTCAGTTCGAGAATTTCGCCGCGCACGTCGACCGTGATCTTTTTCGACAGGTCGCCGTTGGCCACGGCCGTCGTCACCTCGGCGATGTTGCGGACCTGCGCGGTCAGGTTCGAGGCCATCGAGTTGACGCTCTCGGTCAGGTCCTTCCAGGTGCCGGCGACGCCGAGCACGTTGGCCTGGCCGCCCAGCCGGCCTTCGGTGCCGACTTCGCGCGCCACGCGCGTCACTTCGCCGGCAAAGGCGTTGAGCTGGTCGACCATGGTATTGAGCGTTTCCTTCAGCTGAAGGATTTCGCCCGACACGTTCACGGTGATCTTCTTGGAAAGGTCGCCGCCCGCGATCGCGGTCGCGACATCGGCGATGTTACGGACCTGCGCGGTCAGATTGCTCGCCATGAAGTTGACGTTGTCGGTGAGGTCTTTCCAGGTGCCGGCGACGCCCGGAACCTGGGCCTGGCCGCCGAGCTTGCCTTCGGTGCCGACCTCGCGCGCCACGCGCGTGACTTCCGACGCAAACGAATTGAGCTGGTCCACCATGGTGTTGATGGTGTCCTTGAGCTCCAGAATTTCGCCGCGCACGTCGACCGTGATCTTGCGCGACAGGTCGCCGCGCGCCACCGCGGTGGTGACGTTGGCGATATTACGGACCTGCGCGGTCAGGTTGCCGCACATCGCGTTCACGGAGTCGGTGAGGTCCTTCCAGGTGCCGGCTACGCCGGGCACGATCGCCTGACCGCCGAGCTTGCCGTCGGTGCCGACTTCGCGCGCCACGCGGGTGACTTCGGAAGCAAAGGAGCGAAGCTGGTCGACCATGGTGTTGATGGCTTCCTTCAGCTGAAGGATTTCGCCGCGCACGTCGACGGTGATCTTCTTGGAGAGGTCGCCGTTGGCGACCGCGATGGTGACTTCGGCGATGTTGCGAACCTGGCCGGTGAGGTTGTTGGCCATGGAGTTGACGCTCTCGGTGAGGTCTTTCCAGACGCCGGTCACTTCGGGGACTTGCGCCTGGCCGCCGAGCTTGCCTTCGGTGCCGACCTCGCGCGCCACGCGCGTGACTTCCGAGGTGAAGACGCCGAGCTGCTTGATCATCGTGTTGACGATGGTGGCCGACTGCAGGAATTCGCCGCCCAGCGGGCGGCCGTCGACGTCCAGTTTCACCGTCTGCAACAGGTCGCCTTGTGCCACGGCGGCGACCGCGCGCGTCACTTCGCGCGTAGGCCAGAGCAGGTCATCGATCAGGGTATTGACCGAGTTTTCCATGTCCGCCCACGAGCCGGAGGCCAGGCCGAACTTGAGGCGCTGGCGCGTCTTTCCTTCGCGGCCGACCACCTGGCCGACCCGCTCGAGTTGCTGTGCCATCCGCTGATTGGCGGCGACGATCTCGTTGAAGGTGTCGGCGATCTTGCCGTCGATGCCGAGGTGATTGCCGGTCATGCGCACGGAGAAATCGCCGCTTCGCATCGCCTGCAGTGCCTGAAGCAATTCCTGGGAAGGATCCGGCTTTCCATTGGTGTACGGCTTGGCCTTGGAGCGACGGCGAGCGGATGGCGAAGCGGAGCCAAGATCAGTCATGAGATTCCCCTCGGGAGCAAAGGTGCGCCATGCTCAAGCGCATCCGCTCGTCATGTTTTCGCACGATCAAATCGTGCGAAGGGTCGCGACGCAAGCAAAATACCATAGAAATGACAGAATGTTAGCCGGTTCGAATTCGGCCGAACAAAACCAATTCCGCGAGGGAACATTGGTTCCAGCAGCGCGTTAAAATTTTTTGATCTTTGTTGATGATCCCTTCGAACCGATCATCACGCCGCTTTTTTGGCCGCGTCCTGGAACTGAATCGGGTTCCGATAAAATTTTACAGGTTTTGCACTGGAACCCGGTCGATGGTGCGTGGGCGTGCCTTTTCTTGATGAACGGGGCGCCTCACTGGCGCTTCGGGTTTGGCTTTCTCGGTGGCGGCGGAGTTTCGCCTTCGCTGGCCTGAGGGTCGAATTTGCGCGTCACCTTGACCGCCGACTGACTGATGTCGAGAAGCGTGCGCCGGCCTTCCTCGATCACGATCGCCGACTTCCTGTTGAAAGTGCCGGCAAATTCTCGAATCTCCTTCAGCTTCTCGAAGAGTTCATCGGCTTTTCCCTCGGCAAGTCCGGGCATGAGGTTGTCGGCCCTTGTCACCGCGTTGTTGAAGCCTGCGAAAGCGCTGTCGGCCTTGCTCACCGCTTCCTCGATGGCCTCGCCCTTGCTCGCCAGCGACGCGCTATAGGTCTCGAAACCCATGAGCGCATCCTTGATCGTGGCCTGGTTGCCGACGAGGACCCGGTCCACATTGTGCAAAGTGTCCCTTATCGACTGGATTTCACTCAAGTCGGCGGTCAGTGTCGGAATGCCGTCTGCATCAGGCGGTATGGCGGGTGCGGTTGCGTCGCCACCGGTCAGCGATATCGCCGCAAGGCCTGTAAGGCCCTGAAACTCGAGGCCGACAACCGTGTCGGTGCGGATCGGGGCGCTCTTGTCGACCATGACAAAGGCGACCACCTTGCGGGGGTTGTCGAGCTTCAGCGAGAGGATTTGCCCAACCTGGACGCCGTCGAAATTGACACTGCCGCCCTTGCGAAGGCCGCTGGCGGACCCCTCAAAGACGATGCGCAATGGCGAGTGTTGCTGGACAGTGTGAATTTTTCGGAACCCGAGAAAGCCGACGAATGCCGCCGCGATCACCGCGAGCGTCGTGGTCCCGATCATCAGGTTGCTGGCCCGTACTTTCATTGCAGGATTCGGCGGGTTAGGCGGTTGAGAGGGCGTGTGCCGTTTCGTTGCGGATTGTACGGGCAAAGCAAATCCGGCGGAAGACCAACTTCGGCGTTGACGCTCGGCTGCCGAGCCTGTCAGGGGCAAAGCGGCCGCACTTTACCACTTCTTGACAGTACGGGAGGGCAAGGTCACGCTTGCTCGGATGCTTGCCTCTGGATGAAAGACAACAAAAAGGATTTTGGCGGAAGCCATGCCCAAGTTGCTTAGCACGGATCAGGTCGCGGCCTATCGCCATCGTGGCTTCCATTTTCCGATTCCTGCGCTCGATTCAAGCGAGGTCGCCGAATTTCGGCGCAAGCTCGAGAACTATGAGACCCAAAGCGGCGGGCCGATCAAGGCCGAGATGCGCCATCGCAGCCACGTGCTCTTCACCTGGATCGACGAGATGATACGTCATCCGAAAATCCTCGATGTCGTCGAGGATGTGCTCGGCCCGAATATCCTGTGCTGGAACACGAGTTTCTTCATCAAGGAGGCGCGCGACCCTGGCTTTGTCTCCTGGCATCAGGACGCCACCTATTGGGGACTGAGTTCTTCCGAAGTGGCCACGGTGTGGATTGCGATCTCGCCCAGCAACAAGATTTCCGGTTGCATGAAGTTCATTGCCGGCACCCACCAGAAGCAGGTCCGGCACGAGGATACATTCGACAAGAACAATTTGCTCACCCGCGGCCAGGAGATCGCGGTCGAGGTCGACGAGGCCGAGGCCGTTTATGTCGAGTTGATGCCGGGCCAGGCCTCGCTTCACCACGTGCTGTTGTTTCACGGCTCCGAGCCGAACCGCTCCGACGACCGGCGCATTGGCCTTGCGATCCGCTACATCCCGACGCATTTGCGACAGGCGGTGGGAGCGCGGGACTGGGCGACGCTGGTTCGCGGCAAGGATGAGTACCGTCACTTCCTGCCCGCGCACGTGCCCAAACGCGATCTCGAGCCCGAAGCGCTGGCGTTTCACCAGGAAGTTTCCGAAGAGCAGGTTCGCGTGCTCTACCGCGGCACGGGCAAGACTGCCTACCGCGCATGAGGCGAGCGGCGCATGAGGCGAGCGCCTTGTCCACGAGTGCTGCGCTCTCGATGGAGCAAAGCGCGGACGTCATGCTTCGAGGCGTGGAAACGGGGCCTTTCCCCTTCAGTTTCCGTTACGGTTGCAGGGACGCAACGTAAGCCGCGAGCGAAATCATGTCGTCATGCGACAGTTTTTCGACCACCGGTGCCATGAGCGCGGCCATGCTTCCGGTACGCGCGTGCTGCTGGAAATCGTAAAGCTGACGTACGAGGTAGCTCGGCGAGCGTCCGGCAATTCCGGGAACGGCAGCCAGGCCCCGAAGGTTCTCGCCGTGGCAGGTGGCGCAAGGCGTGGTGACCCCCGATCCCCCGTTCTTGGCGAGCGCTTCGCCTTTGGCGATGCTGCCCTTCGGCACCCAGGCCTTGAATTTCGAGCGCGTATCGCGCAGCTCGAATTGATCGACATCCACTGGGACTTCGACGATTCGCTGGCCGATCGGCTCGCTGCCTCCACTTTTCGAAACCATATAGAAGACGCGAGCGATCTCGGTCGGCGGCACGGTGTCGGTTTCGATCACCTCGATGTTTGCCCTTGGCTTGAGCGACGAGAAATAGGCCGCCGCGGCCTCGGCTTCCTCCGTGGTGGTGGCTTTGGCGATCGTCGTCATCAGCACGCTCGGACTTCGCTGCGGACCTGCGAATTTCCGCACGCCGCTCTTGTAGTCCTCGATCTGCTGGACGATGTAGGCGGCGGGCAGGCCGGCCAGCGAGGCGTTCTCCGGCCCGCCCGTCCCTTCCGCACGATGACATGAGCCGCACGCCCGAACGTCCGGGCGCCTGCCGTTTGCGACGATATCCGGCATCCGAGAATGATCCTCCGGATGCCAGTCCGGCACAAAGAACAAATCGCGCACCTGTGTGATGGTGAAACTCGCCTTGCTGTCGGGCACGCGTCGTGGCACGCCGTCATCGGGCGCTATCTTGAAATCCGGTGCCCATGGATAGGCCCATGCCGGAAAGGATGTCGTTGATGCCGGGGGGGAGGAAGAGGGGGAGCCGGGAGCCTGTGCCTGCCCGAGCGCCGGGCTCGATACGGCCATCGCAATCATCGCCATCATCGCCCGCAACATTCGCATGGCATCCTCCCGTTTTGGCGTTAATGACCAGCGGCGCTTTCGGCCGCTTCGTTGTTGAGGACAATCAGGGCGTCGACGGCGACGCCTGTCTTGGCATTGAGAAGAAACGGGTTGACGTCGATCGAGGCGATCCGGCCGCTTGCATCCGCCATCAGGTTGGACAAGCCGACCAGTGCCTTCACGACTGAAGCTTCGTGCAGCGCAGGCCTGCCGCGATAACCGCGCAGCTTCACGCCGGCCTTGGTACGGCCGATCAGCGCTTTGGCCTCGGCGGCATCGAGCGGGGCGCCGCCCAGCGCAACGTCCCTCATCAGTTCGATATCGACACCGCCGGTTCCGAACATCACGGCCGGCCCCATTTCGGCGTCGAGCACCGCGCCGACGACGAGTTCAAGCTCGCCCCTGACCTGCTGTGCAATCAGGATGCCTTCGAGCTTCGGCTTGCTCTTCAGCCTCTTCACCCGCGCCGTGATCTGGTTGAAAGCCTTGCGGACGCCGGCCGGGCTTTCGATGTTCAGTACGACTCCACCGATGTCGGATTTGTGCAGGATCTCGGCGCTGACGACCTTGGCAACGACGGGAAAGCCGATCTTCCTGGCGATCCTGACCGCTTCCGCTGCACTGCGTGCAATATCTTCCTTCGAGACGGGAATGCCGTAAGCCTGCAACAGTTTCTTTGAAGCGATTTCATCGAGCGCGGCTCCACGCGCGTCCCCGAGCGTCCGCTGCAGCGTCGCGCGTGCCGATGCGGAAGAGCTCGACACGATGTCCGGCACTTCCTTGCGCAGCGAGGAATATTCGATCAGCGCCTTGATCGCGCCGACCGCGCGGTCGAGACCTTGCAGCACGGCAACATGCGGCAGCGATTTGCGCAAACCCTTCATGAACTCGGTAAATCCGATCGACATCGCCGAGATGTAGATCACCGGCTTGTGCGCTTTCGACGCCATCTCATTGACGCGATGCAGATTGCGTTCACGCAATTCGTGCGGCGCTTTCGGCAGTTCGGAATCGATGATGACGATGTCGGTGTCAGGATCGTCGATCATGATCCTGATCGATTCGATATAGACGGAAGGATCGACCACGGCCGCAAATCCGGCATCGAGCGGATTGCCGACGATCGAGCCGGGCCCAAGCATGTTCGCAAGCTTTGCGGAAGCCGCTTGGCTCAATTGCGCGAAATTCAGGCCGGCCGACGTGAACGCGTCGATCAAGAGACCGCGCTTGCCGCCGGACAAGGTCACGGCAGCGAGGCGCGAACCCTTGGGCAAGTCGGCATGAACGAAGCATTCGGTGGTCTCGATCAATTCGTCCAGGCCGCGCGCGCGGATCACGCCTTCGCGGGCCGAGATCGCGTCAAAGGTCTCGATCGAGCCGGCGAGCGCACCGGTATGGGCCATGGCCGCGGCGCGTCCACCTTCGGATGCCCCAAGCTTGAGCGCGATCACCGGCTTGCCGGCCCTGCGCGCTGCCTTGCAGGCCTCGCGAAATGCCTCGGTGTTACGCACGCCTTCGAGATAGACTACGATCACGCGAACCGAAGGATCGGCCGCGAAATAAGTCATCAGGTCGGTGGTCTCGAGCCCGGCCTCGTTTCCGGTCGTGACCATATAGCCGACGCCGACCCCGCGATCTTCCAGAGCCTGACGGATCGCCATCACGATCGCACCGGACTGACCGGCAATCGCAACCGGACCCGCCTCCATCGTGACCACGCGGTCGTCGATGTTGGTGAACAGCTTTTCGCCGGCGCTCAGATTGCCGAGACAATTCGGGCCCGTCACGGCAAGGCCCGTCTCCCTGATCGCCTGCTGCAGCTCGGCGGCAAGCCTCTGGCTTTCATCGTCCTGCAATTCGGCGAAGCCGGACGTCACGATCGTGGCCGAGCGCGCGCCGGCCGCGGCGGCATCCCGGATGACCTGGACCGCAAAGCGCGCCGGCACCAGCACGAGCACGTGGTCGGGCTTGTCGGGCAGGCTTGCGAAATCCCTGTAGCAAGGCACGCCCCAGATGGTTTCGCGCCGGCTGTTGAGAGGAAAGAGGCCGCCCCGGAAGCCGTATTTGACCAGATTGTTCCAGATGCGCTCGGCATAATTGCCCGGTTTGTCGGTGGCGCCGACCAGCACAATGTTGCGCGGGTGCAGCATGGCATGAATGCGTTTGACGATGCTGCTGGCCTCGACCGGCGGCACCCATTTGCCTTTGCCTTCCGTCGGATAGTGGGACCGGGCTTCCATAGGCGAATTGCCACCCCTTGTTTTTTGCCGGATCGGACGATCCTTAAGGATCGGCCCTCCCGGCGCTTTTCATTCTTCTTATTGAAGCTGGCCGAGGGTGGCAACTCGCGCGGCCCGGGAGCGCCATCAAGACGGCGAGGGCTTCGTCCTTACCAGGCCGGTTTCGGCCGGGACGGAGAGGCAATGCCGGCGAGCAGAACCGCAAGGATTCCGGTGAGGAAAATGCCGTCGAACGTTCCGGCGCCGCCGATCGAAGCCACGGGCGCGCCAAGGCCGCCGATCTTGTCGAGATTGAGAAGATCGGCTCCGATCAGCGTTCCCATCGATCCGCCGATATAGGCCAACGGGGCGGCGTATTCGCGCGACAGAATGAAGGCGAGGATGGCGGTGGCCACGACGGGGACAAACACCGGCACCGCGATGCCGATTCCATGCACAGGGGTCGCCATGGCGTGGATGATGAAGGCGATCGCCGCGACCGCGATCGCTGCCTTGAACCAGAGCTGATACCGGATCACGAGATAGGTCGACATGATGGTCGGGATCACCGCGCCGCCGACATTGACGGCGAGAACCGTGCCGGGCCACTGCTCGACCAGCGGCACGACGTACTGCATGCCGAAATATTCCACGACCTGCCCCGACCTGACCGACGGTCCCGGCAGAATCGTAATCGGAATGTTGAAATAGCTGCCGATCAGCGAGCCGAACAACAGAAAAAGCGCCGTGAGCGGGCTGACCCCGAGCTTCATATAGGCGTATCGGAGAATGCGAAGCTGAATCAGGATGATCAGCCCGACAAACACGAAAACCAGGAACGAGAAGAATACCGGAGTGAGCGGCAGATAATGCACGTGGGATCCCATCTTTTCGTTGTCGGTTACCCCGCCCTGTCTTCCTACTTGGGAAATAAACCGGCTGTCGCAAGGCGGTCGCGTCAACCAGATCCATACCGGTCGCGCCTGGGTCGCGAGCGAGGAAGGTTCGCAAGCGCCCCTGGCTCAGCTTGCATCCAGCAATTTATTCAGCCGCAATCGCGTGATGATGTAGACATTCTGCAGATCGTTGCCGAACTCGGTCTGGGTTTCGTTCCTGAGGCGGCGGTTGAATTCGAACAGGATTCCCTCCTTGGTGTGCATTCTCACCGCGATGATGAACGGAAATCCGAACTTGTTCCTGTAGGCCGCATTGAGGTCCGAGATCTGCACCATCTCCTCATGAGTCAGCGCGTTAAGCCCGGCGCTTGCCTGCTCGGCCACCGACGAGGCGGTCATCGTGCCAGCCTGGGCTTCCTTGCCGGCGAGATCGGGATGGCTTTGCAGCAAGGCGAGCTGCATCGGTGCGGCAGCGTACTTCACCACATCGACCATCGCGGCGTGCATCGCATCGAGGCTTGCGAATGGCCGCTTTTCCCAGGCCTTTTCGGCGACCCATGGCGAGTTCTCGAAAATACCGCCGAACTTCTGAACGAAGGCGGCGCGATCCATCGCATTGATGGGCGCCATGTCGACCGGGCCGGCGATCGCGGGTGCGATCAGGGGCGGCCAGGACATCATGGCGCACAGCATCAGGGCGGAGATCAGAGAGGCAAGCAGTCCAGGACGAGCGCTCATCGGCTTCCTCCCGTTTGAATCGGTTGTCTCAGCTGCCGCGATAGGTCGTGTAGCTCCAGGGCGTCGCCAGCACCGGCACGTGATAGTGCGCTGTCGCATCCGCCATGCCGAACTGAATCACGGCCCTCTCGAGGAAGGGCGGATTGGGCAGCACGGTGCCAAGCTTCGTGTAATATTCGGCAAGATGGAACACCAGTTCGTATTGGCCCGCCTTCATGGTCTCGGCGGTCAGCAACGGCTCGGTCCGTCCGTCGACATTGGTGCGAACCGTCTTGATGAGCTTGTAGGCGCCGCCATCGAGCACGCTGAAGTCGACCCTTACACCCTCGCCGGGCTTGCCGTTGGCCGTGTCCAGCATGTGGGTCGTCAGCCCCGGCGAGCCCGCCGCGAACGCGGCCTTGTTGGCAAACGCCGCCAGCGCCAGCATGGTCGATCCCGTTCCCAGAAGACCTCTTCTACTCAGTAGCGTCATGACCTTGCTCCTCTCGGTTTGCCGCGCATGGGATGGCAGCGGGCGGTCCGATTAAGCGGTGCAAAAACCGCGCCATGCAAGCGCTTTTCCGCTTGCATGGCGTTCGAACGAAATCAGGGATCAGCGCTTGGTCGGCTGGTCATCCACCGTTCTGGATGGGCGCTGCGTTGCAGCGCGAACCTTCGCCAGGACCGACTCGCAATAATTGTCGCGGTCGCGACGAAAAAGCTCCTGATGGGCGCGGAACGCCGCCACCCGTCCGCGGATTTCTTCGCGCATGTCATTGGGGCGAGCAGGAGGGGTCGGGCGGACAACAGGGACGGCGTGCGCGGGCCGTGCGACCTCTACAGGCTGATCCGGCCGGATTGATTCAGCCCAATCTTCAGCGTCCGTCTTCCCCGCGGTGACGGACTGCACAAACGCCATGGTTTGCGCGATCAGAAGATCGCGTTCCATTTTCCATTTCATCATGCACCTTGACCCCAGCCAATATCTCAGCGGAAAGCCGCTCATCAATCAAGGAGCAGGTCACGGTCATCCCCAACTTCAGGAATCGTTCGCGGGCGCGGCGGCCTCGGCGAGCCGTCGCCGGCCTCAGACAATCCGCGACGTCTTGCTGCCCCAGTAACGGTCGCGCAACAGCCGTTTGTAGAGCTTGCCGGTCGGCAGACGCGGCAACTGGTCCTCAAAGTCGATCGAACGCGGTACTTTTTGTCGCGCCAGCGATTGGCTGCAGAACAGGATCAACTCCTCGGCGAGATCCGGTCCCACCTGGACCCCGGGCATCGGTTGCACAACCGCCTTCACTTCTTCACCGAGGTCGGCATTGGGCACGCCGAACACCGCGGCATCCGCGATCTTGGGATGGGTGATCAGCAGGTTCTCGCATTCCTGCGGATAGATGTTGACGCCTCCCGAAATGATCATGAAGGTCGCGCGATCGGTCAGGTGGAGATAGCCGTCGTTGTCGACATATCCGACGTCGCCGACGGTGCTCATGGTGCCATCCGGCGAGCGAGCCTCGCGCGTCTTGACGGGATCGCTGAAATATTCGAACGGGGTTGCGGTCTTGAACCAGACCGTGCCCGCCGTCCCGGTCGGGCACTCCCGCATGTCCTCGTCGAGAATGTGAAGTTCGCCCAACAGGACCCGGCCGACAGTGCCCCTGTGAGCCAGCCACTCCGCGCTGTTGCAGGCGGTGAAGCCGAGGCCTTCGGTGGCGCCGTAATATTCGTGGATGATCGGGCCCCACCATTTGATCATGTCATCCTTTACCGCGGCCGGACAGGGCGCGGCGGCGTGAATGGCGATTTCGAGAGAGGACAGATCATAGCGCGAGCGCACGGCTTGCGGCAGCTTGAGCATCCGCGAGAACATGGTCGGTACCAGTTGGCTGTGGGTTACGCCCCATTTCTCGACCAGTTCGAGATAGCGCTCGGGATCGAAGCTCTCCATGATGACGACGGTGCCGCCGATCCGGATCGTCAGATTGACGGCGGCTTGCGGCGCCGAATGATAGAGCGGTGCGGGCGACAGATAGATCATGCCCTCGCGGTACTGCCAAAGCTTTTGCAGGAAATCGAAGATCGGCAATTGCTGGGTCGGCGGCTGCTCGGCCAACGGCCTCAGGATTCCCTTTGGCCGTCCTGTCGTTCCCGACGAATAGAGCATCGCGGTGCCGATGTATTCGTCTTCGATCGGCGTCCTGGGCAGTCCGCTGGTCGCATCACGCAGGCCGACGATGCGATCGCCTTCGCTCGAGCCGTCGGCCACGATGCAGAGCTCAACCTTGGGGCACTGGCGCAGCGCCTCGCGGGCGACATCGAGCTTTGCGACCGAGGTGATAAGGATTCGCGATTGGCTGTTGTTGACGATGTAGGCAAGTTCGCTTGCCGTCAGGTAGGAATTCACACAGGTGTAATAAAGGCCAGCCCTCTCGCCCGCGCCGCAGGCTTCAAGGTAGCGGCTGTTGTTCTCCATAAAGATCGCATAGTGGTCCAGACGCTTCAGGCCGCGGTTGCGGAATAGATGTGCCAGGCGGCTCGTACGCGCTTCCAGCTCGGCATAGGTTACGGATTCGCCGGAGTTTGCCATGATGAAGGCAGGCTGAAGCGGACGAAGGCGTGCATGCTTGCCGGTATACATTATCCCTCCCAACGGATTTTGTTATGCCGAAAAAGGAATATCGGCTCTTTCTGCAGGGTCATCGATTGCCGCATCCCGAATCCCTGAAGTCTCCCGCGCAAGACCATGGTCCTCCCCGGACAATTGGCCAGTGGTCCTGTTCTCACATTCGCCTACGATTGCAGCGGATGGGTTTGCGAATGTTGGCGGCAAAAGCACAATCTAGCGGAGTACCGGGAAGGAGGGGAACCATAAAATCGCCTTCCCCATCGGATGCATGGCAAGAGAACAAGCCGCTGCCGGCAGATTCCACTTGATCCTGCCCGCTTCTTGCAGAGACTGGCTGCCGATCTCATCTTGTTGATCCGGTCGCTGATCCGAACCGCCTTATCGCTCGCCACAATAGTTCAGAGGAGGGGACCTTGAGCGCGACTGAGAAATCGAAGCGTCAAGTTCGATTGGTCGACATCCGCACGCTCCGCGATCTCATCCCTGTGGTCGCACTGCTCGCGCTCGGCTTGACGGGCTGCGATAACAAGCCGGCGGCGCAAGCAGCCGCGGCTCCGCCGCCGGTCACGATCGCCGAGCCGGTCAAGCGCACCGTCACCGATTGGGATGAATTCACCGGGCGGTTCGACGCGGTCGAAGAGGTTCAGGTTCGCGCCCGCGTCGGCGGCTTCGTCACCGGCGTCGAATTCCGCGACGGCGCTACCGTCAATGCCGGCGATCTCCTGTATCTCATCGATCCGCGTCCGTTCGAAGCTGTAGCCGAGCAGGCCGACGGCCAGCTTTCGGATGCGCGCGCCAGGGCCGAACTCGCCAAGCGGGAACTCGACCGTTCGCTCACGCTGGTGCAGTCGCAGAATGTGGCGGAGTCAACCGTCGACCAGCGGCGCCAGGCGCTGCAGGCGGCGCATGCGGCGCAGATGCAGGCCGAGGGCCTGCTCAAGGCGGCCCAGCTCAATATCGAATTCACGCACGTGCTGGCGCCGATCTCGGGCAGGGTCTCCAGGCACCTCGTCAGCGTCGGCAATCTCGTGCAGGGCAGCGAGGGCGGCTCGACGCTTTTGACCTCGATCGTTTCGCTTGACCCGATCTACGTTTATTTCGACATGGATGAGGCGACCTATCTGAAATACAACCGGCTTTATTTCGAAGGCAAGCGTCCGAGTTCGCGCGAAAACCCAAATCCGGTCCAGGTGACGCTGACCGGCGAAACCAAGCCGTCTCACGAGGGCAAGATCGATTTTCTCGATAATCGTCTGGATGTCTCGACCGGAACGCTGCGCGGACGGGCGGTGATCCCCAACAAGGATCTTTCGATCCTTCCCGGACAGTTCGGCCGGGTTCGCCTGATCGCGAGCGCACCCTACGAAGCGCTGCTCGTGCCGGACACGGCCGTTGCCACCGATCAGTCGCGCAAGATCGTGTTTGTGGTGAAGGAAGATGACACGGTCGAGGCCAAGGTCGTTACGCTCGGGCCGATCGACGACGGCTTGCGCGTGATCCGCGACGGTCTCAAGCCCGAAGACCGCGTGGTCGTCGATGGCCTGCAACGCGTGCGTGTCGGAGCGAAGGTCGCGCCGCATGCCGCCAAGACCGCTCCCACTGGTGGCAAGACATGAATCTCGGCGCGCTTTCCGTCAACAGGCCCATTCTCGCGATGGTGATGTCCATCGTGCTTTTGATTGTCGGCGCCATCGCCTACACCACGCTGCCGGTCGCCGAATATCCGCAAGTGGTGCCGCCCACCGTGGTCGTCACCACCCAGTATCCCGGAGCGTCCGCGCAGACCGTTTCCGACACCGTCGCAGCTCCGATCGAGCAGCAGATCAACGGCGTCGAGGACATGCTTTATCTCTACAGCCAGGCCACCTCGAACGGCCAGCTCACCATCACGGTGACGTTCAAGCTCGGCACCGATCTCGACAAGGCCCAGGTGCTGGTCCAGAACCGGGTCGCCATCGCGATCCCGCAATTGCCCGAGGAGGTTCAGCGCAACGGCGTCGTCACGCGCAAGAACAGTCCCGACATCCTCATGGTCGTGTTCATGCTTTCGCCCGACGACAGCTTCGACCAGCTCTATATCAGCAATTATGCGCTGCTTCAGGTCCGCGACCAGCTGCTTCGGCTCGACGGCATCGGCGACATCCAGATTTTCGGGGCGCGCGACTACTCGATGCGACTGTGGCTCGATCCCGACAAGATCGCGAATCTCGGATTGACGGCCGGCGACGTGCTCGCCGCGATCCGCGCGCAGAACCTGCAGATCGCCGGCGGCCAGCTTGCCGCCCCCCCGATCGCGGACCGGGCCTTTCAGCCGAACCTCTCCTTCATCGGGCGTCTGAAGGACGTCCAGCAATTCGAGGACATCCTGGTCAAGGCCGGCGAGGAGGGACGTACGGTGCGGCTACGCGACGTCGCACGGATCGAGCTCGGCGCGCTCGATTACACCACCAACAGCTTCCTGCTCCGCAAGACCGCGGTGGCGATGCTGGTGACCCAGCGTCCCGGCTCGAATGCGCTCGCCACGGCAAAAAATATCACCGATACCATGGCCACGCTCAAGGCCGGTTTTCCGAAAGGGCTTGATTACAATATCGGCTACAACCCGACCGAGTTCATCGCGCAATCCGTCAGCGAACTGATCAAGACAATCTATGAGGCGATGATCCTCGTTGTCATTGTGGTGCTCGTGTTCCTGCAGGGATGGCGGCCTGCCATTATTCCGATCGTGGCGATCCCGGTGTCGCTGGTCGGTACCTTCGCCGCGATGGCCGCGCTCGGCTATGCGGTCAACAATCTGACCCTGTTCGGCCTCGTGCTCGCGGTCGGGATTGTGGTCGACGATGCCATCGTGGTGGTCGAGAATGTCGAGCGGCACCTTCGCGACGGCATGAGCCGGCGCGAGGCGGCGCTGCGCACCATGGAGGAAGTGGGTGGAGCGCTGGTTTCGATTGCGCTGGTGCTGTGTGCCGTCTTCGTGCCCACCGCGTTCCTCGGTGGAATTTCCGGACAGTTTTTCCAGCAATTTGCCGTGACAATCGCGGTCGCGACCGCGATCTCCTGTTTCTGCTCGTTGACGCTTTCGCCAGCGCTGGCGTCGCAGATACTGGTGGCGCACGAGGAAAAACGGCCGCCCGCGCGCTGGAACCTGATAGCGCGCGGCTGGGAAAGTTTCTCCGGCTTTTTCAACCGCGGCTTCGACTGGCTCTCCAATCGATACGCCGGCGCGGCGGCGTTCGTCATCAGTCATTCGGCGCTGATGCTGATGATCTATGTCGGCTTGATCGGCACCGCCGGCTGGCTCCTGGCCACCACGCCGCAAGGCTTCATTCCGGCGCAGGACCGCGGCTATGTCATCGTCTCCGTGCAATTGCCGGGAGCGGCCTCGTTGGCGCGAACCACCGAGATCGTCCGCGAGGTCGAGCGCATCGCCCTCGATACGCCAGGCATCATTCGCGTGGCGGCGTTCGCGGGGCTGTCCGGGGCGACGCGCACCCAGTCCAGCAATGCGGCCGCGCTGTTTCCGGTGTTCGATGAGCCGGAGGTACGTCTGAAGAAGGGCTTGTCGGCCGCGAAGATCACCGGCGATCTGCGCCGGCGGCTTTCCGCGATCGAAGGCGCCTTTATCATCGTTATTCCGCCGCCCTCGATTCCAGGCATCGGTACCGGCGGTGGATTCACCATGCGTATCCAGGACCGGCAGGGCCGCGGTGCCCAATTGCTGGCGGCGGCGACCGACGAACTGGTCGCCGCAGCCCGTAAGGCACCGGGACTGACCTCGGTTTTCTCGCCTTTCACCGCCAATACGCCGCAGGTGTTCGTCGAGATCGACCGCGTCAAGGCCCAGAAGCTCCGCGTGCCGATCCAGAACGTGACCGATGCGATCGAAACCTATTTCGGCTCGTCCTACGTCAACGACTTCAATATCCTCGGACGCACCTATCACGTCACCGCACAGGCGGACTTGCCGTTCCGGAAGGAAACCGCCGATCTCGCCCGCCTGCGTACCCGCAATGTCGCCGGCGACATGGTGCTGCTCGGCAGTGTGGTCGATTTCCGCAACATCGCCGGTCCCGATCGCGTCGCGCGCTACAATCTCTACACCGCGTCCGAACTTCAGGGCGAAGCAACGCCGGGAACGAGTTCGTCGACCGCCATCGACATCATGAAGCATCTGGCGGACCAGATCCTGCCCAGCGGCTTTTCCTATGATTGGACCGATCTTTCCTATCAGCAGGTCCATGGCGCCAATTCGGGTCTCTACGTGTTCCCGATTTGCGTGCTGTTCGTGTATCTGGTGCTTGCCGCGCAATATGGAAGCTGGACTCTGCCGTTCGCCGTAATCCTGATCGTGCCGATGTGCCTGTTCGCGGCAACGGTCGGCGTGCGGATCATGGGACAGGACGTCAACATCCTGACCCAGATCGGCTTCGTGGTTCTGGTCGGACTGGCGGCAAAGAACGCGATCCTGATCGTCGAGTTTGCCCGCGATATCGAGCTCGAGGGCCACCCGCGGCTGCAGGCCGTCATTGAAGCCTGCCGGCTTCGGCTGCGGCCCATATTGATGACGTCGTTCGCCTTCATTCTCGGCGTCTTGCCGCTCGTCGTCTCGACCGGCTCGGGATCGGAAATGCGTCAGGCGGTCGGGGTCGCCGTGTTCTTCGGCATGCTCGGCGTGACAATGTTCGGGCTGGTCTTCACGCCGATCTTTTATGTGCTGGTCCGCAACCTTGCGGATCGGCCGCTCCGGAAAAAGCCGGCTTCAGCGGCGTAGTGGAGTGGATTTGACATTCGTAAAGGTGTCCGCCGAGATGGGATGCGAACGTTAGAATCGGACCACTTGCGGTTGCCACAATCGGGCAGGCTTCGCGACCCTACTAACGGCGCATTCCGGGTGGGTGGGCAGTCGAAGAGTTATAAAATATCATGCCCGGCATCACACATTTTGGGAGCGAAGACCATGAGATTGGGAGTGTTGCCGGCCGCTATTGCCGCAGGCGGAATGTTGTTCGCGATTCCGGCCTCGGCCGACGCCGTCAAGATCGGCATTTTGAACGATCAGTCGGGGGTCTATGCGGACTATGGCGGCAAATATTCCCTCGAAGCGGCCAGGATGGCGGTCGAGGATTTTGGCGGCAACGTGCTCGGCGAGAAGATCGAAATCGTCTCCGCCGACCATCAGAACAAGCCCGATCTCGCCACCAGCATCGCACGGCGATGGTATGAGGTCGAAGGCGTCGACATGATCACCGAGTTGACGACTTCGTCGGTCGCGCTTGCCATCCAGGAGCTGTCAAAGGAAAAGAAGAAGATCGACATCGTCGTTGGCGCCGCAACCTCGCGCATCACGGGCGATGCCTGCACGCCTTACGGCTTCCACTGGGCCTACGACACCCACGCGCTCGCGGTGGGGACCGGCGGTGCGCTGGTCGAAGCCGGTGGCGACACCTGGTTCTTCATGACTGCCGACTACGCCTTCGGTTACGCGCTGGAAAAGGACACCGGCGACCTCGTGAAGGCCAAGGGCGGCAAGGTTCTCGGCTCCGTCCGCATTCCCTTGAACTCTTCGGACTTCTCTTCCTTCCTGCTTCAGGCGCAAAGCTCGAAGGCGAAGATCATCGGACTTGCCAATGCGGGTCTGGACACGACCAACTCGATCAAGCAGGCGGCGGAATTCGGCATCGTTTCCGGCGGTCAGAAGCTGGCCGGCCTTCTGCTCACCATCTCCGAAGTGCACGGCCTGGGACTGCAGGCCGCCCAGGGACTTGTGCTCACGGAAGGCTTTTATTGGGATCAGAACGACAAGACCCGCGAGTTCTCGCAACGCTTCATCAAGCGAACCGGCCATATGCCGAGCATGATCCACGCCGGCACCTATTCGGCCACCCTGCAATACCTGAAGGCGGTGAAGGCGGCCGGCACCAAGGACTCCGATGCCGTCGCCAAGAAACTGAAGGAACTGCCGGTCGACGACGTCTTCGCCCAAGGCGGCGGCAAGGTGCTCGAAAACGGCCGCATGGTGCACGACCTCTATCTGTTCGAGGTCAAGAAGCCCTCCGAGTCAAAGAAACCTTGGGATTATTACAAGCAGATCGCCGTGGTGCCCGGCGACAAGGCTTTCCCCTCCGCCAGGGAGAGCGGCTGTCCGCTGACAAAGTGACCGCTGAGACGGCGCGTTCGTTGGCAAAGCTATGGTATCGAGAATGCGACGCGGCGTCTGTTGTACGCCGCGCCGCATGCGTCAAGGCTCGGGCCGTTATCAATTTGTAAAATCAGGGTGTTGCAATAGGGACACGGCGTGGGGATTAAAGTGATTCGTCGCGCCACCTATTATTGCAGATGCGAGCATCCCGGGGCTACGTTCCGGCCAACCAGTTTTTGTCTTCGGGGGAGACCAATGAAATCACATCGCGGCTACACGGAGTTTGTCGGCAGGCTTCGTTCGCCTGCCCGATTTTGGTTGCGCTCGCTCCAGGCCGCGGCAATTACCTTGCTGCTGCTTGCACTTCCGGCCGGTACCCCGGCGAATGCGGTTCCCACGCAGGCGGGAACGGGCGCTCATGTTTATCTGCTCCGTGGCGTGCTCAACATCTTCTCGCTCGGCCTCGACGAAATCGCCGCCAGGCTTCAGGCGCAGGGCATCCCCGTCACAGTGGTGAATTACCTGGGATGGGCGTCGCTCGCCGACGAAGCCGCAGCTGATTACCGCAGCGGCCGGGTGAAGACGATCATCCTGGTCGGACATTCCTCGGGCGCGACCGTTCTGCCCGACATGGTGGCGCGCCTCGATCAGCTTGGCGCCCCCGTCAAACTGGCGATAGGTCTGGATTCGGTGTTTCGCACCAGCCTGTCCGGCCGCGTCGGAAAATACATCAACTTCTACATCGCCAACGGCAATGGCGAGCCGGTCGCACCGACCAGAGCGCTGCGCGGCTCGCTTGAAAACGTGAACGTGCAGAGCGTCCCGGGGGTCGGGCACATCACTATCGACAAGAACGAAATCATACAGCGGAAGGTCATCGCCGAGATCGACTCCGTCGTTTTCGGCAGCCGGCCGAAGGAGGCATCGGCGAGACCCTAGTGTCCCGATTCCGAAGTTCGCATCATTTTGCGGACACCTCGTTTGCGAACTTCGGAATCGAAAGGACACTAGTAAGTCATTGTTTCTAGTTGTGGCTTTGGTTCAGAAGTCCGCATGTCCGAACTCGCGGCAGAAATGATGCGGACTTCTGAACCGCCACACTAGGCCGCGCAAAGGTAAGCCCCTCGCGACCGGGAAATCAATGCTCGATCAAGGGGATGAGGTCACGGCAAAGCCATGATTTCACCGCCTGCGATTTTTCTGTCTCCCGAGGCCGCGCCACAATTCCACCCATTCGCCTGCATTAGGTTTGCCGCGCGCCTCGAATGGCGTACTACTTGCTGACGCGCCGATCTCGCCGGCATCGAATGGGGGCGTCCAGCGCTTGGGACGGTTCGTGGAACGCATGTTCAATCAGACGCGAGTGGCGGCGGTCGTTTGTGGGGCAATGTTTTGGGCCGCACTCGCTCACGGCGGCATTGATCCGGCAGCTGCCGGCCCGGTCGCGGGGGCGCGGGAGGCTACCGCAACGCCGTCGGTAGAGCCCGGCCAGCCGGCAAGCGAATTTCATGGACGCGCCTATTTGTTCCGCGGCGCCCTCGGGCCGATTTTTTCGCGCGGGATGGATAGCCTGACGGAAAAACTTGAAGATGCGGGCATTACCGCGAGCGTCTACGAGTTCACCATTTGCCAGCTGATTGCCGCGCGCGCCCTGCGCGAGTATCGCGCGGACCCGGCTCCAATCATCCTCATCGGACATTCGATGGGCGGGCTTTGCGCGGTGAAGTTTTCCGAGATCCTCGAGGCTGAAGGCATCAGGGTCAGCCTTGTCGTCACCATCGATCCGGCCCATGTCACGCCCGAGGTTCCGCTCAACGTCGATCGCTTCATCAATATCTTCCTGTCGAAGGATGTTCTCGGCGGCGGCGACGTCAAACCGAAACCGGGCTACCGCGGTCACTATGCGAGCTTTGATCTGTCCCAGCGCAAGGAGGTTTTGCATATCAATATCGAAAAGAACGATACCATCCAGGAACAGTTGGTGACCAAAGTGCTTCAGCTTGCGACCGCAAGAGGCGAAGGCGATCCGGTGCAGATTCGCTACGTCGTTCCGCCCGACACCGCGATCGAGCTTTGGGACAGCGGCATGCCGGTGTTTGCGCGGCCCGGCGACAGTTTGCAGTCGATCGCGGCGGCGTACCACGTGCCGCTCTGGTCGGTCACGCAGATCAACAAGGGCCCGGACCGCACGCCGCTGGTGCCGGGAGAGCGCATCGTCGTGCCGCGCCGTCTGATGCCGCTAGCTGAGGTCTCGGGACAGGCGCAGGCGCTACCGCCGCGCTGACGTCGCGCGCCAGCGTCTCGGCTGCTTGCGATTGCGTTTTCAGCGCTGCGGCAGGAACGGCACCAGCATGGGAACGCGGCGGCAATAGGGGCCGTAGGCATCCGCGCCGAGTTCGCTGGTGAGAAAACCTTCCTCCATGCGTGCCTTCTGCCAGAGCCCGAGGGCGATCAACGCCGTACCGAGCAGCGCGGTTGCAGTTCCGACCGCGATGCCCGTCGCAATCATCGCGCCGATGAGACCGGTATAGATGGGATGACGAACCAGCCCGTAGGGGCCGGTGTCGATGACACGATGGCCTTCCTTGCGGGTGATCGCGTTGGACCAGAAACGTCCGAGATGAATTCGCGCCCACCACGTGAACAGGCATCCGGCCAGGGTCAGCGCCGCGAGCACATAAATGCCGGCATTTCCGAAATGCCAAAGCGGCTTCTCCCCGAGCACTTGTGCGGTCCAGGGCGTGAGCAGAACGGCGCCGATCAGAATGGGAATGCGATAGGCGCGCGAGTCCCAGGTCCTCACGTGCTTTTCGGTCCGGCCCGAAAAGAACGAGCCCACGCCCCAGCTGATGAGCCAGCCGACCCAGATAAGCGCCAGCAATTGTGTGGGCCAGGTGGCGGTCCAACCGCTCCAGACGAAAGCTAACAACGGATTCGGATCATGCGTCATGGCCAAGTTATATTCCTCATTGGAGGGTGCTGGCAAATCCCGGCAAAATCGAATTACGAGCGCGGTTTGTGATGCTCGCGGGAGCCGAGCAGATAGGCGATGGTATCGCGCAACGTGGGTTCGACGGGGCGGGGCGCATAGCCAAGTTCGCGTCGCGCCTTGTCGATCGAGAGATCGGTTGCCCGCATCGCTATCCTGACACCCTCGGCCGTACCGGTCGGCGGACGGTGGGTCACATGATCAGATATGAGCTCCAGCATTTTCGCGGAGATCTCGGCCAACCGGCCGGGAACCGCGATCGACAGAGAGCGGCGGCCGCTGATCATCGCCGTCAGCTGCAGAATTTTTTTCAAGGGGATGCTCTCGCCGCCGAGGATGTAGCGCTGGCCGATTTGTCCGCGTTCCATCGCCAGGATGAGACCGGTGGCGACGTCTCGCACGTCGACCAAATTCACGACGAAGTCGAGGTACAGTTGCAGGCGCGCATGCAGAAAGTGCTGCAGCATCGCGGTGGGGGGAGTGAGGTTGTGATCGTGCGGTCCGATCGGCATGGTCGGCGTGCCGATCACCAGCGGAAACCCGGACGCCGCAGCCTGCGTCGCAAACCGCTCGGCGAGCATCTTTGAGCGTGTGTAGAGGCCCGGCATTTCCTCTGGTGGCAGCAAACTGTGGTCGCCGGGCCCACCCCGCAATGGCGACGGCCGGAACAGGATGGACTCGGTCGAACAGTGCAGGAAACGGCTGACACCTTTCTTGCGCGCCGCCATGATCACGACTTCGGTGCCGTGCCGGTTGACCGCATCGAAGTCCGCCTTCTGAGGTAACCACATACCAGGAAGCCCGGCCAAATGGTACACCTCGCCGACGTCAGCAAGGGCCTCAGTCACCGACCCCGGATCAAGCACGGAGCCCTGGACATATTCGACTTCGGGCGCGGCACAGATCGGAGCGCGAAGATCGAGGACACGCACCTGTCGACCGCCGGTCGCAAGCGCCGATACCAGGTGTTGCCCGATGAAACCGGTGCCGCCCGTGACAAGTACCCTGGTCATGAATGTGGCAGCGGCCCGACCTGATGATCCTCGGCATAGGATGAAGAACCGCGAGGCGGCTGCGGCTGAGGTTGAGCGAGGATGACCGCCAGATCGTGCCGGAAGCCAAACGCAGTGAACAGCTTGGCCATCACAAACATCGGGCCGAGCAACAAATGCGCCGGGTTATCGACAAGCGCCGGCTGGCGGCGCTCGAAGACGCGATGCCCCACAACCTGAAAGCCGATGCCGATCACGATCAAAATCGCGGTGATCGACCACACTGTGATCGGAGCGGCATGGCCGACGATCAACGCGGCCGCCGAAAGCAGGATGACGGCGATGGCAAGAATCGCCGCTCCCAAAGCCGAATCGAGCAGCAGCCAGTAGATCAGGACCGGTAGCACCATGATGGGCGCCATGGTGGTGAAAGCGCCGAGCGAGTAAATGTGCCACATGCTCAGCGGAAGAACCGCCGCAGTAAACAAGGCCAGAATGCCGAATACATGCATCGCGCAGTTCCATGGATCACGATGATATTCCACATAATCGGTAAGCTGGCGTTTGAAAAAGGCATTCATATCGATAGGCTCGTTTCAACCTTCGTGTGCTGGAAACACCGTTAAAGAGCTGATGTTTTGAAATTGGATAGTGCTGCCTTACCGCTGGGCGGCGTACTTAAACTTGGGATCATCCCGAAGTCAATTAACGGCGGCGGCGGCCGTATGTCGCCCCTTTTTGCGCTTTCGGCACCGCGTAAATCCTGCTTGCCAACATGGTGCTTCATGCGTGCACGATGCGCCACAGGATGGCTCCGGCTGCGCCCAGCCAGAGAACGATAGCGGCGCCCGCCTGAATGCCATAGCCTCTGCCACGCTTGTTGGCGGCGTTGGAGTAGCCGATCAGATAAGCAATCCGGCCGGCAATCCAGACCAGGCCTATCGCCGCCGCGATCGTATCGCCGATGTAGATCGCAAACAGCCAGAGCGACGGCAGGAAGATCGGCAACCATTCCAGCGTGTTCATCTGCACCCGGAAAATCCGCTCGAAATCGGGATGGCCGGATATCGCCGGCGCCTTGATGCCGAAAGCGGCGCGGGCTCTCGCAACCCGCGTGCCGGTCACGAAATAGAACAGGAGCGCAAGGCAGGTTACGAGGGCCGTCAGATGATACATGCGTGCATTCCTCTTCGTCCGAGAGATGGGCCTCAATAGCCGGTCATCTCGAGATATCCAATACCGCTGTGGCTGCCGCCAAAACTGATCGGCCCTTCCCAATACGGAAAGCTCGTCCCCATCCAGCTGTTCGCGTTCAGCGGTGCGCAGGAGATCGCCAGCGTCATATCCGGAATCGCAATATCCCAGCTGGTCGGGATCCTTCGCCCCTCGATGGCGGAAAATTCCTTCGGCGTCATGGCGAGGTCGCGTGACGTGATCTGTCGGGATTTGCCATCCGAGGAGAACCATTTGCCCGAAATGAAATTGTCGCCGTTCCTCTGCCGCAGCCGAAACAGCATGAGCTTCTCGCCGGAATCGAAATGCAGCGCCAGCCAGTCCCAACCCTTCTGGTCCGAGGCAAGCGGCTGGCTGCTCCATTCCCGATCCATCCAGGCGAGACCTGCCACCTGAACTGGCCCGTCGTCGATCGCGATACTGCCGGTCGCCTTGAAATAGGGCTGGCTGTAGTAATAGGAGGCCTGTCCCCGATCGGATTTCCGGCTGTAGCCGCCCTCGCCTTGCAGGACCAGTGCGTGATCGGCATCGAGCTGAAGCGCGCAGGCAAAATCGGCACCCGAAGCGTTCAGTGCGAGCGGCGCGATCACATCGTCGCGCATTCCCTCAAGCCCGCGCATCTGCCACGCATCGATCCAGGCGCGAAATGGCGAGGTCTCGACGCCGGCCTGGCCGACGCCGCCGCGCGCAAAGGTTTCGCTGAAACGGTGGGTATCGGCGCGCGTGACAGCGGCGTGACCCATCCAGATCTGTTGATTGGCCCATCCTTCCTGCTGCGCGCCCGGATGCATGGCCTGGCGGAATAACGTCCATTGCGCGCCATAGGCCGCCCCGCTCGAATCCCGCAGATTGGCGGTCACATACCACCACTCGATGCGAAAATCCGGATGCGGACCGTGATCGGCCGGGAAGGCGAGTGCCTTGCCGGGAACGACGGCTGTGAATCCGTCGCCGCTCATGCCCAGCCCGGCGAAGCCTTGCGCAAAGCCGCTCGTCTGCGCGAGCGGCAGAACAAGCACTCCGCCCGCGAAGGCGCGGCGCGAAATCCGACAGCTATCGCTCATCGGCAAAAACCTTGACGAGGGTTGTCGGCTGGATTCGCGTCAGCTTCAGAACCGGAATTGCCGCGGCCAGGGCCGAAGCCGCCATGGCCACGCCGAGTAGCTCGAGTAGTTGCAACGGGAAGACGTGAAACGGCAGCCGCCAACCGAATGCTTTCACATTCACCACCGCGATCAGGCACCAGGCAACCGACAGACCCAGCGGCAATGCCAGCAGGGCCGTGATCAAGGCGAGCGACATCGTCTTCAAGAGCTCGATTGCGGCAAGCCGGCTTCGCGTGATGCCGATGGCCCAAAGCGGCGCGAGCTGCGGCAGACGCGAATTCCCGAGAGTGAGCAGGCTGGTCAGCAAGGCGATGCCGGCAACACCGAGCGTGAAGGCATTGAGCGCCGCCGTCACCGCAAAGGTGCGGTTGAAGATCCGTGTCGACTCCGCCTTCAAGGTGGCCTGATCGACGAGGTTGCGGTCGTCCAATCCGAACTTGTCGCGTAACGCGGACATCAGCGCCGGAACAACGGCAGGATCGGCGCGCAGGCCCAATCGCGTCAGCGGAATGTTCGGGAAATGCCGGGTGAGGGCAGCAAAATTGACGGCGATCTGGCCTTTCGGATTGCCGTAATCCGCGTAGATGCCGATCACCTCGAGCGGCCAGATCACTCCCGCTGCGGGCACGTCGACCTCGTCGCCGATCGCAAGTTTCATCCGCCGCGCAAGTTGCTCGCTGACGAAAGCCGCAGTGCCGGGCCGAAGTCTGGGCCAGGCGTTTGCGGCCGACTCCAGTAACGGCCAGTGATCGTAGTAGGTGGCATGGTCGGGAAGGCCGAGAATTTCGACCGGCGCGCCGCCGATCTGCGTATCGGCCCGACCGCCCGGCAGGATCGCCGCGACCTCGGGGCGATCGCGCAACCATGCCGCAATCGCGGAGGCCTGCGCGTCGTCGGTTGCATTGATGTAGACATCGGCAGCCAGGCGTCCGTTGAGCCAGGTGATAAAGCTTCGGCTGAAGGTCTCGACCATGGTGCCGACGCCGACATTCACCGACAGCGCGAGCAACAATGCCATCAGCGCCAGCGACAATCCCGAAAGCTGCTGGCGGCTGTCGGCCCAGAACCAGACCGCAAGTGCCTGTTGCGCCCGCCGCTGGCCTTGTGCGAGCACGAGTTCGAGTATCCCGGGCAACAGGAGCGCTGCGCCAAGCAGCAGAAAGGCAAGCACCGCAAAACCTGCGAGAAGGGAGTCGCCGAATGACAGGAAACCGGCCGCCGCCGCGAACACGATGACGGCGGCCGCGCTTTGCAGAACCAGCCATCTGCGCTGCGCCTGGTGCCACGCATGAGGTTGGGCCGGAACGAGCACGGGGAGGCGGATCGCTTTCAGCATGCTCGCAGCCGCGGCCAGCAGCGCCCCAATCACGCTGATGGCGAGGCCTGCGGCCCACCATTGCGGCTTAAGCGAAAGCTGTCCGGGAATTTGGGCGCCGTAAAGCCCGCGCAGCGATGCCGCGACGTCGGGAAGTAGTATTGCTGCGATGAGATAGCCGCAGACCATGCCGGCAAGGCCGGCGAGCAGTGCGAGCGAGATCAGCTCAAGTACCAGCGTCGCATTCAGTGCCGTGGCGGAAACGCCGCAGGCACGCAAGGTTCGCAGCATCGGCAGGCGCTGCTCGAAAGCAAGGCCGATCGCGGAGTTGACGATGAACAGGCCGACAAAGAACGAGAGCAGGCCGAACGCCGTGAGGTTCAAGTGAAAGCTGTCGGTCAGGCGTTCGAGGTCGGTCTCGGCGTTTGCCTCAACCAAGCGGAGCGTGTCGCCAGCGATATCTTCGAGCGGCGTTCGGGGACCTTTGGCCTTGCCAACGAGAAGGCGCGAGACCTGGGCGGGCATTTTGAGCAGCGACTGCGCGAGGCCGATATCGACCACCATGACACCCGGCGCGAGTTGCGAGGCGATGCGAAGCGGAGGCAGGGAGGTGCCTGTGTTCGCCAGCGGCGAGGCGCCTTCGGCAAGGCCAAGTTCGGAAAGTGTCTCGGGCGCAGTCAGCGTCTCTCCGGGCGGCGTGACGAAAGATTGCAAACCCGCCCTGCCGATCGCCGGTGCGTTTCCGACTTCCGCCGGCAGGGTGACCGGCTCGATGCCGAGCAGCCGGTATGTCCGGCCGCCGATCTGAATGCGCCCCTCCAGCACGGGTGACACGCTCCAGCCGGCGCGGCGCAGATCGACAAAGAGCTGTTGGGCGAATGTTGCACCATTGCGGGCCACGAGCGCAGCCGTTCTGGCGCCGCCGAACGCCGCCGCGGCGCGATCGTAGCTGTTGCGGGCCTGCTGGTTCAACGCCTGCACGCCGCTCCATAGCGCGGTCGCCGAAATCAATCCGATCAGGAGCGTGGCGAGTTGCATCGGATGCCTGCGCCAATGACTCAAGAGAACCGCAAGAATCCACAAGGCGCGGCGGGTCACGCGATCAGCCCCGCGGTGAGGTTGATATGACGGTCGAGCGTGCCGGCAAGCCGCAGCGAGTGGGTGACCATCAACAGGCTGCAGCCGGTTCGCGCGACCAGATCGCGGGTGAGCGCGAGCACGTCGTCCGCGGTCGCTTCATCCAGATTGCCCGTGGGTTCGTCCGCGAGCAGGAGCAATGGTCTCACGGCCAGCGCGCGCCCGATCGCGACCCGCTGCTGCTGGCCGCCCGACAACTGCTCGGGATAGCGGTGGAGGAGCCCGCCAAGTCCCAATCGCTCCGCGAGCTCGGATTGCCAGGCCGCATCGTGACAGCCGGCAATGCGGGACTGAAAGGCGAGGTTGTCCCGCACGTTGAGACTGGGGATCAGGTTGAATTGCTGAAAAACCAGGCCAAGCCGATCGCGCCGCAACGCCGCCAGTCCGCTATCGCCGAGATCGGAAATCGACGTATCGGCTATCCTGATCTCGCCGCGGTCCGCGCGATCGAGGCCCGCGATCAGATGCAACAGCGTGCTCTTGCCGCTGCCGGATTCGCCAGTAAGCGCGACGCGCTCGCCGCTTGCAACGCTCAAATTCACGCCGCGCAAGACCGCGATCTCTTCTCCGGCGGAACGATAGGCCTTGGTCAGGTTGCGGACGCTGAGCACGATCTGGTTGCCGTTGGTCATGCGAAGCGCGTCACCTTCAAAGAGCTCTGGTCTACGCTCACCTTACCAAGGCCGTGGCTGGAGATCACGGTGTCAAACACCACGGCGCGCGATCGTGATCATGAGGCTGTCCAAAAAACGATTCGGCAAAGGCGCCAGGCGGGCGCGATCCGGCCAATTTGTCCGGTTGCGTTATCCGATCTGCCTTGGTTAGCATCCCCTCAAGGCCATCGGTCCGACAGGCCAAATCGCGAGGGAACGACCATGATCGCGCAACCGACACCCAAGGGTGCCTGGAAGATCACGTTTCTGCTGTTTCTGTTCATGCTGGTCAATTTCGCGGACAAGATCGTGGTCGGTCTCGCCGGGGTTCCGATTATGACCGAGATGAAGCTTGAGCCGGAACAGTTCGGCCTGCTCGGCTCCGCCTTCTTCTTCCTGTTTTCGATCTCGGCGATTGCGGTCGGATTTCTGGCCAATCGCGTCCCCACCCGCTGGGTGCTGCTGGCGCTGGCGCTGATCTGGGCGCTGGCGCAATTCCCGATGGTCGGCTCGGTCAGTTTTTCGACGCTGTTGATCTGCCGCGTCATTCTCGGCGCTGGCGAAGGACCGGCGGGTTCGGTGGCCGTGCATGCCATCTACAAATGGTTTCCGGACGAGAAGCGAACCCTGCCCACGGCAGTGCTGTCGCAAGGATCGGCCTTCGGCGTGATTCTCGCAGTGCCGGCGCTGAACTGGGTGATCGTCAACTACGACTGGCACTATGCGTTCGGTGCCCTTGGGGTCGTCGGCCTGATCTGGGTCCTGGCGTGGCTCATCCTGGGCGCGGAGGGACCGCTGGTGCAATCGACGGCGGCGGTGGATGGCGAGCCGCGCATTCCCTATCTGCGGCTTCTGACCTCACGCACCTTCGTCGGTTGTTGCGGTGCGACCTTCGGCGCCTATTGGGCGTTGTCGCTCGGTCTCACCTGGTTCACGCCCTTCATCGTCAAAGGGCTTGGCTTTTCGCAAAAGGAAGCCGGGTGGATTTCGATCCTGCCCTGGGTGTTCGGTGCTGTCGTGGTGCTGCTGACGGGATGGATTTCGCAGGTCATGGTCGCAAACGGATTTTCGACCCGCAGTGCGCGCGGCGTTCTCGGCACGGTCCCGCTGGTGGTTGGTGGATCGATTCTTGCCGCGATTCCCTATGTCGAGGCCGGTGCGCCGCAGATCGCGTTGCTGGTCGCGGGATCAGGACTGAGCGGCGCGATCTATGTCGTTTGCGCGCCGATGATCAGCGAGTTCACGCCGGTATCCCAGCGTGGCGCCGTGATCTCCATCTATGGGGCGATCTATACGCTTGCCGGCATTCTGGCGCCTGCGGTGATGGGCAGCATGATCCAGCGCGCTTCCGGTCTGCTCGACGGCTACATGGCGGGTTTCACCATCAACGCCGTCGTCCTGATCGCATCCGGCCTGCTCGGCCTGTTGCTGCTTTGGCCCAATACCGAACGCGCGCGCTTGATGAGCGGGGCGCGGCAGCCGCAATTCGCCTAGAGCCTATTCGGTTTTGATAGAATCAAAACCGGGCTCTACTCTTTTGTTTTGACGCGTTTTCTTCACGCGAACCGGTCTCCACTTCGCTCGAAAACGCAATAGAGCATGATCCGGACCCGAAGGACCGCGTCGGCGCAAAGTGGAAACCGGTTTTCCCTTAGCTAACAAACGCGGAACGCGTTTGCGCGGAGATCATGCTCAAAAAAGAGAATCCCGCGCCGGCGCGCGGGCTTACGGATGCATGATGCGGGGATCGGAAGCCTTCTGTTTGCCTTGCGGAGTTCGCTCGGTCGCAAGTGCGAGCAGGACGGTCATCACCATGAACACGACCGACGCGCCGAATACCCAGTGCGGCCGGTTCTGGTCCATGATCCAGCCAAACAGCAGCGGGCTGATGATGCCGCCGAGATTGAATCCGGTGGAGACGATGCCGAATGCCCGTCCCGCAGCACCCGGCGGCGCCGCATTGCGGACCAGCATGTCGCGGGAGGGAGCGATCACGCCTCCGAGGAATCCTGCCGATGCCATCGCAGCCGTCAGCAGCAGCGACGGAAGATTGAGCATTGCGATCATCAACATGATGACAGCATTGATCGCAAAGCAGGCGGCGGCGACCTGGCCGTGCCGGCTGGTGTGGTCGGCGAGAAAGCCGCCGGCCAGCACGCCGATGGCGCTGGCGCCGAGATAGGCCGTCAGCGCCAAATTGGCCGCCGACAAGGTCGCGCCATAGCCGCTCATCAGCGCCACGAGGCCGAAATTGCCGATGCCGGCGCTGGACAGGCTCAGAAGCGTGAAAAAGATCGTCAGCATCACCAGCGTCGGCGTGATGACGCCTTGCCGCGGGATGTGCGTGCCGGACATCTTGCGGTCCGCAGCGCTCGCGTCGGGAATACCGACGACGAGGAGAAGCAGCGCAACGAACGGTCCGACCGCGCCGCTCACGATCAGCGCGCCATGGCCTCCGATGGTTGCGACCAGTGTCGCGACGACCGCCGGCGCCACCGCGCCGCCGACGTATCCGGCGAAGGTATGAATCGAAAACGCCCGGCCCATCCGCGCTTCATTCATGTGGGCCGACAGAATCGCGTAATCGGCCGGGTGATAGACGCTGTTGGCAAGCCCGAGCAGCACCGTGCTTGCGATCAGCCATGGATAGGTCAGGTGCAGGCTGAGCATGATGAGCGCGCAGCCGCCGAGGGCGAGGCCCATCAGCAGGATTTTTCGCGCACCGATATGGTCGGCGACATACCCGATCGGCGCCTGGGTCAGGGCCGAGGTGACGGCGAAGACGGTCAGCGCAAAGCCGAGCTCGATATATCCGACCCCGAGCTGCTGCTTGAGGAACGGGAACAGCATCGGCAGCACAAACATATGGAAATGACTGACCCAATGGGCCGTCGAAATCGCAGCCAGCGTGCGAAGCTGTTCGTCGGCTTTCGCTTGTTGTGGTGCGGCCAGAATTTCGGCCATGTCGATTCACGCTCCGTGTTGAGAGCGAAACTATCGGCTCTGGCGGTTATTTGTCCATGAACGCCGTGCATGGCAGCCCCCAGATCGGCCGCGTTGTTTTTTCGCTCCCCCAAAGCGTGAGAGGGTGCCGCTGCGTCGCCACGTCACTGACGAACACTCAGCCGGGCAGCACCGGGCCGCCGGCCTTCTTCCAGGCGTCGATGCCGCCGGCGATGTGCGCGGTGTTGGCAAGGCCCGCGTCCTTTGCCGCGGCGACCGCCATCGCCGAGCGCTCGCCGAAGGCGCAGAAGAATACGATGCGCCGGCCCGTCGCGGTGGCGACCTCACGCAACATTCCGCCCGGCTTGAGGCTTTCCCCGATTCCGGGATAGGGCGCGTGCAGCGCGCCGGCCAGCGTCCCGTGCTTGATGCGTTCGCTGGTTTCCCGCAAATCGACCAGCAGGATCTCAGGCCGACCCAGACTTTCGATGGCTTCGCGCGCGGTGAACGAAAGTCCCTCTTTGGCGAGATCATCCTGACGCAAGCCGACATGCATGTTGGCCGGCACCGCAACGTCCATCATCCTGGGGTTCGGCAGCTTCAGGTTATTCATCAGCTCGACATATTCGTCGACCGAGCGCACCTGCAGCCGCGGATTGCAGCGTCTTTCCTCGCCGATGGTGGAAACAGTGTCGCCCTTGTAGTCGTGGGCGGGAAAAACCAGGGTCTCGTCGGGCAGTTTCAACAGCCGATTGAAAATCGAATCATATTGCGCGCGTGCGCTGCCATTCTGGAAATCGGTGCGGCCGGTGCCGCGGATCAGGAGCGTATCGCCGGTGAAAACCCGATCACCCATCAGGAAGCTGTAGGAATCGTCGGTGTGGCCGGGCGTGTACATCACGTCCAACGTGATGCCCTCGATCGTCACCTTGTCGCCTTCGGAGACACGCATCGCCACGACGTCGGCCTTGCTCTGCTCGCCCATGATGGTGACGCAGTGGGTACGGTTGCGCAGTTCACCAAGGCCGGTGACGTGATCGGCGTGCAAATGAGTGTCGACAGCCTTCACCAATTTGAGGTCAAGCTCGCGCAATAATTGGCAGTAGCGATCGACCTTCTCGAGCACGGGATCGAGAATCAGCGCCTCGCCGCCGGCGCGGCTGGCGAGAATGTAGCTGTAGGTTCCCGATACGCTGTCGAACAGCTGACGAAAGATCATGAAAGATATTTCCTTAAAATGAGCCCCGATCTTATCACGCCAACCGGCTCGGCACTGCGCCGGCACGTTTTCACGAACGAACACGAAGGCGAGAGGCCGGCTTTCGCATTTGCAAAACCGAAAGCGGGAAGATGCCGTTATCCTGCGATCCCGGGATTACCGTCGACGCCCTTCAAGGTCACACCTCCGTCCTGCGCGTTCTGCGGTTTGCTCGAGCCAAGATATTTGGCAAGGACGTCCCACACCGGAGTTCCGTGCTGTTCATTGACCGAAGCCCAGCCGGCCACCTTGTAGCTCTTGCCGGGTTCGATCGCACGGCCGTTGTCGAGTTTCAGGTCGGAAATCCGCCGCCCGATGGCCTTCCCCGGCGTACAGGTATAGGTGAAGCCGCCGACCCGAACCATGTCGCCGCCTTGCTGATAATAGGGATCGGGATTGAAGAGATTGTCGCAGGTATCTTCCAGCGCCTCCTTGATCTGGCTGCCGGTCAGGTTCGCAACATAGGTTTCGCCGTAGCTGATCGCGGTTTCGGAAAGCACATCCTCCATCGTGAGCGGATGTCCCGCCAAAAACGTCGTGCCCCAGCGAAAGCCGGGCGACAGCGCGATCTCGGCGTCGAATTGATCGCGTAGACAATCGCAGATCAGACGATCGACTGGGCCGGTGAAATTGCCGCGACGATAGAGCAGGCGGTCGGCGGTCGCGATCTTCTCGCCCCAGGGCGCCACGTGGGGCTCGCGGATTTTTTCGATCAGCGCGGTCATAGCCGCATCGGGCTTCAGCAATTCCGAGAACACCGGCAACAGGTGGTAGCGCGCATCGCCGACGCGGCCCTTTGCCAGTTCGAGATCGAGCACGCCGAGAAATTTCCCGTTTGAGCCGGCATTGGTGACGAGCGTGGTGCCGCCGGCATTGGTCACGGCAATGGCTTGTGGAACGGCATCATGGGTATGACCGCCGAGGATAACGTCGATGCCGCGGACGCGGCTGGCGAGCTTGAGATCGACATCCATGCCGTTATGCGACAGCAACACGACGGCGTCGACCTTGGCAGAGTTTCGTAGGGAATCGACCAGTTTCTGCAATTCCTCCTCGCGGATGCCGAAGGTCCAGTCGGGCGTGAACCGTTTCGGATGCGCGACCGGAACGTAAGGAAAGGCCTGTCCGATCACCGCGATTTGATAGTCGCCGATCTCCCTGATCATGGCCGGTTTGAACACCCGACCGGATGCGCCGTCGAATGCGCCTGCGCCGTTGAATGCAGCTTCTTCGGTGAGATAGATGTTCTGCGCCAGGAATTCGCCCTTGAAGCGTTCGAGGTTCTCGCGCAGTGCCGCTTCGCCATAGGTGAATTCCCAATGCCCAGTCATCGCCTCGATACCGAGCAGGTTCGCCGCCTCGACCATGTCGGCGCCCCGCATCGTGTTGGAAAGCCCGGTGCCCTGCCAGGAATCGCCACCATCGAGCAATAGCGAGCGTCCTGCCCCCACCTCGCTGCGCAGCCGATCGATCAGCGTTTTGAGATGGGCGAAGCCGCCGAGCTTGCCGAACCGCGCGGCGGATTTCTCGAAATCGAGAGAGGTGAAGGCATAGGCGTCCGCACTGTCTGGCTTGATGGCGAAGCGTTCGAGAAAGGCGCGGCCGACCAGGTGCGGCGGCTGTCCTGCCGCTGTGCCGAGGCCCAGATTGACGCTCGGTTCGCGAAAATAACCCGGCAGGAGCTGCGCATGTGTATCGGTGATGTGCAGGATGCGGGCATTACCGAAGCGATCCAGATCGTAAACGCTTCGGTTGTCGGCGCTGCGCGCAAGCGAGGGCCATCCGCTCGACAGCGTGGCTCCCGCCAATTTGAGAAAATCCCGGCGGCGGATGGTCATGTTAGGTCTTGGTGCCATTCGTCGCTTTTCCTCAGCGGATTTCGAGAGCTTTCCAGGCTTCTCGTTCGCTTGTCGCCTGGAAAATCGATGCCTTGGCGAGCCGCTCGGCTTCCCTCGCCAATTCTGTCGCGGAATAGAAATTGCCCTTTTCGGCAGCCTCTTTTGCCTTGGTCAAGGCGGTTTCCGTCACCGTCCATTGATTGCGCAAGCGGCCCGCTTCCTTCTCCGCAGCCTGGGCCGCGGCATAGGCGGATTTGAATTCGCTCTCGGAGCCCGCGGCCATCACGGAAGCGGCGCATCCGATCAGCCAGATGTGAACGGCGAGCCGCAAGATGCGCCAACGCGGCTTCAATGAGACGATGTTGATCATGGCCGCGCGCCCGGTCCGGAAATCGGCAATCCGTTGCTGAGGTAGGAAAGGTAATATTCGAGATCGCGGTATTCTTCCGATTGCGGCTCGAGCGGGAGACCGCGAATCTGGCTGTTGCAGGTGGTGAGGCGGCGGCTGATCGTGCCCATGCCGCCCCATTCGGAACGGTAGATCGGCATCGCGTTCAGGATTCCAAGCGCGGGTGCGAGCACCTCGGCGCGCATATGCTCGCCGGGGTACTGCACGTGACAGGTGGCGCAGGAGAAGTTGAGTTGTCCGCGCCTTGTGTAGAAGTAACGCTTGCCGTTCTGATAGGCTTCGAGCGCGCGGGGATCGTCAGGGATCTTGATGTCGAACGGCTTGCCGCGCGAGGTGAACGCCATATAGGCGGTCAGCGCGGCCATGGCGTCGCCGACATAGCGAAGCGCCGACTCGCCGTTGGCTTCACGGCAGCGGTTGAGTGCCAGTTCGAGCGTGACGACCTTGCCTTCGCTGGCGTCGAAATACGGATAGTTCTGGCGAATGCCGACGCCAGAAGCGGGAAAACAATCGGCATAGGTCTTGCCGTTTCGAAACGGCGTCGCAAACAACTCCTTGCCCTTCTCCAGCGAAAATTCATAAGGCGGAAATTGATCGATCTCCTGCCATTGCCGGCGCATATCCTGGTTCAGCGCATACGGTCCATTGACGAATTCCTCAAGTTTCACGTCAGGGAATTTCTTGACAAAGTAATTCCGAAACGCCGCAGCCTCGGCCACAGGATCAGGCCGATCCGCACTGCCAGCGGGCTGCGCGGATGAAAGCAGCGAAGTCGCGAGTGCGGCCAGGATCGCGGCCAGTGCTGCCATGGACCGGGATCGCGCGCTCAGTTCTTTGGGGGCCTTTTTCAAGCGAAGCGGGCCCCGACAAGACAAAAACCCGTCATTGGATCTTCACCGTGGCGGTATCGCTCTCGCCCTTGTTGTCGATCCAGCTCACCTTCAGATCATCGCCCTTGTTGCCGCCCTTGAAGCTGAACTTGACGTAGGGGTCCTTGGAGACCGCCGTTCCCCAATCGGCGACGAAAACCTTCTTGCCATCATGTTCGAAGGTCAATTCCTGGATGAAGTGCGGTGGAATGAAATCGCCCTTGTCGTTCTTCACAAAGCCTGAGTCCATCGGATGCTGGATCAGCGTCTGGACGTCGGTGGTCTCACCATTTGCGATCGCGCGAACGCGAATGCTCGAGGCCATCTGAATCTCTCCTTAGCCATGATGCGATTAAGTGGATCGCATCATGATGTCATGTCGTCTCTTTGGTTGAGCATGATCTGTTCGGAAAACCGGTTTCCACTTTGCGCCAACGCGGCCCTCCGGGTCCGGATCATGCTCCTTAACCGCCGCAGCCGCCGATCGTCACTTTGACTTCCCTGGCCGTGCTGTAAAGCTTGCCGCCGGCTTCCACGATCACGATGACGTTGCTGGTTTTCGCCATTTTGAGACGATTGGCAACGTTTGGCATCGTGCCCGGCGGGATCTTGTAATAGGCGGCAAGCGGGTTCGGATTTTCCGGGACCACGAATGTTATCGTGGTTACGTCGGCAAGCGCCGTCGAGACGGAGACCGGAACGACCGCGCCGTTCTCGGCGATTTCCGGCGCGTCGAGCTTGATCTTGTCGGACGGTTCGGCGGTGCGGCCGTAAAGCAGTTTGATCGCCTCGTTACCGTCCTTCTGCTTGAACGCATCGTCCGGATATTTGTCGTTCGCCGCCGCCAACGCCGTAACAGGGCGGAAGGAAATGATTCCGAGGCCAGCGAGCGCGACCGAGCCGGCGCCGCCAAGCATCAGGCGCCGCGTGACCGGCAAGCTGTCGAACGGGGTCGTCATCGAAAAATCTCCCAAGCCGCACGCCCTAAAGCCGTGCACGGTCAAAGCGTCTGCAGGAAATCCACGATCGCGTCGATTTCCTGTTCGGTCAAAATGCGATTCCGTCCGAATGGGGGCATCGCGGTTTGCGGATTGCGTCTGGTCTCGTCGGTCAGGATCGCGATCAGATCCTGGCGATCGGGATATTTGCTTTTGATGTCTTTCAGCGCGGGTCCGATCGAGCCCGGAAGATCGCCGCCCTTGATCTCATGACAGCTCAGGCAATTTCCCTTGGTGCGATCGAAAGCAAGCCTTTGGCCCTCGGCCACAGTCGATTGCGCCCGGGCCGTCGTTGCCGGAACGGCAGCGGTAACTATCAGCGCCCACGCAAGCACAAGCGGCGGCCGAAATCGGGTCGGGCGATGGTCGGTCAAGGCGCAGTTCCCGCGATCATTAGAGCATGATCCGGACCCGAAGGGCCGCGTTAGCGCAAAGGGGAAACCGGTTTTCCGAAAAGATCATGCTCAAACAACTAGATGGGATCACGTCCCGATTCTGTCTAATCGGAACGTGATCCGGTGCCAACTATAACCGGTCAAAGCACAAACGCTATCGGCTGACAACGCGCCTGCGGTGGGCTAAATCGGGCCGTCGGTCGGCAATCAAATCGCGGGAGGGCGGCCGTGGCGGAATATGTCGTTGAATTCGGCCGGGACGGCCGTGCGGGCGAAGCCGACGGGCGGCTCGACGCGCCGGCCTTTCACCGCAACCATCAGGCAATCCGCGCCGTGCTGGTGCAATTCCTGGCCGGAAAATCCGGAGATGCCATCGAGGTCGGCAGCGGCACCGGCCAGCACGTCGTCGACCTGGCCCATCATCTTCCTGATATCACGTGGTGGCCGAGCGATCTGAACGAGACGCATCTCCAAAGCATCGAGGCGTGGCGGGCATATTCAAAACTTGCGAATATCCGTGCGCCGCTGCGGATCGATCTGTCCGACCCCTGCTGGTGTCCCGAGATGGACGGCGGCCATGGCCCCGGCGAATTGGTGGCGGTGTTCTGCGCCAACGTCATCCATATCGCGCCGTGGCGCGTTGCCGAGGGGCTGTTTGCGGGCGCCGGGCGCTACCTTCACGGCGGAGGACTTGTTTTCCTTTACGGCCCGTTCAAGCGCGGCGGCAAACACACGGCCCCGAGCAATGCGGCGTTCGATTCAAGCCTTCGTGAAGGCAATCCCGAATGGGGCGTGCGCGACGTCGAAGCCGTGCAAGAACTCGCCACCAAGGCCGGCCTCTCACTGCTCGAGATCGCGGAGATGCCGGCCAACAATCTCACATTGGTGTTCAGCCGCACCGGATAGCCCGAGCCGTGATGCATGGCGCGCCTCCATTTGCACCGGTTGATCAGGTGGATTCGTGCCTTCATGATGCGAGAATCAACAAGACCTCGACAGTACCGATCGAGGCATCCCTGGGGCATTGGGTAGAAATAGAAGATGATCGATATGACCGCAGCTGAGGGCGCGTCGGGCGACGCCCGCGCCCGTGCCAATGTGGCGCGCCTGGCGGCGGCGCAGGCGCTCACCGGCGCCAATGCGGCAGTGATCTTTGCCACCGGCGCCATCGTGGGAGCGTCGCTCGCCCCTGATGTCTCGCTCGCGACCGTCCCGATCTCGATGTATGTGCTCGGGCTTGCCGGCGGCACCTTGCCGAATGGCGCGATTTCGCGGGCCTATGGGCGCCGCGTCGCCTTCATCATCGGCACCGGTTGCGGCGTGCTCACCGGTCTGCTCGGCGCCTTCGCCATCCTGCACGGTTCGTTTGCGTTGTTCTGCTGCGCGACGTTCCTCGGCGGCTTGTATGGGGCGGTGTCGCAATCCTACCGCTTCGCGGCGGCCGACGGGGCGAGCGCCGAATTCCGCCCCAAGGCGGTGTCGTGGGTAATGGCCGGCGGTGTGTTCGCAGGCGTCCTTGGTCCGCAGCTCGTGCAATGGACCATGGATGTCTGGCCGCCTTATCTGTTCGCCTTCAGTTTTGTGATGCAAGCTCTCGTGGCGCTGATCGCCATGGCGACCCTGGCGGGCGTCGATGCGCCAAGGCCCGCGCCGTCCGATTTGCATCTTGGCCGTCCGCTGCTCGAGATCGCGCGGCAGCCGCGCTTCATTGCCGCGGCACTATGCGGTGTGATCGCCTATCCCACGATGAATCTCGTCATGACGTCGGCGCCGCTGGCGATGCAGATGTGCGGGTTAAGCGTCAGCGATTCGAATTTCGGCATCCAGTGGCACATCGTTGCGATGTATGGGCCAAGCTTTTTCACCGGCTCGCTGATCGCGCGGTTTGGGGCGCCAGCCGTTGTCGCGGCGGGTCTTTTGCTCGAAGCCGCCGGCGCCGCCGTTGGGCTCTCCGGCATCACGGCCATGCACTTCTGGGTCACCCTGATCGTGCTGGGGATCGGCTGGAATTTTGGATTCGTCGGTGCTTCCGCTCTGGTGCTCGAGACGCATCGGAGTGAGGAGCGCAACAAGGTTCAGGCCTTCAACGATTTCCTGGTGTTCGGCATGATGGCGGTAGGCTCGTTTTCCTCCGGCCAGCTTTTGGCCAATTACGGATGGTCGACCGTCAACTGGGTGGTGTTTCCGCCGGTGCTGCTGGGATTGGTCGTGCTCGCCGCGGCTTCACTGACGAGGCGCCGGTCGGCTTTGCAGGAGGTGCCGGCCGTCACGCCCATGCCGGAAACCTGAAGCGAAAAAACTAGAGCGGCATGACTTTTGGTTTAATCGCTGCTGTAGCAGGCAAGGCTCGACCTCTCCCCGTCGAGGAGAGGTCGATTTGCGCAGCAAATCGGGTGAGGGCCCCATTGCTTTGATGAGAGACCACCCCATTTATCCGACTTCGACAGTTGACAATGCCCAACTCGGGTAAACCCGAGTGGGGTGGGAGAGGGAGCACACTTTCGTCGCCGCGATGGTTTAATCTAATCTCATCATACTTAGACCACGCGTTGCGCCAGGAGATCGTCGACATCGAGCCTGCGCGTGAACATGGCCAGTGAGCCGTCCGCCTTGCGCGGCCATTGGGCTTGCGGCCGGTCCCAATACAATTCGACGCCGTTGTCATCGGGATCGCGCAAATAGAGCGCCTCGCTGACGCCGTGATCGCTGGCGCCGTCAAGTGGAATCCCCGCAGCAATCACCCGATGCAGCGCGTCCGCCAGAGCGGCGCGGGTCGGGTAGAGGATCGCGGTGTGAAACAACCCGGTCGTTCCCGGCGGCGGCGGATGGCCGCCTTTGCTCTCCCAGGTGTTCAATCCGAGGTGATGATGATAGCCGCCCGCGGAAATGAAAGCCGCACCGGATTCCAGCCGCTGCATCAGCTCGAAGCCGAGCACGCCGCAATAAAATCCAAGCGCGCGATCGAGATCGGCGACCTTGAGATGGACATGCCCGATCCGCGCTCCGCCGATGATGGGTGCATTTTGTGCCACGGTCGCCTCCCGTACAAATGGGTTCATCACGATCTATGTCGGTAACGCCGCTCACGCAAGCTCGGAGGTCTCTCCTTCGGGGAGTCCGAACTCGAACGTATTCAGCGTCATCGACACCATCGTGTAATAGCCGCACAGGCCGATGATTTCGACGAGCCCCCGCAGGCTGAGAACCTTGATGGCCTCTTCATACAGGGCCGGGCTCACGCCGCGGGCCTCGTGCAGCGATTTGGCGACGTCGTAGATCGTCTTAGCCTTGGGGTCGTCGAAGGGCGGCGTGCGGCGATCCCTGATCGCCTCGATGATCTCCGCGTCCATGCCGCCCTTGAGCGCGAGCCGTTTGTGCGCGTACCACTCGTAGTGCGAACTGAAGTGCCGCGCGGTGACGAGAATGGCGATCTCCGACAGTTTCGCCGGGAATATCGTGTCGAAGCGCAGGACCGCGCCGAGCCGGGTAGCGTGCCGCGCCATTTCCGGGCTGTTGAGCCAGGCCATCATCGGCGCCGGCGGCGCGCCGCGTTTTCCCGCGATCGCCTCGTCGTAGGTTTCCTTCTGGTCGGCGCTCATTTCGCCTGGCGAAAGCAACTTCAGCCGCATGTCAGGTTTCCTCGTGTTTTTCCGTTGCCGGCTTTGCGAATACACGGGATCACGAGCCAAGGCCACATCCCAAGGCCACATCCCAAGGCTGCACAGTTGAGAGGACGCCAGCTTGAATTCCGCCATGTGGCAGCTAAGGTCGTGAGGCAAAAACATCACGGGAAACGCAAGATGTCCGATCTGGAAAATTTTCGCCGCGAGACCCGTGCCTGGCTTCAGGCCAATTGTCCGCCGGAGATGCGGCGGCCGATGACCTCGGAGGAAGACACGTTTTGGGGCGGCCGCAACGCGACCTTTTCGTCCGAGCCGCAGCGCATCTGGTTCGAGCGCATGCGCGACAAGGGTTGGACCGTTCCGCACTGGCCAACGGAGTATGGCGGCGGCGGTCTCGATGGGGAGCAAGCCAAGGTCGTTTTGCAGGAGATGGCGGCGATCGGCGCCCGCCCACCGCTGGTGTCCTTTGGCATTTCGATGCTCGGGCCGGCGCTGCTGAAATACGGCACGGACGCACAGAAGAAGGAGTATCTGCCGAAGATCACCGCCGGCCTGATCCGCTGGTGCCAGGGCTATTCGGAGCCGAACGCGGGTTCCGACCTTGCATCGCTGCAAACCCGCGCGGAAAGCGACGGCGATGAGTTTATCATCAATGGCCAGAAGATCTGGACCTCCTATGCCAACTACGCCGACTGGATCTTCTGTCTGGTGCGGACGGATCAAACGGCCAAAAAGCATGACGGCATCAGTTTCATTCTTTTCGATATGGCCTCGAAGGGTGTCTCGACCAGGCCCATTCTCCTGATTTCGGGTCGGTCGCCGTTTTGCGAGACGTTTTTCGACAATGTCCGGGTGCCGAAGTCCAACGTGGTCGGCACCGTCAACCGCGGCTGGGACGTCGCCAAATATCTGCTGCAGCACGAGCGCGCGATGATTTCAGGCATGGGCGAGCGCGGCGTCGGGCGGCCGATCGGGCAGATCGCCGCCGATTCCATCGGCGCCGACGAGCAGGGCCGCCTGGAGGATCCGATCTTGCGCGGGCAGATCGCCAGTTTCGAGATCGACGAGGCGGCGCTCGCTTGCGCCGCAGAGCGAGCGATCGATCTTGCCAAGGCCGGGCAGGGGCATCCGGCGTTTTCCTCGGCGATGAAGTATTACGGCACCGAGCTCAACAAGCGCCGCTACGAGGTGCTGATGTCCGCCGGCGGCATCGATGCGCTGGAGTGGGAGAGCGAGCGTTCCAGGGGCGGCATGCGGGCGCGCGCCTGGCTGCGGACCAAGGCGAACTCGATCGAAGGCGGCACCTCGGAAATCATGCTCGGCATCGTCGCCAAGCGGATTCTCGATCTGCCGGGGGCCTGACACTATCGCCGTCAACCCGAAAAACTATCAGCGGGACATCTCTCATGGCTCTCGTCCTCACCGAAGAACAGGCAATGCTGCGCGACAGCGCGCGCGGCTTGATCGGCGACAAGGCGCCGGTCTCGCATCTGCGCCATCTCCGCGACAGCAGTGACGCGACCGGCTTTTCCCGCGAGCTCTGGCAGACCTTCGCCGAAATGGGATTTTGCGGGCTGCTGGTGGGAGAACAATTCGGCGGCAGCGGTTTGGGCTGCGTCGAGGCGGGCGTCGTGATGGAGGAAATCGGCCGCAATCTTGTGCCGTCACCGTTTCTTGCTACCGCCGTGCTGGCGGCTTGCGCGCTCGCTCGTGCCGGCAGTGCCGCGCAGCAGTCGGAGCACCTGCCGAAGATTGCCGATGGCTCCCGGCTTGCCGCGCTCGCGGTCGATGAGGGCACCAAACATCGCCCGCTGATGACGAAAATGCGGGCCGTGCGATCCGGCAACGGCTTCAGACTTGATGGAGACAAGGCTTTTGTGGTTGACGGCCACACCGCCGATCTGTTGATCGTGGCGGCGCGCACGGCGGGCTCTCCCGGCGAGGTCGACGGGCTGACGTTGTTCCTCGTCGATCCCAAAAGCAGGGGCATCGAGATCGAACGCACGGTGATGGTCGATTCGCATAACGCCGCGCGGATCAGGTTCGACAATGTCGAAGTCAACGCCGATGGCGTGCTCGGGGAAGTCGATCAGGGAGGCGGCGTATTGGAAGGCGTTCTCAACATCGGCCGCGGCGCGGTCGCCTGCGAAATGGTTGGCGTCGCCGAGGGCGCTTTTGGGCGAACGGTGAGCTATCTCAGGGAGCGCAGGCAGTTCGGCAAGGCGATCGGAGAATTCCAGGCGCTGCAGCACCGCGCGGCACAGCTCTATATCGAGATCGAGATCACGCGCGCGGCGGTGCTAAAGGCGCTGCAGGCGCTGGATACGGATATTGCAAACGCCGCGAGCGCGGTGGCGGTAGCCAAGGCGCGCGCAGGTTCGACGGCGACGCTCGCGGTCCAGGAAGGCGTGCAGATGCATGGCGGCATGGGCATGACCGATGCGTTTGACATCGGCTTCTTCATGAAGCGCGCAAGGGTCTGCCAGGAACTGTTCGGTGATGCCAATTTCCACGCCGACCAGCTGGCGCGGATGCGGGGGTATTGAGCCATCCTTCGCGGCGAGGAGCCGCAATGGCGGCGTCTCGAACCTCTACCTGATCGGCGGGGCGTATTGAATGCCGCCGGCGTTCCAGAGCTGGTTGAGCCCACGCGGAATCTTCAGCCTGGATTCCGAGCCGACATTGCGCTCATAGACTTCGCCGTAATTGCCGACATGGCGGATGATGCGCGCGGCCCAATCCTTGCTAAGCCCGAGATTCTCGCCGTAATTGCCTTCGGTTCCGACCAGCCGCATCACGTCCGGCTTCTTCGATTTCAGCGCCTCGTCGATGTTCTGTGAGGTGACGCCGAGCTCTTCGGCATTGAGCATCGCATACAGCGTCCATTTCACGATCATCATCCAGTCGTCGTCGCGCTGCCGAACGACGGGCGCCAGCGGCTCCTTGGAAATGACATCGGGCAGGATGACGTGATCGTCCGGCTTGCCGAGGTTCAGACGCAGCGCATAGAGCTGGGAGGCATCGGCGGTAAGCGTGTCGCATTGCCCGGAATCATAGGCTTTGACCACGTCCTCGAGTTTTCCGAACTTCATCTCCTCATATTTCATGTTGTTGGCGCGGAAATAGTCGGCGAGATTGAGCACCGTCGTGGTGTCTCCCTGCACGCAGACCTTGCTGCCGTTAAGATCGAGCGCGGAATCGATGTTTCGCGATCTCGGGACCATGAAGCCTTGGCCGTCATAATAGGCGACCGCCGGGAAATAGAGATCATAGGAAGTTTCGCGCGACATGCTCCAGGTCGTGTTGCGCGACAGGATATCCACTTTCCGGTTCTGCAATTCCTTGAATCGCTCGTTCGCTTCGAGAGGGACAAATTTCGCCTTTTTCGGATCGTCGAAAATGGCGGCGGCCACCGCGCGGCAGAAGTCGACATCGAAGCCGGTCCAGTTGCCCTTGTCGTCCGGAATCGAGAAGCCAGGCAGGCCCTTGTTGACGCCGCACAGCACCTCGCCGCGGCGGATCGTCCGTTTCAGGGTTCGCGTGTCGTAGATCTCGTAAGCCACCGCGATGGCCGCGACCACGACTGCGACCGCCAGCCCGATCAGCAGGCCGCCTCGGAATGTCCGCATGATGTGTCTCTCAGCAATGTCTGGAAGGGACCACCAGGTTACAATTCCGGCTTCTGCCGCACGATCACCTTGGTGCCCACCAACACGCGATCGTAGAGATCGGCCACATCCGCATTGACCAACCGGAAGCAGCCGGACGAAACCTTGGTGCCGATCGTATCGGGCCGGTTGGTGCCGTGGATGCGGTAGACGGTGGTGCCGAGATACATCGCCCGCGCTCCCAGCGGATTACCCGGCCCGCCCGCCATGAAGCGCGGCAAATAAGGCTGACGCTCGATCATCTCCGGCGGGGGCACCCAGTCGGGCCATTCCGCCTTGCGCGTGATGTTGAGCAATCCCTGCCACTGGAAACCGTCGCGGCCGACGCCGATGCCATAGCGGATCGCCCGGCCGCCGGGCTGCACGAGATAAAGATGGCGTTCCGCGGTCGCGACGATGATGGTGCCTGGCGCTTCCGTCGTGCGATACAACACCATCTGCTTGCGCCATTCCGGATCAAGCTGGACGGAATCGTCGGGCAACAGACCGGGCTGGTCGCCGATATCAGGTTGCTGCGCAAAACCATGCGAGCTTGAGAGCATCAGGCCGGCTGCCGCAATCACCGTCCAGATCAGGTGCCGAAATTTCGTCATTCGAGCTTCTCCCCGCTAAGCGCGACGCGTTGGCGGCAAGGGTGACGACCGCCGCTCCAATCACGGTTCCATACAATACAACGGGCGAAATAATGGCAAGCAACCAAACATCCGGCTGAAATATCGACGGGTTTTGCTGGTAAGAAGGTAGGAACGATCATCGGCCTATTTCGGCGCGAGCCACAGCCTCAGGATGAACGATATGGCAGCGACCGTGCTGACGCCGGCGAGCCAAAGCGCGGCAAACCACAGAAGACGTTGCGCAAGCTGCCGTCTTTCGGGTTTCCGGGACATCAATGATAACCGCTTTCGGGTCTGACCTTGCCGCGGAATACCCAGTAGGCCCACGCGGTGTAGGCAAGAATAAGCGGTATCAGCACGGAGACGCCGAACAGCATGAAGATCTGGCTGATCCTGGGCGATGCCGCCTGCCAGATGGTGATGCTCTGGGGGACGATATAGGGATACATGCTGATGCCGAGCCCCGCATAGGAGAGCGCGAACAAGGCGAGCGCCAGAAAGAACGGCCGGTAATCCTGCCTGTTGGCGAGGCTGCGCAGCAACATCGCGGTCACAACGGCGACCGCGATCGGCACCGGCGCCGTCAGGATGACGTTCGGCCAGGTGAACCAGCGCTGCGCATATTGAAGGCTGAGAAACGGCGTGGCGATGCTGACCGCGCCGATCGCGCCCAACATCGCGAACACCAGGGCCCAGCTCAGGCGATAGGCCCTGTCGCGAACCTCGCCCTCCGTCTTCATCACCAGCCACGTTGCGCCGAGCAGCGCATAGCCGACGAGAAGGCAGAGCCCGGTGAGGATGCTGAACGGCGTCAACCAGTCCCACCATCCGCCGCCATAGTGTCGGCCCTCGACATGGATGCCCTGCAGGATGGCGCCAAGCGCAATGCCCTGCGCCAGCGCTGCAAGCACCGATCCGCCGGCGAAGGCAAGGTCCCAGCGGTTTCGCCCGCTTTGCGTGGTGCGCCAGCGAAATTCGAACGCAACACCGCGAAAGATCAGGCCGACGAGCATCGCGATCATGGGCGTGTACAGCGCCGGCATCAGCACCGCATAGGCCAGTGGAAACGCGGCCATCAGGCCGCCGCCGCCCAGCACCAGCCAGGTTTCGTTACCGTCCCAAACCGGCGCGACGCTGTTCATGATAACGTCGCGATCGCTCTTGTTCGGAAACAGCGGAAACAAGATGCCAAGACCGAGATCGAAGCCGTCCATCACGACATAGACAAACACCGCAAAGGCAATGATGAACGCCCAGATCACGGTGAGGTCGATGGCAACGCTCATCTGACGGCTCCTTCCGCAGAAGCCGCGGCGGCAGCGGGGGTGATCCCGGCGGCGCGTGCCGGCACGTCGGACGGCGGCCCATGCTCGCCCGGCTGGGGTGGCTGCGCCATCAGGCGCAGAATGTAGATGATGCCGGCCGAGAACACCGCGAAATAGACAATGATGAAGGCGAGCAGCGAGGAACCGACCGCTGGCGAGGCCAGCGGCGAGGCAGAGTCGGCTGTTCGCAACAATCCATAAACCGTGAACGGCTGGCGGCCGGTCTCGGTCGTGATCCAGCCCGCAAGCACCGCGACAAAGCCCGCCGGACCCATGGCTGTTGCGCAAGCATGCAGCAGTCGGGATTGGTAGAGCTTGCCGCGCAATCGCTCGAGCAGGCTGAACAGGCCAAGCCCCATGATCAGAAAGCCGATCCCGACCATGATCCGGAACGACCAGAATGTGATCGGTACCGGCGGCCAGTTTTCGCGCGGCACCGTGTCGAGGCCGGCAAGGGGCGCATCGAGCGAATGCTTGAGGATCAGCGACGACAGTTTCGGGATTTCGATCGGAAACTTGACCTTGCCCGCGGCCTGGTCCGGCAAGCCGAACAGGATCAGCGGCGCGCCGTCCTTGTGGCTTTGGTAATGGCCTTCCATTGCCATCACCTTGGCGGGCTGATGTTCCAGCGTATTGAGGCCATGCTGGTCGCCGGCGAGAATCTGGATCGGCGCCACCAGCGTCGCCATCCACATCGCCATCGAAAACATCACGCGCGGAGCGGCGAGATGGGAATCGTGCCGGAGGTGAAACGCGCCGACCGCGCCGACCACGAGCGCCGTGGTGAGGTAGGCCGCCAGCACCATGTGCACCAGGCGATAGGGAAATGACGGGTTGAAGACCACGTTCAGCCAGTTGGCGGCGACGAACTGCCCTTCGGCATTGACGACGTAGCCGGTCGGCGTCTGCATCCAGGAATTGGCGGACAGAATCCAGAACGCCGAAATCAGCGTTCCGATGGCGACCATCAGGGTTGCCAAGAAGTGCAGCCGGTGGCCCACCCGCTTCAGGCCGAACAGCATGACGCCGAGAAAGCCCGCTTCGAGAAAAAACGCGGTCAGGACTTCATAGGCCATCAGGGGGCCGACCAGGGGGCCGGTCTTGTCGGAGAACGCCGACCAATTGGTGCCGAACTGATAGGACATCACGATGCCCGACACCACGCCCATACCGAAGGCGACGGCGAAGATCTTCAGCCAGTACTGGAAAAGATTGATGAAAACATCCCGCCCGGTCCACAGCCACAACGCTTCGAGGACGGCGAGATAGCTGGCAAGCCCGATCGAAAAGGCGGGAAACACGATGTGGAACGACATCGTGAACGCAAATTGCGCCCGCGCCAGTACCACCGCATCCCAGCCCTGGAACATGACAAACGCCCGTCCTCGACCGCTGCGGGACGGAACTTATCACGGCAAGGCTGGCGGTGGTACCGCCCTGTGGGGTGCGCGCTATGCGTCTCAGCTATTGACGTTCAGCAGGCGACCAATGACGCGGTCGATTTCCTCATAGCGGCCTTCGCCATCATGATGGAAAACGATTCTTCCATTCTGATCGACAATGTACTGCGATGGCCAATACTGGTTGCCATAGGCGTTCCAGGTCTGCGAATCGTTGTCCTGGGCGACGGGATAGGTGATGCCGTGCCGCTTCAGCGCGGCCTGCACATTGGCCGCCGACCGCTCGAACGGGAACTCCGGCGTGTGGACGCCGACGACGACAAGGCCGCGATCCCTGTATTTCGCATAGAGCTGGGTGACGTGGGGCAGCGTGTTGACGCAGTTGACGCATCCATAGGTCCAGAAGTCCACCAGCACCACCTTGCCGCGCAGGTTCGCCATGCTGAGCGGCGCGGAATTGAACCAGTTGGTGATGCCGACGAAATTCGGCGCGGTACCCTGCAGCGCGGCGACTTCGAAGGGTGTGGCCTGTTCGCGTCCGACCTCGCCGGCAACCCCGGCGGGCGCCGCGCCGATCAGGCAAAGTGCAATCACCGAAACAGATGTGGCAAGCGATCGTATCGTCATTGGCCTCTCCTTGTTGCGAATGGTTACAGACCGATCTGGCTCGTCGGATAGAATGCGGTCAGCCACGCCACGATCAGCGTGTCGTATTGGAAATAGGACGCAACGGCGAACGCGATCACGACGATGCCGAAGCCGAGCTGAAGCCTGCCGGATATTCTGGCGACGCCGCGCACCCGGGTGGTGACGGCCTGGCCGCCATAGGCGATCGCGAGCATCGGAATGGCGGCGCCGATCGCGTAGACCACGAGCAGCGCACTCGCCCATGTGGTGTCCTTCGAGGTCGCAACGATAGTCAGGATCGAGCCGAGCACGGGGCCGGCGCAGGGGGTCCAGACCAGGCCAAGGGTCGTGCCGAGCACAAATCCGCCGAGGTTGCCTTGATGAAGCGCGGTGTTGCCAATGCCCGTCAGCGGCCCACCCAACCGGGCCGAAACCCACTCGAACGGCGTCGGCCATACCATCAGCAATCCAAATCCGAGCAGCAGGATCGCCCCGGCACTTCGCAGCACTTCGGGGTCGAAATCGAAAATGCCGGCGATCGCGCTCAGGAACAGGGCGGCGGCGGAAAACGAAGTCACAAAGCCGAGCGCAATCAGCGCCGGACGCGCGCCGCCGGTTTGGCCTACCGAGGCGCCGAGCAATATCGGCAATACCGGAAGCGTGCAGGGTGCCGCCACCGTCACCACGCCGGCAAGCAACGCAAGAACGAGATCGAGCATCGAATGCAACCCTTCGAACGACAGCACCGCAGCGCCGCACTACGTCTGGTGCTCAATCGTCCTTCGGGACCTGGAGGTGAGGCGTTACGCCGCCCGCGTCACGTGTTCGTGAGGCTTTAGTCTCGTAGTGAGGCGCCGCAAATACGAAAGCGACCCGGAGGGGCTCTCCGGGTCGCTTGAACGGCTCCTCGGGGGGAAGAAGCCTCACAATTCAGACATCGATCATCGCCTCATGCGGCAAGAGAGTTCACGCCGGCCACCTTCAACAGATCGGCGAGCTGCTTGCGGGCGTAGAACATCCGGGTTTTCACTGTGCTTTGCGGAATTCCGATGATCTCGCCAACTTCCTCCACCGACTTCTCGTGGTAGTAGACGAGATTGATGATCTCGCGGTGCGCCGGCGATAATTTCGCGACACAGGCGCGCAGAATGGCGCTGGTCGAGGAGCGGTCGAGCGAAGCCTCGGGGGTGTCGGCCTCGTCGGCGATCTCGAGCATCTCTTCCTGGTCGATGTCCTCGTGCCGGCGCTGGCGCAGCGCAGTCAGCGCCTTGAAGCGGGCGATCGACAGAAGCCACGTGGAGACCTGCGAACGTCCCTCGAACTGGTTGGCGGTACGCCAGACATCGAGGAAGACCTGGCTGGTCAGATCCTCGGCCATGGTGGCATCCCTAACCATGCGCAGGATGAAACGATAAACCCGCACGTTGTGGCGGGCGTAAAGGATATGCATCGCGGTCCGGCCGCCATCCGCGATACTTTCGAGCAGCATTTCATCCGAAGTCGCCTGTGCGGCGATGATGCCCTCGCGAGCTGCGGCATTGATGGCAACGACGTTCATGACGATCTCCCAGTGTCGCCGTGTGCGGCGTTTTCGTTAACGAAATTGTTAGTCAGGGAAGGTTTCGGGACGTCTGCACCAAAGCCGGAAAATGGTTTCGTGCCGGGGAGAATTGTTTCGTCGAGCCGCCCGCGACGAAACATTCGGGGAGGAAAAGCCAGTAATTTGAAGGAGATGAATTTTAGCTGGTGGACCGGACGCCCAAAGGGGCGATTGCAGGAACAAAAGCGGTCTTGCGGAGTTTTTAGCGGTTTCGCTTCCGCGCGCGGCCGTGCTGGCTGCGGCCCTGTACAAGTTCCCGGCTCCGGCGCGCCCTTTAAATTTCAATCGCAGGACAAAAGCCTGACGGGAAACCCCCGCCGAACGCGAAGGTCAGGCCTTGTCGCCGACAGGCGCAAACAAATATCCGCCGCCCCTCACGGTTCTGATCACGGCGGGTTTGGTGGGGTCGATCTCGATCTTGCGGCGAATGCGCATAATCCGCAGGTCGACCGCGCGATCGAAGGCTTCGCTGTCGCGCGCGTTCGCCAGCTCAAGCAGACGCTCGCGCGACAGCACCCGCTTTGGATTGGCGGCGAAAACCTTCAGCAGTCCGAATTCGGAAGCCGTCAACGGATGTTCGTTGCCCTCATCGTCGCGCAGCGCCTGGGCCTCGAGATCGAGCCACTTTGTGCCGAAGCGAACCAGCGCTTCCTTCGCCTTGGCGGCACTGCTTTCCGTCGCGCCTGCCGGCGCCCGGGCCGGCGCACTGCGCCGCAAAACTGAGCGAATCCGCGCCATCAATTCACGCAATTCGCAGGGCTTGGCGACATAGTCGTCGGCGCCGAGTTCGAGCCCGACCACGCGGTCGATGGGACTTGCGGTGGCGGTGAGCATGATCACCGGAACGTTGGTGCGGCCTTTGAGGTCGCGAATGATCGAAAGCCCGTCTTCCTCGGGCATGTTGAGATCAAGAACCACAAGGTCGGGCACGCCGGCATCGATCGCCTCGCGCAAAGCCTTGCCGCCGTCGCAGAGGGTCACGGTGAAACCGTGCATCTTGAGATAGTCGCCGACCATCTCGCGGGCCGGCGCCTCGTCATCGACAATAATGATGTGCGGTCCTTGGCTCATGGGTTCATGCGTCCGCCGCGGGCAAGATGATGGTGAACGTGGATCCCTGTCCGGGCCCGGCACTGTTTGCGGTCACCTTGCCGCCATGCATGTCGACGATGCGCTTGACGATCGACAGGCCGAGGCCGGTGGAGCTTTCGCCGGCGGTGGGTTTGGCGGAAAGGCGCTGGAAACGCCCGAACAGGCGGCTGAGATCCTCGGGCGACAGCCCTGCGCCTTCATCGGCGACGCGGATCACGGTCTTGCTGTCTTCATCGTTGACCAATACGGAAATCCTGCCGCCGATCGGGCTGTACTTGATGGCGTTGCTGATGAGATTGTCGATCGCTTCCCGCATCCGGTCGGCGTCGCACATCATCACGAAATTCGACGGCGCCGAAACCGCGATGGACTGCTGCTTGTTGACTGCAAGCGGTTGATTGGCATCGGCGACTTCGCTGACCAGCGCTGCGATGTCAACCGGCTCGCGGCGAATGGAAATGTCGAAGGCGTCGGCCATCGCGTCCGAAATCAGATGATCGACCATCGTCGTCAGGCGCTTGGTGGCATCGCGGATGTGTTCCACCTGGGCCGTTATGCTCTCGCGGGAGGAACCGGCGGCGACGAGCTCGGTGAGCATTTCGGTGCGGCCGAGGATCACGCCCAGCGGGTTTTTGAGATCGTGGGCGACGGTACCGAGAATTTCGTTCTTGAAGCCGTTGGCGCGCTGCAGCCGCAGCCATTGGGCCGACAGCCTGCGGTTGGCCTGCATCAGCGCGCGGGTGCGCTGGGCGACGCGGTCCTCCAGCTGCGTGTTGGCCTCGTTGAGCTGCTGATAGAGAATGACATTGTCGAACGCGATCGAAAGCCGGCTGCCGAAAATCTCGACCAGCGAACGGTCGGTCTCGGAAAGCGGGCGCTCGGCCTGCAGCAGCACCACCACTTCGCGCCCGCTGCCGGTGCGAATGTAAAGGACGGTGCGCTGATCGGCGAATTCATTCTTGCGCCGCTTGAACGCGGCCTCGACCATCGCCCGCAGGTCGGGGTCGAGCGATCTCGTACCGGAAGCGCCGATGAAGCGGCTGTAGCAGCCCGATCCGGCAAGCACCGCGAAATCGTCGCCGACCGCGCCGCCGTCGCGCAGCACCAGTATTCCGGCGCAGTCGACATTGAGGAGCGAGGCGATCTGCGTCAGCACGCCTTCGGCCAGGCGCTGCATGGACCTGAAATCGTACAGCGTCGAGGCGGCGTCGATGATGATCTCGAGCCCGCGGCGGGTCTGGACCATGCGTTCGAGTTGCTGATAGCTTCGCAGCGCTGCCGTCAGAGACGTGAACAGCTTGTCGGCCGTAAGCTCGGTCTTGGCCTTGTAATCGTTGATGTCGTATTGAACGATGATGCGTCTTTCCGGCGCCTGTCCGGGCTGTCCGGTACGAAGAACGATGCGGACGGTCTCGTTCCTCAAGTTGTTGCGGATATATTCGACGAGGTCGAGGCCGGCCGCATCGGTTTCCATGATGACGTCGAGCAATACGGCAGCGACATCGGGATGGGCGCGCATCAAGGCCCGCCCCTCCGCGGCCGAATAGGCCGAAAGTATTTCGAGCGTCTGCCCGTTGAGGCTGTAGTCGCTCAGCGCAAATCGGGTGCCTTCGTGCACGGCATGATCGTCGTCGATGACCGCGATCTTCCACTTGCGCGCAGCCGTCGTATCCGGAGCAGTACCGGTATCGTCGATCAGGTGGAGGACATCGTCCTGTTCGGCCATGAAGCTGCCCCGTCGCGATCTTGGTCTATGGTCGTGTTACCGCCCCTGGCGGCCCTCGGCATGATAATGCGAAATGTGGTGCCTTGTCCCAGCCTTGAATCCAGCATCATCCGGCCGCCCAGTTGCTGGGTCACCAGATTATAGACAATGTGCAGGCCCAGCCCCGTGCCACCCTCGTTCCGGCGCGTGGTAAAGAACGGGTCGAAGGCCTGACGCTGCACGTCCGGCGTCATCCCGACACCGTTGTCGGAGAAGATGATCTCGACGTCGTCGCTGCCGCGGTGTTTTGCCGAGATCGCGATGGCGCCGGAACGGCGGTCGGGAAACGCGTGATTGGCAGCGTTGAGGAACAGATTGGTCAGAATTTGACCATACACGCCGGGATAGCCGTCGATGACCAGGCCTTCCGGCACCTCGACCGACAGGAGGATGGATGCCTTCTTCAACGCCGGCCGCAGGCTTGCGATGATCTGGTCGGTCGCCTCGCTCAGGTTGAAGATCCGCCGCTCGGCGTGCGAACGGTCCACCGCGACTTGCTTGAAGGATTGGATCAGCTCGCCCGCGCGCTGCAGGTTCCCGACCAGTTGATGCGCGGCATCCTGCGAGGTCCGGACGAAATCCTCCAGCTGCGAGCGCCGCAATCCCGTTTCCGATCTCAACTCGGCCTCGAACATCTCGGTGCGGCGCGCGAAGCTCGAGGCGACCGTCAGGCTGATGCCGATCGGATTGTTCACCTCATGGGCAACGCCGGCGACGAGGCCACCGAGCGCCGCCAGCCGCTCGGCATCGATCAGATTTTGCTGGGCGGCGTTGAGTTCGTTCAAGGCGGTCTCGGCCCTTTCCTTGGCAGCACGAAGTTCGTCTTCGGTCTTGCGCTTGGCGATGGCGTTCTCGCGAAACACCTCGACCGCGCGCGCCATTTCGCCGACCTCGTCGCTTGCGCCGGTACCCTGGACGCTCCGGTTGAGATCGCCTGAGGTGATTGCCTGCATCGCCGCCATGATCTGCTGCAGGGGCAGGCGGATCGAGAGCGCGATCAGGACGCCGGCGGTGATGATGATGCCGAGAAAAATCACCGCGATCGACAAAACCTTGCGTGAAATGTCCGCCAGCGTCTGGTCGAACGTCTCCTGCGCCTTTTGCTGGCGCTGCCGCATCTTGACCGACAATTCGTCGATCGCGCTCGAGGCCTCGGCCTGGTTGGCGTCGATCGCGTTGTGCAGCAATTCGGTCCGGTTGGCGAGTTGCTCGGACAATTTCGCAAAGCCGTTGCGCAGTGCCTTGGTCCGCGCACTCAAGCGCTGCAGCGCCATGCGCTGCAGGTCGTTGTCGGCAAGATCGGCCATCACCGGAATCGTCGTTTCGATGGTGTCGGTATTGCGGCGCGCTTCCTCGGCCGACGCGCTCGCGAGCGAAAGATAATAGGCATTGGCAGCGACCAGCATCGCGGTAAAGGCCTCGCGGGATTTCCCGAGCGAAGGCCAGATCAGGGCATCGCGGTGTCCGGTAGCGCCTTCAATGATCGAATAGAGCCCGGCCATGTCCCTGGCGGGCGCAAGCACCTCGTCCTGATAGGTCTTTGCGATGGTGGCCTGAACGCGGCGCAGTTCGCCAAAGCCGCTGAGGAAGCGTTCGGTGACGCGTTCAAGCTGCTGCACCGATCCTGACAACATCGGGTCGGTGGAGGCGCGCGTGGTCAGGGTTTCAAGAACGGCTTCGCGCAAATGCAATATCTCGCCGAACAGTTCCGGGCTCGGCTGATTGATGTAGCGGTGGATCAGGTTTTGCAGGTGGCCGGTCTCGCTCTCCAGCCGCGCCAGGATCTTGTCGGATTCGCGCACCTGCCTCACGTCTTCCCAGGCGGAACCGAGCACCCGCACGCCGTTCCAGATCAACGCAACCAGCACGACGACCACCGCCGAATTGAGGGCTGCAATGGAAAGGATGCGCCAGCGGATCGGCACCGCGCGTAAAAGCGCAACGATTCTCGAAGCCAGGCTCGCCGGCTGTTCCGCAGCATCGTCGCTCTGGCGTGTTGCGAAGATCAATCAATTCACCTTGCGAATTCGTTCGATCAGCGCCGCGGCCGCCGGGTCGCGCCGGATCTTCTCGTAAATCGGTGCCATTGCCGCCTCGAACGGCTTGCGGTCGAAATCGGTCACGATCGTCACGCCCGCGCCTTCGGCCTGTCGGCGCGATTTCTCCTCGAGATCGCGCCACGTTTCGCGCATGAAGCGGCTCGATTGCAGCGCTGCGTCGCGAAAAATCACGCGGTCCTCGGGCGACAGACTAGCCCAGGCCTTCCAGGACATGATCAGCACTTCGGGGCTCATCGTGTGTTCGGTCAGCGTATAGAAGTTCGCATATCTGTAGTGGTCGGTGGTGACGAAGGACGGCCAGTTGTTTTCCGCGCCGTCGATCAGCCTTGTGGCCAGTCCGGTTCGAACCTGTCCATAGGGCAACTCGATCGGCTCAGCGCCGAGCGCCCTGACCATGTCGGACATCAGTTCGGATTGCTGCACGCGGATCCGCAATCCTTTCACGTCCGCGATCGAGCGAATCGGCCTGACACAGTTATAGATCGATCGCGCCCCGGAATCGTAGAAAGTAAGGCCGACAAATCCATACGACTCGAAGCTGTCGAGAATCTCCTCGCCGATCGGGCCGTCCAGCACCTTTTGCAAATGCTCGATCGAGCGGAACAGAAAGGGCATCGCCAGAACGTTCATGGACGGCACGAAGGTACCGATCAGGGCCACGTTGCTGCGATTGAGATCGATGGCGCCGGCGCGGGTTTGCTCGATCGTTTCCTTTTCCTCGCCGAGCTGGCGCGAATGGAACACCCGGATCTGCAGGCGGCCGTCGGTCTTTTCCTCGATCAAGCGGCCCATATAACGCAACGCCTGGACGGTGGGATAATCTTCGCTCTGTGTATCGGCGGCACGAAATTCGCGCGCGGACGCATTCGTCGTCACTGCCATCGCCAACAGCGCACCGACAACGGCTACGGTCCGCAAAAGGTCGGCGCGGCTGAACACAGGCAATTTGATACCCCCTGTGATGGAGTCTATGGGTGGAAAAAAAGGTTCAACGAATCCGGGTGAGGCCTTCGGTCTGCAGGTATGGGGTTGCAGCCGCCTTCTTGGGGAACAGGGGTTTCAATTCATGCCTCCCAATGGCTTTCCGATGACCGGGGTCAGGCTCAATGAAAAGCGGTTTGAGCTGATGCTCATTCATTAGGCAATTTTAGTTTGATGTATGCAAGAGGTCTTGCGATGTGGCCGTCAAATTCACCCGCGCGGGTGGCATATCGAGAGCCAAATCATGGGTTTAATGCCGGAGTAAGGGTCAATTAGGATCTGGCACGAACCTTGCGACGGCGCTTCCCACGAAGCCGACCCTCTTCCGCGTTTGGAGCGTCCGATGAAGCGCCGTGATTTTCTCAAATCCGTCTCAGGTATCGCTGCGGGCGCCATGATGCCGGCGCCTGCGATCTGGTCCCCGGCGAAAGCCGATGCCCGTTCGGAGACGCTCCTCGTCGTCACGGAAAACGGCCCCAACAATCTCGACATTCACGGCGTCGGCACCAACCGGGCGGGCTACGAGACCTCGTGGAATTGCTACGACCGGCTGATCACCCACGAGACCAAAACGCTGGCCGACGGCACGGTGTCGTATGATCGCGACAAGTTCAAATCCGAACTCGCCGAAGACATGAACATCGGCGACATGTCGGTCACGTTCAGGCTGAAGAAGAATGCCAAATTCCATGATGGCGCAGCGGTCACCGCCAGAGATGTCAAATGGTCGCTTGATCGCGCAGTGACCGTCGGCGGCTTCCCGACCGTGCAGATGAAGGCCGGCTCGCTCACCGACAAGGAGCAATTCGTCCTTGTCGACGACAGTACCGTTCGCATCGATTTTGCGAAAAAGGACCGGCTTACGATTCCCGATCTCGCGGTGATCGTGCCGAGCATCTACAATTCCGATCTTTTGAAGAAGAAGGCAACGGAAAAAGATCCCTGGGCGCTGGATTACACCAAGAGCAACACGGCCGGCAGCGGCGCCTACAAGGTGACGAGCTGGAAGCCCGGCGTCGAAGTGGTCTATGAGCGAAACGACGACTGGGTCGGGGGCAAGTTGCCCCAGCTGAAGAAAGTCATCTGGCGCACCGTCCCCTCGCAAGGCAACCGCCGTGCCCTGATGGAACGCGGCGATGCCGACATTTCCTTCGATCTCTCGAGCAAGGACACCTCGGAGATGAAGAAGGACGGCAAGCTCGTCATCGTTTCCCACCCGATCGGCAACGGCATGTATTCCGTCGATATGAACGTGAAGAACCCGCCGTTCGACAACCCGAAGGTCCGTCAGGCAGTGGCCTACGCGCTGCCCTACCAGAAGATCATGGATGCGGCGATGTTCGGTCTCGCCAATCCGCTGTACGGCGGGCCCTCGAACAACGTCGCCGATCTTACCTGGCCGGCAAAGACCGGTTACGTCAACGACATGGCCAAGGCCAAGAAATTGATGGCCGAAAGCGGCGTGTCCGAAATCGAAACGACGCTGTCCTTTGATCTCGGGGCCGGCGACGTCTCGGAGCCGACTTCGGTGCTGGTGCAGGAGAGCCTCGCCCAGATCGGCATCAAGACCACGATCAACAAGGTGCCGGGCGCCAACTGGCGCAGCGAGATGGCCAAGAAGACGATGCCCTTGATGCTCAACTTCTTCTCGGGCTGGCTCGACTATCCCGAATATTTCTTCTTCTGGTGCTATTCCGGGCAGAATGCCATCTTCAATACGCCGAGCTACGTGAACGCGGACATGGACGCCCTGATCGACGGGGCGCGTGCCGCCGCTGCGATCGGCGACAAGGAAAAATACGCCAGAGACGTCGAAGGCTTCATCTCCAAGGCTTACAACGAAGTCCCGCGCATTCCGTTGTTTCAGCCGTATCTCAACGTCGCCACGCAGAAAAACATCTCGGGCTACGTCTACTGGTTCCACCGGCAGCTCGACTACCGCTCGATCGTCAAGGCCTGAAGCGAGAGGCAGGCAGGCTTGCCGCCTGCTGAAGCTTTCAGGCTTCAAAACCGAAACGCGGCTCGGAGAATTCCAGAGCATGATCCGGAAAAATGGAAACCGGTTTTCCCTCGCGACAAACGCGGAACGCGTTTGCGTGGAAATCATGCTCAAACAAAGAGATGAGATCATGATGCGATTCGACTTAATCGCATCATGATCTGAGGGCACTGGGATGATGCTGACGATCGCCAGGCGGCTGATGACCGTGATCCCGACGCTGATCGGGGTTGTGATCGTCACCTTTCTGCTCACCCGAGTCCTGCCGGGTGATCCGGCGGTGTATTTCGCAGGCCCCGCCGCCACGCCGCAATCGATCGCGGAAATCCGAAAATCGCTCGGGCTCGATCGCCCGCTGCCGGATCAGTTCGTGCGCTATGTGAACGATCTCGCGCACGGCAATTTCGGCAATTCGCTGTCCACCGGCCGCCCGGTAGCTACCGAAATTTCCAGCCGCCTGCCGGCCTCGGCCGAGCTCACGCTCTCCGGTTTACTTCTGTCGATCGTGATCGCGGTGCCGCTTGGCATCTTCGCTGCAGTCAAGCAGGGTTCGCTCATCGATCATTTGTGTCGCATCATCGCAACCGCAGGAGTTTCGCTTCCGGTGTTCTTCACCGGTCTTCTCTCGGTCTATCTCTTCTATTTCAGGCTTGGCTGGGCGCCCGCGCCGCTCGGTCGGCTTGATGCCTTTGCGAGCACCCCACCCGATATCACCGGCTTTTATCTGATCGACAGCCTCCTTGCCGGGAATTTCGAAACCTTTCGCGCCGCGCTCAGCCAGTTGATCCTGCCGGCGGTGACGCTTGCGATCTTCTCGCTGGCCCCGATCACACGCATGACCCGCGCCTCGATGCTGGCGGTACTTGCGTCGGAATTCATTCGAACCGCGCGCGCCAGCGGCCTCGACGGCCGCACCGTCATCCTCACCTACGCGTTTCGGAACGCGATGCTGCCGGTGGTGACGACCCTGGGCATGGTGTTCTCGTTCCTGCTCGGCGCCAACGTGCTGGTGGAAAAAGTCTTTGCCTGGCCGGGCATCGGCTCCTACGCGGTTGAGGCGCTGCTGCAATCGGACTTCGCGCCAGTGCAGGGTTTCGTACTGACCATGGCCGTGATGTATGTGGCGCTCAATCTCTTCATCGATATGCTTTATGGCGTCATCGATCCGCGCGTGAGGCTGGAGGCATGACCGAAGCCAGCCTGAGCGCGCCAGTAGCCGAGCTTCAGCCGAAGCCCCCGACCAATTCGATTTTCCGCCACGCCGTTTATGTGGTGGGGGATAATCCGGTCACGGGACTGGCGTTCGCTCTCTTTGTCCTGATCGCGCTTGGCGCATTGTTCGGCCCTTTGATCGTGCCCTACGACCCGCTCGCCAGCAACACCTCGGCAACGCTGCAGCCGCCTTCGCTGCAGCATTGGTTCGGCACCGATCTGCTCGGCCGCGACATCTTCAGCCGCGTGGTGGCGGCGACCCGCCTCGACTTTGCGATCGCGGTCGCCTCGGTCGCGCTCGTGCTCGTGGTCGGCGGGCTCGCCGGAATTGCCGCAGGCTTCTTCGGCGGATGGACCGACCGCATCGTCGGACGCATCTCCGACACCATCATGGCGTTTCCGTTGTTCGTGCTCGCGATGGGCATCGTCGCCGCGCTCGGCAATACCGTGACCAACATCGTCATTGCCACCGCAATCATCAATTTTCCGCTTTACGTTCGCGTCGCGCGTGCCGAAGCCAATGTGCGGCGCGAGGCGGGCTTCGTGCAGGCGGCGCGACTGTCGGGCAATGGCGACTTGCGGATTCTGCTGGTGCATATCCTGCCGAACATCATGCCGATCATGATGGTGCAGATTTCGCTGACCATGGGTTACGCCATCCTCAACGCCGCCGGCCTGTCCTTCATAGGGCTCGGCGTCAAGCCGCCGACGCCGGAGTGGGGCATCATGGTGGCGGAAGGCGCGACCAATATCATTTCGGGCGAATGGTGGGTGGCCTTCTTTCCCGGCGGCGCGCTGATGATCGCCGTGTTCTGCTTCAACCTGCTCGGCGACGGCCTGCGCGATCTGGTCGATCCGCAGCGGAGGACGTGAGCGATGGTTACGGCGCCAGGCTGTTATTCTCACTTCACCTCGTCCCGCTTGCGGGGAGAGGTCGGATCGCCGGCGATCCGGGTGATGGGGAGGCTTTGCGCAGTCCTCGATCTCCTCGATGCGCCAATAGCTGCCCTTCACCCCTGCCCTCTCCCCGCAAAAGCGGGGCGAGGGAGCGCAGCGATCCCGCGGAGACAAAGATGACCGCGCTGCCGCTGCTCGAGGTCAGCGACCTCACGGTGGAATTTGCCACCCGCCGCGGCATCGTAAGAGCGGTGCAGCGCGTCAATATCGCCGTGGCGAAAGGCGAGACGCTCGGCATCGTCGGCGAATCCGGCTCCGGAAAGTCGGTGATGTCGTATGCGGTGATGCGGATTCTGGATCGCGCGGGCAAGATCGCGGAAGGTTCCGTGTTATTCTCCGGCATCGACGTCAAGGCCGCCAGCGAAGTGGAGATGCGGGACCTGCGCGGCCGCGAAATGTCGATGATTTTCCAGAGCCCGCGCCTTGCGCTCAATCCCATCCGCAAGATCGGTCACCAGATCGAGGATGTGCTGCTGCAGCATGTCCAGGTCGACCGCTCGCAGGTCAGCGAGAAGGCGATCGAAGCGCTGGAGCAGGTCAGAATCGCGCGTCCGCGTGAGCGCTATCATGCCTATCCGTTCGAATTGTCCGGCGGCATGTGCCAGCGGGTCGTGATCGCGCTGGCGCTGGCCTGCAATCCGCGGCTTCTGATCGCCGACGAACCCACGACCGGCCTCGACGTGACGACGCAGAAGGCGGTGATGGACCTGGTCGTCGAACTGACCAGGCGGCGGAGCATGTCGACGATCCTGATCACACACGATCTGGGCCTTGCCGCGACCTATTGCGACCGCATCGTGGTCATGGAGAAAGGCCGCGTGGTCGAGACCGCCTCCTCCGTCGATATCTTCGCGAGGCCGGCACACCCTTACACCAGGAAATTGATGCGGGCGACGCCGCGCCTCGGCATCGCCTTGCGCGATCTGTTGCCGGAGGAGGAAGCTCTCCCTTCAACCTCTCCCCGCTTGCGGGGAGAGCATAGGCCGCCTTCGGCGGCCGTTCTTGAACAAGAACGCCGAGGCGGAGCCTCGGCTACGGCGCAAAGCGCGCCGGGTGAGGGGGATTCGTCGCAAGTTCGGTTTGTAAAGACTGCCCCTCACTCCGACCCTCTCTCCGCAAGCGGGGAGAGGGAGAAGGGCACTAAACCAATTCTTCTCGTCGAAAAGCTGGTGAAGGAATATCCGCGACAGGGCGCAGGCGGAACGCTCGCCAAATTGTTCGGCCGCAAGCCGCCGGTCGTACCGGAGATGTTCCGCGCGGTGGACGGCATCAGCTTTGCGGTGAGCGAGGGCGAGAGCGTCGGCCTCGTCGGCGAATCCGGCTGCGGTAAATCCACCACCTCGATGATGGTGATGCGGCTTTTGGACCAGACATCGGGCCGCATCATGTTCGACGGCGAGGAGATCGGCAGCGTCCTGCCGAGCGCCTTCGCGCGACTGCCGCTGCGCAAAAGCATCCAGATGGTGTTCCAGGATCCGACCGACAGCCTCAATCCGCGCTTCACTGCCGCTCGCGCGATTGCCGATCCGCTCTCTCAACTCGGCGGCCTCAAGGGACGCGACGCGTTGCGCGCCCGGTGCGAGGAACTCGCCGGTGAGGTCGGCCTGCCCGTCAATCTGCTCGATCGGTTTCCGCATCAATTGTCGGGAGGACAAAAGGCGCGCGTCGGTATTGCGCGTGCGATTGCGCTGCGCCCCAAGCTCGTGATTCTCGACGAGCCGACGGCGGCGCTCGACGTTTCCGTGCAGGCGGTGGTGCTCAATTTGCTGCAGGACCTCAAGCGATCGCTGGGAATGAGCTATTTGTTCGTTTCCCACGATCTGAACGTGGTGCGGCTGTTGTGCGATCGTGTCATTGTGATGCGGGCGGGGCGAATCGTCGAACAAGGTTGCTCCGAACGGGTCTTGGGCGATCCGCAGGATGCCTATACAAGGGAGCTCTTGACGGCGATTCCTCATCCGCCGCTGCCGGTACATTGATTTGGAAGAACAAGAAATTCTGGAATAGCCATGCTGCCTGATCCGCTTGATGACTATATCGATGCCGTCGCCAAAGCCTTGGGCCTGCCGGTCGAAGACGCCTGGCGGCCTGCCATCCGGGCCAACCTCGAAGTGTCGCTGAGGCTGGCACGCCTGGTGGACGAGTTTGCATTACCCGACGAAGCCGAGCCGGCCAGTGTCTTCACAGCCTGACATGGGAGCAAGCCCAGGGCACGACGGTCGCTCGGCCTCCGAGATCGCGCAAGCCGTCAAGAGCGGAAAGCTCTCCGCGCTCGGCGCGGTCGAGGCGGCGCTGTCGCGAATCGGAAGATACGATTCCATCCTGAACTCGTTCACCGACATCACGGCGGAACGTGCGCGCGAAAGCGCCCGCAAGGTCGACGCGGCCGTCGCCGCCGGCAAAAATCCCGGACCGCTTGCCGGCGTGCCGTTCGCGGTGAAGAACCTGTTCGACGTGAGGGGATTGCCTACCCGCGCGGGATCGAAGATCAACCGCGATTGTCCGCCGGCTTCTCGCGATGCCACGCTGATCGAGCGGCTGGAGGCGGCCGGCGCCGTGCTGGTCGGTGCGCTCAATATGGGCGAATACGCCTACGACTTCACCGGCGAGAATATTCACGACGGCCCAAGCCGCAATCCGCACGACGTCACGCGCATGACCGGCGGCTCCTCTGGCGGCTCCGGCAGCGCGGTCGGCGGCGCGCTCGTGCCGCTGGCATTGGGATCGGATACCAACGGTTCGATCCGGGTGCCGTCCTCGTTTTGCGGAATCTTCGGACTGAAACCGACCTACGGACGGCTGTCCCGTGCGCGATCGTTTCCTTTCGTCTCGAGCTTCGACCATGTCGGCCCGCTGGCGCGCAACGTCACCGATCTCGCGCTCGCCTACGATGCGATGCAGGGACATGATCCGGACGATCCGGTGTGTACGATGAGGCCGAGCGAACCGGTCTCGCCGCTGCTGGCGCAGGGCGCCGACAATTTGAGGATCGCCATAGCTGGCGGATATTTCCAGAACAACCTCTTCCCGGAAGCGACGCAAGCGGTTGATCACATCGCCGAGGCGCTTGGCGTGACGCGGACGGTGGAGATTCCGCAAGCCGGGCGCGCCCGCGCAGCCGCCTATGTGATTTCCACCTGCGAGGGCGCGGCGCTTCATCTCGACCGCCTTCGCAAGCAGCCGAACGACTACGACCCGGCAGTGCGCGATCGCCTGATCGCGGGCGCCATGATTCCGGCGCCGCTCGTCGTTCGCGCGCAAAAATTCCGCCGCTGGTATCGCGAGCGGGTGCTGGAATTGTTCAGCTCGGTCGACGTCATCATCGCCCCGGCGACGCCCTGTATCGCGCCGAAACTCGGACAGGTGAACTTCGTGCTCGACGGCGTCGAGCTGCCGGTGCGCGCCAATATCGGCATCCACACCCAGCCAATTTCCTTTGTCGGACTTCCGGTGATCGCCGTTCCCGTTCCGCTCGAGCCGATGCCGATCGGAGTGCAGATCATTGCTGCGCCGTGGCGGGAGGACATGGTTTTTCGCGTGGCTCACGCGCTCGAGCGCCTTGGCGCGGTGGCCGCGCCGCGACCGAGAGGAATTTGAGAGATGGAGATCGATCTTCCCGACGTGGTGGCCGAGGTGAAGCAGCAGTTCGCGCGCTATGAAAAGGCGCTGGTGACGAACGACGTCGCCGTGCTCGACGAGTTGTTCCGCGCCGATTCCCGCACCCTGCGCTATGGCGTGGGCGAAAATCTCTACGGCTATGACGCCATCATGGCGTTTCGCGCGGCGCGCTCGCCGGCTGGCCTGATGCGCAGGACTGAGAAGACCGTGATCACGGCCTATGGCCGCGACACGGCGGTAGCATCTACGCTGTTTTACCGCGATACAGCGCCCGGCAAGGTCGGGCGGCAGATGCAGACATGGGTGCGATTTCCGCAAGGATGGAAGATCGTCGCCGCGCATGTCAGCGTCATCGACGAACCGAAAGATCAAAAGACATGAGTCTTGACGATCTTCCGACCGAGACGCCCTTAAGTCCCGGCGGGAACGTGCCGCTGGTTCGCCGCGTCGACCGCCCTTCGCCCTTTCGGGACAAGGTCACGCGCGCCGAGGAGCTGCGCCTGCAACTGGCGGACGAGATCGTGCGCGGGGGCCTCAAGCCGGGAACCGCGCTTGATGAGACCGATATTGCGCGCCGCTTCAACGTGTCACGTACGCCGGTGCGCGAGGCGTTGCGGCAGCTCGTGGCGTCAGGCCTGGTCGAGGCGCGCGCGCATCGCGGCGCGGTGGTGGCGCAGCCCTCGATCGAGCGGTTGACCGGGATGTTCGAGGCGATGGCGGAGCTGGAAGCGCTGTGCGCAGGTCTTGCCGCCGAACGAATGGCGCCGGCGGAGCGCTACCGGCTCGAGGCCGTCCACGAAGAGCTGCGACTTCTCAGTTATGCCGGCAATCCCGAGCGGTTTCACGAGGTCAACGAACGTTTTCACAACTCGATCTATGCCGGCTCGCGCAACGGCTACATCGCCGAGATCACCCTGGCCACGCGGGTGCGCGTGCAACCGTTCCGCCGCGCCCAGTTCCGCAATCTTGGCAGGCTCGCGAAATCGCATGCCGAGCACGACCGCGTCGTGGTGGCGATCCTGCGCGGCGACCGCGCAGGCGCTGCGGCCGCGATGCGCGCCCATATCGAGCTCGTGCGCGACGAATACGAACTCTACGCGGTGTCGGTGTAGATGCCAGTCATTCCGGGATGGTGCGTTATAGCGTTTTCGAGCGAAGTGGAGACCGGTTCGCGTGAAGAAAACGCGTCAAAACAAAAGAGTAGAGCCCGGTTTTGATTCTATCAAAACCGAATAGGCTCTAGCACCAGACCTCAGATGCGCAATTGCGCATCGGGGAATCTCGAGATTCTCTGATGCGCAATTGCACATCATAGTTCGAAGCTTCGCTTCGCCCCGGAATGACGGAGGGTAATTACCCCGCCTTCGCCACAAACGCGCGCCAGCCGCCGAATGCAGAAATTTCGCGCGCGCCGTTGATGTCGGCCGCTTCGACCAGAAAGCCCTTCACCCCACGACCGTCCTTGAGGCGCACCGTGCCGATCGACAGCGGCGGCGGTATAGCGGCGACGAACTTCCCGAATGAGGCTGCCGGCAGCGCCCAGATTTCCAGCTCGATCGACGCACCGGCTCCCGTCTCCACGCGCAACATGCCCGGCTTCGGTGGCGTGGTCTTGAGCGCATAAAGCCGGTAGTCCGGCGCGGTGACGGTCGCTTCCAGTAAACGTCCGCCCAGCGCCTTCAACTCGCCATTGAGCGCCATGCCCGAGAGGTGCGCGCCGACCACCGCGATCGGGATTTCGTCACCACTCAGGCCTGACGCCGTCTCTCGCAGCGGCGTTTGCGCCACGCCTTTGGCGCCGAGCGTCAGCCTGGTTTCGGCGTGGAAAACCCGCCCCATGCCGGCGAGCTGCGCGTCGTGGCCGGCGGGCGCCACGAGCGTGATGCCGAATGGCACGCCGTCGCCTCTGATCGCGGAGGGCAACGCAAGGGCGCAAAGATCGAGCAGGTTGACGAAATTGGTGTAGGTCCCAAGCCTGGCGTTGAGCTCGATCGGATTGGCGAGCACCTGTGCCGTCGTGTACACGGTCGGCGTGGTCGGCAGCACCATCGCATCGATGCCATTGAAGGCGCGCTCGGCGATCCGGCGCAGAGCCTGCAAGCGGTAGAGTGCGGCGAAAGTCTCAGTGGCGGAAATCCTGCTGCCAGCGATCGTGATCTCGCGGGTGACGGGATGGATGGCGTCGGGCGAGGAAGCCAGAAGGTTTCGGATCACGAGATAACGCTCCGTGACCCACGGACCTTCGTAAAGCAGTCGCGCGGTTTCGTAGAGCGGCTCGAGATCGAATCCGACCAGCGTCGCACCGAGCCCGCTCCAGCGCTTCAGTGCCGCCTCGTAAGCGGCCTCCTGCGCCTTGTCGCCGAAAAAGATCAATTGCCCGTCGCGCGGCACGCCGAGCCGCAAGTCGGCCGGAAAAGCACCGGCACCCGCGAAGGTGCGGTTGCGCGAAAACGGATCGGCCCCGTCGGGACCGGCCATGGCTTGGAGCGCGGTTGCCGCATCGTCGACGGTGAGCGCGAACACCGAAACACAATCCAGCGTACGGCACGCCGGCACCACGCCCGCGGTCGAAACAAGGCCGAGACTCGGCTTCAGGCCGACGATGTTGTTGAGCATTGCCGGCACGCGGCCGGAACCAGCAGTATCGGTGCCAAGTGCGAGCGGTACCAGCCCTGCCGACACCGCGACCGCCGAGCCCGAGCTCGATCCGCCCGGAACAAGATCGCCGCGCATCGGATTCCTGGGAATGCCGTAAGGCGAGCGCACGCCGACGAGCCCGGTTGCGAACTGGTCGAGGTTGGTCTTGCCGATCACGATCGCGCCGGCGGCTCGCAGCCGCGCGACCGCCGTGGCGTCGAGCGATGGCGTGTAGGCATAGGCCGGGCACGCGGCCGTGGTGGGCAGGCAGGCGACGTCGATATTGTCCTTGACCGCGACCGGAATGCCGTAAAGCGGAAGCTGCGTCGCGTCTTTCGCAGCCAATGCCTCGGCCTCCGCGATCGCATCCTTTTCGTCGCGCAGCGTGATGAAAATGGCGGGATCGGCGTGATCGCGAATCCGCCGAAAACTCCGCGCGATCGTTTGCGCTGGCGAAAGCTCGCCGGCACGATGTGCGGCGACAATCGCAGCAATGGTTTCGGTCACGCGCCGCCCCGCTTGAGAAGACACCGCTCGCTCGGCAATTGCGGCCGAGGCGGCGCTTGAACTCTGAACCGGGAGGGTGGGTTCGCCATGACTGACTGCACTCCGAAGCAGCGGAATTCCTGTTCTTTTTGAAGCAAGCAGTGTGCCATTGTGTACATCGCTTGCGCGATCTTCAATTGGGAAAATCGCATCAACTTATCAATGGTTTGGAGCGTCAAGGACGGCGTATTTGCGAAATCGCAGGCGCCGCGTTGCCGTTTCCCTGGAGCATGATCCGGAAAAGTGGAAACCGGTTTTCCGAAAAGATCATGCTCAAACAAAGAGATGAGATCATGATGCGATTCCACTTAGCTCGCATCATGATCTGGGCAGCCTTTTCCGGCCCTCTCGTCAGCGCGCGACCTTGCTTGAGCCTTGCGTGATCAGCCGCGCAGCGCGCTGGTCGCGAATGTAATTCCAGAGCCAGCTGATGGCGACGCTGAGCCGGTTGCGCAGACCGATCAGGAAGTAGATGTGGGCTACGCCCCAGATCCACCATGCGATGGTGCCGCGCAGTTTGATGGTTCCGAAATCGATCACCGCCTTGCGCTTGCCGATCTGCGCAAGGCTGCCGGAATGATGATAGCGGAACGGCGCCGGCGCTTTGCCTTGCAACCGCGCCTTGATCGATGCGGCGACGTACCGGCCCTGCTGCTTGGCCGCCGGCGCAATCCCGGGCACCGGCGTTCCGTCCGGAGCCGCGACGGTGACGGTATCGCCGATCGCGAAGATGTCGGGATGACCGGGCACGGTGAGGTCGGGCAACACTTGCAGGCGGCTGGCGCGGTCGGCGGGCGCATCCAGCCATTCGGCCGCGCGTGAGGCGCGCACGCCGGCGGCCCAGATCAAGGTCTTCGCCTGCAGCCGTGTGCCGTTATAGACGACGCCGTCGGCCGAACACTCCGTGACGGCCTGGTTCAAGATGACCTCGACGCCGATGTTTTCCAGCGAGGCCTGCGCGTAGGCCGAAAGATCATCGGCAAAGCCCGCAAGCACGCGCGGTCCCGCCTCGACCAGGACGACGCGGGTCTTGTGGGTATCGATATTGCGGAAGTCGGGCGCGAGCGTGTCCTTTGCAAGCTCGGCAATGGTGCCGGCGAGTTCGACGCCGGTCGGTCCGGCGCCGATGATCACAAAGGTCAAAAGCGCCGCGCGCCGCTCCGGATCTGTCTCTTTTTCGGCCCGTTCGAAGGCGACCAGGATACGGCGCCGTAACGTGGTGGCATCTTCCAGCGTCTTCAGGCCAGGCGCGAAGGGCTCCCATTCGTCGTGGCCGAAATAGGCGTGACGCACGCCGGTTGCGAGCACCAGGGTGTCGTAGGGCACTGTGTCGCCGTCCTCGAGCACCACGCGTTTGTTGGTGGCGTCCACGCCGTTGACGTTGGCGAACAAGGTCGTGACCTCGCTCCGGTCGCGCAGGAGATAGCGGATCGGCCAGGCGATCTCGGAGGTCGCCAGCGAAGCGGTGGCGACCTGATAGAGCAGCGGCTGAAACAGATGATGGTTGCGGCGATCGATCACCGTGATCGCGACCGGCGCGCCCTTGAGCCGATATGCGCATTCCAGCCCGCCGAAGCCGGCGCCGACGATCACCACGCGATGGGCCGTTACTGGTCTGGGCGCTTCCATCGTCATCGAGCCTCTCGTCTTGGAATGTTCGCTGCGCAACACCATTCAAGAGTTTTCGTTGACAGGCGGGTGGTCCTCAAGTTGAGATACAATTTTTACGGGAGCGCGCAAAATGATGCATTCCTTTGTCCGTTTTGTGCTGGTTGTTGCATTTATTGGTGTGGTCAATTTTGGCGCTGTCGCGTTCGCCGATAACCCGAAAACGACCGCGGCCGAACAGCAATCTAAAGAGGTACTCACACCCATCCTTGTGCAGATTACGTCGAGGAGTTGTCCAGAAGCTACAACCGCCGAAGCAAGTGACGTGGCAACGGACGTTAAAAATTTCAAGCGGGAAATTCCGATGCCGATACAGGAGCTCTTGGAAGCCTGGCTCAGCTACTCGAAGTGGTACAAGGGCTTGTATTTTGGCGTCTCGATTGCCGTCATCCTGTTTGGCGCATTGGCTACAGCGCTGCAGGATGGCGAGGCTTGGTGGGCAAGATGGAAAACCATGGCGGCGATCCTTGCGACGGTTGCCGGGGGTGTGAACACCACGCTTTCGCCCGGCGCCGACTACAGGAAGTTCGACGATGCGTTCGTCGTTCTCAACACCGCAAAAGCCGCTTACATGACAAATCCCAACGTCACGCTTTGTGACGTGGGCAAGGCGGTTGCCAGTGGTGAATCGCTGATTCACAGAGGCGAATGACGTTCGATTAGCTCAGCTTGGAAAGGCGTTCGGCGGTACATCTCGCCGGTCTTGCTGAGGCGCTTCTCGAACGTAATTCGGCACTATAATTCTTGCCATGCGCAAGGCATACGAATTATGGTGCAGCTCCATGGGCATTGAGCCGAAGGTTCTAAGAGGAGGCCTTCGGTTCGCGCTTGCTGGGCAAGCGCCGTTTCGCGCACAAAACGAGGCATCCAACGCCCAGGCGCATTTTGAAACGGCGTGCGCCGATCGGTCGGCGGGATCAAGAAAATGCAAGAGGAGGGACACGAATATGAAAACGGCATTCTGGCTTGCGGGCGCGACCGCTCTGGCGCTGGCAGGCCCGGCGCATGCGGGCGATACCATCAAAATCGGCTTCGTCTCCACCTTCAGCGGGCCGACCGCCGTGATCGGCAACGACATGCGAAATTCCTTCGAGCTTGCGCTCGATCATCTTGGCCGCAAAATGGATGGCAAGCCGGTCGAGGTGATTTACGAGGACGACCAGCAAAAGCCTGATGTCGGCAAGCAGAAGACCGAGAAGCTGGTGCAGTCCGATCATGTGGACTTCATCGCCGGTTATATCTGGTCGAATGTGCTGCTCGCCTCGCTCAAGACCGCCGTCGATTCACAGACCTTCCTGATCAGCGCCAATGCCGGTCCCTCGCAGCTCGCCGGCGAATTGTGTTCGCCTTACGTGTTCTCGACCTCCTGGCAGAACGACCAGACGCCGCAGGCGGTGGGCCTTTACATGAATCAGAAGGGCGTCAAGTCGGTGTTTTTGATCGGCCCGAACTACGCGGCAGGCAAGGACATGCTGGCCGGCGTCAAGATGACGTTCAAGGGCCAGGTGATGGGCGAGGAATATACGGTCTGGCCGAGTCAGCTCGACTTCTCGGCCGAACTCTCCAAGGCGCGCAATTCGAAGGCGGAAGCCGTGTTCGTGTTCTATCCGGGCGCGGCCGGGGTGCAGTTCCTCAATCAATATACCCAGGCCGGCCTCAAGCAGCAGATCCCGCTCTACACGGCCTTTACCATCGACGAATTGTCGCTGCCGCTGCAGAAGGACAACGCGCTTTCAGTCCCCGGGGCGCAGGAATGGGTGAACGACCTGCCGAACGAGCAGAACAAGCGTTTTGTCGAAGATTACCGCAAGAAATATCCGAGCCTTCGCCCGAGCTTCTATGGCGCGCAATCCTATGACGCCGCGCAATTGATCGACAGCGCGGTGGTGGCGGTCAAAGGCGACACCAGCAAGAAGGACGCGATGAAGGCCGAGATGGAGAAGGTCAACTTCAAATCGGTGCGCGGCGCGTACAAATACGGCAACAACCACATCCCGATCCAGAATTTTTACCTGCAGGACGTGGTCAAGGATGCCGACGGGACGCTGTCGCTGAAGACGGTCGCCACCATCGTCAAGGACGATCAGGACCGCTTCCACGACAAATGCTCGATGAAGTGATCGCGGGCATTACCCACGGCAGCGGTGGCGCTGGCCTCGCCGCTGCTTTGTCGAGGGGGTCCATATGAGAACGGCATTCCAGAAGTCCGCATGATTATTACCGCGCATTCGTCATGCGGACTTCTGAGCCAAAAAGCCACACTAGAACTATGGATTTCCTGGTGTCCTTTCGATTCCGAAGCTCGTAGATGAGTATGCCGCATAGTGATACGAACTTCGGAAAGCCATGGGCACCAGCAAATTCATGATTCCAGTGCCGCTTTTCGATTTGAAGTTCCTGGATCGAATGTGCCGCTTGCACCGCAGGAACTTCAAATCGGCGGCACTAGTGCCGACTTTCCGAAGTTCGTGCTCCACCTCAGCGCCCACCTTTCACGAACTTCGGAAAGTCATGGGCACTAGCAAATTCATGATTCCAGTGCCGCTTTTCGATTTGAAGTTCCTGGATCGAATGTGCCGCTTGCACCGCAGGAACTTCAAAGCGGCGGCACTGGCGGCAGCGATGGCCGTCGCGTTTGCCGGGTCGGCCATCGCGGCGGACACCATTAGAATCGGATTCGTCAACACTTTCAGCGGTCCCAGCGCGGCGATCGGCAACGACGCGCGCAACGGCTTTGAACTCGCGCTCGACCACATCGGTCGCAAAATGAATGGCAGACCGGTCGAGGTGATCTACGAGGACGACCAGCAGAAGCCGGATGTCGGCAAGCAGAAGACCGAAAAGCTGATTCAGTCCGATCATGTGGATTTCCTCGCCGGCTATAACTGGTCGAATGTGCTGCTCGCCTCGCTCAAGCCTGCCGTCGATTCGAAGACCTTCCTGATCGGTATCAATGCCGGGCCGTCGCAGCTCGCCGGCGAATTGTGCTCCCCTTACGTGTTCTTGACCTCGTGGCAGAACGACCAGACGCCGGCGGTGATGGGCCTCTACATGAACCAGAAGGGCATCAAATCGGCGTTCCTGATCGGTCCCAACTATGCCGCCGGAAAGGATCGGCTGGCTGGCTTCAAGAGCACGTTCAAAGGCGAGGTTTTCGGCGAGGAATACACGGTATGGCCGACCCAGCTCGATTTCTCGGCCGAATTGACCAAGGCGCGCAACTCGAAGGCGGAGTCGATCTTCGCATTCTTTCCCGGTGCAGCGGGCGTTCAATTCCTCAATCAATATGTGCAAGCAGGGATGAGGCAGCAGATTCCGCTCTATACGGATGGTATGATCGACGAATTGTCGCTGCCGACGCAGAAAGAGAACGCGCTCGGCATTCTCGGCGCACTGGAATGGGTGAACGACCTCCCCAACGAGCAAAACAGGCGGTTTGTCGCCGACTACCGCAAGAAACACCCCGGCTTGCGTCCGAGCTTCTATGGCGCGCAAGCTTATGACGCAATGCAGTTGATCAATAGCGCGGTGGTTGCGGTGAAGGGCGATTTGAGCCAGAAGGACGCCATGAAAGCGGAGATGGAAAGGGCAAATTTCAAATCCGTTCGCGGCTCTTACAAGTACGGCAATAACCACGTTCCGATCCAGAACTTCTATCTTATCGACGTGGTGAAGGATACAAACGGAGAGCTTTCGCTGAAAACCGTCGCCACGATCATCGAAGACAACCAGGATCGTTTTCACGAGAAGTGTCCGATGAAATGAGCACGGATTTTGCTTGGGGAATGCGGCGGCGCTAAAAGGCCGCCGCTTTTTCTTACCCTCCCCTGGAGGGGGAGGGTGGGGATAGGTCGACAAGACCGACAAACGAGGATCGTCTCGAACACAGATGCTGCTTGTCGTCGAACAATTCTTGAACGGGTTGCAGTTCGGTCTCCTGCTGTTTCTGCTCGCAGCGGGTTTGACGCTGGTTTTCGGCATCATGGACCTCGTCAATCTCGCGCATGGCTCGCTCTACATGATGGGCGCCTATTTCGCGGCGACGTTCGTGGCAGCAAGCGGCAATTTCATCCTCGGCATAGTGATGGCGCTCGGCGCGACGCTCCTGCTCGGCATTGTGCTGGAACTGGTCGCGCTGCGGCATCTTTACGGCCGCGATCATCTCGATCACGTGCTGGCCACGTTCGGGCTGATCCTGTTTTTCAATGACATGGTGCGCCTGGTCTGGGGACCGGCAGGGCTATCGCTGCCGCTGCCCGCCTGGCTCACCGTGCCGGTGCAGATCCTGCCCGGCGTGTTTTATCCTGCATACCGGCTGGCGATCATCGCGGTGGCGCTCGCGGTCGCGTTGATGCTGTATGTCGTTGTGATGCGAACGCGCATCGGCATGTTGATACGCGCCGGCGCATCCAATAGGGAAATGATCGGCGCGCTCGGCATCAACATCCAGCTGCTCTACACTCTGGTATTCGGGCTCGGCGCCGCGCTCGCGGGCCTCGCCGGGTTGATGCAGGCGCCGATCCTCACCGTCCAGATCGGGATGGGCGAAAACATCCTCATTCTTGCCTTCGTCATCATCGTGATTGGCGGGATCGGTTCGATCCGCGGCGCCTTCGTCGCCGCCATCCTGGTCGGGATGATCGACACGCTCGGCCGCGCCTTCCTGCCCGACCTGTTGCGGCAGGTGTTGAGTTCGTCCGCGGCGTCTACCGCCGCGCCTGCGCTGTCCTCGATGCTCATCTATCTGCTGATGGCGATCGTGCTGGTGGCAAGGCCGGAGGGGCTGTTCCCGGCCAGCCGCCGATGATCGCCTTGCTCAATTCCCGCAACGTCGTCGCAGGCCTGGTCGTTGCCGGTCTCTTGTTGCTTCCGCTATTTTCCCATGCGACCGGAAACGTCTTCGTCCTGACCCTGTTCACCCGGATCGTCATCTTCGCGCTCGCTGCCGTCAGCCTCAATCTCATCATGGGCTATGGCGGCATGATGAGCTTCGGTCACGCCGCCTATCTCGGCATCGGCGGCTATGCGGTCGGCATCCTCGCGGCCGAAGGCATCGGCTCCGGTTTCGTTCAATGGCCGGTGGCACTGCTGGCATCCGCGCTGTTTGCGCTCGCCATCGGCACGCTTTCCTTGCGCACCCGCGGCGTCTATTTCATCATGATCACGCTCGCCTTTGCGCAGATGGCCTATTACGTCGCTTCAGGCCTTTCCCGCTATGGCGGCGACGATGGCCTGACCATCTACAAGCGGAGCGATTTCGGCGGCCTGATCAACCTGTCGAGCCGCGTGCAGTTCTATTATCTCTGCCTCGGCTGTTTGCTCGGCGGAATTTACCTGGTCTGGCGCATCATCAATTCACGCTTTGGCATGGTCGTGCAGGGGCTGCGCTCCAACGAACAGCGCATGCAAGCCATCGGCTTTCCCGCCAACCGCTACAAGCTGGTTTGCTTTGTCATTGCGGGCACGATGTGCGGGCTCGCCGGCGCGCTGCTCGCCAACAATACCGATTTCATCAGCCCGGCCGTGATGTACTGGACGCGCTCGGGCGACCTGATGGTGATGGTCATCCTCGGCGGCATGGGCACGCTGTTTGGGCCCGTGGTCGGTGCGATCTTCTATCTCGTGCTGGAAGAATTCCTGTCGCAGTTCACGGAATACTGGGCGATGATCATGGGCCCGCTCTTGCTGTTGGTTGTGCTGTTCGGGCGTGGCGGCATCATGGGCCTGGTCGGGAGGCTTTCGCGTGCCTGAACCGTTGCCAAAACCCCTACTAAGTGTCGAAAATCTGGTCCGCAGGTTTGGCGGCATTATCGCGACCGACAATCTCTCGCTCGAGTTCGCGGCTGGCGAACTGCACGCGATCATCGGTCCGAACGGCGCCGGCAAGACCACGCTGATCAGCCAGTTGATCGGGCAATTGCGCCCGAGCGGGGGCAGCATTCGTTTTGCCGGCGAGGACATCACCTTCGTGCCGGCGTGGCGGCGCAGCCGTCTTGGCCTGGCGCGTTCGTTCCAGATCACCTCGCTGTTGCGGGACTTCACCGCCGCGGACAATGTCGCGCTCGCCGTACAGGCCCGCGAAGGCCACTCGTTTCGCTTCTGGGGCAATGCGCGCAAGGAAAAACCGCTCCGCGACGCGGCGCATTCGGCGCTCGCCAGGGTCGGGCTCGGCCATCGCGCCGAGGCGCTGGTGTCGGAATTGAGCCACGGCGAACAGCGCGAGCTTGAACTCGCGGTTGCGCTCGCTAGCCAACCGCAATTGCTGTTGCTGGATGAGCCGATGGCGGGCCTTGGCGCAACGGAGTCGGCGCGCATGGTAAAACTTCTCGCCGATTTGCGGCGCGAGGTCACCATCATCCTGGTCGAGCACGACATGAACGCGGTGTTCGCGCTCGCCGACCGCATCACCGTGCTGGTCTACGGGCGCGTCATCGCCTCCGGCCTGCCTGCGGCGATCCGCCTGAACGAAGAGGTCAAGCGCGCCTATCTCGGCGATCAGCATGTGGTGACGCGCCATGGCTGAAGGATCGCTGCTGCTCGAGGTCGAGGCAATCGAGACCTGCTACGGCTTGAGCCAGGTGCTGTTCGGCATGTCGCTCAAAGTTCGCGCCGGCGAGATGGTGGCGCTGATGGGCCGCAACGGCATGGGCAAGACCACGACCATCCGCTCCATCATGGGATTGACGCCGGCGCGAGCCGGCCAAATCCGCCTCGGTGGAAAGGAGGTTCGTGGTATGCCTCCGTTCCGGATTGCGCAGCTCGGAATTGGCCTCGTCCCCGAGGGACGACAGATTTTCCCCAATCTCACTGTCCACGAAAATCTGGTGGCGGCTTCTGCCAACCGGCTTGGCGGCGCCAATCCCTGGACCATCGACAGGATCCATGCCCTGTTTCCGCGGCTCGCCGAGCGCCGCGCCAACATGGGCAACCAGCTCTCCGGCGGTGAACAGCAGATGCTCGCCATCGGCCGCGCGCTGATGACCAATCCGCGGCTGTTGATCCTGGACGAGGCCACCGAGGGGCTGGCGCCGTTGATCCGCGTGGAAATCTGGAACTGCCTGTCGATGCTCAAGGCTCAGGGCCAGTCGGTGCTGGTAATCGACAAGAACGTCGAACATCTTACCCGCATCGCCGATCGCCACTTCATCATCGAGCGCGGCCGCGCGGTTTGGAGCGGCACGTCCGAGCAGTTGATCGCCGAGCCCGATTTGCAGCACAAATATCTCGGGATTTGAATTTTCTTGTCTATTGCGCAACAAAATCAAGGGAGCGGAATGAAAACCCTGACCGAGCCATTCGCGAGCGCTGCTATCCGAAAGCGGACATCCGAGATGCGCATGAGCAAGAGAGCTTCCGCTGGTTGACGCGAATCTGCTCTGAAAAGCCAATTTCTGTTTCTTCGTTCTTCATATCGCTACAACCTTATCGGCAGTTCCTCACTCGAAGTCGGGCGCAATCATGGCTGCTTGCTCCTTCACATTCTTGGAGGCGTGGTGGACGAGCGGTGTTGCGCACGCCTGCGACGAACGGCCCGGGAGCTCGTTTGCGACGGTGAACCGCCCTGAGAAAAACTAGGAAAAAGATTATGATCATGTTCGATCGCTCCGCTTCCCGGGCAACCGGCAGCCTCTCGGATACCGGTCCGATACCGCTGCCGGACGGTCAGGCAGTGCCGCCCCGGTGTCTCTGTGAGGCTTGAGGGTCACGCGATGTCGGCCAACGCACGGCTGACCGGCAACGGAATGGCCGATTGAAAGATATTGTCAGGATCGTAGTGGCGCTTGGCCCTGATGAGCCGTCGCGCATTGCGGCCGTAGCTTTGCATCACACGGTCCGACTCTTCGCCCGCGGCGAGCAAATTGGGATACGCGCCAGGAAGAGCCAGAGCATCGAAGGCGTGACGTGTGGCGCGAGCCCATTGCCAATGATGCTCCTCCTCTGACTTGTCAGCCCGGCCGTCGCACGCGGCGAGAATTTCGACGAGCAGGTGATCGCGACGCAGACCGAACGCGGTCGCCTCCTCAGGCACGCGGGAAGCCGCGCCCTTGAACTCGTGGGTGAAGATGGCGCAGCCCGGCGAGACTGCAGCCTCCATAGCATGGATGAAAATATCGATGGCCGTGCTTCCAAGCTCGGGCAGCCAGCACGTCTCCATGAAAGTTCTTCGTCCATTCACAATGTATGGGTCGAACGCGGTCAGCAATGCCCTATAAGGCATCGCACTAACCGTGCCGGCAAGCAGCGTTCCAAGTTTGAGAAAGGGCGCGACTCGCGCTTCGCCCTCTGCCGGCGCACCGCACCACGTCGGCACGACCATCACAGCAGGCATGCCGTCCGGGCCGCCGACGATGCCAACCTGGACCGAAAATTCATCGGGCATCAGATCCGCAAGCTCGGCGCAGCCGCGGAGAACCGTCCTCGCTTCGACGAACGGATAAATGAGCATGCCCGAGCAGACAGCGAACATTTCGTGAAGACGGTGCCGCATGATGGTCACGACGCCGAAGTTTCCGCCGCCGCCTCGCAATGCCCAGAACAGGTCGGCTTCGTTGTGGTCGTCCGTTGCAACGACGCGTCCGTCCGCAAGAACAACCTCTGCACCAACAAGATTATCGAGGGTCAGCCCGAAGCGACCGATCAACGGCCCATAACCACCGCCCAAGGTGATGCCGGCCATGCCAACGCTGCCGACCGAGCCCGTCACGGCAACCAGGCCGTGTGGCTCCGTCACATTGAGAACGTCGGCGATCAGCGCACCCCCCGAAATTTGCGCCACTTGTTCATGAGGATCGGCGATCACGCCGTTCATCGCGCTCAGATCGAGCACGATTCCGTTGCATAGGGAGCGACAGGCCCAATCATGGCCGCCTCCTCGCACCGAGATCGGAAGATCACGATCGCGTGCGGTTCGAATGGCCCATCGAACATGTTCGGCCTTGAGGCAGTGCACGACGGCATTGGGCATTCGGCCCGCCGGCTTCGCCCAGATTGCCGTTGCCGCGGCGTATCCGTCATCACCCGGTAACGAGACGCGGCATTGCACTTGCTCACCAAGGCGCTGCAACCGTCTACCAATCGGATCCGTCATGTTTGCCTCTTCCGATGTCGCGATGGGAACATCGCGATTCCACGATGTCTCGACCGTGGTTTAGGGGAGAGGGCTGCAGCTGGTCGTGAAGATTCCTGCTTTTTACCTACGAGGCAGCAAGGTGTGTCGGCGGAACACCGTGGACGCGCCGAATCCAGCGCGAGAGGTGGCTCTGGTCGGCGAAGCCTGTGGTGGCCGCGATTTCCGCCAGTCCATGGCGACCGTCGCGCACAAGCTCGAGGGCGCGCTGCAAGCGCAGATGCACGACATAGCGGTATGGAGTCATGCCGACCGATCGGGTGAACACGCGCGTAAAGTGGAACGGGCTGCGGCTGGCAATTCTAGCAAGCGCGCCAACCTCGATTGGCTCGTCGAGATGGGCAATGACATAGTCCCTGAGCCGACCGAGTACGTCCTTGCCCAGCTTGCCGCGCACCACCTTTTCGAATTTTGAAGTGTGACGAACGAGTAGGCCGTCAACGAAGGCGCCTGCCATTCCGTTCCAGAAAAGCGGGCCGTTAGGATAACCGTCGGCACTTTCATGAGCCAGGCCGCGCGCAAGTTCGAGCAGTTCATGATCGCAACCGGAAAAACGCGCGATCAACTGTGCGTCAAGCGCTGAGCCCTCGGCAGCGGCGAGCGCAAACTGGCCGGGCTCGATTGCCACAAGGATTGCATCGACGCTGACTTCCGCATCTGCCGCGTAGTCGGCTCCTGCGGGACAGATGGCAAGCGACCCTGCCTCCGGCTTGTGCGAAAGCGCCTTACCGGCGATGCGGCATTCAAAATGAGCACTAGGGGTGAGCTGAAAGCAGACATGATGCCTTCGCGGCGTCGCGCTGATATGTGCGCCACCTTTGAACCGCGCGCTAAGCACAAAGACGCCGCTCTCGCCTGGCGCGCTGCCGGCAGCCAAAGCCGTCGGCGAACCATCGTCCATCTGCGTCAGGCAAAGCTCCGATACTTCCTTGAACATAACTTCTGAACCTCCGCGCAAGGAAGGGGCCAAGTTTGCGCCAGCGGGCTAGATGGTGCCGATCGTTCCGAGACGCAAGGTGCGATGCTGGTCGATCGGCCTTCGCGTGCGGCAGGCGATCACACGAAATTGACGCCGCACAATGCGAATGGCGCCGACTCCTGCACGTCCAAGCAGATGCTGGACATCGGCGACCAGGGGCACAACACTAAACTTGGCCGCGTCCTCGCACGATCGTCACGCGCGACCGTTGCGGCTCTCCAGACGTACCTTGCTCAACAATTTGCCATCTCGAACGCAAGCGGGAAAAGGGAATCTCCGTAGCCTCGCGATGTCTCTTCCGGGTAAGTTACGCCGGCATCACGTTGCACTGATCATGCGGCTTCGCTCGACGCCATCCGCCGGTGACGGTAAGTCTGGAACAAGAAGGTCCGATCAACGCGCCGCGCTGCGCAAGCCAAACGCCTGCGCCTCGTTGTGCAGCACCGGCGCAACAGCTTCGATCAAGCGCGCACCAGCATCCTCCACCGAAAGACCCGCGGTATCGACCACCGCGTTGGCGCGCGCGTAGAGCGGTTCGCGGCTCACCAGGATGTTGCGCAATTCCGTCATCGCCGAACGGTCATCCGCCATCGGCCGCAGGTCGCCCTGGCCGCGCACCCGCGCCATGTGTTCTTCCGGCTCGGCCTTGAGCCAGATCGTGTAGAACGACGACAGGACGAGGTCGAAGGTCAGCGGTTCGGAAACGATACCGCCGCCGGTGGCGAGCACCGTCAGGCCGTTGTCAGCCAGCAATTGTCCGAGTGCCGCCTGTTCCATGCGGCGGAAACCTTCCTGGCCGTAGAGCGCGATGATCTCGGCGACCGACAGCCCGTTCTCGGCCTCGATCTCCTTGTTGAGCTCGACGAATTTCCAGCCGATTTTATTGGCCAGCATCTTGCCGAGCGTCGACTTGCCGGCGCCGCGCAAGCCGATCAGGGCGATGCCGGCAAACGACTTGCGTCGATGTACGAGGCCCGATTGTCCCGCGAGAATGTCCTTGGCCTGCACGATCTGGCCCGGCGAAGCCTTGCGCAGGAGATCGCGGATCACAGCCCAGTCGGGCGAGGGTTCGGTTGAAGGGATCAAATCTTCCAGATGCGCGCCCATCGCGTTCGAGACCCGCCGCAACAGCACGATCGAGACGTTGCCCTTGCCGCCTTCAAGCTGGGCAATGTAGCGTTCGGAAATGCCGGAGACCTTGGCGAGCACCTTTCGCGACATGCCGCGAAGCGCGCGCATGGTCCGAACACGTTGGCCGAGCTGTTCGAGAAAGCCGGCTTCGCTATCTCTGGTCATGGTCCTCGTTTGAAGAGCGCGCGTCCAAAGCTTTTTTGGGCAAAATGGATGGTGCAGAAAACGCCTCGGAGGAAACATAATGCCGATGAGGATTGACAGCAAGCGCGGTCGATGGCTCTCTATGCATTATAATTCTTGATAATCGGGAGAAACGTCGTAGCATGCGTTCGCGTGAGGGAAGTGGCCTGGGGAATACGGCATGAGCGACACATCCGGTTCCTACAACGCGGTGACCGTTCTGCTCGACCGCAATGTCGATGAAGGCCGCGGCGGAAAGCTCGCCTATCACGACACTGTTTCCGAAGTCAGTTATGGCGAACTGCAGAAACAGACCCGCCGCGTCGCCAACATGCTGCGCCGCCTCGGCGTCCGCCGCGAAGAGCGCGTGGCGATGATCATGCTCGACACGGTCGACTTCCCGGCGGTGTTTCTCGGTGCGATCCGCGCCGGCATCGTGCCGGTGCCGCTGAACACGCTTCTGACCCCGGACCAATACGCCTATGTGCTGGCGGACTGCCGCGCGCGGGTGCTGTTTATTTCCGAAGCGCTGTTGCCCGTGGTCAAGGACATGGTCGGGCGGATGTCCGATCTCGATCACGTCGTCGTTTCCGGCCATGATGCGCACGGCCACAGAAAACTGTCCGACGAACTCAAGGGCGAGAGCGATGCGTTTGCGACCGCGCCGACGCATCCCGACGAGCCGGCGTTCTGGCTCTATTCCTCGGGTTCGACCGGAATGCCCAAGGGCGTGCGTCATCTGCATTCCAGTCTCGCGGCAACCGCGGACACCTACGCCAGGCAGGTGCTCGGCATTCGCGAGGACGATGTGTGTCTTTCGGCCGCAAAACTGTTTTTCGCCTATGGGCTCGGTAACGCGCTGACATTCCCGATGTCGGTCGGCGCCACCACCATTCTCAATCCCGAACGGCCGACGCCCGCGACCATGTTCGCGCTGATGAACAAGTACAATCCGACGATCTTCTACGGCGTGCCGACGCTGTTCGCCGCGATGCTCCATGACGAGACGCTGAAGGCCGAACGCGCCGGCAGCCACTTGCGGATCTGCACGTCGGCCGGCGAAGCGCTGCCGGAGTCGGTCGGCAACGCCTGGAAGGCGCGTTTCGGCGTCGATATCCTCGATGGCGTCGGCTCGACCGAGCTGTTGCATATCTTTCTGTCGAATGCGCCCGACGACATCAAATACGGCACATCCGGACGCCCGGTCCCGGGTTACAAGGTCCGGCTCGTCAACGAGGCCGGCGCGGACGTTGCCGATGGCGAGGTCGGCGAGCTTCTGGTCGATGCGCCTTCGGCCGGCGAAGGTTACTGGAACCAGCGCAGCAAAAGCCGCCGGACCTTCGAGGGACACTGGACCCGCACCGGCGACAAATATGTGCGCGATGCGGAAGGCCGCTACACCTTCTGCGGCCGCAGCGACGACATGTTCAAGGTAAGCGGCATCTGGGTATCGCCGTTCGAGGTCGAGAGCGCGCTGATCACCCACCCGGCGGTGCTGGAAGCAGCCGTCGTGCCCGAGGCCGATGGCGAAGGGCTGCTCAAGCCCAAGGCGTTCGTGGTGCTGCGCGCCAACGCCGACAATTCCGGCTTGCAGGACGCGCTCAAGGAGCACGTCAAGCAGAAGATCGGCGTCTGGAAGTATCCGCGCTGGATCGAAATCGTCGATGCCTTGCCGAAAACCGCAACCGGAAAGATTCAGCGATTCAAGTTGCGGGAGGAGCATTCCTCCAAGTCGTGATGCGTTCGTCGATTGAAGTTCGAGGATTCACCACAAACCAGGCTCGGCTCTCTCCCCCCTTGTGGGGGAGAGGTGGAGAGGGGGGTATCACGAACTCCAGCGCTTTTGGCTTACCCCCTCCCTGACCCTCCCCCACAAGGGGGAGGGAACGGTCGAGCGAGCCGGAAGGGAGCTCACCACATCGTGCGGCAAGTGCGGAGGGAGAAATGACCACGCTTTCGCCCTCGGGCTTCCTGCGCATCGGGACCGCAGAGCTCGAATACCGGATGATCGGGCCTGCGCCCTCTGAGGCGCCGACCATCGTCATGCTGCATGAGGGCCTCGGCTCGGCGGCGCTGTGGGGGGACTTTCCCGACCGGCTGCAGGGTGCGACCGGCGCCGGCATTTTCGTCTATTCGCGCGCCGGCTATGGCGCTTCGACATCCGTGCCGTTGCCGCGCCCGCTTGACTATATGAGCATCGAGGCGCTCGAGGTTCTGCCCGCCGTTCTCGAGGCAATCGGTTTTCGCCGCGGCTTGTTGCTCGGGCATTCCGATGGCGCATCGATTGCGGCGATCTATGCCGGCGGCAAGGCCGATCACCGGGTGCGTGGCGTGGTGATGATCGCGCCGCATTTCGTCGTTGAAGACATGGGGCTGGCGGCGATCGCAGAAGCCCGAAAGGCCTACGAGACCCTGGGCCTCAAGGCAAAGCTTTCGCGCTGGCATTCTGACGTCGACAACGCCTTCTACGGCTGGAACGGCGCCTGGCTCGATCCGGAGTTTCGCCACTGGGACATCTCCGATTATCTCGCCTATATCCGCGTTCCCGTCGCCATCGTGCAAGGCTCCGACGATCAGTATGGGACAATTCGCCAGATCGAGATCGCGAAGGAGGAGTGCTATTGTCCCGTCGAGGTGACGATGATTCCCCGCGCCGGACATTCGCCGCATCGCGAGGCACCACAGGTGACTCTCGATTCCATCGCTGAATTTGCTAAAAATATTCTGTTTTTGCACGAAGGCTCGGAAGGCCGAGCCGCCTGATTTTTTTCGGCATTCTCGCCAATGGCCATTTCCGCGAGTGCGGCCGATTTGCCGCTGCCCGGCTGGGCCCATGTGCCTGGCGAAACCACCGAGGCCGACCACGATGCGTTGTGGCGCGCGAAGGCGTTGGTGCCGTCGCGATTTTGCGACTTCGTCCCCGCGCGGCATCCGGCGCTGCGCTACGGCATCGCGCTTAACGACGCCGGCTATTTCTGGGAAGCGAAGGAAGTTCTGGAAGCGGTGTGGGCAGCAGCGCCTCAAGGCGGGCGCGAGCGGATCCTGCTGCGCGCCTGCATCCAGGTCGCCAACGCCAATCTGAAACTGCGGACGCAAAAGCCGCGCGCGGCAGCGCGGCACTTCGGTGAAGCGCTGGCCGAGGTCGAACCATTGCTGGCGCGCACGGCCACTGGCAGGGGCGGGTTTGCCGACAGCTTTCCGCTTCCCGCGCTGGCGGCGCATCTGAAAGCCAAACTGGCGCAGCCATCGCTGTCCAAAGCCGACTGGATCGCGCTCGGGGCCAAAATATGAAGCAAAATGCAGATTTTTGGCGCCAAAAGGCTCTGGACGCCGAGGTTAATATGCATTATTGTGCATAAATTTCTTAACCCAAGTCCGTGCACAGGGAACGGTCTATGGCCGGTGAAGATCGCGTTCTCGCTGGCGGCGCCAGCTTCATCGATTTTCAGACGGATCCGTCGCGCTACCGGCATTGGAAGCTCGATGTCGACGGCGAGGTTGCGACCTTGACCATGGACGTCGACGAGAATGGCGGCCTGTTCGAGGGCTATCAGCTAAAACTCAATTCCTACGATCTGGGCGTCGACATCGAACTTGCGGATGCGGTGCAGCGCCTGCGCTTTGAACATCCTGAAGTGAAGGTGGTGATCCTGCGCTCGGGCAAGAACCGCGTCTTCTGTGCAGGCGCCAACATCCGCATGCTGGCCGGCGCCACCCACGCCCACAAGGTCAATTTCTGCAAATTCACCAACGAGACCCGCAATGGTCTGGAGGATTCGTCGGAAAATTCCGGGCAGCGCTTCATCACCGTGGTCAACGGCACCGCGGCCGGCGGCGGTTACGAGCTGGCGCTTGCCACCGACCACATCATCCTTGCCGACGACGGCTCGGCCGCGGTCGCCTTGCCGGAAGTGCCGCTGCTGGCGGTGCTGCCTGGTACCGGCGGGCTGACGCGCGTGGTCGACAAACGCAAGGTCCGGCGCGACCACGCCGATTATTTCTGCACCATCGAGGAAGGCATCAAGGGCAAGCGGGCTGTCGCATGGCGGCTGGTGGATGAGATCGTACCGAACAGCAAACTGGAGGCGAAAGTCGCCGAACGCGCAAAAGAATTCGCCGCCGCCTCCGGCCGCAACGGTGAGGGAGAGGGAATTTCGCTGACGCCGCTCGCGCGCAGCGTCGACGAGAGCGGCATCCGCTATGGCTTCGTTAGCGTCGATATCGACCGTGCGGCGCGCATCGCCACCGTTTCGATCAAGGCGCAAGACGCGCCGCCGCCGGCCGATACTGACGGCATGATCGCGCAAGGCGCCTCGTTCTGGCCGCTGCAGGTGGCGCGCGAACTCGACGACGCCATCCTGCATTTGCGCCTCAACGAGCTCGAGATCGGCATGCTGGTGTTCAAATCGCATGGCGAGCGCGCCAACGTGCTCGCCTGCGACGCATTTCTCGAAGCCAACAAGTCGCACTGGCTGGTCAACGAGATCAGGCAATACCTCAAGCGTGTGTTCAAGCGTATCGACGTCACCTCGCGCACGCTGGTGACGCTGGTCGAACCGGGCTCGTGCTTTGTCGGCACGCTGGCGGAACTCGTGTTCGCGGCCGACCGCTCCTACATGCTGATCGGCTCGCGCCAGGGCGACAACCGCCCGCCGCCGACCATCGAACTCACGGCGATGAATTTCGGTCCCTACCCGATGAGCCACGGCCTGACGCGGCTGCAATCGCGCTTCCAGGCGCAGCCGTCTGACCTGGAGCGCGCGCGAGCGCGGATCGGCGAGACGCTCGACGCCGAGGAGGCCGAGGCGGCAGGCCTTGTCACCTTTGCGCTCGATGACATCGACTGGGATGACGAGATCAGGGTGTTCTTCGAGGAGCGCACCAGCTTCTCGCCCGATGGCCTTACCGGCATGGAAGCCAATCTGCGCTTTGTCGGACCCGAAACCATGGAATCGAAGATCTTCTCGCGCCTGACCGCATGGCAGAACTGGATCTTCCAGCGTCCCAACGCGGTCGGTGAGGACGGCGCGCTGCGCCGCTACGGCACCGGCCAGAAGGCGCATTTCGATACGACGCGAGTGTAGCGAATAGGGAGTGGCGAATAGCGAGTAGCGAGTGGTTCAATTCGCTATTCCCTATTCGCTATTCGCCATCCAAGGAGTTCCGCCATGAACGTGAACATCATGAATGTCGATTATTCGACCAAGATTCCCAACAACGTGAATCTCAGTGAGGACCGGCAGGTGCTCAAGGCGCTCGAGGGCTGGCACCCCGGTTACATGAACTGGTGGAGCGACATGGGGCCTGCCGGCTTCCAGCAGTCGCTGGTCTATTTGCGCACTGCCTATTCGGTCGATCCGCGCGGCTGGGCCAAGTTCGACTATGTGAGAATGCCGGAATACCGCTGGGGCATCCTGCTCGCGCCGCAGGAAGAGAATCGCGTCGTTCCGTTCGGGGAACATTGTGGCGAGCCGGCCTGGCAGGAAGTGCCCGGCGAATATCGCGCGATGCTCCGCCGTCTGATCGTGATCCAGGGCGACACCGAACCCGCATCCGTCGAACAGCAGCGCCATCTCGGCAAGACCGCGCCGTCGCTTTACGACATGCGCAACCTGTTCCAGGTCAACGTCGAGGAGGGCCGTCATCTCTGGGCGATGGTCTACCTGCTGCAGAAATATTTCGGCCGCGACGGCCGCGAGGAGGCCGACGAATTGTTGCGTCGCCGTTCCGGCGATGCCGATAGCCCCCGCATGTTGGGGGCCTTCAACGAGGCGACGCCGGACTGGCTGTCGTTCTTCATGTTCACCTATTTCACCGACCGCGACGGCAAGATGCAGTTGCACTCGCTGGCGCAGTCCGGCTTCGATCCGTTGTCGCGCACCTGCCGTTTCATGCTGACGGAGGAAGCCCATCACATGTTCGTCGGCGAGACCGGCATCAGCCGCGTGGTGCAGCGAACCTGCGAGGCGATGAAGGCCGCCGGCATCGGTGATCCCGACGATATCGCGAAGGTCCGCGCGCTGGGCGTGATCGATCTTCCGACCATCCAGAAGAAATTGAACCTGCACTATTCGCTTTCGCTCGATTTGTTCGGCTCGGAAGTCTCCACCAATGCGGCAAATTCCTTCAATGCGGGCATCAAAGGCCGCTACCACGAGACCCAGATCAAGGACGATCACCGCCTGCAGCACGACACCTATCCGGTGCTCAAGCTCGTGGACGGCAAGATCACGCGGGTCGACGAACCGGCGCTCACCGCGCTCAACATGCGCCTGCGCGACGATTACACGCAGGATTGCGTCAAGGGATTGCTGCGCTGGAACAAGATCATTTCGCTGGCCGGTTACGACTTCAAGCTGACGCTGCCGAACGTGGCGTTCCACCGCGCCATCGGCGAATTCAAGGACGTCCACGCCTCGCCGGATGGCGTGCTGGTCGACGATGCGACCTGGAACGGGCGAAGGAACGAGTGGTTGCCCTCCATCGGTGACGGCGACTTCATTGCCTCATTGATGAAGCCGGTGCGGGACGTCGGCGAATTCGCGCCCTGGATTTCGCCACCCAAGGTCGGGATCGACAACAAGCCGGGCGATTTCGAATATGTGAAGATCGAGAGTTGAGGTGCCGGCCGCCTGCGTTCTCCCCTTGCGGGAGAAGGTGTCGCGCGAAGCGTGACGCATGAGGATTTCTTTCCGCGAGTGATTTGGCCCTGGAGCCGAACCCCTCACCCGAAAGTAACCGTGTTTGCTAGTTGCGTTGCCCTCTCCCGCAAGGGGAGAGGGCCCAAAGATGAGCAGCCGGTCTACATCGCGCCTACATCAACTATCCCATCCCTCCCCCTTGATACCGGGATTTGCATAGACGATGCCGCCATCGACCGCGATGGTGGCGCCGACCACGTAATCTCCGGCGCGGGAGGCAAGAAAGATCGCAGCCCCCGCCATGTCCTCGTCGGTGCCGATGCGCCCGGCGGGCACGTTCTGTGCCACCTGCTCGGCGTGGTCGCGGGCTGCGCGGTTCATGTCCGACTTGAACGGCCCGGGCGCAATCGCCGACACCACGACGTGGTCGCCGATCAATTTGGCGGCCATTCTGCGCGTCAGATGGATCAGCCCCGATTTGCTGGCGGCGTAGGAATAGGTCTCCAGCGGATTGACGAAAATGCCGTCGATCGAGGCGATGTTGATCACCTTGGCGGGCTTTTCGGCGCTGGCGGCAGCGCGCAAGGGTCCTGCGAGCGCCTTGGTCAGGAAGAACGGCGTCTTCACGTTGAGGTTCATCACCTTGTCCCAGCCGCCTTCCGGGAACTCGTCGAAATCCGCACCCCATGCGGCACCCGCATTGTTGACGAGAATGTCGAGTTTTGCTTCGCGCTTTTTGATTTCGCCTGCGAGCATATCGATTCCGGCCATGGTGGAGATGTCGATTCCCAGCGCGATGCATTCGCCGCCATATTCGGCCGCAAGTTCTTTCGCGGTGGCCTCGCAAGGCCCCGCCTTCCGCGCCGTGATATAGACCCTGGCTGCACCCTCGCTGAGAAATCCCGCGGCGATCATCCTGCCGATGCCCCGCGATCCGCCGGTCACCAGCGCGACGCGGCCGTGAAGCGAAAACAGATCCTTGAACATGCACTCCTCCCTTGCATTCGGCCTCTGGTTCTGAGCGCGCGGAGACGTCAAGTCAAGAATCGCTGCGAGGCGAAGGGATATGCAGAGGTCGACCGACCAAGATCGGATCCAGGCCTCATGGTTCGAGACGCCGCGCACGCGGCTCCTCACCATAAGGGGCCGAGACAATCGCTCGCAACATGCACCGTAAACGGAGCCTTGAATTCCCTCATGATCGAAAGCGCGAAATCCCTGTTGTCGCGATAGCCGTCGTCGAAGGTGAAACAGGCAAAGCGCCGCGCGAAATTGCGTTGGCAAAGTCGCGCGTGCAATTCGTCCATCGTGATGATGTCGATGTCGCGCGCGTGAAGATGCGCAAGCAGCGCGCGCGGAAAAATTCCGGCGCAACGTCGAGATGCCGATTGGGCTGGAATTCGCCGTCCCGGGGCGGCCGGACATGGTGCAGCGTGAAGATGGTGCCGACGCCGGCAAAGATCGGGCCACGCAGATGATGCGCACCGGTGAGATAAAATGCTTCCAGCCCGGCGCGGATGACGTTGTTGCGTAACTGCTTCATCGGTGAGGGTTTTGCCGGTTTGGGCAGGACACTCGAATCATGGAGTTGCCGGTGTCCCGTAACAAACGCCGATTTGCGCTATCGCCTTGCTTTACCATTCCCGGTGATTTCGGGTTTGACAGCCCCCCAAGGGTTTGTTTTCTCTCTGTTTCCGGTGCTGCCGGTCGGAAGTCCTTGGGCGTCCTTTTCGCCGAATAGCGTGGTGCTTCGGACCGGAAAAACGGCACGGGATCATAGTGTTGCCAGCGCCCCCGTTTTACGAAGTTCTGGTCGGGGATGTCTTCGCTAAAACTTCGGAAAATGGGGCGTTAAGGCTCCGCGGGACATCGAATGGGCGGACTTTTCAGGTGGAGCAGCAAATGGTGGCCGGGCCTCATTCCGCTGTTCATCCTTTGGGCTCTCGCGGCATGGTCGAGCACCGCCCCGCTGGAAACCGACCTCGCCGCCCGTTCCATCGCCGCCCTTAAGGATACCGTACTCGACAAGGGCAGGATCGCGGTCGAGGGACGTGACGTCACCCTTGCCGCGGATGCCTTCTCCGAACAGGGCCGGCGCGGCGCGGTGGCTTCGGTGCAGGCCGTGCCCGGTGTACGGTTCGTCAATGATGAGACCCGTCTTGTTCCCGAAGCCACGCCGTTCGTCTGGTCGGCCGAACGTGACGTCGCAAGAGTGACGCTGTCGGGCAGTTCACCGCTGCCCGCAACCAGAGGCAGGTTGATGGAGGCCGCGCGCGTATCCCTTGGCGGCGTCGAGGTTGTCGATCAGATGAACCTTGCCCGCGGGGCGCCGAAAAGTTTTGACAATGCGGCTCTGCTGTTGGTCGATCAGGTCAGCAAGCTGAAGGACGGCAAGATCACGATTTCCGACGACAAGGTCAGCCTTTCCGGGATGGCACGCGACCTCGGAGGGCGGGAAGCGATTGCGGCGGCGCTGAAAAATCTCCCCGAGGGATATTCGGTCGCCGCCAACGACATCAAGGCGCCCCCTTACATCTTCCAGGCCTACAAGGACCCGGTCGCGGTAACGCTGACGCTCACGGGTTACGTGCCCGACAACAATGCCCATGGCACCATCGTCGCGGCGGCGGGCCGCAAATTCTTCAGCGAAAAAGTCGTCGACAGTCTCAAGACCAGCGTCGGGGCGCCTTCCGGTTTCGCCGGCGCCGTGGTGCCGGCGCTCGCCGCGCTGTCGCGCCTGTCGACCGGCACTCTGGTCGTCTCGGATCGCGAAGTGAAACTTGCAGGCGATGCACTCTACGATGCCGCGCCGGCCCAGATACGCAACAATCTGCTCAAGGATTTTCCGCAGGGCTGGCAGGTGAAGGCGGACATTTCGGTGAAGCCTGCGGCTGCCCCGGTCGATGCGACCGTTTGCCAGCAGCTGTTTTCGGAACTGCTCGGGAAGGGAACCATCCGGTTCGAGACCGGGCGCTCCACCCTCGACCCGGATTCCGGCGGATTGCTCGATCGCCTGATCGAGACCGCGCTGCGTTGTCCGACCGCAAATATCGAGGTGGAGGGACACACCGACGCCGCGGGCGACGCCGCGGCCAACCAGTCGCTGTCCGAAAAGCGGGCCCAGGCGGTCGTGGACTATCTGGTGAAGGCCGGATTGCCCGCGAGCAGGTTCACCGCGGTCGGCTATGGCAGCACGCAGCCCGTCACGAGCAACGACACCGAAGAGGGCAAGGCGCAGAACCGCCGCATCGAATTCGTGGTGAAGGAATAGCGATGGTCTACCTGGCGACATTTTTTTGGGGCTGGCTCGTGGGATCGCTGTTGCTGGGTTTTGCTATGGGCTGGATCGCGGTGGTCCATCGTGGCCAGGGCGTATCGCAACGGATCGCGCGTCTGCTGGCGGTCCTGGTGGCGGCGCTGATCGGAGCGGCGCTGGGGCGCATCGTCCCCGGCCGCCCCGGCTATTGGCTCGACCTCGGCCTGATCATGTTCGCACTTTACCTGGTCGGCTGTTCGGCGGGATCGTGGCTGCGTGATCGGGTGCTTTCCGGCCATGCGAAGGGAGCCGGAATTTCGGATGATCGCGGGCAACTGACATGACCATCACTGCGACAGCTCACTACCGCATGTTCGGCCGGTACAACGAGTGGGCCAACCTGCAGCTATACGCGGCCGTGGCGCGGCTCACGCCCGAGCAGTACCGCGCCGATCGCGGCGCCTTTTTCAAATCTGTCCACGGTACCCTCAACCATCTGCTCGCAACCGACCGGATCTGGATGCGGCGGTTCACCGGCGAGGGCGACGCGCCGGACCGGCTGGACGCAATCCTGTTCGAGACATTTGACCAACTGCGCGCCGCGCGCCAGGTCGAGGACCGACGGATCGTCGATTTTGTCGATCGCCTCGATGATGCGCGCATCTCGGGCACGATCAAATACCGACGCGTCTCCGCGCCCGAGTGGTTCGAGCAGCAACTGGCCCCGGCACTGGCGCATTGGTTCAATCACCAGACCCATCACCGTGGCCAGGTCCATGCCTTGCTGACTGGCCTCGTCGGCGAGGCGCCGGCGCTTGACCTGCTGTTTTTCCAGCGTCTGACCTCAAAACCGGCGGCGTGAAATCGTGAGCACCTTCCTTTCAACAAGCGCTCGCGGAGGTGGAATTCGCCATTGCCGGAGCGAATGCAGCAAAAGGGCGCATTCCGCCATTGCCGATCCCTCTAATATATTGAAGGAGCGTGCCTTATCCCTATCAACCGAATTCCACTCAGCCTCAAAACAAGCTACCACAGGAGGCCGGAGCGCGAGCCTAGTTCCGTCGGCGGCAATGACCGCGCCGGCGCCATGATCGAAGGATCGTCATTCGAGGTCCAGATGCTGGAATCACTACGCAGAGCGATCTCGTTTCTGCGCCATAGGCAAATCCTGCACAAGATGGGCGTTGCGATCAGCGTCACGGTCATCGGGATCGCTTGCTACGTGCTTTACCACATGCTCCGCGGCATCGACGTCAACGAGGTCGTCGAGGCCATCAAGAGCACCGAGCCGCGCTCGATCGCACTGGCGGCGGTGTTCGTGGCGGCCGGCTATTTCACGCTGACCTTCTATGACCTGTTTGCGGTCCGCGCGATCGGCCGAAAAGACATCCCCTATCGTATCAACGCGCTGGCAGCTTTCACCAGCTACTCGATCGGCCATAATGTCGGGGCCAGCGTCTTTACCGGCGGCGCGGTGCGCTATCGCATCTATTCGGCCTGGGGATTGAACGCGATCGACGTCGCCAAGATCTGCTTTCTCGCCGGTCTCACCTTCTGGCTCGGCAACGCCGCGGTCCTGGGGCTGGGCATTGCCTACCATCCGGAAGCCGCCGCCTCGATCGATCAGCTTCCGCCGTGGCTGAACCGCACGGCCGCGGTCGCCACCATCTTCGCGTTGCTGACATATGTAGCCTGGGTCTGGGTGAAACCGCGCCAAGTCGGCCGCGGCCCCTGGTCGGTGGTCCTGCCTGGCGGACCGCTGACGCTGCTGCAGATCATGATCGGCATCGTCGATCTCGGCTTCTGTGCGCTTGCGATGTACGTGCTCGTGCCGGATGACCCCAACCTCGGTTTCGTCGTCGTGGCGGTGATTTTCGTCTCGGCGACCTTGCTGGGCTTTGCCAGCCACTCGCCGGGCGGGCTCGGCGTGTTCGATGCCGCCATGCTGGTCGGTCTGTGGCAGATGGACCGGGAAGACCTGCTGGCGGGAATGCTGCTGTTCCGCGTCCTCTACTATATTGCGCCGTTCGTCATATCTGTAATCTTATTGACGTTTCGGGAGGTTATCCTGGGTGCGCGGCTCAAGCGGTTGCAGCAGGCGGCGCCGGCAGCCCCGGCGGAGCCGCAGCGTAAAGCCGTCTACGTTCGGGAGCGGAAGGACACCGGCTCCTGAGGTCGCGACCCGGATGGGACGAAGAGGCACTTCGGAATCGGAGCTCCGGTCTGATGGCAATAGACGATTCTCCCTCTTTCTTTTTTTCGCCGTGGCCGGACCGGCTGAGGCATGCGGCCATCATTCTGCTCGCCGCCGGCCTGGCGCTTGCGGTGGTGGTCATATTCGGTGAATTGTCGCCGGTCCGCGCCGCCGCCATTTTCATCTGCATCGCCGCCGCCGCTCTGGTGCCGTGGCGCCTGCACGATGCCGCGACATCTCGCGAGGACGTCAGGGGCGTCAACCCGATCGAGACCGCTGCCGTCAGCGCCATCGTCTCCGGCATGCCGGATCCCGCCGTGTTGCTCGATCGGGCCGGTCGCGTCGTTCATCTCAACGCGGCTGCGGCGCAGCTGGCTCCGGCGTTACGCAAGAATGAGCTCGCCCAGTTTGCGTTGCGTTCGCCCGAGATCATCAGCGCGTTGCGCGAAGCGATCGCAACCACGGAGGCTCGCCGCGCGACCTACCTCGATCACGTGCCGGTCGATCGCTGGATGGAACTGATCATCACCCCGGTTCCGGTGCCGACGCTGTTCGGCGGCACCGACAAATGCATGCTGATGACCTTTCACGACCTGACACCGCTGCGCCGGGTCGAGGAAATGCGCGCCGATTTCGTCGCCAATGCCAGTCACGAACTGCGCACGCCCCTGGCGGCGCTGTCCGGTTTTATCGATACGCTGCAAGGACCCGCCCGGGACGATCCGAGGGCGCGCGAGCGATTCCTCGGCATCATGCATATCCAGGCGACGCGGATGGCGCGTTTGATCGACGACCTGTTGTCGCTGTCGCGGGTCGAGCTTTCCGCGCATGTTCGCCCCGATACGCTGGTGGATATCGTTCCGATCATCCGTACCGTCGCAGACGGGCTGGAGCCGCTGGCCCGCGAGCGACAGGTCGTCATCGATGTCGATCTGCCGGAAGCACCGGTCTGGATCGCGGGCGACCGCGAGGAATTGCTGCGGGTGTTCGAGAACCTGATCGAAAACGCGCTGAAATATGGCGCCTCGGGCGGCAGGGTCATCGTCTCGCTCTCCATGGCGGTTTCCGGCGAGGGCGTGCCCGAGGTGCGCGTGATGGTGCGCGATTTCGGCCCCGGTATCGCGCCCGAACACTTGCCGCGGCTCACCGAGCGGTTCTATCGGGTGGATGTCGGCGACAGCCGTTCCCAGGGTGGAACCGGGCTCGGATTATCGCTGGTCAAACATATTGTTAATCGCCATCGCGGCCGGCTTTTGATCGAAAGCGCGCTGAAAAACGGCGCCACCTTCACCACCTGTTTTCCCCACGCCAGGACTCCGGTTTTGACCTGAAGCCAAGCATTTTCAATAGCTTGGTGGTGTCATCCGACTGTCATCAAAGCTTCGTAAAAGCAGCATTGACCGCTTCTAAACGATCCTCGTGAGCGCTTGGCTTACGAGATGGAGACCAGCAATGAATTTGATGAAAACGATCGTGGCAGCCGGTCTGGTCGCCGCGTCGACGTCGGCATTCGCCGCCGATATTACCGGAGCGGGCGCGACCTTCCCGTTCCCGATCTATTCAAAATGGGCTGACGCCTACAAGAAGGAGACCGGCAACGGGCTGAACTATCAGTCGATCGGCTCGGGCGGCGGTATCAAGCAGATCGAGGCCAAGACCGTGACCTTCGGCGCGACCGACATGCCGCTCAAGGTCGAGCAGCTCGAAAAGGACGGCCTGGTGCAGTGGCCGATGGTGATGGGCGCGATCGTTCCGGTGGTCAATCTCGAGGGCGTGAAGCCCGGCGAGTTGGTGTTCGACGGAGCGACGCTTGCCGATATCTATCTCGGCAAGATCACCAAATGGGACGATCCGGCGATCAAGAAGCTCAATGCGACAGTGAAGCTGCCGAGCGATGCCATCACCGTGGTTCGCCGTTCCGACGGATCGGGCACCACGTTCAACTTCACCGACTATCTCTCCAAGGTGAGTCCGGAGTGGAAGACCAAGGTCGGTGCCGGCACCGCGGTGGAATGGCCGGCGGGCGTTGGCGCCAAGGGCAACGAAGGCGTCTCGGGCAATATCAGCCAGACCAAGAATTCGATCGGCTATGTTGAATACGCCTATGCCAAGCAGAACAAGCTGACCTATACGGCGCTCGTCAACAAGGCCGGCAAGACCGTTGAGCCCACGGTGGCCGCGTTCCAGGCCGCCGCCTCCAACGCCGACTGGGCGCACGCTCCCGGTTACTACGTGATCCTCACCGATCAGCCGGGCGAGCAGTCCTGGCCGATCACGGCGTCGACCTTCATCCTGATGCACAGGGAACCAGCCGATAAGGCGGCCTCCGCCGAAGCCGTCAAATTCTTCAAATGGGCTTTCGCAAACGGCGGCAAGATGGCCGAGGAACTCGACTACATCCCGATGCCGGAGCCTGTGGTCAAGCTGATCGAGAAGACCTGGTCGGCCGACATCAAGAGCTAAAGCGTTGCATAACCTGCCTGCCTGGATGCATCGCGTCCGGGCCGGCGGGTAAGATGAACAACCCAAGGCCCGGAATCCCCAGTACCGCGGTAGTGAGGCCGGATTCCGGGACCGCGCCCCCAAAAACGCGGGTCCGAATGACGCGGTTAAACCGTTCGGCAAAAGACGCTCCGGGACCAAATGGTCACCAGGCTTTGAACCAGACAGAGGGAAATGGCGTGGCAGACATGGCCGTTCAAAGCGATGCGATGGAAGCTACCGGGCCTTACGATCGCGCCAAGGCACTTAATGCTTTCAAGTTCGGGGACGCCACCTTCTACTGGATCACCCGCGCCTGCGCGATCTCGGTTCTGCTCATCCTCGGCGGCATCATCCTCTCCCTGATCGTCGGCGCATGGCCGGCGATTCAACAATACGGCATCGCCTTCCTGTGGACGCAGCGCTGGGCGCCGTCGGCCGATCCTCCGGTGCTCGGCGCGCTCGGCCCGATGTATGGCACGCTGGTGACCTCCTTTATCGCGATGCTGATCGCCATTCCGGTCGGTCTTGGCATCGCGATTTTCCTGACCGAGCTTTGTCCGCAATGGCTGCGCCGGCCGATCGGCATCGCCATCGAATTGCTCGCCGGCATCCCCTCGATCATCTACGGCATGTGGGGTTTCTTCGTGCTGGGTCCGTTCCTGGCCTATACGTTCCAGCCGTTCATGATCGGATTGTTCGACGGCGTCCCGGTTCTCGGTTCGATCTTCGGAGGCCCGCCGTCCTATCTCAGCCTGTTCAATGCCGCGTTGATTTTGGCGATCATGGTGCTTCCCTTCATCACCGCGATCTCGGTCGACGTCTTCAAGACGGTGCCTCCGGTCCTGAAAGAGGCCGCCTACGGCGTCGGCTGCACCACCTGGGAGGTCGTCCGCAACGTGGTGATCCCCTATACCCGCGTCGGCGTCATCGGCGGCATCATGCTGGCGCTCGGCCGCGCGCTCGGCGAGACCATGGCGGTGACCTTCATCATCGGAAATTCCTTCCGCATCTCGTCCTCGATCTTCGCGCCCGGCACCACGATATCGGCGGCGATCGCCAGCGAATTTGCCGAAAGCGACGGCCTGCACCAATCCGCGCTTATCCTGCTTGGCCTGTTGCTGTTCGTGCTGACCTTCATGGTGCTCTCCGCGGCGCGGCTGATGCTGCTGCATTTGGAACAGAAGGCGGGCAAGTGACATGAACCCGATCTATGTCCGCCGCCGCCGCAACGATATCATCATCCGCGCGCTTTGCTTCGGCGCCGCGCTGTTCGGCGTCACCTGGCTGGCGCTGATCCTGTTCACGCTGTTCTATAACGGTCTCGCCGGCCTCAACCTTGACGTCTTCACCCAGAATACGCCGCCGCCCGGATCGAACGAAGGCGGCCTCAAGAACGCGATCATCGGCTCGGTCATCATGACCTTCATCGGGGTCGGCATCGGCGCGCCGCTTGGCCTGTTCGCCGGAACCTATCTGGCCGAATACGGCCGCAACGACCGCCTTACCTCGGTGATCCGCTTCATCAACGACATCCTCTTGAGCGCGCCGTCGATCATCATCGGCCTGTTCATCTATGGCGCGATCGTGGTGCCGATGGGCGGGTTCTCGGCGCTGGCGGGATCGCTGGCGCTCGCCGTGATCGTGATCCCGGTCGTGCTGCGGACCACCGAGGACATGCTGCTGCTGGTCCCCAACCCGCTGCGCGAGGCGGCCTCCGCTCTCGGCCTGCCGCGCTCGCTGGTCATCAAGCGCATCGCCTACCGCGCGGCGCGCTCCGGCCTGATCACCGGCGTGCTGCTGGCGACCGCCCGCGTCGCCGGCGAAACCGCCCCCTTGCTGTTCACCGCGCTGTCCAACCAGTTCTTCAGCCTCAACCTGACCAAGACGATGGCCAACTTGCCGGTGACCATCAACAATTTCGTGCAGAGCCCCTACGCCTATTGGAAGCAGCTCGCCTGGAGCGGGGCCCTGCTCATCACGCTCACCGTACTTGCTCTCAACATTGGCGCGCGCATTCTCGGCGCCGAGAGGACCGCAAAATGAACAACGTTTCCGTATCCGTGAGTGTTCCCAACGCACCGGTGCCGTCGATGCCAAGCACGGAACCGCCGGCCAAGGTCACGGCGCGCGGCCTGAATTTTTACTACGGCGAGCACCACGCGCTGAAGAACATCAGCATCACGCTCGGCACCAATCGCGTCACCGCCTTCATCGGCCCGTCCGGTTGCGGCAAGTCGACCTTGCTGCGGATCTTCAACCGCATGTACGATCTCTATCCGGGGCAGCGCGCCACCGGGCAGCTGATGCTCGACCAGACCAATATTCTCGATCCCAAGCTCGACCTTAATCTGCTGCGGGCGCGGGTCGGCATGGTGTTCCAGAAGCCGACGCCGTTCCCGATGACGATCTACGAGAATATCGCCTTCGGCATCCGCCTCTATGAGAAGATTTCCCGCTCGGAAATGGATGACCGCGTCGAGAAGGCGCTGCGCGGCGGCGCGCTCTGGAACGAGGTCAAGGACAAGCTCAATGCCAGCGGCCTGAGCCTGTCCGGTGGCCAGCAGCAACGGCTTTGCATCGCCCGCACCGTGGCGGTGCGGCCGGAGGTGATCCTGTTCGACGAGCCGTGCTCGGCGCTCGACCCGATCTCCACCGCCAAGGTCGAGGAACTGATCCAGGAACTGGCCGAGAATTACACCATCGCCATCGTCACCCACAACATGCAGCAGGCGGCGCGCGTCTCGGACAAGACCGCGTTCATGTACCTCGGTGAATTGATCGAATTCGACGATACCAACAAGATCTTTACATCGCCGAACGATCGACGCACCCAGGACTACATTACCGGCCGCTTCGGCTAAGGAGAAAAAGGATGGCTTCAGAACATACCGCCAAAGCGTTCGACAGCGATCTCCAGGAGCTGACCCGGCTGGTTGCGGAAATGGGCGGTCTCGCCGAGCGCATGATCGTGGACTCCGTCGACGCGCTGATCCGCCGCGACATTGCGCTAGGCAATCGTGTGGTGGAAGCCGATGTCGAGATCGACAATTTGCAGCGGCTGATCGAGGAGCGCGCGGTTTTGACCATCGCGCGGCGCCAGCCGATGGCGGTGGACTTGCGCGAAATCGTCGGCGCGATGCGGGTCGCCATCGATCTCGAGCGGATCGGCGATCTCGCCAAGAACATGGGCAAGCGCGTCGCGGCGCTGGAAAGCGATTTCCAGCCGCTCAAACTGATCCGCGGGCTGGAGCACATGACCGATCTGGTGCAGTCCCAGGTAAAATCCGTGCTCGATGCCTACGCCGCGCACGACCTGCCGGCGGCGATGTCGGTGTGGAAGGGCGACGAGGAGGTCGACGCCATCTGCACCTCGCTGTTCCGCGAGCTTCTGACCTACATGATGGAAGATCCGCGCAATATCAGCTTTTGCATCCATCTGATGTTCTGCGCCAAGAACATCGAGCGGATCGGCGATCATGCCACCAACATCGCGGAAACCGTATTTTACATGATCGAAGGCCAGCAAATACCCGACAAGCGCCCCAAGGGCGACATGACGACCTTTGCCACGACTGTACCTGGGAACTGACCAGGGTTTGAACGAAGTGGGAGCCGGTTCGCGTGAACACACTGCGTCAAAACACAACGAAAGAAGGCTACTGACATGAGCGCGCGCATTCTGGTGGTTGAAGACGAGGAGGCGCTTACGACGCTGTTGCGCTACAACCTCGACGCCGAAGGCTACGACGTCGAAACCGTCGGACGCGGCGATGACGCCGACACCCGTTTGAAGGAACGGGTTCCCGATCTGATCGTGCTGGACTGGATGCTGCCCGGCCTGT
>NZ_DATMLW010000128.1:0-13956 GCF_035570375.1 Bradyrhizobium sp. | reverse complement strand
AGAGTGACCAATGTCAATTGTTCTACGAGTTTCATCTTAGCGACGCGGTTCCCGAAGATCATCTGGTACGGAAGATCGATGCTGCTCTCGATCTGTCCTGGCTTCGCAGCGAGCTTGCATCTCATTATTCGTCGATGGGTCAGATACGGCGTGGGGCGCCGCAAGCGACGTCGTCCCGAAGTTCGTCTCGCCATCCGATCCGGCGGCCCAGTGGACCGGAGCTCACAAGGGCCCGGCATTCTTCGCTTACGCCAACAATTACCTCATCGACGTGAAGGTCGGCATCATCATGGATGTCGAGGCAACCCGCGCCATCCGCCAGGCCGAGGTTGGCGCGGCCCGAACCATGATCGAGCGCACCGAGCAGCGCTTCGCCATCAAGCCCGAACGGCTCGCTGGCGGCCTACGGTTCGGGTGCCAACCTCGACTGGCTGGTCAACGAAGCCAAGATAACGCCGCACATCCCGGTCAATGACAAGTCGAAGCGAGAGGACGGGACCTTCAGCCGCGAAGACTTCTCCTTCGACAAAGAGCGCAACGTTTACATCTGCCCGGCTGGCAAGGTTTTGACGACGACTGGCAAGCTGGCCAGCGATGGGGAGACACTCTACTACCGGCCCAGGGCACGCGATTGCCGAGGCTGCCCGCTCAAGCCGCAGTGCTGTCCGAAGGCGCCGGTGCGCAGAATCCCGCGCAGCCTCTACGAGCCAGCCCGCGATGTTGCCCGCGCAGTGGCAAAGACCGAAGCATTCGAGCAGTCTCGCCGTGATCGAAAGCGCGTCGAGATGCTGTTCGCCCATCTCAAGCGCATTCTCCGGCTCGGCCGGCTGCGCTTACGGGGCCCAATGGGTGCCCAGTTCGAGTTCACGTTGGCTGCTATCGCTCAGAACCTGAAGCGGCTCGCCAAGCTTTTGGTGCGACCGCCGCCGGCTGCACCGGAGTGCTTTCGCGTAGATCCCGCGTAGCCCAGGCGCATCGGAAGCAATTATCCGCTTCCGGTGCAGCAGATCGCAGACCACCGCTTCAACAGCCTCGTCCTCGACGCTGTCCCGCCATTGTCGTCGCCGACTTCTGCAACAAAATCTGCCAGAAGCTGACCTAGGCCTGAAAGACAAGGTAGCAGATTTAGAGTTATTATTATCATTGGAGGTGCGAGCGTGACCTTCTGTGAGGCCGTGATTGGCGGTCATGGCAGGTGATCATGAGAAAGCGCGGGTCATGATGGATCGAGGTCGACGCCAGACGGCGGTGCGGCTGCGATCACCGGGGCGATTTCGACAACCGCGGCACAAAAGATTGATTCCATATCCGCCTCCGAATGGGACTACCGCACGATCAAAGAGCTCGTTCAGGCGTTACAGGCGCGAAAGATTTCTTCATCGGAGCTCGTGGAGCACACAATCGCGCGAGTTCAAGCCTTGGACGGACGTCTCAACGCTATCGTGATTCGCGACTTCGAGCGGGCGCGCGAGGCAGCCAGGCCGGCGGATGCCGCCCTAGCCCGCGCCGAGCGGCGACCGCTGCTCGGCATTCCGATGACGGTCAAGGAATCTTTCAACGTCGCAGGACTGCCGACGACGTTTGGTAATCCAAAATTCAAGGACTTTATCCCGAAGGAAGACGCCCTGATCGTCTCCCGGATAAAGAGCGCGGGCGCTGTCCTCCTCGGCAAGACCAATGTGCCTTTAGCGGTTTCGGCACCCTCCCGACCAGGCGCTTGGCCTTCTCGATCACCATTTCGGCGACCTGAACGTGGCGCACGGCCGGTTCGTCGAAAGTCGATGAGACGACTTCGCCCTTCACCGAACGCTGCATGTCCGTGACTTCTTCCGGCCGTTCATCGATTAGCAGCACGATCAGGTAGCACTCCGAAAGCTGCCATCAACGGGAAGTCAGTTGTCGATCACTTCGTCGGGGCATTCTTTCTCGATAAAGCATCTCGGCTTTGTGAGCAAAATGGCAGCGCGTTCTCGTCATCGTTTAGCCATGGTAGAGCACCGATCGTGATAGATCGCATGTTTAGCGTCTGTTTTTGGATTGACGGGCCGGAGCAAACGTAACCTAATCAATGTACTAAAGCAGTCCTCCTGGCAGGAGGTCCTCGTGAATGAGCTCTTGAGCTACGTATTTGCGCCGCTGACGGAGGGAGACATCGCTCTCTACCGCGGCTCCGGCAACGGCTTGGCGCCGATCCTGCTGGTAGCCGCGGAAGAAACCTCGCTCGGTTGCGTCGAGCGGCTTGAACACGAATATGCGCTCAAAGCCGAACTCGACGCGAACTGGGCGGCACGACCAGTCGCGCTGACGCGCTACAACGATCGCACGACGCTAGTTCTTGAGGATCCCGGCGGTGCGCCGCTCGATCGGCTGCTTGGCCGGCCGCTTGACGTATCGCATTTCCTGCGCATCGCGATCCCTCTCGCGGCGACGCTCCGCCAAGTGCATGAGCGAGGCCTTATCCATAAGGACATCAAGCCGGCAAATATCCTTGTGGACGCGGCAAGCGGCGGTGTGTGGCTGACAGGGTTCGGCATTGCCTCGCGTCTGCTGCGCGAGCATCAAACCCCCGCGCCGCCGGAGGTGATCGCCGGGACGCTCGCCTACATGGCGCCGGAACAGACTGGCCGGATGAACCGCTCGGTCGACTCCCGAAGCGACCTGTACGCGCTGGGGGTCACCTTTTACGAGCTGTTGACCGGCGCGTTGCCCTTCACCGCCGCTGACCCGATCGAGTTGATCCACTGTCACATCGCGCGAGAGCCCGTCCCGCCGGGCGAGCTTGCAAGCGCGGTGCCGGCTCCACTCTCGATGATCGTCATGAAGCTTCTCGCGAAGACCGCCGAGGAGCGCTACCAGACCGCCGCAGGAGTCGAGGCGGATCTCCGCAAGTGCCTCACCGCCTGGGAGTCGATCGGCCGGATCGACCCGTTCCCGCCAGGTCTGCAGGACGCGTCGGAGCGGTTGATGATCCCGGAGAAGCTCTACGGACGCGAGGGCGAGATCGCCACCCTGCTCGCCGCCTTCGACCGCGTCGTGATGCATGGCGGCTCGGAGCTCGTTCTGGTCTCTGGCTATTCGGGCATCGGCAAGTCGTCGGTAGTCAACGAACTGCACAAGGTTATCGTGCTGCCTCGCGGCATCTTCATCTCAGGAAAATTCGACCTGCGCCTCAGGGACACGCCCCACTCGACATTGGCTCAAGCGTTTCAGGGACTGATTCAACAGCTACTGAACGGCCACACGGACAACATCGCCCGCTGGCGAGACGCGATCAAGGAAGCTGTCGGCAATCAGGGCCGCCTGCTGACCGACCTCATTCCCGACCTCGTTCGACTGATCGGCCCACAGCCGACCGTGGCGGACCTCTCGCCCCTCGACGCCCAACTGCGGTTTCAGACCGTATTCCAGCGGTTCGTCGGCGTGTTCGCGAGGGCGGAACACCCGCTCGTCATTTTCGTCGACGACCTACAATGGCTCGACCCGGCGACGCTGACGCTCATCGAATATCTCCTCCTCCATCCCGACACGCGGCACCTGTTGCTGATCGGCGCATATCGCGACAATGAGGTCGACTCGGCCCATCCGCTGATGCTCAAGCTGGAGGCCTTGCGCCGGGCCGGTGCGAGGTTGGATCAGATCGCTCTCGGCCCACTCTCGGTCGACAACGTCAACCAATTGCTGTGCGACACCTTGCGGCATGCGCCAGACGAGATGCGGCCTTTCGCTGAACTGGTGCACAGGAGAAGCAGCGGCAATCCGTTCTTCGCCGGGCAGTTCCTCACCAGCCTGACGGAAGAAGGGCTGGTCGAGTTCGATCCTCGCTCGCGGTCGTGGACGTGGGATTTAGACGCTATCGTCGACAAGAAGCTCAGCGACAATCCGGTGGACCTGATGATCGGCAGGTTGCGCCGTCTCCCTCCGGAGGCTCAGGAAGCGCTAAAGCTGCTCGCTTGCTTAGGCAATCACGCGGACTTTGCAACCTTGGCAAAGCTACATAGCGGATCCGAGGAAGCGATCTATGCGGGTTTTCGCGACGCGGTCCGCGCCGGCGCCGTCCTCCCCCGGGAGGGAAGCTATCGCTTCTTGCATGATCGGGTTCAGGAAGCCGCCTATGCGCTCATTCCGACGGAACGTCGCGCCGAACTCCATCTGCGGATCGGACGTCTTCTTGTCGCGGAGACAGCGCAGGAGAGGATCGCGGAGAAAATCTTCGATCTCGTCAACCAGCTGAACTCGGGCTCGGCGCTCATTTCCGAGTGGCCCGAGAAGGTGCTTGCGGCCGAACTCAATCTTCTTGCAGGGCGGAAGGCGAAAGCCTCGACCGCCTACGCCTCGGCCTCCAACTACCTCGCAGCAGGCATCGCCGTTCTGTCGGACGAAGGGTGGCAAAGATCCTATGACTTGACGTTGGGCCTATTCCTGGAACGGGCGGAATGCGAGATTCTCAGCTCGAACTTGGAGCAGGCCGCGGGACTCGTCGAGGCGTTGCTGATTAAAGCGCGATCGAAGATCGATCACGCCGAGATTTGTCGCTTGCGCATGCTTCTTCAATTGAGGCAAGGGAACTACGCCCCGGCGGTCCGCACGGCGCTCGAATGCCTGCGAACGTTCGGCGTCGATCTGCCGGACTCGCCGACGCCGGAACAAGTGCGAGCAGAATACGAGGAGATGCGCCGGACCCTCGGCGAGCGCCCGATCGAGAGCCTGGTCGACCTGCCGATGATGGACGACCCGGAGATGCGGGCCGTCATGAAGCTCTTCAGTTCATTAGGCGAATTGGCTTATCACGCCGACGGCGATCTGTTCCAGATGATTTCTTGCTGGATGGTCAAGCTGACCTGTCGCCATGGCACAAGCGAGCACTCCGCGATCGGCTACGGCGCGATCGCCGTAATCCTTGGTCCAGCGTTCCATCGCTTCGCAGACGGGGAGGCCTTTGCACGGTTAGCGGTCGCAGTTGCCGAACGATATGGGTTCACCGCGCAAAAGGCGGGCGCACATTTCCTCATGCAAATGGCGGTCCTCTGGACGCGTCCAATCGAAGACGCTCTGACCTGCCTCGAGGCCGCGATCCGAGCCGTCGGGGAAACCGGCGAGATGGTTTACGCCTGCTACAACCGTCAACATCGCCTCACGGATCTGATGGCGCGCGGTGATCCTCTCGACCAGGTGTGGCTCGAGTCGGCAGGCGCCCTGGATTTCGTCCGCAAATACAAATTCGGCCAGCTGGTCATTTTGAGCATCCAGGGTTTCGTCCAAAGCCTTCGCGGCGGAGCGGGGAGCAGCGCGCCCCTCGACTCGACGGCGCTCGAAGCGCGGGTGCTCCGGGGCGGCGTCGCCCTCGTTGCCTGCTTTCATTGGATCCTGCAATTGCAGCGGCACTTTTTACTGGGCAACGCGGAGAGAGCCCTCGAGTTTGCCGCCAAGGCGAAGCCGATTCTCTGGTCGGCCCGTCTCAATCTTCAGTCGATGGACTACTGTCTTTATCATTCTCTCGCTATCGCCGCAGTCTTTCCAGCGTCCTCGCCGGAGAGACGGGCAGAGCTTCGCGAGGACCTCATTGGACACCTGGGGTCGTTTCAGCGATGGGCGGAGAGCTGCCCGGCGACGTTCGCGCATAAACACTCCTTGGTCTCGGCGGAATGGGCACGCCTCGAAGGACGAGAAATCGAGGCCATGCGGCTGTACGAGCAGGCAATCCGCTCGGCCGCGGAGCGCGGCTTCCTCCAAGACCAGGCGCTCGCCAGCGAATTGGCAGCTCGATTCTACCGCCTGCGCGGTTTCGAAAAGGTGGCAGATACCTATCTGGACGAGGCCCGCGACTGCTACGTCCGCTGGGGCGCCTGGGCCAAGGTCACTCAGCTCGACCAGAGCCACGCCCGGGTCCGACGACAGGCACCATTGGCCCCGAAACCGACCATCGAGGCGCCTGTCGAGCAGTTCGATCTCGCCACGGTCATCAAGACGTCGCAGGCCGTGGCCGGCGAGATCGTCCTCGAGAAGCTGATCGAGACGCTGATGGTTATTGCCGTCGAGCATGCCGGGGCCGACCGCGGCCTCCTGATTCTTCCGCACGGCGGCCAATACCAGATCGAGGCGGAAGCGACGAGCGGTCGCGATGGCGTCAGGGTCCGTCTTCTCGGAACGCCGGTGACGCCATCGGAATTGTCCGTGCTGATCCTTGAGCAAGTCATCCGCACTCAGAGCCAAGTGATCCTGGATGACGCCCGCGGGGAGAACGCGTTTGCCGAAGATGAATACATAGGCCGCAAACAGGCACGGTCGCTTCTCTGCCTGCCGTTGCTGAAACAGGCCAAGCTGATCGGGGCGCTCTATCTCGAGAACAATCTTGCATCGCACGTGTTCACGCCCTCCCGGATCTCGGTTCTGGAACTGCTGGCGTCGCAAGCGGCGATTTCGCTGGAGAACGCCCGTCTGTACAATGATCTCCAGGAGCGGGAGGCCAGGATCCGGCGCCTGGTCGATTCCAACATCATCGGAATTTTCATCTGGGATTTCGAAGGTCGCATTCTTGAGGCCAACGACGAATTTCTTCGCATGGTGAACTACGAAAGCGAAGACTTGGTTGCGGGCCGCATAAGGTGGGCGGACCTAGCGCCGCCCGACTGGCGCGACAGGAATAACGCAAGAATCGAACAGCAAAAAAGTAGCGGCCGGTTCGAGCCATTCGAAAAAGAATACATTAGAAAAGACGGTAGCCGTGTGCCCGTGCTGATTGGTGGGGCAACGTTTGAAGAGGGCGGTAACCAGGGCGTCGCATTCGTGCTCGATCTGACCGAGCGTAAGCGCGCCGAAGAGGCCTTCCGCAAGGTGCAGATGCAGCTGGCGCACGCCAACCGCGTCGCCACCATGGGTCAGCTCTCGGCCTCGATCACCCATGAAGTGAAACAGCCGATCGCCGCGGCGGTCGCCAACGCCCAGGCCGGCCTGGGCTTTCTAGCTCGTCGACCACCCGAACTGGAGGAGGTGCGCGAGACGCTCGAGGCTATCGTTGAGACGGGCCATCGAGCAGGCGAGATCGTCGACCGGATCCGCGGGCTCATCAAGAAGGCGCCGCCCCGGAAAGAGTGCTTGGACATCAACGCGGGTATCCGCGAGGTGATTGAACTCACCCGCGGCGAATGGGTGAAGAACGGCATCTCAATGCAGGCAGACCTCGCGGACGGCTTGCCGCTCATTGAGGGCGACGGGGTACAGCTGCAACAAGTGATCCTCAATTTGATCGTGAATGCCGTCGAGGCTATGAGCGGCGCCAGCGACGGGACGCGAGAGTTGCTCGTCAGCAGCCGGAAGGCTGACCCGGGCCGCGTGCTCGTAGGGGTGCGAGATTCGGGTCCGGGACTGGTGCCGGATACTCTCGATCACGTTTTCGACGCCTTCTACACAACGAAGCCTGGCGGTTTGGGGATGGGCCTGTCGATCTGCCGTTCGATCATCGAAGCGCACGGCGGCCGATTGTGGGCCGGGGCGAACGTGCCCCACGGGGCGGTTTTTCAGTTCACTCTACCTGTCCAAGCGGATAGTTCATCCTGATTGAGGATGCCGCGCCGCGGAAGCGAGCCAGCACCAAGGAGTTCGAAGACGGCCGCGGATAGTGAGGACTATGGAAGGGGAAGCGCGAGAATATCACGGAAAAGAGGAAAAAAGCTCACGCGCGATGCAGCGTGTCGGGCACCAGCCTGAGCCTGTCAGCCATTCGACCGAGTTCGGGAAGCGAACTGGCCTTCATCTTCTGCATCGCTCTACTGCGATGCACCTTCACAGTGGCCTCGGCGATGCCGATGTCGTAGGCAATCTGCTTACTCAGGCGGCCGCGAGCGACCTGAATTACAATCTCGCGCTCCCTCGGGCTTAGTGACCCGAAGCGCTCCCTTAGGATGGCCAGGTCTGTCTCGTTTTTTCGCCGTGCACCATCGCGGGACAGGCCGAGCTGAATGGCGTCGAGAAGATCCTGATCGCGAAACGGCTTGGTCAAGAACTCTATGGCACCCCGCTTCATTGCCTGTACGGACATTGGTATGTCGCCGTGCCCCGTGACGAAAATGATCGGAATTTCCCTGTTTGCCGCAGCCAGCTCACGTTGAAGATCTAGGCCGCTTTGGTCGGGCAATCTGACGTCGAGCACCAAACAAGTGGGGCAATCCGGCGGATCGGACTTGAGGAACTCGGAAATCGACGCAAATAACTGAACATCGATGCTGAGCGATCGTAACAGGCGCCCGACCGAAGCGCGGAAATTCGGATCGTCGTCGATGACCAAGACGGTGGAGTTTGCGTCAGACATTGCTGCTGGTCTCGGTACAGGGTTTAACCCGACCATGCGTTTCTAGTTCCTATTCTGTCGACCTGAACACCCCATTCTTTCGAGCGTAAGGCGGACTAAGGTTTGGCTGTTTTAGAGCAGGAACTTCATCCGCGTTCGGCACTTCATTCATGAGCGCTCGAAGTCGAACGACGATTTCGCATGCCCGATTACCATCGCTAACAATACTATCGAGCGTTTTCTGGAGTTCCTTCTCATTTAGGGGTTGAGCGCGTAGCCAGTTTAGCCCGGCGTGCGCGCCAAGGACCAGAGCGGAGATCGCGTCGATGATCTCATGCATGTGAGCATTATAGGCGCGCGCGACTTCTGCTGAGGTCTGCGTTCGCACTTGGCCGTCAGAGCAGCTCACAATTCCCTCCGGTCGCAAGAAGTGTCGATCCACTAGCATGGCAAATCTCCTCAAACAGCTTGGAGAAGTGGGCTTCATCCTTTGCCGCTCGTCTCGAGCATATTGATGGACAGGCCGTTGAACGAAACGCTTCCGGCGGCCGAGTAGGCCGATCGATCGAGAAATGGCCGGCTGAGCGTTCGTGCATAGTTACCTTCCTACCGCGCGTTGATGAAGGCAAGTAGGCAATCATTTATCTGCTGCTTGTGCGTCGTGCACATACCGTGCGGCGCGGCCGGGATTAACTTGATCGTCGCGTTTCTTATGAGCTTAACGGACAGCATCGCCGAATCGCCGACCGGCACGATCTGATCGTCGTCTCCGTGCAAAATCAGAGTTGGCACATCAATCTTCTTCAGATCCTCGGTCATGTCCGTTTCGGAAAACGCCTTGATACAAAAATAGCTTGCCGGCATTCCCGTCATCATTCCCTGCAAACAAAACGACTCCCGCACGCCTTCCGAAATCGTCGCATCCGGACGATTGTAACCATAGAATGGCATGCTGAGATCCTTCCACAGCTGTGACCGATCGGCTTGAACGCCGGCACGAAGCTGATCAAACGCTTCAATTGGTGTACCGGCGGGATTCTTCGCGGACTTCAACATGATGGGGGGCACTGCGCCAACCAGCACGGCCTTGGCAACACGCTTGGTCCCGTACCGTCCGATGTAGCGCGCGACCTCGCCTCCGCCCGTGGAATGCCCAACGAGGACGATGTCCGTCAGGTCGAGATGCGTCAGCAGCTCCGCGAGGTCGTCGGCATAATGATCCATATCGTTGCCGTTCCATGGCTGACTGGAACGGCCATGGCCGCGCCGGTCGTGCGCAATACAGCGGAAACCACGTTGCGCAAGGAAAAACATCTGGTCTTCGAAGGCGTCTGAGCTGAGCGGCCAGCCATGACTAAATACGATGGTCTGACCGGCGCCCCAGTCCTTGTAGTATATCTCGACGCCATCTCGTGTCGTGAAACTGCACATTCCTGGTGCCTTTTATCGCTTCTTCCGCTTACCTTCTTGAGAACCGAGACCGTTGCTTTGTGGAGCCTGGCGCGCGACGAGCCATGTCGGTCAGCAGACAAGAGATGGCACAGGACGGCAATCCCCGCTTTAAGGGTGGCTTATCTTTCTCTTAAGACGGGCTTTATTTTTGCCTCCAGCGGAACCGTGGCGGCGATCTCCACCTTAAGAAAAGCTTATCATTTTCTTAAGGTAGGCTTATTCGTGCTACTGGCGAAGCTCAGCGAGCAGTGCCTTGGCGCCCTTCAGATCGACTGTATCGAAGCCCTCGCTGAACCACTCGTAGATCGGCAAAAGAAGGGTGATAGCCGCATGGCATCTGTCCTGATCGCGAAGACGCCTCGCCATGCTCATCGCGGCACGCAGTTCTAGAGACTTCGCTTGCTGCTTGCGCGCAACTGTTAGCGCCCGTTCGAAGCAGGCCTCCGCATTTTCTGGATCCCGATTTGGCGATCGTAGAACTATTTCGCCGGCCACCCGATTGATCTCAGCCTCAAACCAGGTTTCCTTGCTCGTTCCGATTATGGCCCTTGCTTCGCCGGTGCAGCGCCAGGCATCTTCAAATCGGCCAAGCTCCGCGTACGCCCTCGCTAAATACAAAAGGTAAGAAGGCATCCAAACTGTTGCTCCGGTCGATCTAAATGCAGTTACCGCAGAGCTGATGATGTCGACAGCGTCCGAGGCATTGCCAATTGCGGATGATACGCAACCGCTGAGCACAGTTGCCGTCGTTTTCCAGAACAGGGCTCCCTTTTCTTCGGCAAGCGCGACGGCTTCAGTCAGTTGCGCGTTCGCTGTCACGTAGTTTCCGCAGAGCAGGTGGCTAAAGCTTGTAATGCTCAGTGCATAAATCAAGCTGGCAACGTGTCCGATCCCGCGCGCGTGGAAGAGCGCCTCGTTGGCGTCTGCGATAGCCGCATCCGGATAGCCGAGCAGCCACAACACTATCGCTCGATAGCATAAAGCCGCCACCCGACTGTCCTGGCCAAAACGTGTGGCCAACGGCGGATGCGCAACGGGATCATAGGCTGCAATCGCGCGATCGAGATGGGCACGGCCTTGCCTCAGGTCTCCAGTGCACATCAGGCAAACGCCCGCCGTGCGATGAGCGATTGTAAGCGACATCGTTTGCGCCTGCTTTTCGGCCACCGCAAGGACCTGAGCGACAGCTTCGCGCAGAGCGTCGCCGTTAAAAGTCACGAAGCTTGGAACCATGGCGGCATAGATAACCGAAAAGAGTACCAGAGGATCTTCGGGAGGCTCTCCCTGGGCCTCGGCCTGTTCGATCAGCAGATGAGCGCGCTCCACGGCCGCCTTGGTTTCATCCGAGGCAAATCCACTGACGTGGACGAGTGCATTTATTAGCGCGACCTGCAGTCTGATTTCCTCACGTCGCAACGTCGGGTTAGCCGGTAAGGTCGCAATCTGGGTCAGCGCACGCCTGAGCTGGCCCGCAGCTTCGATCAGAGCCGAACGCTCCAACGACCGCTGCCCCGCCTTGCCCCATTGCCGCACGGCCTCCTCGATCAGCCCCGCCTCCGCGTAGTGACGAGCCAGCACCTCCGGCTGGTTTTCGGCAACTTCCGCGAACAGACTCTCGAGCACTTTGGCGATGCGAGCGTGAAGCGCCCGACGCGGCTCGCGCAAGAGCGTTCCATAGGCGACATCACGCACGAGCGCATGCTTGAAAAAATAGGTCGCGTGCGGGGAAACGCCCTGCCGAAACAGCAATCCGGCCTGAATAAGGCGATCAAGCGAGCCAGTCAGAGCAGCCTCTGGTTCCGGGATCACCGCGGCCAATAAAGCATGAGAAAACTCGCGCCCAATTGCTGCGCCAGTTTGTGCTGTTAGCAATGCGGGACCTAGCCGGTCGAGTCGCGCCATCAGCGACGCATGCAAGCTTGCGGGAACCGCCAGCGCCGGCTGAGGGGCTGCAGCGATTGTTCGCTCTTGCGCTTTCTCATCGTCCGCCTCGAGCACAGCTTTCGTCATCTCCTCCACAAAGAGTGGAATGCCATCGGTCCGCTCGATGATTTCCTCCCGACTACCTGGGGCCAGCAACTTGTTGCCAACAACACGGTCAATTATGGCGTCGACGTCATGCAGCGCCAGCCGATTGAGCGTGATAAGCGTTACTTGCGGACGTCCAATCCATGGCGCATCGAACTCCGGTCGAAATGTCACAATTAGCAGGACGCGAAGCTTCCCGATTTGGTCAACCATCCGACTAAATGCTTCGAGGCTGGTAGGATCGGTCCAATGTGCATCCTCCAGGATCATCAGAACCGGATTTCGGCGCGCCAAGGCTTCTACCTGCGTTATCAGCGCTCTAAATGTTGCTTCGCGGCGCTGTGGCGCCGGCATTTCCAACGTGGGATAGCGGCCATCATTTGGCAGTGACAGCATCTCGGCGAGAAGTCCCGCATCGTGAGCTGAGGTCAGGGTCTCGGCGAGCAGGGTATCAAGCTTGTCGAGTTTTGTTTGCGTTGTATCGTTGTGAGTCAATACGGCGGCGCGCTCGATTCGGCTGATGACCGGATAAAGCACGCTATCGGCGTGTTGCGGCGAACTGTAGTAACGCAGGCGCGTGTGTGGCTCGGCGGCGATACGCTCCAAGAGCTCCGCCGTTAGCCGCGATTTGCCGATGCCGGCCTCGCCTGAGATCAGCACGACCTGGCCGGCGCCGGCCTTTGCCTTGGCCCAGCGGCGCTGCAATAGATCCATTTCCTCTTCCCTGCCCACCAAGGGCGTCAAAGCTGTCGTACGCAGCGCTTCGAAGCGGTTCTCCACGGGGTTTGTTCGGTGGACCAGCCAGCCCAACACCGGTTGAGCGGCGCCCTTTGGGCGTCTTGATTTCAGGTGCTGCAACTCAAAGAGATTGCCGAGAAGCCTTCGCGTGCTGTCAGCGATGATCACCGAACCCGGTTCGGCGACACTTTGCAGGCGCGCTGCCAGGTTCGACGTCTCGCCGACAACGTTGTACTCTCGAGCGTCTCGCGAGCCCTCCAGGCTGCTGACCACAACGACGCCGGTTGCAATCCCAATCCGAGCCTGCAAGGGTGGTGATGATGCCAGTGCTTTTACTTCCGCGATGAGTTCCAGCCCGCACCGCACTGCTCGCTCCGCATCGTCCTCGTGCGCGACCGGAAAACCAAAACAGATCAGGACCGGGTTCGCGAGTGAGCGGGCTGCGATGAATCCATCATGTCGCCGGCTCGTCGCAAGGACGCAGTCATGGTAGGCCTGCATGATATCGCGCAAATCCTCGGGGTCCATTCGTGCAGTGTCGCCCCCATGCACTAGTTCACATGATGCGACCGTGAGCTGACGACGCGCGTCGATGACCGGTCGTTCCTGGGGAGGAACAACAGGCTCTCTGAAGTCGTTCACAGTAGCGGAAACCGCACTAGCGTTGGGGGATTCATGCACTTCTCGCACCACTCCCACAAAGCGGATCCCCTTGCGGGGCAGAGTACGGATTAGTCGCTGCTCTTCTCCATTGTCGCCAAGCGCGGTCCGTGCCGCATTGATCCGGGTTGTCAGCGCCGATTCCGACACGAGGCGCCCGCCCCAAATGGCATCAAGCATGTCGTCCTTGGTGACGACGCGCTCGCGGTTGTTGATGAGGTATTCCAGAAGATCAAAGACCTGGGGCTGGACCGCGATTACGGCGCTTCCCCGGCGCAATTCGCGGCGATCTGTATCCAGAACATAGTCTTCAAAAGAGAAAAGCATGTCCTTCCCTGCCGTTGGTTTTTGGCTTGTCGGAAGGCTGACCGCGCCTCAAAGACCAGGATTCGTCGCCTCGTCCGTACTCCAGGATCAGTAAGCACTTTCAGCCAGGATAGCACAACAATGGCCGATCATGGATACCTTCGAAGCGATCCCAGACCGTCGGCTTCGGGTCATTCGCGACTAAGGTCGAGCCAGCAACAAGCGCGGCCATGTCCGCTATGCGCCGAAAGATGGGGTAATCGGCCGGCCCAGCTTGTGGATGTTCGGCGCTCTTGCCGAAGCTGAGTTACCGGTGGTTTGTGTCGAAACCCGGCACATGCAGGCGATGCTGAAGGCGCAAATCAACAAGACCGACCGCAATGATGCGCGCGGCATCGCGCAAATGGTGCGGGCGGGACTTTACCGTCCGGTGCATGTGAAGACGCTGCGCAGTCAAAAACTGCGGATGCTGCTGACCCATCGTAAGC
>NZ_DATMLW010000127.1:0-6158 GCF_035570375.1 Bradyrhizobium sp. | reverse complement strand
TTATCTGCATCTCGCGCCTGATTTGGTGCAAACGCAGGACTTGATCTCGAGCGGCTCCGTATGCATCGCGTATGAAACAGTTACCGCCTCGTCAGGAGGACTGCCGCTCCTCACGCCGATGTCGGAAGTCGCCGGTCGCCTCGCGCCGCAAGTCGGTGCTCATGCGCTTGAAAAGGAGCCCGGCGGGCGTGGTGTTCTCCTAGGCGGCGTTCCCGGCGCTCCGGCGGCGGATGTGCTGATCATAGGCGGCGGCGTCGCCGGCACCAACGCCGCGACAATCGCACTCGGCATGGGCGCTCAGGTGACGATTCTCGACCGTTCGCTCGAGGTTCTGCGGCGCCTCGCGACCCAGTTCGACGGCCGCGCACGCACGATCTTCTCGACGCGCGCCGCGATCGCTGACCTCGTCACTAAAGCTGATCTCGTAATCGGCGCGGTGCTCGTGCCAGGGGCTTCCGCGCCAAAACTCATTACTCGCACAATGCTAAAGACGATGAAGCAGGGCTCCGTGTTCGTCGACATCGCCATCGACCAGGGCGGGTGTGCCGAAACGTCGAGGCCGACGACCCATTCCGATCCGACCTTTGTGGTCGATGGTGTGGTGCATTATTGCGTTGCCAATATGCCGGGAGCGGTCGCACGTACGTCGACCTTTGCGCTCAACAACGCCACCTTGCCCTTCACATTGCAGCTTGCCGATAAGGGTTGGCGCCAAGCTTTGAAGGACGACATCCATTTGCGTAACGGCCTCAATGTCTGCGACGGCAAGATCACCTGCAAGCCGGTGGCGGACGCGCACGGACTTGAGTTTACGCCAGCGGAGGCGTTCATCGACTGAAAGACCCGGTCGCCTGCGAGTTTGGTGCATGTCGACGTGGTTCCCCAAATCGCTATTCAATCGTCGCGCCTACGGCTCGGAGAATTTGAGACACATGCCGCAAACGGACTTTTGCAACACCATCCTCCCGTCAGCAGAAAATAAGCGGCTTTAACAAATTAAGGGCGGTTAAACCGCTTCATCGCAGCCGTCGATGCGGGATGTTGCGCCAGATCAAGGTCTGGTGGGTCAGGGCCGTTATTTTTGATTATGACCGCTTGATCTTCACCGCGAAAGGGGCTCGCCACCTCGTTCTCAATTCGCTTTTTTCTCGGCGCCTGTCGGTTTTTGCATAATGGGCCTCGGCTCTTGGTATTTTACGGTTGCGTGCGCTGCAGCCAACGCCTGCGGCAGTGGCCATCGGCCAAGCGATTGGAGTGACGAACATGATGTCGACAAGATTGCCGCTTTGGCTTCGTTTTTTCCTGCTTCTCGGTGTCGTCGTTTTTGCCGCAGGCGCGGGTCTCCTTGCCTATCGGTACTACACTCGCCCGGCAACGCTGACCCTGGCGGTCGGCTCGATCGACGGCGAGGCTGCCAAGGCAATGTCAGCGATAGCAAGCGAGCTCGTTTCAACGAACGCGCCGGTGCGGCTCAAGGTCATCGACAGCGGCACCGCGCTTGAGGCCGCCAACGCCTTCTCCGCGGGTAAGGTCGATCTCGCCGTGGTTCGCGGCGATGTCGGCGATTTGTCACAGGCGCAAGCCGTCGTCGTCGTCAGCCATATGGTCGTACTGATCATCGCGCCGCCGGGATCGTCCATCGACAGCATAGATGGCCTAAAGGGACACACGGTCGGCGTGGTCGGCGGCGTACCGAACGCCAAAATTGTCGATGTGCTGACCAGGGAATATGATCTGGCGAGCGCAAAAGTTGTATTCAAGAACCTTGCTTTGACGGATGTCCGGCAAGCCATTCAGTCAAAACAGGTCAGTGCCCTGCTTGTCGTGATCCCGCTCGCCGAGAAATACCTCTCGCTCGTTCGCGGATTTTTTCAGCTCGACCATAAAAAGGTCCCGGTACTGATCTCCATCGAGTCCGCGGCAGCAATTGCAGAGGCCGAACGTTCCTTTGAAAGTTTCGACGTCCCGAAGGGCACGCTGCGGGGATCACCGCCGGTCCCGGAAGACGACCTGACAACCTTGCGGACCTCGCTATACCTGGTTGCGCACAAGAAGCTCGGCACTGATCTGGTAACCCACCTCACGCAGGCGATTATGAGCGTGCGCAGGAATCTTTTGCGCGAGCAGCCGATTTTCGCGCAGATCACCGCGCCCAGCACCGACCAGGATGCCTACCTTCCGCTGCACCCTGGCGCGGCAGCCGTCTACAACAGCACCACGCAGAGTTTCATGGATGAATACGGCAACTGGATCTATTTGACGCCGATGGTGCTAGGTGGTGCTGCCACCATGCTTGCGGCGGCGTGGAAATTCCTGGGCATCGGCAACCGCGCGACCGAAGGCCCGCTCGATTCTCTCTATGCCCTGGGGCGCCGGATCCGGAAAGTCGAAGCAGAGGCCGAGCTGTCGGATATTGAAGAAGAAATTGACGGCATTCTAAAGGCGGAACGTGCCAAATCCGCTGCCGGAGACGAGAGCGCGGTGGATGATGCCACATTGAATGTGGTAGCCCACCGGCTGGAGAGCCTGATTCACGACCGACGCACATTGATCGCTAAGAGACCGGCAGTCGCCTCCGCGGCCTAGGCGACACCCCACTGGTCGCCAAACGATGCGGTACAGCGATTAACGGAATGACCGATATTGACTTCCTCGAACACGCGATCAATTGACGGTTGACCGCCGATGCGCGTGAGCTGAGGTAGGTTCGCAATCCGCCGACACCCATTAAATTGAATTTTATTCGGTGCGGCCATCGCGCATCTCCGGCATCGGCCATGGTCCGGTGAAAGGGCCGCTGCTTGGCACCAATCCCGCCGTCGACCGTCAAACCCTCACTGGCCGCTTTTGCGCCTACCAGTGTTTGAGCCCGTGGGCGATCGCTACCGCGATCAACCGACGAGGGTTTGAGAAATTTTTTCAAAAATAATGTGAGTGGCTAAACCGCCAAGGTGGACGTAGAATTTGTGTTACCACTCTGATGGTGGCTTGCGCCTCTGCGCGGGCGCGGCGACCTATCTCAAGCGAGGAGGCAAATCCGATGTGTGACTATAGTCTGCACGCTGTCGCGTTCGTCCCGCAAAGGTGGGCGAGATGCTTATCACAACGTCATTTTCAGGAGGGACCCGCGGCTTTGCGGCGGAGGGGGAAGCGAACGTGGCAGTTTGCTTGCTTCCGGGGACTGAATTGGCCTTTGATCAAGATGTAAAATTCGATCAGAGCTGGATTTGGAAAAAGACCACCAACTTCAGAGTTGCGCGATTCCGCAAGATAGATCCGTACAATCCCCACCGACATCATGATGCGCTCGAATTGCCGGACGGAAACGTCATTCTCGTGACGCTTCTCTCAAGCGGCCAGCGGGCGACTGTATTGCAGCTGCCGGTCACACATCAGCCCGAACACACGACCCCCACGGCCGAGGGGCAGTCAAACCGTAACACGCCCGCTTCTGCTCTATAGAAATGGCGTGACATAAAAGCAAAACCCGCCGAGCGCGTGCCCGGTGGGTCAAAATTTCAAAACAGACCTTACGGGGCGAAGGCGACCGGCGTAGCGTTGAAATTAGGCCACTGTATTTTTGAACTAGGCCACCGAGGGTGCGCAAACTGCTGTGGTGACGGGTTAAATCAGGGTAGGCGTATGGGGCGTTATATCGACGAAATCCTGCAGCCCGGCGAGAGGGTGCTGTATTCGACCAACGAGCACTGGATGTACTTTCTGCCGGCTATCGCGGCATGGATCATGGCGGTTGTGTTTCTGGTACTATCGCGCATGGTCGCCGCCGACGCGCTGATATGGGTTTGCGTGGCCTTGGCAGCGGTCGCTGGGCTTGCGGCCTTGTACTGGACGGCGACGGCCTGGTTCCACCGCTGGATCACCGAGACCGACGTCACCAACATGCGGGTCGTCCACAAGACCGGTTTCATCAAGCGGCGGACCTTCGAGATGAGCCTCGACAAGGTCGAGAGCGTCGACGTCAACCAGAGCATTCTTGGTCGCCTTATGGACTACGGCGACATCACCATTCAGGGCGTCGGCGAGGGCACGGAAACCATTTCCACCATTGCCTCGCCGCTCGCGTTTCGCAATGCCATTACGACGAGACCGGTCGGCACGTAAATCGCCGTGGAATCATCCGAGCGACCGCGGCCGACCTCCTGGAGAAGTCCGAGGTCGTCTACGAGCGCGCGGTCGAGAAGGATCAGCTCAATGCGGCCGGTCGGGCCATCGAGCTGCAAGGTCGGCTTGGCGGCGCGTTGGTCGATCGGGTTGAGGTCGGCGAGGCTGGTGCGTTCGATCAATGCAAAACCATCGAGGACTGCGTGAGGCTGATGCTGATGGATCAAACGCCAAGCGAGGCGCTGGAGCCGGTCGCCATCATAGGCGCGGAAATCGAGCGCCAGGCCGGCGATCGTGCCGAGATCGTTGTCGAGCCGACCAGGCTAGCGCCTGGCGCCAAGCTGGCGCAGTCGTTGGCGCTGTTCAGGCCGAAGTATCGCAGGCGATAGCCTCATCTTGCCCCTTGCTTACTGTCCGTAATCTTACTAGATTACGGACAGTCAGACATCAGGGGAGTCGCAATCAATGGCTAAATCGGTGCTTCGGCTGGTTGCGCCAGCAACAGCAAATCGGACAGTTGAGCGGTCGATGCCGTCCAGGCGGCCGAACGCGGAGCTTCGGCCACGGGAGCATCTGACTGAGCGCGAAGTCGAGAGCCTGATCACAGCCGCCAAGGCCAACCGCTGGGGCCAGCGCGACGCGACCATGATCCTGATGGCCTTCCGACACGGCCTGCGGGCCTCGGAGCTGTGCTCGCTGCAGTGGAGCGACGTGGAGTTCGAGACCGGCAACCTGCACCTGCGCCGGGCCAAGGGCGGGGCAACCGCCACCCATCCATTGCTGGGTGACGAGCTGCGGTCGCTGCGAGCTTTGAAGCGCGAGGCAAAGTCGCCCTTCATCTTCGTGAGCGAGCGCGGCGCGCCGTTCTCGGTTTCCGGCCTGGCCAAGCTGATCGAGCGCGCCGGCATCGAGGCCAAGTTGCCGTTCAAGGTTCACCCGCACATGCTCCGTCACAGCACTGGCTATGCCTTGGCCAACAAGGGAACTGACACCAGGACCTTGCAAGCGTATCTCGGCCATCGAAGCATCCAGTCAACCGTGAGATACACCGAGCTGGCACCGGGCCGGTTCAAGAACCTCTGGCGCTGACCGCGCCGCGCGCCGATCTTCCTGCCGCTGCGGCGCCCTTATGGCCTCCTGATCGATCGATGATCCCTCGTCGATCGGCGGGAAAGGGGGTTAGGCCGGCGGCACCCCGCTAATGGCGCAGCGTCTCTAAATTTTTTATGCAATGGGAGATGGTGCGATGAGCGAGATACCAAGTTTTTACTGCAGCAAGACATTGCTTGGATACAGCGGCGAGGACCTCAACCGGATCGTTCTGCACGGGCCGGATGGCTTTGAGTTCGTCCTCTACGAAATCGGCGAGGCGCGCGATGCAAGAGCAAACCAGCGCTGCAATGATCTCGCCGCCAAGCTCCGCGAGCTGTGGGACGCGCATGAGCGATGAACGCGGTGTTGCGAGCCTAGTGCGTTCCGATCCGGAGCGCAGCCGAGCTGCCGGCGCTCGATGACCAGGTTGAGCCAGGCGAGCGGCCGAACTGAAACCTATTGCAGGCCGCAGCACACGGTGGATAGGACGTTTGACAAGCGTCGAAACTGCGGCCGACCTGGTCGGCGCATCAGCGGGCTTCCCGGAGGTTCGCGTTTCGAAATTGCCGCGCCAGCGCGGATCGCATCGGTGTCAGCGCATCATCGATGCGGCGAAGTTTGGCGACGTCGGCGAGATGATCGCTCGCGTCATCGGCCTTGCCGATGATCTACTCGACCGGCTCCATCGCCTCGACGTTTCATTTTTGCGGAATGCGAGCGGCTCGCCAGGCGCTTGGCAAGTTCACGGATGTCTGCGGTTGGGGGCAAAGCGGACATGACGACGCCGGGCCGTTACTTCCGTTTTTGACCGATGCTGTCGAAAAATACCGTGGTGTCGTTGGTTTTGCTGTCGGGAGGCGTTTTTCTGGCAGACGTTGGAGCCTGATCGGCAAGCACCCGCGACCGGCTTGGCGACTTACCCAATCGCCCTACAGGCTCCTCTT
>NZ_DATMLW010000126.1:0-10868 GCF_035570375.1 Bradyrhizobium sp. | reverse complement strand
GCCAGGAAATGCGGCCTGCACGGCCGCCTCGCCTTCGCCGCGACTGCGAATATAGGGCGAAGACGAGGCCGCGTCGGCGCCGATTCCTGATAGGTGAACTAGCCGTTTGGCCCCGACCCGCCGCGCTACGCTCGCGATCCTGGCGGCGGCTTCGACGTGCACCGAATGGAATGTATCGCTTCCGTGCTCGACGTACAGGCTAATCGCGTTCACCACCCCATCGGCGCCCGCAACGGCGGCTTCTACGGAGCGCTCGTCATGTGCGTCGGCGGCGACCTGTTTGACGTCGTCGCCCTCAGCCCGCCCGGGATGCCGTGAGGCGACGTGCACCGTGGCGCCGGATTCGGACAAATGGCGCACGACGCGACGGCCAACAAAGCCAGTTCCCCCAAACACGGTTACGCAGCTCATTCGCTGATCGATCCAATGATCCTGGGCGACGCTCTTGATTGAGCCGTTAAGCGCCGTGCGGACCGCCTCAGCGGCCTCCGCTGGAGAACTACCAATGCTGACATGATGCCCGATAACATCGATCAAAATTTTCGCCGCGGGACCGACAGTCTGCAACTCTTTCATTGCTTCATCGATCAACGGCTCGGCTTCCGCGTACAGCTTTTGCGCCTGTTCGATGAACGGCTCTGCCCTATTGAGAAGATCGATCAGCGCCTTGCTCGCCGGCAACGATTTCTCAATCTGCCTAAGTTGTGCATCGCTCAGACCGGAAACATGACCAATGAGGTCCATGAGCAAGTGCTTCAACAACATAGTCTACCTTCCCGGGTGACTTTACCGCTGGCCAATTCCTCAGGAATGGCGTGACGAGGCAGTTCACACAAAGGCTCTGAGTCTGCTTTACCCCCGAACCGACATCGTCAGTTAGACCGACCACGTCGAGAAAGTACCAAGGGCGGCCTCAAAAGTCTCTCATTCGATCACCCGATCGGCAAGTGCGAGGAGCTTCGCTGGAATTGCAAGCCCGAGCTCGCCCTCGCGGTCTTGAGGTTGATGACCAACTCGAACCTGGAAGCTTGAATGACCGGTAAGTCGGCTGGCTTCTCGCCATCGCTTCACTGCCTTCCTCGACGCCCTCAGCGCGTCAGATTGACCTTTGCCAGGTCGATGAGTTGGCTCGCCCGGCCGTCGAGCACCGCCTTCATCATGAACATGCCAAAGTGGTAGGCCTGATCGAGCGTCGTCTTGGGCGGCATTGCCAGTTCCTGCCGGGCACTCACCACGTCAACCAAGACCGGCCCTTTGTGCGCCAATCCGGTCTCGAGCGCGGCTTTCAACTCCTGCGGCTTTTCCACCCGAATGCCACGGACGCCCATGGCCTCGGCCATCAAGGCAAAATTCGGGTTCTTGAGATCGCAGCCGGTGTCCAGGAAACCGCTCGCCTTCATTTCCATCTCGACGAAGCCGAGCGTCCCATTGTTGAGGACGACGACCTTGACCGGCAGGCCCATCTGCATCAGCGTGATGAAGTCTCCCATCATCATGCTGAACCCGCCGTCGCCCGACATCGAGATAACCTGGCGCTGAGGATACGCCGCCTGAGCACCGATCGCTTGCAGCATGCCGTTGGCCATCGATCCGTGGTTGAACGAGCCGATGATGCGGCGCCGGCCATTGACCTTCAGGTAACGGGCCGTCCAGATGATCGGGGTTCCCACGTCGCAGGTGAATATGGCATCGTCAGATGCCAGCTCGCTCACCAGCCGCATGACGTATTGGGGGTGAATAATCGTACTGTTCGGGGTGCTCTCCGCCAACGCGTCAAGATCCTTCCGTGCCTTTTTGTAGTCGGCCAGGGCATCGTCGAGATGGCTTGAGTCCGTCTTCTCCTTGATCGCCGGGAGCACTGCTTCCAAGGTGTCCTTGACCGTGCCGAGCAGGCCGAGATGAAGCGAGCAGCGATTGCCGAGCGCCTCGGGCCGTACATCAACTTGGGCTATTTTCGCGCGCTCGGGATAGAACGCCCGGTAGGGAAAGTCGGTACCCAGCAACAGCAGCGCGTCACAGTTCATCATGGCTGCATAGCCTGACGCAAAGCCTACGAGACCGGTCATGCCGACATCATAGGGATTGTCGTATTCGACAAATTCCTTGCCACGAAAGGCATGCACGATGGGCGCTTTCAGCTTGCGAGCCAGCTCGATAAGCTCTGCATGCGCGCCCGCGCAACCCGCGCCGCAGAACAACGTCACTTGGGATGCCTGGTTGAGGAAGCTCGCAAGATGCTCGACATCCGCCGCGCCAGGACGCAGGACCGGCGCGGTGGGCACGATCCATTCCGGTACCTCGGCGTCCAGCTCCATCAACGCGACGTCGCCCGGCAGGACGACAACGGCAACACCGCGCTTGGCGATGGCGACCCTGATGGCGCGCTTGAGTATCTGGGGAAGCAGCTTCGGGTTTGAGACAAGCTCGACGTAATGGCTGCAATCCTTGAACAGGCTTTCCGGATGGGTTGCCTGAAAGTAGTCAATCCCGATTTCGCTGCTCGGGATATGGGCAGCAATCGCCAGGACCGGCACGCCGTTGCGCTGACAGTCAAACAGTCCGTTGATCAGATGCAGGTTGCCCGGGCCGCAGCTTCCAGCGCAAACCGCCAGGCTGCCGGTGAGATGGGCTTCGGCACCCGCCGCGAAGGCCGCGGCCTCTTCATGGCGCATGTGGACCCAGTCAATTGATTTTCTCCGCCGCATCACGTCGGTGAAGCCATTGAGGGAGTCGCCGACGACTCCGTAGACCCGCCTGACACCGGTCTTTTCAAGCGCCTTGACAAGAAATTCAGCGGCCGTCCTGCTCATGCTGTAAATCCTCCGGATGCATTCGTCTCAGTTCGATATGACTTTGCCGCGCGACTACACTGCATAGTTCTTCAGGATGCGCAGGTCGGTGACGGAGTACGACATTCCGAGGCGATAGCCCCGGCCGACCCGGAGAGGCAGGTCGATGGCTTGCATGGGCAGAAGGTCTTTGCCTCTGCGCAACAGATCTGCGCTCTGCGCAATCAGTTCGGGCACTCGCGGCCCTTGGAACTTCGCGAATACTCAATCGATGCAGTGTCTTTATCTTGAACGATCTTGCTCATATTTGTACCGATCTTGCGCACTAGAAATCGCCGCAAAAACGGTCTTTTACTTGCAGACTCTAACATCCAGGTTTCGGAAGTCCGGGTGGCGGGCGGACCTCCTACCACAACTCAATAAAATCAACGGGTGTAGCAAATTCAGCGGATCTAAAAGCCCCGCGGAAACCCCTGCAAACCCCCGCAAGTGTTACACCTCGCCACGCACGCCCTTCAAGGTGCCGCAAGAGCTTGTCTTTGTGATCGATGGCTCACCCTATCAGGACCTCAGGGACATCGTCGACAGTTTCATTGCGCAGACCCAGCCCAACGGCGAGCCGGGCACTCACACCGGAGTTACGGGAGCAACGGGAGCAGGAGCAGCATGAAATATAATTTAATGGCAAGGGTGGCTGTGCTCCCTATGTGGTTGGCAGAGAGAGCCCAATGCCAAATTTCGCAAAAATCCTGTTCCTAACCGCCCCCATTTGGTTGTTGGTGATCGCGAGCGTGGAAATAGCGATCCACCACCACGGTTACTGAAAATTTTTTGGAGGTTCTCGCACGTAGCGAGATATGTCCCGACGATGCGCCACTGGCCGTTGGGATCAGCTGCCAGTGGTTTTCCGTATATGAGAAAGTGTTGATGCCGACCAGCACGATGGGCAGGTTCGATTGGCTGGTCGCGCTCTAGTTCGCAAGCAAAGGCAAAGGCGAGTTTCTGACGCTGGACAAGCGCAGCGCACGGCTCACGGATTGAAGAAGGCCGGTGCAACCAGCAGCAGAGAACGGGGCCACGACGCGGCAGCTGATGGCGATGTTCGGCTGGGACACGCCCGATATGGCGGAGGTCTACACGCGCGCAGAGAAGAAACAGCTCGTCGGCGAAGGCATGATCCCGATCTCGCTGGGCCGAAGCGAGAACACTGACTGCTATACCTTTGAGCCCAGCAGTGTTACACCGCAAGAAAAAGAAGGAAAATCAGTGGTGGGCGCACCAGGACTCGAACCTGGAACCCGCTGATTAAGAGTCCTGCGTAGCGCTGATGAGGCCGGCGGGGGAGCACACCGCCCCCGCCCGACGAAGTCGTCAGCTCGTCCACTGCCAATCTGCCGGCAGCCAGCGGTAGCCGCTCCTCTCGCGCACTACGTGCCCGAAGCCGGGAAAGGGCAGATGGTAGCTACCGACCAGCGTCTTGTCGGCCGCTGCGCGGTCGAGGAAGGCCATGCGCGCCTTAGTTGCCAGTGGCACGTCCATATCGAACCCGAACGGCCATTCCGGATGCAGGAAGCTGACCGTGGAGTTGACCACGACGTCGCCGGTGAGGAGCATTTGTTCGCTGCCGGAACTGATATGCACCGAGATGTGGCCTGGCGTGTGACCGGCTGTGTCGAAGGTGGTAACGCCCGGCGCCACCTCGGCCGCGGCCTTGATCAGGCGCAGCCGGGGGCTGGCCAATTCCAGATTCGCCCGGGTAACCTCTGGCTTCAGAGCGGGCGACAATCTGTTGGCCCATTCGGGGGCGCTCCAGAAGGCGACCTCGGCCTCGCTGGCGACGAATTCGGCCGAGGGAAACAGCAGCGACGCGTTCTCGTGGTCACTGATGCCCCACAGGTGGTCGAAGTGGGCGTGAGTGAACAGAATCATGTCGATATCGTCCGGCGCGTAGCCCGCAGCGGCGAGGTTGCCAATCAACCCGCCGGTCGTTTTCTGGAACTTGTCGACGCCGCAGCCTGCGTCGATCAACACCAGCTTGTCTCCGGTGTTGACGAGGATGGTGTTGATTTGAAGCCCTACCGGACTAGATGGCTGGAACGTGGATGTGAGCAGGCCTCTTGCGTCCTCGGCGCGATCGCCCCAAAGCGTTTCGGCCGGGAACGCGAGCGTGCCGTCGCTGACGACGGTGACCTCGATGGTTCCGAGCTTGAAACGGTAGAAGCCAGGCTGCGCCCGCTTGCCCGCTTGGGGCGCATGAGCCCGGGCGGGTACGGTCGGAGCGAGTGCAGCCGCCCCGGCGGCGGCAGCGCCGGCACGCAAGAGCATTCGGCGGTCAAGCATGTGCATGTCTGTTCTCCATTGCGAGTTGCGTTCTGGTGGCTTTCTTCCAAGGAAGTGGCATCAAATCGACCGGTCGGGTGTTTACCGGACCGTGACGGAGATCGAGACATCGACGTTGCCCCGCATCGCATTCGAGTACGGGCAGATGGCATGAGCAGCCTGGACGAGCCGTTCGGCGGTCTGTCGGTCGATGCCGGCCATGGTCACGGCAAGCGCGGCGGCCAACACGAAGCCTCCTGTTTCATTTCGACCAAGGTCGATCCTGGCGACGACGTCGATATCGTCGTCGGCAAAGCGGTGGCCAGCATCCCGGCTCACATGAAGGATCGCATTCTCAAAGCAAGCTGCATAACCGCCGGCGAAGAGTTGTTCGGGATTGGTCGCATCGCCCCTTCCGCCAAGCGCCCGCGGCAGTGCGAGCTTGAGGTCGAGCAGACCGTCTTCGCTGCGGATCGAACCGTGACGGCCTCCGCTCGCCGTGACTTTTGTGGAATATAGACTGGCCATAGCACATATGCCTTTTGCGATTCGCTAATTTGAGTCAGGTCGTCGGACTTCGCCGCAACTGACCCGCACGAGGACGCGCACCTGCTAAGCGGGCTGCCCAGCGGCTTCCAGGATCAACTGGGTGATGGCGTCGGGTTGGGATATCAGCGACAGATGACTCGCCTTGACTTCGATGGTCTTGGCGCCCATGCGCTTGGCCATGAAGCGTTCGAGATCGGGATTGATCGTGCGGTCCTCGGTTGAGACGGCGTAATAGCTCGGCTTTGAGCGCCATGCCGCGTGCGTGGTCTTACCGGTGAGCAGCGCCTTTTGGAACGGCTGCTGGACTGCATAGAGCACCTTGGCCTTCGCCTCCGGCAGGTCGCCCGCAAAATCGCGCAGGAAAGACTCCTCTGAAAGGCGTCCTTCATCGCCATCGAACAGGATGCCGGCCGTCGCAGGCGGCGTCGGATAGGTCTTAGCGAGGGTCGTGTAATCTTCGCCTGCGTCCGGCGCACGCGCCGCCACATAAACCAGCGCCGAGACGTTCGGATGCACGCCGCCCTCTGTGACGATCATGCCGGAGAAGGAATGGCCGACCAGAACCGTCGGACCATTCTGCCGCGCCAACACCTTCTCGGCCGAAGCGACCGCTTCAGGGAGCGTTGTCAGTGGGTTTTGAACGGCCGTGGCATTGAGCCCCGCTGCCTGCAATCGTGCGATCACCTCGGACCAGCATGAGCCGTCGGCGAACAGCCCGTGCACAAGGACGACGTTACGGGCCTTCGGCGCCGGCTGCGCAACGGCGGCGGTGCCCTGGATAAGAGTACTTGCCGCACCTGCAGCTACCATGCTCACAAATGCGCGTCGATTTATTGGATAGCTGGGGCGAAGATCGTCTTGGCTGCTCATGGAAGTTCTCCTTTGCGTAACGTTGGAGTGAAATACTGGGAGTACACGTTGGCTAATTGGAAATTTGCTGCGGGAATGCCGACAACAATGCTCAGCGTTCGCAACATCGTCATCGATCGCTTGATAGCTAGAGCCCTTCTGGAGGAGGAGGCGTATTGCTACGCGGCGTCACGGGATCGTGTTTCCGCAAGACTCCGAGTCTCGGCGCCGTGATATCTTCAGCGGCCAACAACGCATCGACGTCCGCAGAACGAATGACCGTTCCATGATTTACAAAGGCCTCATGGTTGCTCTCGATCGTTTCGACGTCGTAGAGGTAGTTCACCATAATGCCGAACGATTCCCGGATACCGCGCGGCGCGGTGTTTCCGAGCCAGTTGATCCGCTCGAGCCGGGCGCCGTTGCCGAGGTGAAAGCGCGCTACCGGATCGATGCGTATCGAGGGCTGCCGCGTCAGATAGCGGGCGCAAAACCGCAGCAAGGGCACGCGCAGCTTCTCGCTCTGCGATGGGTCATTCCACCAGCCGTCGCTCTCGAGTTGTAGCAACAGCGCTGTATTGGGATCGCTTTCATCCGCAAGCCGTTTACCGAGCCATTGCCGAAATCCCGGTACTGGCGACAGGGTGGAAAAACGCTTCAGCTGCGGAAACTCCGCCTTGAGCTCCTCGACCACCTGCTTGATCAGGAAATTGCCGAACGCCACGCCGCGCAGGCCGTCCTGACAGTTGGAGATCGAATAGAAGATCGCGGTGTCGGCGCGCGCGGCTCGCTCCCGCGCGGCGGCTTCATCGCTGTCCTGCGACAAGAGCGGCTGCACGGCCGCGGCCAGTCCTTCCACCAGAGCAACCTCGACGAAAATCAGCGGCTCACCTGGAAGTGCGGGATGGAAGAAGCCGAAGCAGCGCCGATCGGGTGCAAGCCGTCGCCGCAGATCGTCCCAGCCCTTGATCTCGTGCACCGCTTCATAGGCTATCAGCTTTTCCAGCACCGCGGCCGGCGTCTGCCAGTCGATGCGCCGCAGCTCGATAAAGCCGCGGTTGAACCACGAGGCGAACAGATGCTTGAGGTCCGCGTCGAGCAGCTTCAGTTCCGGTTCGGCGCGCAGGCATGAGGCAATTTCGCTGCGCATCGCGATCAGCGCGCCGATCCCCCCGGGTGCCATGTTGATTCGCCGTAGCAATTCCTGGCGGGGCGGATCGGCGGCCCGCGCGAGAGCGGCCGCAGCCTCCGCCGTGCCGTCGGCGAGATACCGCCGCGCCGCCGCGCGCAGCGCCGCTCCGTCGGGCTGGAACTCCGTGGCGAGATAGCGCTGGAAGCCGTGGCGATCGCTGGCGTCGAGAGCACCCAGCAGATCGTGCAATTGCCGCGCGACCAGCGCTCCCGACGCCTGACTGCGTTCGGACAGCAGCGATGCCGCGAGCTGCTTCGCGCGATCGAAGGGCGCCAGTTTGGTGCTGGATAGGTCGCTAGAAGTCTGGCTGACTGGGGTCATGATTACCTCCTTCTCAAGCGTGAGTGATGACGGCAAGGCGGAATTTGGCCGGCGGCGCATAGAGCCCGCCTGACGCAGTCACGAGGTCGTCGATCGTCTTGGCCGTGAGCAGATCGCGGGTCGCTGTCCTGATATCGATGCCGAGGTCGCAAGGCAGCGTAACGATGCCGCGGCGGCGCAGGCTTTCGCTCCTATCCGGCGACTGCCGCTTGCCGAATTCGGTGTCGCCGGCGACTGCGCGCAACGCGGCTTCGCGCTCCTGCGTCGACCGGCAACGCAACAGGTTGGCAACGCCCTTTTCTGTGATGACGTGGGTCACGTCGTCGCCGTAGACCATGATTGGCGGAAGCGCGAAGCCCGCGGAGGCGGCCAGATCGAACGCATCCAGACGCTCGACAAAGCTGGGCGCGCCGTTTGGCTGATGCGTCTGCACCATCTGCACGATGAGCTTGCGTCCGCGCAGGCTCTCGCCGGCTTCCCGGCCGGCGCGCAGCCAGGTGGGACTGTCGTGGCGACGACCGCGCGGGTCGGCACCCATGTTTGGTGCGCCGCCGAAGCCTGTGATCCGGCCCTTGGTCGCGGTCGAGCTGTTTCCGCTTGCGTCGATCTGCAGCGTGGCGCCGACGAACATGTCGCAGGCATATTGTCCGGCGACCTGCGCCAGCGTGCGGTTCGACCGCAAGCTGCCGTCGGCGCCGATCGGAAACACATCGGGGCGCGCTGCGACGTACCGCTCCATGCCGAGCTCGGAGCCGAAGCAATAAACGCCGTCGACAAAGCCAGCTTCGATCGCCGGGATCAGGGTCGGGTGCGGGTTGAGCACGAAGTGGCTCGCGACCCTGCCCTTCAGGCCGCGCTGGGCAGCGAACGTCGGCAGGATCAGCTCGATCGCCGCGGTGGCGTAGCCGATGCCGTGATTGAGCCGCCGCACCTGATAGGGCTCGTAGATCGCGGCGATTGCCATCATCGCCATCAGCACATTCTCGCTCCTGACCTTGGCGGGGTCGCGCGTGAACAGGGGCTCGATGGCGTAGGGTTTCGGACCCGGCACGACGAAGTCGACCCAGTCGCCGGAGATGTCGACCCGCGGCAGGCGGTCGACGATCTCGTTGACCTGCGCCACGACGATGCCGCCGCGGAACGCCGCGGCTTCAGCAATGGTCGGTGTGTCTTCGGTATTGGGGCCGGTGTAGAGATTGCCGTTGCGATCGGCCTTGTCGGCGACGATCATTGCCACACGCGGCGTCAGATCCACCAGCATCCGGGCATAAAGCTCGAGATAGGTATGGATCGCGCCAATCTTCACCGTGCCGTTCGTGACCAGCTCGGCGAGCTTGCGGCTCTGCGGGCCAGCGAAGGCGAAATCCAGCCGGTTTGCGATGCCGCGCTCGAACACCGCGAGATGATCGGGCAGCGCCAGCACGGACTGCACCATGTGAAGGTCGTGCAGCCGTGCAGGATCGGCCTTCGCCAGCGCGGCGGCCAGGAAATCGGCCTGCTTTTGATTGTCGCCCTCGATGGTGACGCGGTCGCCCGGGGCGATGATTGCTTCAAGCAAGTCGGTCGTACGGTCGGCAGGACAGAGCTTTCCGCTGCTGATCTTTGCGGCCCGCGCCAGCCGGGCAGCGCGATCCGCTCCCTCTCTTGACGTGGCTGACATGTGAACCTCCTTCGCTTGACGCCGTCTTCAAAGCGGAAGGTAGGTCTGTGATATTGATTACATAAGCGATATTTTCTAATATGATTGATTGAAAATTGAGATCAATTCCATGCTCGAGTTCGAACTGTTGCGCGCCTTTGTTGCCGTGGCCGATTGCGGCGGCTTCCATCGCGCGGCCGAGCGGCTCAACCTGACGCAGTCGACCGTAAGTCAGCAGATCAAACGGCTCGAGCTCGTGACCGAGCGTCCCTTATTCCGGCGCACGACCCGCAGCGTCGCGCTGACGGATGACGGCGAGATGTTGCTCGGCGACGCGCGCCGCCTGCTCCAACTCGAGGAAGCTGCCCGTCTCCGCCTGGCGGCGCCGCGGCTGTCCGGCACGGTACGTCTCGGGGTGGTCGAGGAAATCGCCGGCGGCTCGCTGCCGAGGGCGCTTGGCCGTTTCGCCGCGCTGCATCCCGGCGTGAAGCTCGAGGTGCAGATCGGAGTCAGTGCGGAATTGATTGAGCACCTCAATAAGGGACGCCTCGACGTCGTGTTCGCGAAGCGCCCGCTTGGCACCTCGCGCGGACGCCTGGTCTGGCGCGAACCCATGGTCTGGGCCGCGGCCGATACGTTTGATCTCGTCCTCGACTCGGCGCTGCCGCTGGCGCTCTATCGCGAGCGGTCGGTATCGCGAGAGGCGGCGCTTGCCGCGCTCAATGACAGCGAACTGACCTGGGAGATCGTCTATACCAGCCCCAGCCTGACAGGCGTGCGCGCGGCGGCGCTCGCGGGTCTCGCCATCACGCCGCTCCCCGCGAGCGCGGTCGTCGCGGGCTTGCGAATTATAGGATGGGAAGAGGGGCTACCGCGTCTTCCTGACCTTGAGTTCGCGATCTACGAAAAGGCGCGGCCCGACAAGGCCGCAGCGGCGCTCGCCGCAACGCTGTTGGCGCTGGCGCAGGGCCCGTCTCGCCCGACCATTTGAGAAGGCCATGTATTCGAACCCGTTCAATGTCCGTTCCGGGTCATTCGCGACCGAACCGGCCGATCTTGCCTGCTGATTGATGTCCGCTTCTCTCCAAAAGATGGGGTAATCGGCCCGGCCCAGCTTGTGGATAGCTGAAGATTTTGGGTGCTGCGCTTCAGGCTGATGGTGAAACGAGGTCCGTGGTGACGGCCTCAAGCATCAGAAGGAGAAGCGCAG
>NZ_DATMLW010000125.1:0-34941 GCF_035570375.1 Bradyrhizobium sp. | reverse complement strand
CTGCGCTTCTCCTTCTGATGCTTGAGGCCGTCACCACGGACCTCGTTTCACCATCAGCCTGAAGCGCAGCACCCAAAATCTTCAGCTATCCACAAGCTGGGCCGGGCCGATTACCCCATCTTTTGGAGAGAAGCGGACATCCGATGCTCGGCAACGCCGGTCGGTCGGGTCGCAAATGACCCGGAACAGGCATCGACCCGTCCTCGAGTAAAACCGCGCCGAATGCGCGATTTCGTCTCGGAGGATTGACGTTGTTGCTGTGTTAGATTGGCTCCAGCGTTAGGGGCGAAGCAATGTGGCGACGTAACTTTATCGCACTTCTCGGCGGTGCGACGACTTGGCCCATTTTAGCGCGCGCGCAGCAACCCGAGATGCCAGTGATTGGGTGCCTCAACAGTGCAGCGGCGGCGCCGATTGCGCATTTGCTGGCCGCGTTCAAGCGGGGGCTTAGCGAACCGGGCTATATCGAAGGACAAAATGTGGCGATTGAGTACCGCCTTGCTGAGGGTCAGTACGATCGATTGCCGGCGTTGGCAGCTGACCTCGTCAATCGGCGGGTCTCGGTGATCGCCACAGGCGGCGGCACGGTTTCAGCACTCGCAGCCAAGGCGGCGACCGCGACGATTCCAATCGTCTTTATTTCGGATAGCGATCCCGTGAAAATCGGTCTCGTCGCCAGCATCAACCGTCCGGGAGGAAACGTTACGGGCATCCACCAGCTCACGGCCGGCTTGGAAGCAAAACGGGTCGGGCTGCTGCACGAACTGGTTCCCAGCGCGACCACGATCGCCGTTCTGGTGAATCCAAATTATCCGGATGCTGAAGCCCAAATAAGGGAGGTGCAGGATGCTGCGCGCACGCTTGGGCTGCAGTTGCATATCTTAAAGGCCAGCAGTGAAAGTGATTTCGACGCGGCCTTCGCAACGGTCATCGAGCAGCGCGCTGGCGCGATCTTGATAGCCTCTGATCCGTTTTTATTCAGCCGACGCAATCAACTCGTCGCGCTGGCGGCGGGTCATGCGGTGCCTGCGATTTACCAGTTTCGAGAATGCGCAGCGATCGGTGGTCTGATGAGTTACGGAACACGTATCACGGATTCGTATCATCAGGTCGGCGTCTACACCGGGCGGATACTGAAAGGAGCAAGACCGGCAGATCTGCCGGTCGTTCAATCCACAAAGTTCGAATTCGTGATCAATCTAAAGACAGCGAAATCCCTCGGCTTGACGATTTCGCCAACGCTCGTTGCACAAGCCGATGATGTCATCGAATGAGACCGGCGATGTCGCCTTTTGGCGCATCGCGACATATTGTGCCGCCGCATGACCTGGGCCGCTTTGTAAGCAAAGCAGACATGGCAATCGTTACCTCACGCCACCAAGCCTATGGGTACACGGCCTGACCTTGCCGGTGCGTACGTATCGTTTGCACCTAAAACAGGGTTGGCTCATGATTGGCTTTTTTGGTTACGTCCGGAAACCGCCCCTCGAGGAGCGAACATGCCCGCCACCTTCTTCGTTGTCCGCGCCACCGTTACCGATCCCTCAAAACGTGCTGCTTTCGACAAGTGGTACGAGAACGAGCATCTGCCGGATGCGGTGAAATCGTGGCGGGTAAAGAAGGCGTGGCGGTTCTGGAGCCTCACCGATCCCGCCGTGCATCAGGCGACCTATCAATTCGATGGCGAGGCCTCGCTCGAGCGCGCGATGAAGGGCGAGGACCTCAAGCGCTTGACTGCCGATTTCAACCGCGACTGGCCCGATATCAGGCGCACGCGCGACACTTTTGTGCTGGCGCAGGAGTTCGGGGCGGATTGATGAGGCCATCCGCCCGCAACGGACTTGCGGGCGCAGAAAACAGCATGCTCATTCGATCACGTCGTCGGCAACCAGCAGAAACGCGCGGCCAATCGTCAGCCCCAACTCTCTCGCCGTTTTCAGGTTGATCACCAGTTCGAATTTGACCGGCTGCTCTACGGGCAGCTCCGCCGGCTTTGCCCCTTTGAGGATTTTATCCGCATGCGTGGCGGTCTGTCGGGCAAGATCGGGCAGGTTCGCCCCGTACGACATCAACCCCCCGAATTCTGCGAATTCCCTGGCTGCTCCCATTGCCGGCAATCTGCTGTCGGTGGCAATACCCGCGATGCGCTTGTATTCGCCGAACAGCATCGGGCTCGGCATGACAATGAGAGCCTCGGTACGCTCTTGGACGATCGCGGCGAAGGCGCCAGCGAATCGTCGGGGCTGGCGGCGGGCACGAGCTGAAGCTGCAGTCCCAAGGTGCGGGCCGCAAGTTCGACCTCGTTCCGTATGCCTGCCATTGTACGTTCGCTGTATGCACCGGGATGCCAGAGGGCTGCCACACGGGTGAGACCAGGGACGACCTCGCGCAGCATCTGTAGACGCTTGGCGACAAGCTCCGGGCCAAGAAAGGTTGTCCCGGTCACATTCCCGCCCGGTCGCGCAAGGCTCGCCACCAGCTCGTCGGCAACCGGGTCGGCCATACCGACGGCGACGATGGGGATTGTGCTGGTCGCCCGCTTGAGCGGGAGTGCCGCCGTCGTACTCAGCGCAACAACCATCTCGGGCTTGCGTCTGACCAATTCGGAAGCCAACTCCGCCAGCCGATCGGAACTCCCGTTGGCATATTCGCGCTCTACCGTGAGGTTCTGTCCCTCCTTGTACCCAAGTTCCTGCAGTCCTCGCAGGAAGGCATTGATCGTGGTGAAGGTTGGATCGTGAAGCTCGGAGCCGCCGGGCGACAAAATAGCGATCCGACGCGCCGCTTCCCCCTGTTGTGCGCGTGCCGGCTGCATCGCGGCTGCAAACAACAGACCAGCCAGAAAATCTCGCCGTCTCATTGCACCGCCTCTGAACGCTTGGAGCAACATCTGGATCGTATGAAAGCGCGAGCACGCTCGCAAGCCCCGCACGAGTCAAACGCGACGGTCATCTCGTGAGATAATTCGGGTTTGGCGGTCCAACCATCGTCGTCCCTGCGAACGCAGGGACCCATAACCACCAGCGCTAGCGTGATATCACGGCTGCATGCCGATCTTTTTCACTTCGTTCTTCACGGCGTATGGGTCCCCGCGTTCGCGGGGACGACTTAGAATGAGGTAAGCTGAACGCCCGATTCAGCGAACATTCATCTTCAGGCTGCAAGACTTCTTCCAGCATCACTTCGAGAAAACAATTCGAGAAAGGAAGGACGTCATGGAGCGCCGATACTTTTTGGGTCTCACCGTTGGATTGATCGCCGGCGCTGTGGCGCTCGCGGGAAGCGCACAAGCGGCCCCCCTGGCGCCGATTTCGGCGCAACAACTCATGCAGACATCGCCCGCAGGCGCGGAACCAGCCGTGGTCTCACAGGATGAAATCGATCGCATCAAGCCCGTAGAGGTGCGCTGGGGCCATCACGGGCACCATCACTGGGGTCATCACCGACATTGGGGATGGCATCGCCACCACTGGCACCACCGGCATTGGGGATGGCGTCACCACCACTGGCACCACCGGCACTGGCATCATCGTCATTGGTGATCCGGCTGTTTAGTCTTGAAAAACCCTCACAGAAAAAAACCCCGCCTCAGGCGGGGTTTTTTAGTTCGTAATCTATCCGCGCTCAAATCGGACGGCAGCGTCCATAGGCCCAGACGAAGCCGACCGGGCAGACGCGACGGACGGGCTCAACAACAACGGCTGGCGGCGCTACCACGACCGCACCGGGCGCCACGACGACGGGCCGGTTGGGTCGGCACTCGCCGTAGGGATTACGGTGAAAGCCTGGGCCGCAGCCGCCTTCGGCATAGGCGCTGCCAAAACCTGCAACCGTGCCGGCAACCAGCGCTGCCGCGAAAAGATATCTCATGTCTTCTCCCTTCGTTGAGCCGCGACGCGGCCTGAAATGAATTAACGCAGTTGCCAGAGTAATGAGCATCTGCACTTGCCTCAACAACCTATTGGCAAATTCATGAATGCGTCATGAACAAGGCGCTCATGACTATTTCCCCAAAAACGCGAGCATCAATTCGTTGAATTTGGCGGGCGCATCGAGGAACACCAGATGTCCGGCATTCTCGATCACCTCGGCGCGGCCGTTGGGCATTTTCGCTGCAAGCGCCCTGGCGAGATCGGCATTCTGGCCCATTTTGGGCCGCAGCGCTTCCGGCGCATTCGGCTTGCCGGGCGCGTTGTGATCGTCCGCGCCCATGATGAACAGGGTCGGCGCGGAAACGAGCGGAATCTCGTGCACCACCGGTTCGCGGTAGATCATTTGCGCCGAACTGACAAAGGCGCGCAGCCAGCGTTGATAGTCGGCCGCGCCCTTGATGTTGAAGCGCGCATCGATGAACGGCGTGATCTGGTCCGGCGGGATTTTCGGCGAATAATTGGTTTCGAGCTGCTTGCGGTAGCCTTCGGCGGTGAGCTTGTCCTCGTTCTCGAGGATTCTTTCGGTCGGAATCGGCGGCACATACATTCGGTAATCCTCAAGCCCGATCGGAGCGGCGAGCACGAGACGGTTGATCCGGTCCGGATAGGCGCGCGCGATCCGCACCGCCAGCATTCCGCCGAGCGAATGCGCGACGATATCGGCTTTCGCTATACCGAGATGATCGAGCAGCGCCATGGTGTTGCGCGCCAGCGTGTCGAAATGCAGTTCGCCGGCAGGCTTTGAGGATTTGCCGAAACCGATCTGGTCCGGAACGATCGTGCGATAGCCTGCTTCCGTCAGCGTCTTGATGACGGCAGCCCAATAGCTCGCCGGAAAATTGCGTCCATGCAGCAGCACCACCACGCGGCCGTTTCCTTGCGCAGGTGCCACGTCCATATAGGCCATGCGAAGCTCTTCGCCGTCATTGACCAGCGGCAGCATGTTGACGGGGTAGGGATAGGGATAGCCTTCAAGGCCGATGCCGTAGGGCTCGCGCATTTCTGCGGCACGACCGGGCAAGAGCGGCAGGGCGAGCAGCGTGGCGAACAGGGCCGCGAGGAAAAGACGATTCATCCAACTCTCCGAACGCAAATGCATCTCACAGCTCTGGCGGGAGATAAAGGAAGGGGCGGCCGCGTCAAGCCCGGCCGCATTGGCAACTCTTGCGGTGGTGCATCCTCATGCAGGTTCCCATCATGCCCGGGGTAATCCCGGGCATCCACGTTCGCGAGGGTTCATCTTCCGCGCACGTCATGGCCGCGCTTGACCGGCCATCAACGTCTTTGCAACCGCTGTAAAGGAAGAGGTGGATGCCCGGGATGAACCCGGGCATGACGAAACTTCAAGTGAAATAGTGCCACCGAGTGGAACTACCTGGCCTCCCCGAACAGCGCCGCAAATCGCTTTTCGCCGAGGTGGCTGAAATTCACGACCCGGCTGCCGGGCGTCGAATCGCGCGCGGCCCATTTCAGTTCGGTGAAGCGGCTCATCAGCGCGGCGCCGAGCGTGCCGGCGAGGTGATGCCGCCGCTCGCTCCAGTCAAGGCATGCCTTGCAGACCGGGCGGCGTGGATGCGCGAGCATCTCCTCGTCGATCTGCAGCGCCTTGGCCATGAAACGCCGCCCCTCGGCGGTCAGTTCGATGTCCTGCTTCTGCTGGCGCACCAGTTTCTGCCGCTTCAGGCTGTCGAACATCTGCACGCCGAGATCGCCGGCCAGATGGTCGTAGCAGACGCGCGCCCGGCGAAGCGCCGGATCCTTCGGCCCGGTGCGCACACGCATGTGGCCGGCACGCGCGGCGAGCCCCGCCAGGCCTTCGAGCACGCCGGCGACATCGGGGTCGGCGAGGCGATAGTAGCGGTGCCGGCCCTGCTTTTCCTGCTCGATCAGGCCGCCGGTCTCGAGCTTTCCGAGATGGGCGCTCGCCGTCTGCGGCGTGATGCCGGCCTGGTGGGCGAGTTCGGTCGCGGTCAGCGCGCGGCCGGTCATCAGCGCGGTGAGCATGTTGGCGCGGGCGGGGTCGCCGACCAGCGAGGCGACCATGGCGATATCGGGTCCTGCTTTCATAGTTCGATGATAGACGAAGCATCGACGTTGATCAAGGGCTAGGATGGCAGAAAACAGAGAAGGAGTTCCCAATGTCCGTCACCGTCTTCATTCGTTATCAGCTCGATCCGTTCAAACGCGCAGACTTCGAGGAATATGCGCGCCGCTGGCTTGCCATCATCCCGAAATGCGGCGGCGATCTCGTCGGTTACTGGATGCCGCACGAAGGCACCAACAACATCGCGTTCGCGCTGATTTCCTTCGAAAATATCGCTGCTTACGAAATTTATCGCACGCGGCTTCGCAGCGAGAAGGAGGCGATGGCCGCCTTTGGCTTTGCCGAGGAAAAAAAGTTCATTCTCGCGGAGGAGAGGACGTTCCTGCGCCAGGTGACGGCGTAGAGCATGATCCGGAAAAGTGGAGGCCGGTTTTCCGAAAAGATCATGCTCAAACAAAGAGATGAGATCATGATGCGATTCCACTTAATCGCATCGTGATCTAGCATGCGTCCCGCGCACCTTTCATGCCTTCGCTTGCAAGCTTAGGCTTGTGCGAGCAGACGTTTTCCAAAAAGGGAGGAGATCATGCCGATCACAGTGGCCGACAAGCGCGCAACGTTCCGCAAACTCCACGAGGCGGGATGCTTCGTGATCCCCAACCCGTATGACGTCGGTTCCGCCAAGGCGTTGCAGCAATTGGGCTTCAAGGCGCTGGCCTCGACCAGCGCGGGATTCGCGTGGACGATCGGAAAGGCCGATAACCAGGTCACCGTCGACGACGTCTGCACGCATCTGGCGGCACTGTGCGCTGCGGTCGATCTGCCGGTCAACGCCGATTTCGAGGGCGGCTTTGCCCATGAGGCGGAAAAGGTCGCTGCCAACGTCGCCCGCGGCGTCAAGACCGGCGTTGCCGGTCTGTCTATCGAGGATTCCACGGGTGAAGCCGCAAAGCCGCTTTATGATCGCGCCCACGCCATCGCCCGCATCAAGGCCGCGCGCGCTGCGATCGACGCCGACAAAAGCGGCGTGTTGCTGACCGGCCGCTGCGAGGCGTTTCTGGTCGGCCAAAACGATCTGAACCTGGTGATCGATCGTCTGTCGGCCTATTCGGACGCGGGCGCCGATTGCCTCTATGCGCCCGGCATCAAGACAAAGGAAGAGATCGCCGCGGTGGTAAAGGCCGTGGCGCCGAAGCCGGTCAATCTTCTGATCGGCCCGTCGGGCTTGTCGGTGGCGCAAGCTGCCGAGCTTGGCGTGCGCCGGATCAGCGTCGGCGGTTCGCTGGCGCGCACCGCCTGGGCCGGCTTCCTGCGCGCGGCACGCGAGATCGCCGAGCACGGCACATTTTCGGAAATGGCCAAGGGCCATCCGGCCGGTGAGCTGAACAAGATGTTTGGCTGACGGGCCCGTAACTGCACCGCGGACAGGGGTCTGTCCGCGGTGCACTCATCACGTCGTTCGCTGCGCGACGAGCTTACTTACTTGCAGGAGCGGGCGGAGCCGGTGGTGGCGAGGTCTGCGAAGGTGCAGAGCCCGTCGTTGTGCCCGCCGGGTTTCCCCCCGGACTCGCTTTAGGCGAAGCCGGCGCGGATGTCTGCGCGGTCGTTGACGTGCCGTTCTGATGCATCGTCGAGCTGTTCAAGCCGTAGAAGACCGCGCCCAGAAGCACGGCGATGGCGACCGCCGCGATCGCGATCTTGGCGCCGTTGGCGGTGCCCTCGGCGAGTTCGGGGTCGGGCTGCAGTTCAGCGTCGAGACGGGACGCGCGAAGCAAGCCGTCATCCGCAAGCTCCGGTCGCGTCGGGTCGATCGGACGATAGGGATCGTTGGCGCGATAGGCATCGTCGTCGCGATAGGGCTCGCGAGGGTCGTTCGGATTGCGTATTGCCATGATATGTTCCTCCTCGAACGCTCCGGACAACGGCTTGTGCCTTGGGTCAGTTCCGGGAACCGGCTCCACTTTTGGCAAGCGCGTCTGTTCCGGATGGAACCCGAAAGCGAACGTCGAAACTCCGACCACGAGGGCAAGATGTGGGCTCTGCCGCCAACCGTTACCGCGTTGCACGTACTGTCGCTCGTGGCTCTCACGGCGCAGGCGATGACGGCGGCCCTGGCCGCGGGACGGCGCAGCATGGACTGGGTCGGCGTCTGCATGCTCGGTTGCGTCACCGCGCTGGGCGGCGGCACGATCCGCGATGTCGTGCTCGGGCATTATCCGCTGCCGTGGGTCGAAAACCCGTTCTATCTGGCGCTCACGGCGGGTGCGGCGTTTGCCACGGTTCTGATCGCCCGCATCGTGCATCGCCTCAATCTTGCGTTCTCGTCCTCGATGCGATCGGGCTCGTGGTGTTCACCATGGCCGGCTGCGACGTCGCCTGGCAGATGAACCAGTCGCTGCCGATCGTGATCGTTTCGGGCATGATCACCGGCTGCGCCGGCGGCGTGCTGCGCGACATCCTTTGTAACGACGTGCCGCTGTTGTTTCGCTCTGAACTGTACGCCAGCGTTTCCGTTGTCACCGGCCTGTTTTACGCGACCGCTTTCGGGTTGAAGCTCAATGACGAGGTGTGGACCGCGCTGACTTTCGTGCTCGGCCTGTCGTTTCGCCTTTTGGCCATTCGCTACAAATGGGAGATGCCGAAATTCGTGTTCAACGAGGATCGCCGCTAGTCGGGTCGCGTGCCCCGAATGCTGCGCAGCGCGCTGCACTTCCGGCGTGGTGCGCTGCTGATCCGGGGTCCATGAAATCGAGTGCTGGCTGCTGTTTTTTGTTCTGTTCTGGATCGCGATGCTCAATATGGGGCTGGCTCGCATCAGCACGCCTTTGATCGCTCTTCCTCTTGCATGGCTGGAACTTATCATCGCATCGATGCTCGCGGCGTCGTGCATGCGCCGTTTCTCTGACGATGCACGGCCCCCAACATGACTGCGATGGCTTACCGCCGCGCCCTCGCCACCTCGTCCGCGGTCACGGCGGAGGCGGAATTGCCCCAGGCGTTGCGGATATAGGTGGTGACGTCGGCGATCTCCCGGTCCGACATTTTTTTGGCGTAAGCCGGCATCGATCCCTTGTTGGGCGCGCGCGGCGTGGTGATCGTCTCGGCGCCGTCGAGGATGATCCGGATCGCGCTGGAGGCATCCGCCGACTGCAGGTTCGCGCTCCCCGGCAGTGGCGGATAGATGCGCGGCGCGCCGCTGCCGTCCGCCTCGTGGCAGGCGATGCACGCGCCCCTGTATAACTTTTCGCCGTTCGCCATCTGCGTCTGCGCCGGCGTCGATACGGCACCTTCAGGCGCACCTGGCGCGATATCCTTCAAATACACAGCCATCGCGCGAACGTCGGCGTCGCTCATTTTCGAGGTCGAGTTGAGCACCACCTCGGCCATCGGACCCCCGGCATGGCTTTTGCCGTTGCGGCCGCTCTGCAGATATTCGACGATGTCGTCCACGCTCCACGATTTCAGCCCGCTTCTCTCTGCGGCATCGAGCCTCGGCGCAAACCAGCCGTCGACAAAACTGCCGCCAAACCGCTCGCTGCGCTTTTCGGCACCGGCAAGATTCTTCGGCGTGTGGCACGCGCCGCAATGGGCGGCGGCTTCGACCAGATAGGCGCCGCGATTCCATTCCGTGCTCTTGCTCTGGTCCGGTTCGAAAACGCCCGGCCGGAAGAACATCAGGTTCCAGCCGCGCATCAGCACGCGGTAGTTCAGCGGCCAGCGCAATTGCGGCGAGGGTGGCGTGTTCTTCACAGGCGGCAGCGTGGCGAGATAGGCGCGGATCGCCAGCACGTCTGGCTTTGTCAGTTTCGTGAAATGAGGGTAGGGGAACGCGGGGTAGTAACGGGTGCCGTTGCGGCCGACGCCAAGATGAACCGCACGATAGAATTCCTCATCGCTCCAGGCACCCAGCCCGGTATCGCGATCCGGAGTGAGGTTTGCCGAGTAGATGGCCCCGAACGGGGTATCGAGCCGCCTGCCGCCGGCAAAGGGTTTTGCAGGGTCCGTGGTGTGGCAGCTGCTGCAGTCGGCGGCTTCCGTCAGCGATTTGCCGCGCGCGATCGTCTCGCTGGAAGGTTCGGCCCGGGCAGGGATCAGCCCGAATGCACTGCACAAAAACAAGGTCGCCAGAATCGCGCGCATTCTGCTTCGCCGTCCCTGCTTCGATGGATGCCCCTTTGGCAAAAGTATAGCGCGAAAGGCGACGATCGCAGGCGTCACGTCGTTTCAGTGGATGAATTCTCTGCGACATAAGCCGAAAAGGGGGAGGCGGAGGACCGGCACGAAATTGCGTTTTGCGGCAGGTGGTCCTCCCACCTCAGATTTGTGGTGCCCCACCTTAAAAAACCGACATAGACTGGTGGCCACTTTCTGACGGTACTGGTTTTGACGCCAGCCATGACTAGCTAAAAAGCGCCGGCAGGGCCAAAGACTTACGAAGACTCAAAAGAGGGTGGAATGGGAATCAATCAGGGTCCGATCAGTCTCGATCAGAAGTACACCCAGGGCTCCGGCCACGTCTTCCTGACCGGAATTCAGGCGCTGGTCCGCCTGCCGATGGCGCAGATCCGGCGCGACCGCGCGCTGGGCCTCAACACCGCCGGCTTCATCAGCGGCTATCGCGGTTCGCCGCTTGGCGGCTACGACCAGCAGCTTTTCGCCGCCCGAAAGCATCTCGACCAATACAACATCAAATTCCAGCCCGGCGTGAACGAAGACCTCGCCGCCACCGCAATCTGGGGCTCGCAGCAGCTCAATCTTTCGCGCGGCGCGAACTACGATGGCGTGGTCGGCATCTGGTACGGCAAGGGCCCGGGCGTCGACCGCTGCGGCGACGTATTCCGTCATGGCAACGCCGCGGGCTCGGCCAAAAACGGCGGCGTGCTGTGCCTTGCCGGCGATGATCACGGCGCGAAATCATCCACCGTGCCGCATCAGTCGGACCATGCCTTCATCTCCGCGCTGATGCCCTATCTTTATCCCTCCAGCATCCATGAAATGATCGAGATGGGGCTGCTCGGGATCGCGATGTCGCGTTACTCCGGCTGCTGGGTCGGCATGAAGGTGATCACCGAGACGGTGGAGACCACGGCCGAGATCGATCTCACCGACGAGATGAAGCCTTTCATCATTCCCGCCGATTTCGAGTTGCCGCCGGGCGGGCTCAATCTGCGCTGGCCCGACGACCGCTACGACCAGGATCGCAGGCTTCAGGACTACAAGGGATTTGCCGCGATCGCATTTGCGCGCGCCAACAAGGTCAACCGCATCACCATGGATTCGCCGAACGCCCGCTTCGGCATCATGGCCTCGGGCAAAAGCTACGAAGACATCCGTCAGGCGCTGCGCGAACTCGGCATCACGCCGGAAGTCGCCGCCAAGATCGGCCTTCGGCTCTACAAGATCGGCATGCCGTGGCCGCTCGAGCCACAAGGGGTGCGCGAATTCGCGGTGGGCCTGGAGGAAATCTTCATCATCGAGGAACGCCGCGAGATCGTCGAGAACCAGGTCAAGCAGGAATTGTTCAACTGGCGCGACGACGTGCGTCCGCGCATCGTCGGCAAGATGGACGAGCACGACAAGCGCTTCCTGACCTTTGCGGCCGAGCTGAGTGTCGCTTCGCTCGCAAGCTCGTTGACCGAGCGGTTGCTTCGTCTCAACCTCAATCCGGAAATCGCCGAGATGCTGCGCGCCAAGGCCGACTGGTTCAACGGCCGTCTGGCGACGCAAATGCTGCCCGTGGCGCCGGTCACCCGCACGCCGTATTTCTGCTCGGGCTGTCCGCACAACACCTCGACCAAGGTGCCGGAAGGAAGCCGGGCCTTTGCCGGCATCGGCTGCCATTTCATGGCGCTGTGGATGGACCGCAACACCGAAACCTTCACCCATATGGGCGGCGAGGGCGTGCCATGGGTGGGGGTCGCGCCCTTCACCAACGAAGAGCACGTGTTCGCCAATCTCGGCGACGGCACCTATTTCCACTCCGGCAGTCTTGCGATCCGGCAGGCGATCGCCTCAGGCGCCAACATCACCTACAAGATCCTCTATAACGATGCGACCGCGATGACCGGCGGCCAGCACGTCGATGGCGAGCTCTCGCCGCAGCAGGTCACCTTCCAGCTCCACTCCGAAGGCATCCGCGAACTCTACCTGGTGTCGGAAAATCCCGACGCCTATCCACCGTCCGCGATCGCGCCGGGCACCAAGACCGCGCATCGCGACCAGCTCGACGACGTCATGAAGACGCTGCGCAAGGTGAAGGGCGCCTCGGCCATCGTCTTTGTGCAGACGTGTGCTGCGGAAAAACGCCGCCGCCGCAAACGCGGCATCATGGAAGACCCGCCGCGCCGCGTCCTGATCAACCCAGCCGTGTGCGAAGGTTGCGGGGATTGCTCGGTGCAGTCGAACTGCATCTCGGTCGAGCCGCTCGAGACCGAACTCGGGCGCAAGCGCACCATCAACCAGTCGACCTGCAACAAGGATTTTTCCTGCCTGAAGGGCTTTTGTCCGTCCTTCGTCACCATCGACGGCGGGGCGTTGCGCCGCCGCGCGCCGGCCGATCTTGGCGAGATCGGCGATCTGCCCGAGCCCGACTCAAAGCCCCCGCTGGAGCGGCCTTACAACATCGCGGTCGGCGGCGTCGGCGGCACCGGCGTGTTGACCATCGGTGCGCTGCTCGGGATGGCCGCCCATATCGAGGGCAAAGCCAGCATGATCCTCGACATGTCGGGGTTGGCGCAAAAGGGAGGCGCGGTGCTGAGTCACGTCCGGCTTTCTGAACACACCGCCGACGTCACCTGTTCGCGCATCGTCACCGGCACTGCCGATCTCGTGCTCGCGGCCGACGAAGTCGTGGCCGCCGCCAAGGAAACCATTACGCTCTGCGATTCAAGCCGCACTGTCGGCGTGATCAACAGCCACGTCATCCCGACCGCGGATTTCATTCTCAACCGCGACTTCAATTTCCAGGCCCGCAAGGTCAACCAGGTGCTGGAAACCGCGCTACGGCGGGATTCCTCCTTTCTCGATTTCACCAAACCTGCGGAAACCCTGCTCGGCGATTCCATCGCCACCAACATGATGATGATGGGCTATGCCTATCAAAAGGGATTGCTGCCGCTTGGGGCTGCCGCGATCGAGCAGGCGATCGAGGTCAACGGCGTCGGGATCAAGATGAATACGCAGGCCTTCCGACTCGGCCGGCTTGCTGCAGCCGATCCCGCGCGGCTGGTCGCGATGATGAAGGGGCAGGATCAGACGGCACCGCCGAAGACGCTGGAAGCGATGTCGCTCGATGAGATCATCGCCCACCGCAGCGCGCTCCTGACCGAATACCAGAACAAAAAACTCGCCGAACGCTACCGCAAGCTCGTGACGCAGGTGCGCGACAAGGCCCGCGACGGCGGTTTTGGCGAGGCGCTGCCGCGCGCCGTTGCCATTAACTACGCAAAACTTCTCGCCTACAAGGACGAATACGAAGTGGCGCGGCTTTATACCGACGGCAAGTTCGAACAACAGCTTCGCGACCAGTTCGATGGCGACTACAAGATCAGCTTCAATCTGGCACCACCCTTGCTCGGCGGTGGCAAGGACGCGTTGGGACGGCCGAAGAAGCGCGCGTTCGGTGCCTGGATGATGCCGGTGTTCCGCCTGCTCGCCGGGATGCGGGTGCTGCGGGGTACGGTGTTGGATATTTTCGCCTACAGTGCCGACCGCAGGCTCGAGCGCGACCTGATCGCCGGCTACGAGAAAGACGTGGCGCACATCTTGTCGGTGCTGTCGCCGCTGACGCTTCCGACCGCAATCGAGCTTCTCTCGCTGCCGGACCGCATCCGCGGTTACGGCCCGGTGAAGGAGAAGGCGGTGCAGGACGCCAAAGCGCGCTACGCACAGTTGGCGGCCGATCTCGCCAACCCGCCGCCGGCGCCACGCCAGATCGCGGCGGAGTAGCTCTTAATTTCGTGCTCCGGACTCAACCGGCAAATCCCTCCCCCGCGGAACGCGTGGGGAGGGTGGCCGGCCGAAGGCCGGTCGGGTGGGGGAAACGGTGTCGAAAAGGCCAATTGTGCTCAACGAGAAGGCCCGCGAGCTTCGTAAACGCCTGACGCCGCAAGAAGTGAAAATATGGGTGAAGCTGCGCGAGCTGCGGGCTCGCGGCTTTCATTTTCGCAGGCAGGCACCAATCGGTCGCTACATCGTCGACTTTGCGTCATTCAGTACTCGAATAGTTATTGAGATCGACGGTGGTCAGCACGCCATGCACGGCGGCATGCAATCGGACCGCGAGCGCGACACGTTTCTTAGGTCGCAGGGATTTTATGTTCTGCGATTCTGGAATTCGGATTCGATCGAAACTTTAGCGCTGTGATGGAAACCATCTTGGGCGCTTTAAACACCCCCACCCCGGCGCTTCGCGCCGACCCTCCCCACAAGGGGAGGGATAAGAGTGGCACACCCCTTCATCGTTCCTCACCGGCGCTCTGAAGCCAAGTTTGGAAAGTTTCGCCTCCACTGATTTGCCCGACGGGCAAATCAGCGTTTGCGTCTCAAGCATTTCACGCCTGTCCAGCCCAATAGCGAAAAATATTTCACTTCGCAGTTCGGTAGAAACAGCTTTATCGATTCGCACTGTCCTGCCTCGGCAAGAGGGGCGTATGCGCTATCGTCACGAAACGTGAGGCGGGATGCGATGGACGCTGGGCGCGCGACTGACGAGAGCGCGTTCGCGGACGGCGAAGCCGTGTGGTCCTGATGCCCCGACGCTGGCATCAAGTTCTTAAGAAGCTAACGCTTCTCAGGGACGACGGTGACAACAAAGCCCGATCACCGGGGAGAGCGCGGAGTAAGCCGTAAAACCGTCGTGCAGGGAATGCCGGATTGTCTGGCGAACCTGTGGTGACTTAAGCTCGTGTGCTTCTCATTCTTCGCACGCGAGGCTATGGGTGCGGCATGCACCCGGCATTCCCTGCGCCCTCTGCTTGAGCGAGGGACAAGACGATGCAAAACTCGCGCGGATTGCCGCGGCGGGATCGTGGAAGCGTGGCCGGCGTTCAGGAAGTTGAATTGAGATGCGAGCGCTCGCTCTACACCCTCCCCTGGAGGGGGAGGGTCGCGAGCATCGCGAAGCAAGATGCGAAGCGGGGTGGGGTGAATCCTTCAGCAAGCGTCACCCCACCCCGATCGCTCATCTCATTCGCGATCGACCCTCCCCCTCCAGGGGAGGGTGACGGCCCCGCAATATTTCACCGCTTGCCAAGGCGGTCCCAACAGGCCAGAAAACTCCGGAAAGATAGAACAAGAAAACGCCAGCGGAGAACGAATTGAGCATCAAGGGCAAGGCCTATATCGCCGGGATCTTCGAGCATCCGACCCGGCACGCTCCCGATAAATCAACCGCCCAGCTTCATGCCGAAGTCGCCAGGGGCGCGTTGGCCGATGCAGGGCTCGCCAAGTCCGATATCGACGGCTATTTCTGCGCCGGCGACGCCCCGGGTGGAGTGATGGCGATGGCCGATTATCTCGGGCTAAGAGTCCGTCACTTCGATTCAACGGACACCGGAGGCTGCTCCTATATCGTCCATCTTGGACACGCCGCGGAAGCGATCGCCGCCGGCAAATGTTCGATCGCGCTGATCACCTTGGCGGGCAAACCGCGTACCGGTCCGATGCCGCCGCGCCCAAGCGGCGCGGAGGCGGATTTCGAGGCCGCTTACGGCGCCACCACGCATAACGTTTACGGCATGTGCGCCATGCGTCACATGCATGAGTTCGGCACGACTAGCGAGCAACTGGCCTGGATCAAGGTCGCTGCCTCCCATCACGCGCAATACAATCCGCACGCGATGCTTCCCGAGGTCGTCACCGTCGAGGATGTTTTGAACTCGCCGATGATTGCCGATCCGCTGCACCGGATGGATTGCTGCGTCGTCACCGACGGCGGCGGCGCGCTGATCGTGACCACGGAAGCGATCGCGCGCAGCCTGAACAAGCCAAAGGTACGCATGATCGGGCACGGCGAGGCGTTGAAGGGCCCGCGCGGCGGCAAGGATCTCGACCTGACCTATTCGGCGGGCGTCTGGTCAGGACCGAAGGCGTTCGAGGAAGCAGGCGTGGCGCCGAAAGACATCAAATACGCCTCGATCTACGACAGCTTCACCATCACGGTCCTGATGCAGCTCGAAGACCTCGGCTTTTGCAAAAAGGGCGAGGGCGGCAAATTCGTCGCCGACGGCAATTTGATTTCGGGCGTCGGCAAATTGCCGTTCAACACCGACGGCGGAGGGCTGTGCAGCAACCATCCGGTCAATCGCGGCGGCATGACAAAAATCATCGAAGCGGTGAGGCAGTTGCGGGGAGAAGCTCATCCGAAGGTGCAGGTCAAAAATTGCGACCTTGCCATCGCGCACGGCACCGGCGGCCTGCTCGGCATTCGGCATGCCGCCTCGACCTGCATTCTGGAGCGCGTGTGATGGACAGCCCCGTGAAATACCCGACGCCGAAAGGCAATCCGGAGACGACGAAATTCTGGGAAGCGACCGTCGAAGGCAAGCTCCTGATCAAGCGCTGCACGGCCTGCGGCGAGGCGCATTATTTTCCGCGCAGCCTTTGCCCGTTTTGTTTCTCCGACCAGACAGTGTGGGAAGAAAGCTCGGGCGAGGGCGAGATCTATTCGTTCAGCCTGATGCGCAAGTCGGCGAGTGGCGCTTACGCGATCGGTTATGTCACGCTGAAGGAAGGTCCTTCGCTTCTGACCAATTTCGTCGATTGCGACATGGAGAAATTGAAGATCGGCCAGAAGGTGAAGGCGGTGTTCAAGACGACGGATGGCGCGCCGCTGCCGTTTTTTACGCCGGTGTAACTCCGCGCGGGCGGGATTTCACCCTCTCCCCTTGCGGGAGAGGGTGGCGAGGAAGCGAGCCGGGTGAGGGGGTTCGGGCACCAACCCCTCACCCAATCGAGTCTAAGGTGAGCCCGGCGCGGCCCTCTCCCGCAAGGGGAGAGGGCGCATTAACGAGCACTTCGCGAGCGGTTGGGGAGCGAAAGAAAAAATGCCGATCAATTACGATGAGCTGATGGCGCTGAAAAATCTCGACCAGAAATTCGCCTACAGCGATCGCGAGGTGATGCTTTACGCCTATGGCATCGGCATGGGCGCCGATCCGATGGACGAAAGAGAGCTTGCGTTCGTCAACGAAGCCTCTGCCACACCGCGCCCCCTGAAGGTCGTGCCGACATTCGCCTCGGTGGCAGCCTGGGGTGCCACTCCCGGCGAGATGAATCTCAACCGCGTGATGGTGGTCGACGGCGAGCGCGACATCACCTTCCACCGGCCGCTTCAGGTCGCTGCGAAACTTCTCGTGGATTCACGCGTGCTCGCCGTGTTCGACAAGGGCAAGGACAAGGGCGCGGTGATCCGCCATCAGACCGTGCTCAAGAACGAGAAGGGCGAGGAACTCGCAACGCTGGTCGCGTCCCGCTTCGCACGCGGGGATGGCGGTTTCGGCGGACCCTCCGACGGCCAGCCTGAACCGCACCAGGTGCCGACGCGCCCGCCCGACCAATCGGTCGATATCCCGACCCGCGCAGATCAGGCGCTGATCTATCGGCTGTGTGGGGATCGCAACCCGCTGCATTCCGATCCCGAATTTGCGCGCCGCGCCGGTTTTCCGAAGCCGATCCTGCACGGCATGTGCACCTTCGGCATCACCTGCCGCGGCATTTTGCAGACCTATGCCGATTTCGATCCGGCCGCCTTCCGCCGGCACGCCGCGCGATTTTCCGCGCCGGTCTATCCCGGCGAGACCGTGACGCTCGATATGTGGAAAGACGGCAACGTGATTTCTTTCGAAGCGCGGGTGAAGGCACGCAACGCGGTGGTGATAAAAAACGGCAGGACGGTGCTGGGGTAGCTGTCATTCCGGGGCGCGCTTTAGCGCGAGCCCGGAATCCATTGTGCCGCATAATGCAGGGAGGAATGGATTCCGGGTCTGCGCCTTTCGGCGCATCCCGGAATGACGAAGAAAGATAAAGGGAGGCAACCATGGGACTACTCGACGGCAAGGTGGCGCTGATCACAGGCGCGGGCGGCGGCCTCGGCGAAGCCTACGCGAAGCTGTTTGCGCGCGAGGGCGCGGCGGTCGTGGTCAACGACCTCGGTGGTCCGCGCGACGGCAGTGCTTCCGATGTCACGATGGCGCAAAAGGTGGTGGATGCGATTAAGGCCGAAGGCGGCCGCGCGATTGCCAACGGCGCCGATATCTCGACATTGGCCGGCGGCCAATCGGTGTTCGATGATGCCATCAGAAACTTTGGCCGCGCCGACATCCTCGTCAACAACGCCGGCATCCTGCTCGACCAGACCTTTGCCAAGGCGACCGAAGCCGCCTGGGACAAGGTCTTGAAGGTGCACCTGAAGGGCACGTTCTGCTGCACCCAGCCGGTGTTCCGCTGGATGCGCGAAAACGGCGGCGGCGTCATCGTCAACACCTCCTCGACCTCGGGTCTGATCGGTAATTTCGGCCAATCCAATTACGGGGCCGCCAAGGGCGGCATCTGGGGGCTGTCGAACGTGCTCGCGGTCGAAGGGCGCAAGTACAACATTCGCGTCTGGACGCTGGCGCCGGGCGCGCTGACCCGCATGACCGCCGACTTGCCGCGCTATATCGAGAACCCCGGCATGGCGCTCGGACCTGATGGCATCGCGCCGACCGTGCTATACATGGTCAGCGATCTCTCCGGTGACCAGACCGGCAAGATCCTCGGCGTTTCCGGGCCGCGCGGCGTGCGCGAGATGCGGATGATGGAAAAGCCGGGGTGGAAGCCGCCGCACACCGGCTGGAAGGCGGAAGACATCGTCGAGCATGCAGCTGAGATTTTCTTCTCGGAGGAGGAAATCAAGATGGGCGCACGACGGTTTTGAGTTACGAGTCATTCCGGAGCGATGCGAAGGCATCGCATCCGGAATCTCGAGGTTCCGGGTCTGGTCCTTCGAATCGTCCCGGAACGACGGAGCAAACTACGAGGCAAAAATGACAAAACTCACCCACAAGGCCGCAGGGACTTTCGCGATCGCGCCGACTCCGTTCCATGACGACGGCCGCATCGACGACAAATCGATCGACCACCTCACCGACTTTTACGCCGAGATTGGCTGCGACGGCGTCACCGTGCTCGGCATCATGGGGGAAGCGCCGAAGCTCGACGGCTCGGAGGCCGAGGAGGTCGCAAAACGCTTCATCAAGCGCGCGAAGAATATGCAGGTCATCGTCGGCGTTTCGGCGCCCGGATTTGCCGCCATGCGCTCGCTCGCACGCGCCTCGATGGATGCAGGTGCTGCCGGCGTGATGATCGCGCCGCCGCCAACCTTGCGGACCGACGACCAGATCGTCGGCTACTTCAAGCAGGCGGTTGAGGCCATCGGCAGCGACATTCCGTGGGTGTTGCAGGACTATCCGTTGATGCTGAACGTGATTTTCACGCCCGCAGTGATCCGCAAGATCGTGATGGACAATCCAAGCTGCGTGATGCTCAAGCACGAGGACTGGCCGGGGTTAGAGAAGATTTCGGCGCTTCGCGCTTTCCAGAAAGACGGCTCGCTGCGGCCGCTCTCGATTCTCACGGGCAACGGCGCGCTGTTCCTCGATTTCGAGATGGAGCGCGGCGCCGACGGCGCGATGACCGGTTACGCTTTTCCGGAAATGCTGATCGACGTCGTGCGCCTCTGGAAGGAAGCACGGCGTGATGCCGCGCATGACCTGTTCGACGCACACCTGCCACTGATACGCTATGAACAGCAGCCGGGCATTGGCCTCGCCGTGCGCAAATACGTGCTGCAAAAACGCGGCGTCATCGCTTCGAGCGCGCAGCGCAAGCCCGCCTCCGGCATCACCGCGACTGCCAGGGCGGAGGTCGATTACCTGTTGTCACGCGTGGCGCGCGTCGACCATCGCGCAAACCTGCAGCCGCAATCGAGCGCTGCCGGATAGAAGGCTCCTCATGGTGAGGAGGCGCACCCGAGCAGGCCGAGCTTAAGCGAGGCCGTCGCGAACGGTGCAAATAGATAAGCGCCGTCGCCGGACGGTGCTTTGCATCGCCTGGAGATCCATGAGGCGATTTCGGCTGGTCATCCTTCGAGACGCGCCGGGCGTTCCTCGGGATGAGGGGTGAGGAGTTCCAACAATGGTGGAAGTAGTGATGCCGCGGCCTGCGTCGACCGTCCTGCTGTTGCGCGACGGCGCCGGCGCCGCCGAGGGTCGCGGCGAAATCGAAGTCTTCATGATGGTACGCCACTATGAGATCGATTTTGCTTCCGGCGCGCTGGTATTTCCCGGTGGCAGCGTCGAGCAGGGCGATCACGAGATCATCGCCCACGCCCAACTCTATTCGGGCGGCGAGGGGTGTGACGCGGCCGGCTTGAGTTTCCGCATTGCTGCGATCCGCGAGACTTTTGAGGAAAGTGGCATCCTTCTCGCGCGAGCGCGTGGCTCATCCGATCTGGTTGGCGCCAAACGGGCCGCCGAGATTTCCGCCGCAAGCCGCGCGGCCTTATCGGACGGTAAAGTCACTTTTCTAAAAGTGATCGAGGAGAACGGCGTCGTTCTCGCGCTCGACGAACTCGTGCCTTATGCGCATTGGATCACGCCGATCGGGATGCAAAAGCGGTTCGATACCTGGTTCTTTCTCGCCGCCGCTCCGCACGAGCAGGTTGGCGCGCATGACGGCCGGGAATCCACCGATTCGATCTGGCTGTCGCCGCACGAGGCGCTGGCGGGCGGCGAGAGCGGCCGGTTCAAATTGCCGTTTCCGACCACGCGCAATCTGATCAAGCTCGGCAAGCAGGCAAGCGTGAAAGCTGCGCTTCAGGATTCCAGGGGCAAGCCGATCGTCACCGTCATGCCGGTGATGACAAGCGTCAACGGCGGCCGGCAGCTCCGCATCCCGCTGGATGCCGGCTACGACGGCGAGTTGTTCGAGGTCGGAAAGGTGTGATGGATTGAATACCGCACTCATCGAAATTGAGCGATGGAGTTCCCCATGGAGCAAAAGATCGAGGCGTTGTCGGACCAAGACCTGCATCGGGTGGAGCGGCAGAGAACCTGGGTTCGCGATCATTTTAGCCCAGAGGCGCGCCACCAATATGAAACGATCGAGGGAAAGCTCCGTCTTCTTGACACGATCATCCGCTCCGGTTGGATCGAGCCGACGGAAACGTGGAAGTTGCAAAGTCTTGGCATCACGTTCGGCGATGCCGTTGCGCAAAAAATGGGGCTTTCATGGGTTGCCGTCGAAGACGAATATGGCCGTGATCCGGCGCTGCACGACCACGGAACGACCATCGTGGTGTTCCCACTGACGACAATCTCCAAGCGCATTGAACGTGGCGAGACGATCGATGTCGGGAAGCTATTTGACCAGGCCTGCCACTCGATCAGCCGCGCGAGGAGCGAACTGAGAGGCGCCTGACAACCTTTCGATCGCCGGTTCCGACACGGGTCAGCATACCACACTTCGATGAAAAACGAAGCATATAAGCCGATCCCGCCTGTAGTGCTTTCGCTCCAGGGCAGGTATTCGAGAGTGAAGCACTATGGAAGCAACCATTTCGCGAAATCCGGCGATCAGCATCGAGTTGTTGCTGCTGTTCCTGCTCGCCACGCTGTGGGGTGGGTCATACACCTTCATCAAGCTTGGCGTAGCGACCATCCCGCCGATCACGCTGATTGCCGGCCGGACAGCGATTGCGGGTCTCCTCTTGCTGTTGATCATGCGCTGGCGCGGAGTGCTGTTGCCGGCAGACGTCGCGACCTGGCGCCGCTTCGCCTTTCAGGCGTGCCTCAACAGCGTCGTGCCATGGACCCTGATTGCCTGGGCCGAACGCTCCGTCGATGCGGGGCTGGCGACCATTCTCAACTCGACCTCGCCGATCTTCACGTTCCTGCTTACGCTCGCGATGGCGCATCGGGAAACCCAAACGCCGCGAAAACTGTTGGGGGTAGTTCTCGGCATGGCCGGCATTTGCCTGATTGTCGGCGTCCAGGCGTTCGAGAGCCTGGGCCGGGAGCTGGTCGCCCAGCTTGCGATCGTGGCGGCGACGATCTGCTACGCCGGTGCAGCCGTGTTCAGCCGCGGTTTCAAGGGGCTCGACCCAATGGCGCCCGCGGCAGGCTCGCTCATTTGCGGAGCCGCGGTCCTTATTCCCTTCAGCATCGTGATGGAGCGGCCATGGACGCTTGCGCCTTCCGCGACTTCGCTGCTCGCGCTGCTTGGACTTGCGATATTCTCCACGGCGTTCGCCTTGGTGATCTATTTTCGACTGATCGATACGCTGGGTTCGGTCGGAACGACGGCTCAGGCCTATCTGCGCGTGCCGATCGGAGTTGCGCTTGGCGTGCTGCTGCTTGGCGAGCACCTGTCTGCCACGGCCTGGGCCGGCCTTTCTTGTGTCGTGGTCGGTGTGGCCGCAATGGCGATCCCACCGAGGAAGTAAGGCGATGATTTCGACATGCCGCGGGCTGATGGAGCTCAGGCCTTGCCGCTTCCGGCGAATACCGGCATCCTGCCGGCAGTTGCGCGCTGCAAACGGCGCCGCAGCAAGCATCAGGGCAGGGCGCGCACCAAGTGAATATCCGAGGCCTTGGCGTCATCATGGGGGCGTGGCTGGCGGCGCTGGCATTGTCCGGCGCGGGATCCGCGCAGGAGGGCTTTCCCAATCGCACTGTGCGCGTGGTCAATCCCTATTCGGCCGGAAGCGTTGCCGATGTGTTCGGGCGCATCGTCACCCAGAACATGGCCGCGCAATGGAAAGCGTCGATCATTCTCGAGTCGAAATCCGGCGCCAATGGCTCGCTTGCTGCCGAAGATGTCGCGCGTGCCGCGCCCGACGGGTACACCTGGCTTCTGGTGACGACATTCTTCACGACCAGTCCTTCGCTCAATCTCGTTCTGCGCTGGGATCCTCTGCGCGATTTCGTCCCGGTCGGGCAGATCTGCCGGGCGCCGAACTTCTTCATCGTGCCCACTTCGCTGCCGGTGAAGAACGTCGCCGAATTTGTCGCGCTGGCCAGGGCAAAGCCCGGCACGCTGAACTACGGCCATCCAGGCAAGGGTTCGACCGGGCATCTCGGCTTCGAACTGTTCAAGCGGCTGGCCGGAATCGACGTCACGCCGATCGGCTATCGCGGTTACCCGCAGATGGTGGCGGATATCGCCGGCGGCCTGATCACATCGACCTTCCTTTCCGCGAACCAGGCGTTGGCGCAGGTGCAGACCGGCGCCATCAGGATCATCGCTGCGATCAGCGACGGCCGCTCGAAATATTTTCCGGACGCGCCGACAATGGCCGAGCAAGGCTACGCCGAAGCACAAGTGACACCGTGGTTCGGCATTGTGGTGCCGGCGGCGACGCCGCAACCGATCGTCAACCGCATCAGCCAGGCGCTGGAAATCGCGATCGCAAATCCTGAGGTCCGTGAAAGGCTCGACCTTGCCGGATGCGCGGCGAAGAGCGCGCCGCTGGGAGAATTCGCCGACATCATCAAATCCGACATCGCGCTCTGGGCAAAGGTCGTCAAGGACGCGAGCATTCCGGCGGATTGAAACCTTGCGTTGCGGTTTGGTGACCACCTGGCCGTCAGCGCAGTGCGGCAGCGCGGCAGTCGGCCGCTTGCGCAAGCTCCCCGCAAGGCTGATTCCATCGTATAAGCGGAAATCTGCCCCTAACGGATTCCGGTACCTATGGCCCTTGCTGAAATTGTCCAGCGGATACGATCGTTCACGCCTTCGATCGGGCAGATGTTCTTTGGCAGTTTCCTGCTCCTGCTCGGGATGATGGTGATGACGAGCGTCGCCAGCGTCGTCTCGATCCGGCACATCAACGTCACCTTTGCGGAATTGCAGCATCTGCAAAGCCTCGGCGACGTCGTCGACGAAATCGATCGCCGTACCAACGAACTGCGGCTGGCGGTGCGCGAATATGTGACCGATCCGGATTCTTCCAGCCAGGCCTGGGAGGCGGCCGCGTCGTTGAGCACGTTGTTGAAGAACACGCGGCTTCAACTCGCTCCCGAACAGCAGGAAATGATCGACGGCGTCACGCAGCGGCTCGCCAATTACCGTGATGGAATGGAGCGGGTTACCGCCCTGATCGCGACCCGCGCAGAACTCGTCGCAGCCTTGCCGCCGATCCGGGAGCGGTTCGAGAAGGCGATTGCCGATATCCCGGATCGTGCCACCGCCCGAGCCCTGTTCAGAGCACAAAATCAGGTGAATGCGGCTTTGCTGGCACATGATCCTGTCGCCTCCGAACGCTCCGCGCGGGCGATGAAATCGCTTTCGATCGCTGACCCGCCGCTTCGTGCCGAAACTGACGCCTATGCGGAAGCGATCATTTCGATCTCGGTGGCCGAAACGCAAATCGCCCAGATCGACAAGGAAGTGCTGGGCAGCGAAGGGCAAATGATCAGCCGCGTGACCGATCTGTTGCGCGATCTCGGCGAACGGAGGGGACGCGTGCTGGCCGCCGATTTCGCCAGGACGCTCGACCATGATCGCTGGCAGAGCATTCTCATCGGCCTCGCCAGCGTGCTGATCGGAGTTGCTGCTGCGTTGTTCGTGGTGCGCAGGACCGTGCGTCCGCTCAAAGCGATCGCCGTGGCCATCCGGGCGCTGGCCCGTGGCGAGAAGAATACTTCCATTCCGTCCACCGGTGTGGGCAACGAGATCGGCGACATTGCCCGCGCCACCGAGGTGTTCCGCCGCTCGCTTGTCGAGGTGGATGCCGCGCGCGAGGCGGCAATCCGCGCCCTGGCTGAGCAACGGCTTGCCGAGGAAAGTTATCGCAAGCTGTTCGAGGGCTCTGTCGACGGGATCTATGTGACAACGCCGGCCGGAGAACTCCTCAACGCCAATCCCGCGCTTGCACGAATGATGGGATATGACGCGCCGAAAAAACTGATCCTCGAAATCGGCAACATCACCAAAAGCGTCTACGTTTGCCCTGAAGCGCGCGCCGAATTCCAGCGCCTGATGCAGCGCGACGGCATGGTGCGCGAATTCGAATATCAGGTCCATCAGCGCAGCGGCGCGATCCTGTGGCTCTCCGACAGCGCCACCGCGGTGCGCGACGAGAATGGCGAGATCGTTCGATACGAGGGAACGGTACGCGACATCACCGACCAGAAACGCGCCGAAGAGGCGATCGTCGAGGGCAGACGGCTGCTGCAACAGGTGATCGATACCGTTCCCGCCGTCATCAACGTCAAGGACAGACAGCTTCGCTACGTCCTGATGAATCGGTACATGGCCGGCCTGTTCGGAATTGAGCCGGCGAATGCGATCGGCCGGACCACGTCCGAGCTGATGTTTGGTCATGGCGCGCAAAAGGTCGATGAGACCGACAGGCGGGTGCTGGCCTCAGGCAAGGAGCTTGGTTTCTTCGAGGAGGAATATCGCGATCTTTCCGGCAGTATGCGGCATTGGCTGGTGAACAAACTTCCGCTGCTCGATGCTGACGGCAAGGTCGAGCGCATCGTCAGCGTCGGGCTCGATATCGGCGAGCGCAAGCAGGGCGAGCAGGAGATGCGCAAGGCGAAGGATGCGGCCGAAGCCGCGTTGCGCAATCTGCGCGAAACCCAGAACTCGCTGATCGAAGCCGAAAAGCTCGCCGCGCTCGGGCGCCTCGTGGCGGGCGTCGCCCACGAGGTCAACAATCCCGTCGGCATCAGCCTGACGGTCGCCTCCTCGCTGGAGCGAAAGACCGCTTTGTTCGGCGCAGAAGTGTCACATGGCGCTTTGAAGCGCTCCAGCCTGAACGAATTTCTCGAGACCTGCCGTGACGCGTCGTCGCAGCTCGTGGCCAATCTCAATCGCGCGGCCGAGTTGATCGCTTCGTTCAAACAGGTCGCCGCCGACCGCAATTACTCGGATCAGCGCACCTTCGACCTTGCCGACCTGACCGAGCAGGTGGTCATGAGCCTGCGGCCCGGCTTGCGCAAGCGCCATCTGACGCTGACCGTGGACTGCCAGCCCAATCTCGTGATGAATTCTTATCCCGGGCCCTACGGGCAGGTGCTCACCAATCTGTTCCTCAACGCGGTCGCGCACGCCTTTCCGGACGGAAAGCCAGGCTCGGTCGATATCACGGCGCGTGAAGCCGGCCAGGACCATGTCGAAATCGTCTTTTCCGATGATGGTTGCGGCATGAGCCTCGATGTCCGGCGCCGGGCCTTCGATCCCTTCTTTACGACGCGGCGCGACCAGGGCGGCACCGGGCTCGGTCTGCACATCGTCTACAGCATCGTGACCAACCGCCTGGGTGGCCGTCTCGAACTGGATTCCGAACCGGGCAGGGGTACGCGAGTCCGGATCATCCTGCCCCGCGTGGCGCCGCTGGAGGAGGCCGCAGAATAGCCTCACCGCCGTTGAGGCTCTAGTCGGTGTTGGCAAGCTTTCGCAGCGTCGCTTCGAAGATCTGGCTGGCCTTACCGACCAGCGCAGTGCCGCTCATTTCGGCCGCGGTGTCGGTGAACGTGCCGGACACGCCGATGCCGACCGGACTTGGTTCGCCGAACAGAGGGTTGGCGTCCGGACTTGACGTATGGCGTTGAACGAGAACTTCGCCCTTGAAGGTGTTTCCTTTCACCGTGTAGCTGCCGGTATAGAATAAATAGGCGTCACCGCCGAGAATCCTGCCGTCCCGGAACAGGACCACGCCGCTGCCCTTGCCGACGCGCCCGTCCCGCAGATTTACATGGATCGAGTACAACCCATTCTTCATGATGCGGCCGATCAGGACGTCCGCCCCCCGCGGAGCCCATGGTTCTTATGCCAGAGTAAGGCACGGCGTCAACGCGGACTGGTACAAGCGGCGATCGTACCTGCCGGCGTCAGGCGTATTTCCTGTCGCGCTCCAGAAGCTCGATCGAGATGCCCTGCGGACCGCGAATGAAACAGATGCGCACACCGGGCCGGATGGTAACTGGCTCCTTGGCGAACTCGACTCCCTTGGCCCTGATCTCGGCTGCGACCGCGTCGATGTCCTTCACCGTCAATCCGAAGTGATCGAGCCCCTGATAGGGCGTCACCGGCGGCGCGTTGACGCCGTCGCCCGCCGCCACCGGCGCGATGAAGACCATGGCGCCGCCAAGCTTGACGTCGATGCGCCCGGGGCTGCGGATGATTTCGCCGCCCAGAATATCTTCAAGCCAGGCCGCGGTCGCCTCCGGGTCGGGACTGCGCAGATGGACGTGGTCCCAGGTCACTACCGGCATCTTTAAGAATCTCCAATGACTGATTTGGGCGCCGCGGGTGGCGAGCGTCTTTTGGGGAATGCGATGAGTTGATCGCCACCTGCAATCTAGCGGGTAGGGTTGGACCTGGCCATCCCCCCCGCATCCCTTGAGGGGTTGACGGCATGCCGGTAACCACGGGGCCGAATTTTATCGCCCATCGACGCAACTATTTTCGAACTTGGGAATTGGATGATCCGGCGAAGGAACGCGCAATCTATGGTCGTGATGGAGCCGCGCGGATCACGCGCGGCTTCTTGCGGTGCAGTGCAGCAGTACGCACCTTTGCCACATGGTGGTGTCGACCATGACGGAGGCATTTTTTCATCTTGGATCGACCGCGCTGGCCGGGCAGGCGAGCATTGCGGGTGTTAGGCCTTCCACAGCGTCCGAACGGGCCGATCGCGTGAGGACAGCGATCGGCTGGCTGCCGATTTTTGTGGTCCTTGGGGCGGCCGCCTGGCTGTTGATATCTGACTATGCCCGAAGACCGGCCGCGGACGGGAGCGTTCATCTGGCCGCAGCGACCGCGACGCTTTCGCGGACGCCCGGCACCACCGTCGGTCTGGCAAGAGGCACTTCCCTTAATCCGTCCGAGACGATCGCGCCCGGACAATCCGCACCGGTCGAGGGCCTGAGCATTTCGTCGCAATCCTGGCGCAGGGGCGGCCTGGGATCCAATGCCCTGGTTACGCTGACGCTCCGCAACGACAATGACTTCGCAGTCAGGGATATCGAGATTTCCTGTGCCTTCACCCGTCCGGATGGCAGTCGTTTGACGGATCGGACGCGATTGATTCACGACACCGTCAGCATGAAAAGCCGCAAGACCTTTTCCCGGTTGCATGTCGGTTTTGTGAACGTCAATGCCACCAATGCCCAATGCTCGGTGGTGGCAGCGCGCCACGTTTGATCTCGGGCCCGTCAATCTCAGGTACTTCGTCGAAGAAGGCGCGCAACAGGCGCTATGAAGACCATGGCGCGCAAGGAACAAATGCCGTCAGATCCAGTTGAGCCCTCGATCCGCGACATGGCGCGGATGGAGCAAATCTGAATGCCCGTGGTGCGTTATTTTCTCTTTGTTGGCGTTGCGTTACTGGCGTTCCTTTTCGCTGCTGATGCCTATCTGCCGAAAATGCCGGCCGTGGAATCCCCAAGGGCTACGGCCGATCTTTCCGTGATACGAATCCACTCCGTTCAGAAGTGGCCGGAGCGCATCGTCATCGATACACGCTTCCCACCATCACGCCTCCGACAACCGCGATGAGAGTGGTGAATATCCCGCCGGCAAGTTTGGCCGAAGCGCCGGAGAAAGGTCCGATACGGGAGGCGTTGGCGCAAGTCCAGCCGGCCGATCCGAAAAGGCCGGAGGCGCGGCGGAAACGCAGAACGATCGCGCGCGGCTACTTCGGCTCGCAACCCATTCGGCTTGCGCAGCAACCCCGCTTCGGCTTTTTTGGCAACGGCTTTTCCGGCAACAACGTTTGGTGAGCCAATTCGCTTCACGCGTCTAACCCAACCCGCTTATCGTCGCGCTAGCGACTCCTGGCGGGATGGCCCGGATTGGAAGCCGCTGTGCCGGGCCAAGGCGGGGCTTGTGGCCAAAGCGAGAACCAAGGAAGCGCCCAGCATTTGGGTTTTCATCACGCATTCCTTCGATTCGAAGGTCCGGCGCGACTAAAGAACCAGCGCGTTTCCGGCGAGCGGGCGACGGGCAGTAATAGCTCGCCAGCGGTCGGTTGCCGGGCTTTTTAATCATCGTTAGCTTCCTCTATCTCGTCCTCCAATTCGGCCTCCTCGATGGCGCGGTCGATCGCCTCGATGGCCTGCTGAACCTCGATGAGGTTCTTGATTGCGGTTTCAGTCTCTCCGCGCTTGTAGCCGGCTGCGATGGCCTTGGCCCAGTTGTGACGCATTTCCGCGAGAACCTTCCTCGCGTTCATCAGATCGTCATCGTCCATTGTCTTCCTCCCTGGCTCTCGCGGGAGTTAGCAATGGCGTGTGTGGCGCGTATGTCGCATGAGGCCATTGAAGCCACGACTATAGAATAGCAGCGCGTTTCTGGCGTGCAGGGCTCAGAAGAGAAGCTATTGAATTATTTTGGAAGGTGGCTTCGAACCAATACACGCTCAAGGCTCTTTGGCTGAAAGGCTAGTTTGAAGCGTCGGTCTCTCGTCGGACTAATTGCTGGTAAATTTCTGGTCACGAATTTCACTTCGACCATAATTGTTAAAATGCCATATGGCTTCAACGGCACGGGATCGAAATTGCGGCCATCTACCGCCAGTTGGCCCCGCCAACAGTTGGGAATATTCTCACGGCTTGAACCGTCTCCCAAGGGTCACCTCCAAAGAGGTGCGCGTGACTACCCCAGGAGAAAGGGAATAACTCATGAAACAGTTTATCCGCGCACTTTACGGCATATTGGTTGCTGGCGTCCTGATCAACGGTCCCGTGCGCGCCTATGAGATTGCGGCCGGCAACCTCGTCATCACGCAGGGCTGGATCAGAACAACCCCGGGCCGCGCCAGGGTCGGCGACGCATATCTCACAATCGAGAACAAGGGCACCGCGCCGGACCGGCTGACCGGCGCTAGCGCAGATTTCGCCGACAAGGTTCAGCTTCGCGAGATGGCCGTGAACGGCGAGGCGATAAGCATGCGTCCGGTCGAGAACGGCGTCGTGATCGAGCCGGGCAAGACCTTAAAGCTCGCGCCGGGCGACCTTCACCTGATGTTGCTCGGTCTGAAGTGGCCGCTCAGGCAAGGCGAAAAGGTTGCGATTACGCTTGAGTTCGAAAAAGGCCAACAAGTAGGTGTCCCGCTCGAGGTCGGGGGGGTTGGCACGCAGGGGCCTTCAAATCCGGATGACTAGGGCGGGCAGGTGGAGATGAAGAAACGCCCGGCCACTCAGGCATGAAGCTGCGAGAGGCACTAACCGGCGAAATTATCTTTACCTATGCTTAGCGCTCACCCAAGGGTTCGTTTGGAGTTGATGCTGAGGCTTGCCATTCGGTTGCGCCCCAGGTGTGGCCCACGCAAGCCCAGCAGAAGTCAGGCGACCAACGGGTGCTGGCGCGCTACGGCCGATGAAGATGGGCACTATTGTTTCGCCGTGGCGCTATGATGCTGCGGCCCGCGATGCGCGCCAATTGGCAGGTCGGCGATGCTCTGCGATCTAACACTACGCCTCGGTGTTCCGATTACCCCTCAATAGCGGCCATCCCGAACAGCCTCCTGGACGGGCGAGAAGGGCCAATACCCGTTATTGCCTGGTGAGGGGAGCCTCTGCTGCAGCACCGTATATCCAAACGCCGTCCTCCGCCCCGTTTTTGAAGCGCCTCATCACGCGCTGGACGGGCCATAAAATCACTCCGGTGTTAAGGCGAACGGCGATATTGATCTCGGCTTGAGGGTCATTGTCGTCCCCCTGCCAGTCGCCTCCATTCTGACGACGAATGACCTCGCCAACGTAGGCACCAATTGCAAATAGACGTGCACCCAATTGTTGAGACAGAAGTCCGCCTGGCTTTGGCCGTCCATTCGTCGCCTGTTCCTCGAAGAATCGATCAACTTGAGGCTTTCTAGGGAGAAATCCGCTTTGTAGCCCGATTGCGATAGTGCTCTCGAGATTTGCTCCGCCGACGCGAGAGCATCGCTGACGATTTTCGATGGGACCATGTGCGAGCCTCCCCCGCGACCCTCAGGTTCTTGCTGTTCGATAGCCAAGGCAGGTACAGCCACGGCGACTAAGAAAACCGTGACCCACCGCAAAGAATAAAAACTGTCGAACCGTCGCATCCTTGCATTCTGGAGCAGACAGCGGCTATCGGCAATGGAATGTCTCTTTCGGGTCAATCAAGTCGTTTTTGCGATCCCTGCTTTTGCGTACGATATCCACCGACCTTCGATCACGCCGCAGGCTCTCAAGACGTTTGCCAGGACAGCCAGCAAGCGCATGCGGACCGATGGCGGAGGCTACCGCCGCGATCACCTCCGGGCACTCGCCTAACGGGTCGAAGTCGACCAGAAAGAACTGCGCATCATGGGATCAAAAAGCGCGCTCCTGCGCACTCTCGTCGCAGCTTCAAGCGCAAAAACGGCAGGTTTTGGCGTGCCCAGTTCTGTACCGAAGTGGCGCGCTCGGAGCGATTCGAATTGCAGTACTAACATATTAGCTTATCTAGAATTTTTAGCTAAATTTTGATCCGAGGGACAAGTCGAGGGACAGGACGGAGGGAGGCTTGAAGTCGCCTGGTCGGTTAAAATCTAACTCTTAATCTGGGGGTCGGACGTTCGAATCGTTCCGGGCGCGCCAGTTATAGTGCTGATCTATAAGTAGAAACTCTGTTCAATTTTTTCGGCATTGACAATTGGCGCCGTTGGGGCTGCACCGGGGCAGCACCGCCGAGAAGATAGCATACTAACGCCTTGCTGGCAGACTAAGACCGTAAAGCTCAAAAGCACGGCGAAAGCACTCAGCTTCCGAGCGCTCGGTTGCCTCATTTCGGATTTGATCGAAGTACTCGTCCCGCAAAACGTCTCCCCAAACTTTTTTGTGGAAGTCGAACCTTTCTCGAAAAGCCGGATTTTTCCTCCATCGGGTGACCGAACTAGGCGAGACAGACATCAAACTGGCGAACGCACGAACGCCCATTTGCACGCCTTGAAGTTCTAGTTGGGCCTCCGTCGCGGCCGCTTGATCCAGTTGGATAAAGTTTTCGGACACGGACTTCCGGTGACGATCGACATCGAGCAATTCTTGAAACAGACAAATTAACGAATCGCCGCCGATGCATTCAAGCAGCTCAAGCGCGATATCTGAGATCATAGTTCTCGAAAGCGCTACTTTGCGCCTTGCAGGCGCGGTTCCCGTCTTTGCCTCTGCTTCCCGCAAAACCTTCAGTTCATTCCGAAGCCACCGGGCGACCGCTTCCTTGGTTTCCCAATTGGAATCGGTGATTGCGATCGTGGCGACTCGACTCGAAAAGCCTCCTCGCTTCTCGATAACACGCGAGACTGCGGATTTGCGATGAAACCACGCGTCCTCAGTCCCATCTGGCCATAAGTACTCGGGATGCCGCTCCGACGTGCCGGTATCGCGCGCGGCTTTGATCAGATCGAGCTTCGTTTGCTCATAAGCCTCCGAAAAGTTCTTACGAGCGAGGGTCGTGTCCTTCGCGCTCAATTTTCTCATGCCCATACCGACCGTTTCCATAGTTCGCGAAACCTCGACACCACGAACGTTAAATTCGGCGGACGCGGCAAAGAGAGACTGTTGCGATCGAAAACCTGTGCGCAACACATGTAATGATCCTATCCGGTTACTGCCCAAGTGTCAGGGTGATTCACCGGGAGCGACGGAAGATGACCGACTATACACTCACGCTTACCGCATGCGAGGCCGCAAAGATTTTAGGGCTCGCAACGAGCACTCTCGCCAAGCTTCGGCTTAACGGGAACGGACCGACGTATTGCAAGCTTGGGCGTCGGGTAGTGTATCGCCGGGCAGACCTGGAACGATGGCTCGATTCCCGCACTGCGCGCGACACTTCGGATGCCGACGCGCGCTTTCTTCGGGCTTTGACGGCCGCCCACGTTCGCTGAAATGAGAGTACCACCGCAGTCGGCGCCCGCTCTGCGTAGCGGCACCGGAATGGCCTCGCATAGCACCGCACTCAGTTTGCTTCCAGCCATCCAGGGCGGCGACTCCAGCCTAGGGGTGGCCCCAGACAGCCCTCGCTCACAAATGCGTCCTCTGGATGCTCCTAAGATCGCCAACCGAAATGAATCGGCGGAGGACTATAGCCGCATCGTCGCGGTGCTGAATGGCAAATGGCGCGTCATCGAATGCCGCGACAGGATTCAATGGATCTTGCAGTCCCGGGACACGCTGAAGGCGCTCTCTTCCGCCGTTTGGCGGGGCCGCAGCTATTGCAGGACCAGCGCGGCGCTAAATCGGCTCTTCCGTAGGCAAGCTGGCGCCATTGACCCTACCGCCGCCGCCGCCCTAGCCGCCTTGCCCGATTGGATTGAGGCGCCGAACTTACCCGCCCGATCACCCACCACGCGCAGCGCAGCAGAGGAACACATTTGATGGCGGCAACTGTTTTCCCATTTCCCATAATCCGGCGACGAGCATTCATCCGAAAGCAGGCCTTGCACGTTGCCCTGATTAGTCCGGAGGCAGGCGTTCGCTATTTGCAACATCAACTCGACGTTCAAGCTGAGACTATGCGGCGCAGGGGCATCTCAGAGAATTTAGTTCAGCGAGAACTTGGCTGCATGCGTCGCGCGATTCAGGCCGAATTGGCCGGCAATGTCCTCCAGACCGGACGCTGACGGCATGCAACCACCGCGAAGACTCACAGAGCACAAGATGGCAACTCTGTCTCGGAAGAGGGTCAGCAAGGCGAAAAGCTTTCCCAAAGGCGTCGGCTACAACATCCCGATTCCACGCGACCTGCTGGGCAGCCCGGCATGGCTCGCGATGTCGCATCAATGCCGCAAGTTGGTCGACGCTCTCATGATGGAGTGGGCGAACCATGGCGGCGAAGAGAACGGAAACCTCAAGGTGCCATACGACCAGCTCCAGGCCAGAGGATTGAGGCGAGAAACGGTTCTGGACGCTGTCGTCGAAGCCAAGGCGCTCGGCATCATTGATGCAGTTCGAGGACAGCGTTCCTACGGGTCGCGCCGATCTCCCTCCGTGTACCGCCTGACTTGGCTCGGTACACCTCGGAACGGCCTCACCGCAACCAACGAATGGCGTGCCATCAAGACAAAGGAAGAGGCGGCGGTCAGAGTCCGAAACGCCGTTGCAGAGCTAGAGCGCGAACGCGCGATAAAGCGCGCAATCAGAGCGCAACGGGCGGCCGAACGCGATGCGCGACGCACAGCATTGGGGGCAGCCGCATGAAAATTCCCCAGTACCGTTTTGAGCATTTCCCAGTACCGACCTCGGCACTTAGTGCCCGAGCGCTGATTCCAAGAAAGCCTGAAATCTCAATGAACCCCGACGAAGAGCGTGAAGACCTCCCTAGTACCGACGGTGGCACTGCTATCTATATTATCCCTGCACAGGGGGCCCGATGAGCAGCGCCCTACCTGACCCCGCCGCGGTCCTGGCCGCGTACCTCCGTGAGGCCGTTGCGGAAGCTAGGATCGCATACGAGTTCGTTCCGATCTCCCATACCTACAGCGCCTTGCAGGCCTGTTTGGCCGCTGAACAGGCGCTCGCTGTGCTGCGCGACGCTTTGGAGGCCGGCGTGCTGAGCCGAATTGCTGCGATATCTAATGCCTGCACTTAGAAACCAGCGCCAAGAACTATTCGCTCAAGCCCTCGCTCAAGGCAAAACCGCGGATAAAGCATATGAAAACGCTGGTTATAGGCGTAACAGACACAATGCTTCCCGCCTGAAAACAAACGAAACCATCATTGCTCGAGTATTGGAACTGCAAGCAGAGAAGCAGGATCGCTTCGTCCTTACCCGCCAGCGGCTGCTCGATGCGCTGCTTGAAAACCTCGAAAAAGCCCTCGGCCATCGACCTGTGAAGATCGGCGCAGAAGGCAAGGAAGTTTATGTTTACCGCGGCGACGTTGCGAACACCGCGATCAAAATGGCCGGTAGCGAACTCAATCTCTTCACAGAGAAGAAAGCGATCGCGCATCGAACAAACTTGGA
>NZ_DATMLW010000124.1:0-35456 GCF_035570375.1 Bradyrhizobium sp. | reverse complement strand
GAATTCGTCCGGAAAAATCCCGTGGCTACCAAACGTGTGGTTCGCGCCATGCTTCGGGCGACGGATTTGTGTGTGAGCGAACCGGCCCTTGTTGCGCAGCGTATGGTGGATAAGGGGTTCACAAAACGCCGCGACGATGCGGTTCAGACTCTTGCGGACGTGCCGTACAACCGCTGGCGTGACTACGATCCCGAAGACACAATCCGATTTTATGCACTTCGTCTGCGCGAAGCCGGGATGGTGAAATCGAGCCCGACGAAAATCATTGCGGACGGGACTAACTGGCGATTCCTCAACGAGGTCCGACGTGAACTTGGAGGCTGATTCGACGTCGTTTCTCGGTCAGCGCCCGCTCGCTGCCGCAACGTCGCTCGCAACTCGAGACGCTGCGCCGGTGAAGGGCAATCTCATCGGCTTCAAACTGCGCTCTTCGCTGCGCACGAAATTGCTGATGGCCTTCCTCCTCATCGAGGTGCTGTTGGTCTCGGTTGGGGTAATCGGCCTCCTTTCGCTGCGCGAAGCTGACCAACGAGCAAATCAAATCGTAGCCCTACAGCACAAGATCGAGGCATACCGGCAGATGCAGCACGATACGCTTCGACAGCTTTACGGCGTGTCCACAGCTCTCGAGTTTCCGGACGAACCGACATTGGCGATTGCCCTGCGGCAGATCAATCAGTTTGGGTACGACCTTGACCGCGTCTCGTTCGTCGCAAAGGACGAGGTTGCGCTGCTCAACCGGGTGCGCGAAGAATATGCGCGCTTCATTGCGGTGGTCTCGCACATCGTTGATCTCATCCGCAACGGGCGAACGGCTGACGCCAAACGGAGCGAACGTGCAGAACTCGGTCCCCTCGCGGACACGCTCGAGCGGCTGACCAATCAATTGGTCAACCGAGCTGAAGCGGACATGGTTGCCGGCATAGACACAAGCCGGCAAACCTATGCCAAATCCCAGATCCTTGTCGCCGCCGTCGCGCTCGCAAGCCTGGTGCTTACGCTGGTGTTGGGACACGCGATCTACCGATCTGTGATCAATCCGGTCGACATTATCCACCACGGTCTGAATCGATTGGCGGCGGGCGACTTCAGCGAGCGCATCGAGGTCCCCAATCACGACGAACTTGGCGAGCTTGCAGCGCACGTCAATTCGACGTGTGAAGAGCTGCAGCAGCTTTACCGAAGCCTTGAGGAAGCCAGCCGTCACAAGTCGCAGTTCCTCGCAAACATGAGTCATGAATTGCGGACGCCACTCAACGCGATACTCGGCTTCTCGGAGCTGCTGCTAGACGGCATATACGGCGAACCCTCAGAGAAAATGCGGTCAGCCGTCGAACGCATTCAGCGGAACGGCAGACATCTGCTCGGGCTCATCAACGATGTCCTGGATCTCTCCAAGATCGAAGCCGGACAACTTCGACTTTCTTTGGCCGACTATTCTGTAGAGGAACTCGTCAAGGGCGTTTATATTTCCGTTGAATCCCTCGCCGCCGAAAAGAATTTGGGTTTGAGCGTTGCCGTTCCCCCGGGCCTGCCGCCCGCGCACGGCGACGAACGCAGACTCGCTCAGGCGTTGTTTAATCTTGTTGGCAATGCGATCAAGTTCACCGATGCTGGAGAGGTTCGAATCGAGGTGGAGCCGACGGGGAAGTCCTTAAAATTTTCGGTCCAAGACACAGGACCCGGCATCGACGAAACCGATCAAGCGAAGATTTTCCAGGAATTTCAGCAGCTCGATAATTCGATCACCAAGGCGAAGGGAGGCGCGGGACTGGGCCTCGCCATCGTAAAGCGCATCGTAGAAATGCACGGTGGACGCATCTGGATAGACTCTCGCCTTGGCCATGGCGCCACATTTTCTTTTTTGGTGCCAGCCCGGCTTGAACAGCAGGCGATTCAGACATGAGTAAGCGCGTACTGGTGGTCGAAGATCAGGAAGATAACCGGCAGATTCTGCGCGATCTGCTCGCCAACGTAGGTTACGAAATGATCGAGGCGCAGAACGGCGAAGAGGCGCTCATAGCAGCGCGAACTCAGAGCCCCGACCTAATCCTGATGGATATACAACTGCCTATTCTTGATGGATACGAGGCGACGCGGCGCATCAAGGCACAGGCAGATCTCCGTCATATTCCAATCATAGTCGTTACCTCCTACGCACTTAGCGGTGATGAAGAAAAGGCGCGCGCGGCGGGCTGCGACGCCTACGTCGCCAAGCCTTACAGTGCACGAAAACTACTCGAGACGATCAATCAATATTTGACGTAGTTTCCAGCGCGCTTCGACGGGGAGTAGAAATGCGTGACCCGCCCCGAATCCTGATTGTGGACGATAACGAAACGAATCGCTGCATTCTTGTCGCACGCCTTCACGCTGAGGGCTACGAGACGAGAGAGGCTGAGGACGGCGAGAGGGCGCTCGCAGTTGCGCGTGACATTGCGCCGGATGTTATCTTGCTTGACGTCATGATGCCGAAGATCGATGGCTTTGAAGTCTGCCGGCGATTGAAGGACGACTGCTCGCTGGGATTTGTTCCAATCATTATGGTTACGGCGCGAGCTGATTCAAAAGACATCGTCACTGGCCTCAACGCAGGCGCTGACGAATATCTGACAAAGCCGGTCGACCACGCTGCTCTCGTTGCGCGTGTGCGCTCGATGCTCCGAATCAAGGAACTGCATGATCGAGTCGGAGCCCAGGCAGCCGAACTCGCATCCTGGAATAGGATGCTCGAGCAACGCGTTGCCGAGCAAGTCGTTCAAATTGAAAGGGTCAGCCGCCTGAAACGTTTCCTTTCACCACAAATCGCAGAACTCGTCCTTTCCTCTTCGTCACACGATGCCTTGGCGAGCCATCGCAGTCAGGTGACGATAGCCTTCTGTGATCTGCGGGGATTTACTGCCTTTTCGGAGATCGCCGAGCCCGAGGAGGTGATGACGGTGATGCGAGAGTATCACGCAACCCTGGGCTCTCTTGTCCATGAGTTTGAAGGCACGTTAGAGAGATTCGTGGGCGACGGAATTATGGTGATTTTCGGAGATCCGATTCCTTGTCCCGATCCGTGCGCGCGAGCTGTCCAGATGGCGGTCGCGATGCGAGGTCGTCTATCGGAATTATCAAGTAAATGGCGCCGGGAAAGCTACGAACTTGGTTTTGGTATGGGCATCGCACACGGATATGCGACCCTCGGCGCGATCGGTTTCGAAGGCCGTTCTGAATACAGCGCTATGGGGACCGTGGTCAATCTCGCTGCCCGTCTTTGTGCGGAGGCGCGCGACGGCCAGATTTTGGTCGACAGCAAGGTGCGCGCGGCGCTCGACGGCAGGGCAACGGCGGAAGCCATGGGTGAGCTAACGCTCAAGGGTTTGCACCGTCCGGTAGCGGCGTACAACGTGCTTGAGATGACCTGAGAGAGATTTCGATCGACAATTCGCGCTGCGACCAGCCAGAAAAGTCGCCTGCTGTTCAACCGATCAGAGTCGAGCCCGCGATCAGCTTGAGTGGCGCGAAGACCCCTGGCCCTACAGCTCAGGTCGCCGCGGCCGCTAGTGCTCCGATTCCGAAGTTCGCTAGCTATCGCGGCGACCTCTGATGCGAACCTCGGAATCAAAGGAGCACTAGCAAATATATGATTCTAGTGCGGTTTTGAATTTGAAGTTCCTATGAAGAGGTTGCTGAGAAGACTGATAGGAACTTCAAATTCACCGCACTAGTGCTCCGATTCCGAAGTTCGCTAGCTATCGCGGCGACCTCTGATGCGAACTTCGGAATCAAAAGAGCACTAGCAAATATATGATTCCAGTGCGGTTTTGAATTTGAAGTTCCTATGAAGAGGTTACTGAGAAAACTGATAGGAAAACTCACCGCACTAGCTCAGGAGCAGCCGGCGCGCGTTGCCAGCGCCAGAGATGATCGCCCTCGGCAACGAATCCGTTGTCGCGATAGATATTTCGCACCGGAAGGTTTCGCCCGGTCGGAACGATGGTTGCGGTCAAATGATCGCTGCCTGCGGATTCAAGCACATGCTGGACGAACCGGTGCTCGATGCCGAGCCCGAGCACGCGGCAACTCATGACGAGCCCGATGATGGCGCCACTCTCGATCACGGCCGCGCCAACCAAACCGTGATCGGCAAAGCGGTCGGAGACATGAAGGGCAAAAATCCTCACATTGGCAGCCGCTGCAAGCTCACGCAATTGCAAAGCCGTAAACACGCGCCCCGTCGCGTTGAATTGCGTCGTGCGACGGAACAGTTCATCGATGCGATCGAAATTGGCCTCGGCCGCCAGGCGCTCGATGCGGATTTTGATCTGCAGGGATGCAAGATAGCTCTCCTCGTCGGCGGCTTCGGCCTGCAATCGCGCCCGCCCGAGCCTGGCCTTCATGAGCTCGGTCCGCCTCGACGATTCGTTGGTGACGCGGGCGACCTGCAGCCGGGGGTCGTCCAGCAAAGCGCGGCGCAAGGTTAGAAGATCCTCTCCCCACACCTCGACCTCGGGCAACCGCTGCCGCACGCGCTCGCGCTCGATCGGGCTGTCGTCGACGAACAAAAATGCCTCGGGCGCAAAGCCGAGTTCATCGGCGATCGAACGGATGTTGTCGACCTTGTCGTTCCAGTTGATGCGATGGGTCACGAAATCGTCGAGCGTAAGGAGGCGCTCGCGCGGATAGCTGTCCGGATATTTCCAGAGCGCACGCACCACGGCTTCGTCGTTCTTGCTGACGCAGGCAAGCACGATGCCGCGCTTCTTCAGACACTTGAGCGCCTCGTGCAGCCCGAAATAGAGGCCGACGAAGGAAAAGACACCGCTGATCGATGGCTCCCAGGCAAAAGGTGCGCCGGTCTCGGCCAGCACGCCCGGCCACAAGGTGTTGTCGAGATCGACGATCACGCATTTTTTGCGGCTCAGGCCCAGCACCGCGACCAGCGTATCCATGTGCGTCCTGGCGACGACGGCTTCGCGACGATAGGGATTGCCGCCGACAAACTCGACCAGGCTTTTCATTTCCGGCATCAGATCGTGGACGGCGGCCTTCTCTCGTTCCGGACGCTGCAGCATCCAGCCGGGCGAGCCCATATGGGTGAACCCCACCTGCCAGTCGTCGAGCAGCGGAATGCTGCCCGCCCCTGCAAGGGAAGCCGCAATATCGACCACGTAGACGTCGGGAATAAGCTCGGCGAGTTCGGCGAGTGCTACGTTCGCCGCTCGGAAGCGGTTGCGATGTCCGCTGCGCCCGCGCTCGGCGATGCCGAGTGGCTGTACGGTCGGTTCGGGCAGATTGTCGATCAGAATCGGCGCCGAGGTCTTTTCCCGCAGCCGCAACAAATTGTTCTTGGCCTGCGCGATATAGATTTCGTGCGGTTCTCCGCCGGCCTGCTCGGGCATGGTGATGAAGTGGCGCGCGTGCAACGCGCCGATCAGAATTGCGTCGTGCCGGTGTTCGGCGGCAAAGGCAAAGTCATCGGGCGCGGTTGCCGCGACGCGGAGATCGTAGCCGCGCTGCTCCGCCTCCCGGCGCAGGAAGTCGGCTTCCATATGGATGTCGCAGTCCCCGAGCAGGATGAGGTCGAGCCGCGGCTTTTCGCGCCCGATGTCAGCGACCGCCTGCGAGGCCGTCACGGCCCAGTAGTCGCTGGTGCCCTCCTTCAACTCGCGGCGATAGCGATCGAGCAGCTCTTCCGGGTCGCGCCCGAGTGTAGGGCCAAGCTTTCGGGCAATGTCGGCGAGTTCCTCCTCGGCGCTCTTGTCGGTCAACAGCCCTCGTTCATGCAGCGCACTGATGGTCCCGGCAATGATGTGATCCTCATAGGGAAGCAGCTTCCTCACTTCGGCGAGGTCTTGCGGAAATTCGCGCCAATCCGAAAAATACTGCATCAGCCGGCCGAGTTCGTCGTCGACCTTCAACTTGAGCTGGCCGATGGCGTGAACGAGCAGAACGTTGTTCGGTGCCACATCGATCTGATGCACGAAGCTGGATTTGCGCAGGCGCATGTTCTTGCGATGCCTGTTTGCGACGCTCAAGGACTACGCCGGAGCCAATTGCGGCTCGGCCTGCTCGGGGAACAGCCGGTCCTGATCGCCAAGATACTGCTGCTCGCCGTCGTGCAGCTTCGCATTGTTGGTCTTGCGCTCCCTTGCATCGTCTTCTCCGTAGAGAAATGCCAGGAACGCGAAGCGCCGGCCGCGTGTCACGGGGAGGACCTGGTGCAGGGCCCCGCAGGAGAACACGATCGCACCGCCGACGGGCGGCCGGTAGGTCCGCCGTCCGAATTCCGGAAAGATGAGGTCGCCGCCCTCGAAATCATTGTTGAGGTTGATCGACAGCGCAAAGCGCCGATGACGCGCACCCGCATTGACGTTGTCGCGGTGGCGATGGAAGTGACCGCCGACATCGGCGTCGTAACAGGCGACGATGTAGCGGTCCATGCGCGTGGCCTTGAACTGGAAATGACGTTCGATCTCCGGAACGAGCCGGCGCACGACGTGATCGCGGACCAGCGTGCGGACCTCGGGGATGACGACGCCGACGTCGCTGCGCCGCTTCAGTCTGAAGTCGACCTGGGTCCTGGTCTTGCCGTCGACGTCGATCTGAAAACCGGACTCGGCACTGCCCATGTCCTGATAGAACTGCATCAGAAAATCGCAGAGCTCGAACGAGAAGATGCGCGGCACGATCAGGGCGGGAGCGAAAAGCGGAACGCCGGCGGAGTCGTCCACGCCTGGAAGGCCGCGCAGGACGCTGGCGACGGTTGGCGCGTGTCCTTGCGGAAAATCCCAACCGATGTCTGCAACCGTGCGCAGCATCGGATCGAGCACGATGGTGCGCGGGGCGTCCGCGGCGACGCCGAACGAACGGCTGATCGCCCCGTCATAGTCGGCGAGGAAGAACAGGGCATTGCTGCTGATCGCAGCAAGCCGTGCCACATCGGGTGGTGGCTCGCTCAAAACGAAGCAGGCGACGAGGTGATCTTCGCGGAAGACTTGCGCATTTTCGAGCAGCTTTGCCAGCTCCTCGCCGGCTCTGGGATTTCTGGGCGAGCCGAGAAAGCTGAGCATCACCCAGCGTCCGGCGCTGACGTGCAGATCGAAGCCGCCGCCGGTTACGAGCGGCGAATTGAACCACGGCACCGGATCGCCCAGCGCGATCGCCCTGTTGCCTGCTGTCTTGTCCATCATCATGTGAGTTTGCGCCGCCCTTGATCTGCGCGAGATCGCGCCCGCGTCGAAGGTACGAACGTGTCGGTAAACCATTGGTTAACCAAGGCGTTCTGTCGCGGGTCAAATTTCGTTCATTTTAACGGAATCTTTAAGGACTTGGTCGGCGCGGGCGCGCAGCGCGAACGGAACGGGATTTTGCCGCCGGAGGCAGCGCGCCAGGTATCCTGACCGCACGAGGTCACACGTGGAAGGCCGTTCCTGTGGCACGTGTCCTCGCTCGCTCCCTCGTCTGGGTGGAAGAAGGTAGTCAGAAAGGCAAACGCCAAGGCAGTTGGCCGAGGCCCGAGCGCCGCTGAATCCGTCGCCTGCGGATGGATTTGGTATCTGTGGCCGGGCGTGCACTGCGGCGTAACATAACAATCGAAGCTGTGGAACAAATGTGACGGAAAACAGTTGGCTTGCGATCGGAAGGTTTGAAGTTCGGGACGGTACGGTGTACCTCTAAAAACCGAATCGTCGGTAGACTTCAGCGTCAGGCAAGGGCCATGCGCGCCTTGATCCTCACATTGTCGGTCCTGGGAATCGTCGGCGGCGCGTATTCTGCCGAGGCGGGTCTGAACACCACCCCGCGCGAGACGCCGACGTCCGTCGACTCGGCGACCATCGCCGACGTGACCAACCGGCGAACTGAAGATCGGATCGGTCTGAGCAAGACGAAACGTCGCGACGTGCAACGCCGTCTGACCAGACTCGGGTTCGATACCAGGATCAACGGAAAGTTCGACGACTCGACCCGCGACGCCATCGGGCGCTGGCAGGAGGAACACGCCTATCCTAAGACGGGCTTCCTCAACCCCGCCCAGCACGAGGCGCTGCTGAGCGAAGGCGCGACGGAGAGCGGCAAATCCGACCATTCAGATCGCCGTCGTGCCGGGCGCCGTGCTCACTATTCGCGTGGTGTCGGCGGTCCAATCGGCGCGGTCGGCGGCGCCGTGCACCACGTAGTTGGCGGCGTGGTAGGACTATTCCGCAGGTGACTCGTCCAGCCTCACGGTAGTTAGAAAATCCTCAGCATCGTGTTGGGCGCTACAGAACCCCACCAAACAGAAATCTTGATTTGAGCACGGCGGCAGCTGGCGGCGCAGATCGTCACCCCGCGGCGGCGAAACCACGACGCGCTCGTAGCCGACGCTCCATCGACCCGCACCGCAAAATTCAGACGCCACTCAAAATGAGCAAGGCAGCGGTAGATTTGATCGCAATTACCGATTAGAATGATATAAACAATCGGTTAGATCAATTTGTCGCGAGAGGTCATATTCGAAGCGAGCCACAGGAGCCCTTCGATGACGATCGCCTCAGATAACTACAATTCGTCTCCCGCGCGGCGTCTGCCATCCGCCGTCGCCATTTTGCCCGGGGTAGCGCTCGCCGGCGCGATAGCCGTCGCCGCTTTCCTGATGCGACAAATTCACGGGCTCGGCGCTTTCAGCCCGATGATCCTGGCGATCATGCTCGGGATGGCATTTCGCAATGTCATCGGAACTCCGCCGGCGGTGCAACCGGGCATCGCCTTCAGCATGAGGCGCCTGCTCCGCGCTGCCATCATACTCCTCGGATTTCAGATCACGTTCACCCAGATCGCCTCGGTGGGCCCGAAGGGATTACTGATTACGGCGATCGCTTTGGTCGCCACCTTTGCATTCACCGTCCGGGCCGGGCGGGTGTTGGGCGTCGAAAGGAAGCTCACCGAACTGATCGCGGCAGGCACATCGATCTGCGGGGCCTCTGCCATCGTCGCAACCAATACAGTAACAGACGCGCACGACGAGGATGTCGCCTACGCCATCGCGTGCGTCACGATATTCGGCTCAATCGCGATGTTTGCCTATCCTCTGTTGCCCCGCCTGCTGCACCTTAATTCCCAAACTTACGGCCTCTGGAGCGGAGCGTCGATCCATGAAATCGCCCAGGTTATGGCTGCGTCCTTCCAGAACGGTCAACGCGCCGGCGAAATCGGCACGATGGTCAAACTGGCTCGCGTCATGCTGCTCGCGCCGGTGGTGTTCGCCCTGAACATGAAATCGCGGTCAGCGAGCAGCGTTTTGGCCAAAACCGCCGGACCTCCCGTCCCGTGGTTTGTTATCGGCTTTATCGCCATCGCCGGTTTGAACAGCATCATCGATATTCCCATTGAAGCCCGGAAGATGATTGTCACCCTTACCGCTTTTCTGCTCTCCATCGCGCTTGCCGCCATGGGCCTGGAGACCGATATCGCCAAGCTCTGCGCAAAAGGAATCCGGCCGGCCATACTGGGTGCCCTTGCCTTCCTTTTCATCGCGACTTTCAGTCTTACATTGATCAAACTCACGGGGTAGCAAGATCATGACGCTCGAACAGCTCCGGATATTTGTAGCGGTCGCAGAGAAACAGCACGTCACTCAGGCCGCCCGCGAGCTGAACCTGACCCAATCGGCCACCAGCGCAGCCATTGCTTCGCTGGAAGAACGTTACGACATCAAACTGTTTGACCGCATTGGTCGCGGCATCGTGCTGACGCACACCGGCCGCACCTTTCTTTCAGAAGCGCGCGCCGTGCTGGCACGTGCGCGCAGCGCGGAGCAGACACTGCGCGATATCACGGCGCTCAAGGGCGGAAAGGTTGTAGTTGCAGCCAGCCAGACTGTCGCCAATTACTGGCTGCCACCACGGTTGCAGGCCTTTCAGGCTGCCCATCCCGGCATAGACGTCACTGTCAGAATAGCCAATACGGAACGAGTTGCGAACGACGTGCGGGAAGGCCTGGCCGATATCGGCTTCATCGAAGGCGACATCGATGATGCAGCGCTATCCGCCCGACGGATCGATGGCGATGCCCTGGTGGTGGTGATCGGGCCGCGCCACCCTTTCGCGAAACACAGAAAGTTGCCCGCCGATTGGTTGACCCAGACGCCATGGATACTCCGCGAGCCGGGCTCCGGCACTCGCGACATGTTTGAACGGGCATTGAAAAAACGCGGGCTGCGCTTGTCCGATCTGGCAGTTCAGCTTGAACTCGCTTCGAACGAAGCTATACGGACTGCCGTCGAGTCGGGTCTTTGCGCAACGGCGCTCTCGGATCTCGTGGTCGAGAAATCACTGAAGGCCAACACGCTGGTTCAAATCGATACTGAGCTCGCGAAGCGGTCCTTTTACGTGCTGCGCCACAAGGAGCGGCATATCAGCAAAGCCGAAACCGCCCTGTTGGCAGTCGCGACCGCCAAACCAGGCTAGGTCCAAGTTGCAGGCGACCCGACTGCTCCCGCCTGATCAAGACATCAAGATGTACGGATCCCATAGAAAAAACAAATCGAAATTGTTCGCCGCAACATCGAACGACAGACAAGTCGCCGGAAAGGCGCGCATTCCCTTAAGTCAGTCTTCATAGCACCAGATTCTGTCACAGGATTTGGTGCCAACCGCCTTGGGCACTGAGCCATAGGCGTCACGAAACTGCTGAGTTACGGGTGCAGGCGCGCGCGCTGCCTTCGGGGCGCGACGCGGGGCTGCAGTTGCCATTTGAATCGTCAAGGTGGCAATGACTGCGACGAGAATGCTCAAAACTATCCAACGCATTTTTAGTCTCCATTGGGCCGCTCTATTGAAGGCCCACTGTTTCTTGTTGCAAGCCAGCTGAGTTCTCCTCCGAGCATCTGCGTGCGCCGTGCCATGTCCACAAGGTGTACGCCTTCGCGATCAGTCAAATTGTCGCATCGAGCGCGTCGCCCTTGTCAGTTCAGACCGTCAAACCGATCGCCAGAGCCAAACCGCAGAGATAGGTCAGCAGCGCGCCGAGAAACCGGGCGGGGTTCGGCTTCTCCAGCGACTTGCCCCACAACAGCCCCGCGACCAGCAGATATCTCGCGCCAGTTGCGATTGCGATCGTGACCTCGATCCAATTTGGTGCCGGTCGCGCGGCGAACCAGAGGAACAGCAGGCCAAGAAAGGGCACATATTCAGCCGTGTTGCCGTGGGCGCGGACCGCCCGGTGGAGCGGGTGTACCGGGTTTGGGTTGTGCCCGATATTCTGTCCAAGGCGAAACCTCAGGATCGAAACGTAGAGTCCAAGGCCGAACAACAATACACCGAGCAAGGCGGTGCAGATAACGGCAATGTTCACGGGTCCCTCCCTTCAACGATGCCTTGATCACGACGGCATTGCCTGGCACGGCATTCCAACTCGACCCAGGCCGGCCAATCAATGGAGTGCATGCCGTCGCACTATTCGCATCTTTCCGGTGCGCGTTGTAATACACAAGAAATGGACTGCCGGCCCGCCACAATCATTCGAGGAGGCTGAAATGAATCAAGGCCAATCAATTCGCGATGCTAGTCATCTTTATGAAGTTGAACGCCGCGTTCAGCACGCCGCGCGCCCGGGCTTTCGTATTATGGAGTTGCAACTCTCGCCGACGCAAAAGGTGCCTTGGCACAGCCACAGCAACATCTCCGACACCTTTTACGTTCTGGATGGACAGCTGAGGCTCTTCCTGCAAGATCCGAAGGAAGAGGTAAATCTCGGATCTGGCGAAGTCTATGTAGTTCGGGCAGCGCGACCGCATCTGGTGACCAATGCCGGGACCAGGTCGCTGACGTTCCTGGTTCTGCAGGGCGTCGGCGAATACGATTACGTTCCGCTGACCTGATACCAGGAAGTCGCGACCTGCCTGCTGCCGGGAAAAGCGCGTCAAAGACGGCAATTTCCAGTTGGGGCAGAAAGCCGGGTAGAGAAAGTCGCAAAAATGGCCGCAACGGCCTCGCTGCTCGTAGCCCCCGACATCCAATCGAGCCGGCTGCCCGTTCGATCGTTCGGCACGAGGTTTCGCCGCCGAAGGATCCTCCGAAGCCGCGCGGACAACGAACCGTTATCTTCTATTTCTTTTTGTCAGAGCCTTGGTTGGGCTGCCAACTCGCCGTTGCACCCTTTTGGCCCGGTGCCGCCGCGATGGTCTTGATCTTTTCCTTTTTTGGTTTCTTCTTCTCTCGATTGCTCCTTTGCACACCTCTGGCCATGACGTTCTCCTCGAGTTGATGTGGCAGGCAATCAGGATTGAGGTAGTTTATCATTGCGCCAGTGATTGCGCATCCTGCTCCAAAGAGAAAATTACGCGAACGAGGCTTCGATCTCGACCATAATCCTTCCGGTCATCACCTGATCACCTTCTATAACTTGGACCACTGAAATCGTGCCTGAAATCGGTGCAGAATGAACGTGTTCCATTTTCATGGCCTCCAGCGTAATGACTGGCTGACCTGCCGCAATGGGTTCTCCCTCCTTGACCAGAACCGCAACGACGCGGCCGTTCATCGCGGCACGGATCCTGCCGTCGCTGCTGCTTGCCCCCACCGCAGCCGGCGCTGACATTGTGACATCGCGGACCGAAACCGTGATGCCCTGGCGCAAAATATAAAGGCGATCACCTTCGCGGAAGAACCTTGCCGATCCGCTGAGGCCGTCGCTGCGGAAACGAATGGCTTCGCGGCCGAGTTCATCGATCTCGAACCTGTACTCCGTCCCATCGAGACGCGCCGCATAACCGCCGTCGCGTTCCACCATGATCTCGATATCGTAAAGGGCATCATCAAGTTCAACTCGGGCGGGACGAGGAAACGTGGCCGCCAGCGACCGTCCGCTCTGCCATGGCGGCGCGAAAGGATCGGTGGCGTAGAGTAGTAGTGCCGCGAAGGCTGCATCCGAACGCGCGGCCTTGCGCGGGGCAAGCAGATCACCGCGGTTTTGTCCGATGAAAGCGGTGGTCGCCCTACCGGCGGCAAATTCCGCGTGCCGCAGGCAGGCGGATAGAAATGCCTGATTGGTCGTCACGCCGAACGCGGCGGTTTGTTCGATGCCGTGAACAAGCCGGCGCCGCGCCTCATCGCGGGTGGCGCCGTGGCTGATGAGTTTGGCGATCATCGAATCATAGAACGGCGGAATCTCCGAACCGGATCGCAGCGCGTGCTCGACGCGAAGTCCGTCCGGCATCTGCCACACCGCCATCCGGCCGGACTGCGGCATGAAGTCATGGGCCGCATCCTCCGAGCACAGCCGCACCTCGATGGCGTGGCCGAAGAATTGGATATTCTCCTGTCGAAGCCCGAGCGGCTCGCCGCTGGCGACGCGCAACTGCAGTTCGACAAGGTCGAGACCGGTAATCGCTTCGGTGACGGGATGCTCGACCTGCAGGCGCGTATTCATTTCCATGAAATGGAATTCACCTTTTTGGTCGAGCAGGAATTCCAGGGTGCCGGCGCCCTGATAGCCAATCGATTTGATCGCGTTTACCGCAACAGTACCCATGCGTGCCCGCAATTCCGGGGTGATCTTCGGCGACGGCGCTTCTTCAATCAGCTTCTGGTGCCGTCGCTGCACCGAGCAGTCGCGTTCGCCGAAATGGATGGCATTGCCAAAGGCGTCGCCGAATACCTGAATTTCGATATGACGGGGATCGATGATCGCGCGCTCCAGGATCACCGTGGCGCTGCCGAACGCGCTTTGCGCCTCGGAGCGCGCGCTGCGCAAAGCATCAAGGAAAGCTGTTGCATCCGCGACGAGCCGCATGCCGCGCCCGCCACCGCCGGCAACGGCCTTGATCATGACGGGGAAGCCGATCCTTTGGGCCTCGGCCAGCATCACGGTTTCGCTCTGGTCCACGCCCTGATAACCGGGCACGCAGGGCACACCGGCGGCCTGCATGATCTCCTTGGCGCCGGCCTTGTTGCCCATCGCCTTGATGGCCTCCGGCGACGGCCCGATGAACACCAAACCTGCATCGTGGCAGGCTTGCGCAAAATCCTCGTTCTCGGCGAGAAAGCCATAGCCCGGATGAACCGCATCCGCGCCGCTAGATTTGGCAGCGGCGATGATCGCGCCAATATTGAGGTAGGATTGCGCCGGTAGCGCCTCGCCGATCCGGACGGCTTCATCCGCCTCGCGCACATGCAACGCATCTCGATCGGCATCGGAATAGACCGCGACCACTCCATAGCCGAGCCGGCGCGCGGTGCGCATGATCCGCAGCGCGATCTCGCCACGGTTTGCTATCAGGATCTTGCGGAACGTCGTAAGGCGCATCGGTCTGTTCATGGCCGCGCGACCGAAAACTGCATGCGTTGCGGGATGCGCGCCTCGGCCTCGCGGCAGATCGCCAGCACCTCGCGCAATATCGCCCTTGTGTCGCGCGGATCGATCACGCCATCGTCGAGCACGCGGGCGCTGGTCGAAAACACGTCCATCTGGCCATCGAACACGCCGATGATCTGCGCCTTCATCGCATCGAGTTTTTCCTTTTCGATCGGCTTGCCGCGCCGGATCGCAGCCGCCTCGGTCACGATTGCCATGGTTTCGGCGGCCTGTTCGCCGCCCATCACCGCGGTCTTGGCGTTGGGCCATGAAAAACAGAAGCGCGGATGAAAGCCGCGTCCACACATGCCGTAATTGCCGGCGCCGAAGGACGCGCCGCAATAGATCGTTATCTGCGGCACGGTGGCCGAGGTCACGGCCTGGATCATCTTCGAGCCGTGCTTGATCATCCCGGCCTCTTCATAGGCCTTGCCGACCATATAGCCGGTGGTGTTGTTCAGATACAGCAGCGGCGTGCGCGACTGGCAGCAGGCCTGAATGAAATGCGTCGCCTTGTTGGTACCATCGGGATCGAGCGGGCCGTTATTGGTGATGATCCCGATCGCCTGCCCTTCAACGCGGGCATGGCCGCACACCGTGGCAGGGCCATAATTGGCGGCGAACTCGGTGAAATCAGAATCGTCAATGATTCGCGCGATCACCTGGCGCATGTCTACAGGGCGCTTGTGGTCCATCGGCATGATGCCGAGCAACTCCTCCGGGTCATGGCGCGGCGGACGATGCGAGGCTTCGCCCCAGACCGGTCGGTCCCACTCCAGATTGGCCATGATCTCGCGCGCGATGCGCAGCGCATCACGATCGTCCTCGGCGAGATAGTCGCCAAGCCCGGAAATCCTGGTGTGCATCTCGGCGCCGCCGAGTTCCTCTTCGGTGGCGATTTCCCCGGTCGCGGCCTTCAACAGCGGCGGCCCGGCGAGAAACGCCCGCGTCCTGCCGCGCACCATCACGATGTAATCCGACAGCCCGGTCTGGTAGGCGCCACCGGCCGTGGACGAGCCATGCGTCACCGTGACCACCGGCAAGCCTGCCGCCGACAGTCGCGCCAGATTGCGAAAGATGTTGCCACCCCTGACAAAATCCTCGACGCGGTAGCGCAGAAGATTGGCGCCGGCGCTTTCGACCAGCTGGACGTAAGGCAGCTTGTTCTCCAGCGCCAGTTCCTGCACCCGCAGCGTCTTGTCGAGGCCGTAAGGCTGCAGCGCGCCGGCATCAATGCCGGCGTCGTTGGCGCTGACCATGCAGCGGATGCCGGCAACGAACCCGATGCCGGCGATCACCCCGCCGCCGGGAACGCTCCTTTCGGGATCGGGCACATCGAACCGGTAACCTGCGAGCGTGGAAAGCTCGATGAAGGGCGCGCCGGGATCGAGCACAAGCGCCACGCGCTCGCGCGGCAGCAATTGCCCGCGCTTGTGAAAGCGGTCCTTTGCGGCGGCGGAAGCCGCGCGCGTTCGCTCTTCGAGCGCACGCATCCGCGAGATCAGCGCCAACATGCCGGCGCGATTGGCCTTGTAGGCGTCGCTGCCGGGCGCGATCGTTGATTCTATAACGGCCATTTCCGAACACACTTTTCGCTGCTGCCTGGCCCCTTTCGCGAAGCGTTCAGCAAAGCTCGTTTCACTCCGTCATTTTTCGGGTTCGCCCGATGGCTTAGTGGAGAATCCCAAAAATCTGCCGTGCCTCCGCCGGGGTCGCGATTTCACGCCCCGCCCGGCGTGCGCAGGCCGCGATGCTTTCGATCAGCTGGCCGTTAGACGTCACCTTGGTTCCGTCGGGCTGATAGAAGGTATCTTCGAGCCCGGTGCGCAAATGACCGCCGAGTTCGGCGCAACGCTGGTGCAGCGGCCAGATTTCCGCGCGTCCGATCGCGGTGACCTGCCAGTGGGCTTCGGGTAATTTTAATTTCAAGAGGATCGGCAGCAATGCGGGATCGGCCGGCATACCGGAGGCAACCCCCATAACGAAGTTATATTCCAGCGGCCCGGAATACATGCCGGTCTGCCGATACATCCCGACGCAGCGCACGATGCCGACGTCGAAACATTCAAACTCCGGAATCGTGTCTGCTGCCTTCATCACGTTGAGATAATCCTGCACCTTCTCGACCGCGTTATCGAACATCATCGGCGGCCAGGCCCAGGTGTTGTCGGCCTTTACTTTGAGATAATTCAGCGAGCCGGCGTTGCAGGCAGCCATTTCCGGCCTGGTCTCGCGCACGCAATCGAGCGCGCCTTGATAATTTGGCCCTGACGTCCCCGTGGTGTGGTTGATGATCACGCCCGGGCAGGCCTCGCGGATCGCCTGCTGGATCTCGCGGGATACCGCTACCTCCCAGGATGGAAGGTGCCCTTCGCCCTGCGCCTGCTTGCGCAAATGGATATGCATCACGCTGGCACCGGCATTGAAGGCGGACTTGGCCTCACGTGCCATCTCCTCCGGTGTTACCGGGACGTGATGCTGCTTCGGGTCGGTCAGCACGCCGTTCAACGCGCAAGTGATGACAGCCTTGTCGCTCATGGAGCCGCTTTGATTCTCTTGAAATTTCCACCTGAGGGTCTTCGGATCATGCGACCGACATCATCCGGCTTCTTGCGTCCACGCGCTATTGCCGGCTCCCACCAAGCCGCTGCGGTAGATCGCAAGGTTACGGGAGCCCGAGAAGATCGCTCGCGGCTTTAGCCCGTAAAAGTGCCGGATCGAGTGGCTGAAATGGGTCGAGTCGGGATAGCCGATTTCCTGCGCCAGATGCGCGAGGTTATGGTCCTGATTGGCGAAGTGCAACAGGTGCCGCGCACGTTTCCAGGCCCGGAAGGAACGAAATGAGATACCGGTCTGCTGCTTGAACAGGTGCAGGAAGCGCGAGGCGGATAATCCGGCCACCGCCGCGCAGCTTGCCGCCGTGACAGGATCGCCCGAAAACCGGCCGATTTGCGCAATCGCCTGCACCACCCGCGCATCCAGGATCCGCGGTGGCAGTGCTTCGCCAAAGCACATGATGTCAAACGCGGCACTGACGATATCGCCGGTGCATGGCTGATGCCGCAATTGCTCGTAAGCAGCGCGGAGGCGCTCCACGAAGAATTGGCGTTGAGTTGACGACAGCCGCTTTGCAAGTAATTCGAACGCGCCGTCGCAGACAGTTTCGGGCTCGATCAGAATGCAAATTACGGAGCGATAGTCGCTGGCGATGCTGTGCCGCAGATTCGGCGGCACCACGGCCAGTTCGCTGTAGCCCTCAGCCGCACCCTCGGCTGCCAGCTGAAGACCACCCTTGATTGCAACATAAACGAGAAAGGCGCCCAAGCAGCGTTGGCGCGGACGGCCGAGCAGGCCCGCGTAAAAGACACGTTCGGGTGTAATCAGCATCAATTGGCCGGCTTCGCTGCTTTTGTCGCCCATCGTCGAACCTCCTCGCGCGGCTCTTTTCGGCCTCTGTGCTCGGGCCAGGATAGCGTCATTCGGGGGCGAAGCGAAGCATCGAGGCGGCATCTCGCGATTCTCCCGATGCGCAATTGCCCATCCGAGGACCGCTGCCAAGCATCCCGGAAAAAGATGACGGAGTAGCCCTAGGATTCGCGCGCGACTCCTACCTTCTGCTGCTCGCTGGCGAGTTCTTCCGCGGCGACTGCCCTTTGGTAACTATCGCGTCGCTGCAGGCGTTGCCAGTAAGCGGCGACACTGGGTCCAAAATCTTTCGCCAGCCCGATATTTTCGGCGAGCCGCAGGGCAAAACCGACCGCGATATCTGCCGCCGTGAACCGGTCGGCGGCGAGCGTCTCGGCTTTGGCGGTAGCGGCCTCGACCGCCCGCAGCCGCCCCAGGAACCATTTGGCGTAGTCACTCGCGACCTGCGGATTGCGCCGTTCTTGCGGTTCGAGCTGAGTGTAGCGCAGCACCAGCGTTTGCGGAAAAGTCAACGTGGCGTCGCTGAAATACATCCAGTTCAGGAACGCGCCATAGGCCGGTTCGTCGACGCCGACGATCAGCGGCGTCGGGCCATATTTCTCGCCGAAATAGTGACAGATGCCGGAGGACTCCGTCATTTTGGTCTCGCCGTCGATCATCAGGGGAATGGTGCCGAGCGGGTTGAGCGCGAGGTACTCCTTGGCGAATACCCGTGGCGGGAACGGCAGCATTTTGAGGTCGTAGGGCAACCCCATCTCTTCCAGCATCCACAGCGGCCGGAACGAGCGCGCGGCGCGGCAATGATAAAGCGTAATCATCCGTCATTCCCTTGTTCTCGATTCTTTTCACTTCTGATCCATTCCAGGCAGCGTGCCCAACCGAGCTTCTTGAACAGCTCGTGTGCAGGGAAGATATCCGCCTTCTCCCATTCATCGACAAACGGGTTGATTTCGATGGCGATGAATTTCTGCAGCTCGCGGCAGACTTCTTCGTGATCGGCGGTGAAGAGCATCTTATCCTCTTGTCATAACCCCATCTGCCGGCTGGCCAGATCCTTCATGATCTCCTCGCTGCCGCCACCGATCGCGTTGACCTTGACCTCGCGGTAAATGCGCTCGACCTTGATGCCGCGCATGTAGCCTGCACCACCAAAAATCTGCACGGCTTCGGAGGCACAGAATGCCATGGCCTGCGTCGCCTGGTTCTTGAGCATGCAGATTTCGGCGACCGGACTTTCGCCCTGATCGAGCCGCCACGCCAGCATTTCGAGCATCGCTTGCGACGCCGCGACCCGCTGCGCCATGTCGACCAGCTTGTGCCGGATCACCTGATGCTGCGCCAGTGGCCTGCCGAAAGTGTGCCGCTGTTTGGCGTATTCCATCGCCTCCTCGAGGCATACTCGCGCCGCCGCGGTGCAGCCGGCCGCCATGGTCAGCCGCTCGCTGTTGAAATTGTGCATGATGATCTTGAAACCCCCGCCCTCTTCCCCGAGCAGGTTTCCGACCGGCACACGGCAATTGTCGAAATGCAAGGTCGCGGTGTCCGAAGCCCACCAGCCCATTTTCTTCAGCGGCGTACGCGAGAGCCCAGGCGTGTCGCCCTCGATCACCAGGAGGCTGACGCCGCCGGGCCCGGGCCCGCCGGTGCGTACGGCGGTGGTGATATAATCGGCACGCATGCCGGAGGTGATAAAGGTCTTCTCGCCGTTGACGACATAGACATCGCCGTCGCGGCGTGCCGACGTGCGCAGGTTGGCAACGTCGGAGCCGCCGCTCGGCTCAGTGATCGCAAGCGCGGAAATCTTCTTGCCCGACAAGATCTGGGGGAGCACCCGCGCCTTGAATTCCGCGGTGCCGGCACGCGCAATCGGCGGCGCGCCGATCGAATTGCTCTTCAGGCTGGCGCTGACGCCACCGGCGCCGGCGCGCGCCAGTTCTTGCACCGCGACGATCCACATGAAATTGTCGACCTCTGTGCCGCCGTACTGTTCCGGAAAGCCCAAGCCCAACAGGCCGATTTCGGCGGCCTTCTCATAGAGCAAGCGCGGAAATCCGCCCGCCTCATCCCATTCATGGGCGTAGGGCTCAATCTCCTTTTGGACGAAGCGGCGCACTACCTCGCGATAAGCTTCGTGTTCGACGGTATAGAATGGGCTGGCCATTCGTCGCGCTCCTGTGATGCCTTTGTCGTGATAGCTTGGGATGTCCCGAAACCTCACATCCAACCTGCGTCAACTGGCCAGTGCTCCGATTCCGAAGTTCGCAAACATTCGCGGCGACCACTGATGCGAACTTCGGAATCATAAGGAGCACTGGTAACTTGATGTTTTCCAGTGCGGTTTTTGAATTTGAAGTTCCTATGACGAGGCTGCAGCAAAACTGATAGGAACTTCAAATTCACCGCACTAGTGCTCCGATTTCCGAAGTTCGCAAACATTCGCGGCGACCACTGATGCGAACTTCGGAATCATAAGGAGCACTGGTAACTTGATGTTTTCCAGTGCGGTTTTTGAATTTGAAGATCCTATGACGAGGCTGCAGCAAAACTGATAGGAACTTCAAATTCACCTCACTAGGCCACCGCCACGTAGCGCAAGCTATAAATAGACGGTCTGGTGGCGCATCACGAAAGGGGCAAGAATGGTATCGACTTCGCTGGCGATTGCCTCGCGATTTTGCTGCGGGACGTCGGCGATCGTGACCGTGGCTATGCTGCCATGGCTGCCATGCGGGCCTACCTGAACGGTACAGTCGATGCCTCTTTCCACGAGAGGCGCCAGAGCGGTGGTGAATACTCGTTTGGCAGCATCCCACCGAAGCTGAGGCTTGAACACCTTGCCGACGCCGGTCAATGGCATCGGATCGATTGGAATGATTTGCGCGGGAACAGCGGCGCGCTCGGGCGTGCGCTCCCGGACCCACGCTTCCAGTTCACCCGGCTGGACCGTTGCACCCGGCTTCAATTGCACGTAGCCCACGGGCAGCTCTCCGGCATAGGCGTCCGGTTGGCCGACCACGGCAGCAAAGCCGACGGCGGGATGCCGGAACATGATATCCTCGATCGGACCCGGATCGATATTGTGGCCACCACGAATAACGAGGTCCTTGGCGCGGCCGGTGATCCAGAGGTGGCCATCCTTGTCGAGGCGGCCGAGATCCCCCGAGTTGACCCAGTCTCCGTCGACAAAGGCGCCCTTGTTGTGGACTTCGTTGAGATAGCCACGGAAGACACCGGGGCCAGCCATGACCACAACGCCGATCTCGTCGGGGTCGCAGTCGTGCTCGATGCGATCATTGGCGTCCAGCTTGACGATGCGAACGCGGCTATAGGGTATTGGCAGACCGACAGATCCGAGACGGATGGGACGATCCGGATAAGCCATCGTGTGAACGCTTGAGGTCTCGGTCATGCCGTAGACTTCGATAACCGGGATCTTGAACCTTTCCTGGATCGCCTTGCCGACGGCCACGGGAATGGCCGATCCGCCGCCGGCCGCATATCGCAAGCTCGATAAGTCAGCATTGCCGGGCGGGATGGAAAGCGCTGCGGCCAGAACTGTCGGGACGCTGCTGAAAACTTCGGGCTTGAAGCGTTCGACAAGCCCCCAGATGTTCTTTACGGCCGCAGGATTGCGCCATCCTGAGGGCGACAGAACGACCAGGCAGCTGCCGGCTGACAAGCTGCTCAACGCCTGTGTGAGCGAGCCCCCGACATGGAAAAGCGGCATGCCAAAAAGCAGATTGGCTCCGGGTCTCGACTTGAGCAGGAGATTGCAGGCCCAAGCCTGATAGACCTGATTGGCGTGACTGTGGCAGACGAGTTTGGGGGTACCGGTGGTGCCTCCGGTGTGAAAGTAAGCCGCGGTCTGCTCGCCGGAAATACGCCTGTTGCTGACAAGCCGGTCGGAAGGTTGCTCCTTGATGAGGTCGGCGAATGAATAACTCTTATTCGCTGGATCGCCGGAGCCGCGGACCTGCACGACGGCCTTCAGATGCTTCAGCCTGCCCCGGACTTGCTCGACCTTCTTCCAGATGTCCGTGCCAGGCAACGGGCCGAGAGCGACAAGGACGGTGGTTTTCGCGGCCGCCAGGATTTCCGCGATCTGGTGCGGTTCTAGTAGTGGGTTGACGGGATTGGCGATGCCGGCGGCTTCGGCGCCGAACAGGGCAATAAAAGCTTCCGGAAGAAGCGGAAGCATGAAGCTCACGACGTCCTTATCGCCAACTCCCAGCGCATGGAACATGTTGGCCGCTTGCGTCACTCGCGAGACGAAATCGCGGTGCGAAATAACTAACGGCGTGTCTGCCGGATCGGCGTTGGCCAGGAATTGGATGGCGGGAGCATCGGGATTCTTGGCAGCCCCCAGCCTGATGGCATCATAAGTGCTCTCGGCAGCGATTCGTTCGGCGTAAGGAGTCTGCTCGAAGGTACGGACATCGGCTTCGGTGGCAAAAGTCGGATATTCGTCGCCGACAAGCCGATCAAGCAAATGTATGCCCGCCATTTTCTGCCCTCCCCATTTTCATTTCCGCAGCTGTTCATTTTGAGACTTATGTCCAGGCCAGGGTCTGATCCCGCCCTGCACAATTCCGGAACGGGAATCTGGCGTCGCATGTCGGAAGTTTCGCCTGGTGAAATTCTTTAGACCGGCTTTAAGTTGCCTGAGCCCTTGTTTCCGCGAACGCAACCGTTGCCCGAGCAGGTTCGGGATGGCAAGTGTGGCGGTTCAGAAGTCCGCATCATTATTGCCGCGAGTTCGTCAAGCGGACTTCTGAACCAAAAGCCACACTAGAATCATAGATTTGCTAGTGTCCTTTCGATTCCGAAGTTCGCAAACGAATATGCCGTGCAATGATACGAACTTCGGAATCGGGACACTAGTGGTCTCATTTCACATTTGACGTCTGACTTGATCCGGTGGAGAGTTACCCAAAGGCATATTTGGGAGGATTTGATGCGCGTGACCGCAGCCTCGGTCATCTATGTGGCCGCGTCATGGTGCATCGTCGAGGTGTGCCATGGCAATTGAGTCCCCGCTTTCGTCAGCAAGCGCTCCCCGACTTCGCTTCGCGATCACCAAGCCAAACCAGGAGCAGATCGTTCTATTGATCACGATCGCGCTGGTAATCGTTTTCAGCCTGACCCTAAGCGGCTTTGCGACCGTGACCAACCTGCTCAACCTGCTGCGCAGCATCTCCATTCTCGGCATTTTGGGCCTTGGCATGGGGTTGATCGTGATCAGCCGCGGCATCGATTTGAGCGAGGTCGCGATCATGGCCGGTCCCTGGGCGATCGCCTTGATCAAGATCCAACAGGGGATGCCGATCGGATGGGCCTGTCTGCTTGCGCTCGGGCTTGCTGTAACGATCGGCCTCGTGAACGGCATCATGGTCGCCTTCGTCGAAGCCCCGGCCCTGTTCGTCACGCTGGCGGCAGGTTTTGTGATTTACGGCCTCGCCTTCTGGTTCGCCCCCGCTTACGTCGTCTATGCTCCGACCGACGCGCCGGCGCTGCTGTTTCTCGGAGCCGGACGCGTGTTCGGTATTCCCGTTCCGATCCTGGTATTCGCCGCCGCCGCGATCGCAATGCAGCTGTTCCTGTCGATGACGTCGGTCGGCCGCTTTATCTATGCCCAGGGCGACAACCCGGAAGCTGCGCGGTTAGCCGGCATCGCGCTCCGGCCGCTGATCATGCTTGAGTATGTGTTGGTGGCTCTGCTCGCGTGGATGGCCGGCCTGGTCTGGATCGGCACCACCGGCAGCATGCAGATGCAAATCACGCAAAGCACGATGATCTTCGACGTCATCCTGGTGGTAGTGATCGGCGGTATCAGCCTGGTCGGCGGGCGTGGCAATGTGTTCAGCGTCGTGGTCGGCTGCATTCTGATCGGCACGCTGCTCAACGCCTTTACAATCATGGACGTCAACAGCGAGGTCCAGAACATCATCAAGGGAATCGTGCTGCTCGGCGCCATCGTGCTCGACAACTGGTTGCACCCGCGCGACGAGGAGACGGCGCGTCAGGGCGATTGAGAACAAAAATCGAATTTTGATGCCAACAAAGGGAGGAGTTCATGACAATTAAACGAAATTGGATGGCGGCGGTTGTCGGCCTTGCGTTTGCCGCACTGCCCTTCACGGTGACTGCGCAGGAGGAAAGCGGCACCAAGACCGCGCGCGAGCTTCGCTCCTCCTATGACAAGGCTCTGCAAGGCAAGACCATAGCATTCCTGCCGATCGCATTGAACGTGCCGCTGATGGACGAATGGACGCGTGTGGTGCAGCAGGAGGCCGAGTGGCGCGGCATGAAATTCATCGTGCGCGATCCCAACAACAACCCGTCGGCCATGCAGCAGGCTCTCACCGCGCTGGTCGATCAAAAGCCAGACGTCCTGATCGTCCAGAATCCCAGCGTGACGCTGTTGATGAAGGAACTCAAGCGCGCCGAGAGCCAGGGCACTTATGTGGTCCAGATCAACATGTCCTCCAACTACAAGTCCAGCGCCTTTGTCGGCGCCGATTGGCACGAGGTGGGCAAGATCCTCGCCCAGGATGTCGTCAAGCAATGCGGCACGGGCTCAGGCAAGTCAGGCAAGGTGCAGATTGTCCAGGGCGAGCTTGCGGCTGCGGCGAGCGTCGATCAGGTCGGCGGGGTCCTGGAGGTTCTCAACAAGGACCCGGCCATCAAGGTCGTCTCGAACCAGGCCGCCAACTGGGATGCCAACACCGCGCTGAACATCACGGCGACCGTTATCCAGCAGCATCCCGACCTGTGCGCCAGCGTCGGTTTCTGGGGCATCATGGAATCAGGTGCGGCGCAGGCCATCCGCAACGCCGGCAAGATCGATCAGGTGAAGGTCTACGCTTCCGGCGAAGGCTCCCAGCTCGATTGCGATCAGGTCAATCAGGGCAACTTCTACAAGTTCCTCAGCTACAAGGCGACCGAACAGGGCCACGACCTGATGATGGCATCACAGATGCTGTTGGAATCGGGCGAGAAGCCGGGTACCCGCAATCTTGAATTTTATACTCAACCGCTCTGGATCGACAAAACCAACGCGAACGGTGGCAATTGCTACGCTCTCCCGAAGAAATAGGTGGACACGATCCGGCGGCGAGAGCCCGCGCCGTCGGATCCTCCTCGGGAGTATCGTAACGATGTCGATGACGATGGACTCGTTCGCCACCTCGGTGCGGCGCTTCTCGCCGCGGCTGCTGCTGTCGGAGCTATTGCTGAAGCAGTGGTTCGAGCCCGTGATCCCGTTCACCGTGATGATCGGCCTGTGGCTTTATTTCGCGTTGACCGTTTCGGACTACGCGACGATGCAAAATTCGCTGTCGCTGCTGCGGCTGTTTGCCGAGTTCGGCTTTGTGGCGCTCGCGATGGGATTTTGCCTGATCAGCGGCGGTATTGACCTCAGCGTCGGCGCAATTTTCGCGTTCTGCAATTTCTCCGCGCTCTACTTCCTGTTCGTGCTGGAGCTGCCGGTCGGGCTCTCGATCGCGGCGACGCTCGCGGTCGGCGCGGCGCTTGGCGGCATCAATGGTTTCCTGATCGGTTATCTGAAGACGCGGCCGTTCTTGACCACGCTGGTCACGCTGATCATCCTGCGCGCTTCGGTGAATCTTCTCAACACCAGGTACGCGCAGGTTTTTGCGACCAATTCGGTGGACAGCGACACCTGGGATTTTATCGGCACCGGCAGCGTTCTGGGGGTCCCTCTCAACGCTGCGACGCTCTTCATTGTGCTTCTGATCTGCCACATCTTCCTGTCGCGCTCACGCTATGGCTGGCACCTCACCGCAATCGGGGCAAGTCGCAAGGCGGCGCGGCACGCTGGCATCCGTGTGCGGCTGATCCTGTTCTTCACCTATGTCCTGTCGGGCCTGCTGTGCGCCGCCAGCGGCATTTTCTACGCTGCTCGGCAGTCGAGCACCGATTCGACCACTGGTGTGGGCTGGGAATTTCAGGCGCTCACCGCGGTCGTGCTCGGCGGCATTTCGCTCGCCGGCGGCAAGGGCACGGTTTGGCGTGCGATGATCGGCGCGGTGATCATCTTCCTGTTGATCAACGGACTCGTCCGGATGGGAATCCCCGGTTATGTCGGCTCAGCGGTCACGGGCATAATCCTGCTCGCTGCCGTTGGGATCGATGTCAAATGGGCGAAGAACCGCGGCAAGGCGATCCAGAAGATTTATGTCAATCCGGCCTTCATGGCGCTCTCGCAGGCGCCGTCGGTGCAGGCTGGATCAAGCTCGCCCTATGCGCAGAACGATCGGCTCATCAACGCGCAGGCGATCGGGCTTGATCAGGTCGAGGGACCGGAGGACGTGATCCTCGATCGGCGGGACCGGCTATACGGATCGACCCGCGACGGGAATATCATCCGCTTCTCGGGTCAAGACTTCGAGCAACGAGAGGTCTTCGCCCACATCGGAGGCCGACCGCTCGGCATGCAGTTCGATCGCGACGAGAACCTCATCGTTTGCGTCGCAGGCATGGGAGTCTATGGCGTCAAGCCAAGTGGCGAAGTGTTCAAGGTAACAGATGAAACCAACCGCACTTGGTACAAGCTCAACGACGACTCGCGGCTGCGCATGGCTGATGACCTCGACATCGCACCTGACGGCAAGATCTATTTCAGCGACTGCACAACACGCTACGAGATGACGACCAACACGCTCGACATTCTCGAATCACGGCCGAACGGCCGGCTGGTCTGCTACGATCCGGCAACCAAGACCACGCACACTCTCATCAACCAGTTTTACTTCCCCAATGGCGTGTGCGTTTCGCACGACGGCAGGTCGCTGCTGATCGCCAGCACGTCCCTGTGCAAGATCTTCCGCCATTGGTTAGCCGGCCCCGACAAGGGAAAAACCGAAGTGCTGATCGACGAACTACCCGGCAACCCCGACAACATCAACCGCGCCTCCGACGGTAATTACTGGCTGGCGCTGGTCGGCATTCGCACGCCGACCTTCGACCTTGCGGCGCGCAAACCCGGCTTCCGGCTCCGCATGGTCAAGCAGGTGCCGACGGATGAGTGGCTTGCGCCGGCCCTGAACCATGGTTGCGTCCTCAAATTCAACGAACAGGGCGAAGCACTGGAATCCTGGTGGGACCCGACCGGCATCTCGCATTCGACACTGACATCGATGCGCGAGCACAAGGGTTATCTATATCTCGGTGGCCTCGACAACAATCGGATCGGGCGTATCAAGCTCGACGGTATCGACGAGAGCTGGACCGACTATGAGGCCTATTGGGGGAGCAAGAGCAGGGTGACGGGGTGAGCCGTGGGATTCTTTGATCACCTGATGCGAGATATCCGCAGCATTCTTGACCGGGATGGCGAACAGAACGCGATCCCGCCGCTCGACGGCGCGCTGAGCCCGAACGACCGGCTCGACGCCTGCCTGCCGATCGGGACTCCCCTGCCAGGTCTCGACGACGTTCTCGCCGACAAGGACGGTTCCTTGCTGGTCTCGGCGGGCAGACACGTCCTCAGGCTTTCGGGCGACGGGTTTGCGACGCGCACACCGGTGGCGGAATTCGAAGATGACGCCGGTGGACTGGCGATTCATCCCGACGGGCGCATTTTGGTTTGCGTGGCCGGCCGAGGGCTTGCGGCGATTGATCTGGCCAGGCCCGAGCCTCGCTGGCTAAAGACGGCGGAGGGTTGCGCGCTTGCCGGGTTGATATCGGTCGCAGCCGCGCCCGATGGCCGCATTTTTGCGGTGGACGGAAGCATGGGGCGCCCGCCTTCCGAATGGCGGCACGACCTCATGGAAAAGCGCCACAACGGCCGTCTCATCGAGTGCGGCCCCAGGCTCGAGGACGCAAGAACGTTGCTGAAGGATTTGCGCTATCCTTATGGAATCGCCATCGCGCCGGATAGCGGGCAAATCTGGTTCAGCGAAAGCTGGGCGCATCGCGTCAGTCGCATACCGCGCAACGGCACGCCGCAGCCTGAAATCGTGCTTCGCAACCTGCCAGGCTATCCCGCGCGTCTGCGACCCGATGGCCGCGGCGGTTTCTATCTGGGCCTGTTTGCACGCCGCACTCACTTGATAGAGTTCGTGCTGAAAGAAGACGATTTCCGCAAGGAAATGATCGCGACCGTGCCGCCGGACCACTGGATCGCTCCCGCCTACGCCGGCGGCAGCGATTGTCTTGAGCCGATGCAAATAGGCGGCGTGAAGGCGCTGGGTATCCAGAAGCCCTGGGCGCCCCCGCGCTCCTACGGCCTGCTCGTGCATCTGGACGCCAACGGCGAAGTCATCAACGCCATGCATAGCCGAACCGGCGGACGTTTCCACGGCATTACCGCCGCCTGCATGACCCCGCAAGGCCTGGTGATCGCCTCGCGTGGCGCAGGATGCCTGCTTCTTGAGCGGGGAGACGGTAGATGAACGATTTCGGGATGTCGTCGAATGTCGCAGCCGAAGCCGCGGAGGGCAGCCAGCCCGTGCTCAAGGTCGTCAATGGCAGCAAGATCTATGGCGGCGTCCATGCCATCGAAGGCGTCAGCTTCGACCTTTATCCCGGCGAGGTCCACGCCCTGGTCGGCGAAAACGGCGCGGGTAAATCCACGTTATGCAAGGCGATATCCGGCGCGATCCGGCTCACCACCGGCGAGATTTACGTCGATGGCAAACCGGTCAACTTTGAGCAACCGCGCGAGGCGCTGGCGTCCGGCATCTGCATGGTTTACCAGGAGACCAGCCTCGTGCCGACAATGACGGCGGCGCAGAACATCGAGCTCGGCAACGAAAAGCTGCTCACGCGCTTCCGCACACTCAACATCCAGGCGCAGCAGCTGCTGCAATCGCTGAATTTTCATGTCGAGCCGGCTACCCCAGTTGCGCTCCTCGGCACCGCCAAGAAGCAGATGGTCGAGATAGCGCGTGCGATCTACAACAAGGCGCGCATCATCATATTCGACGAGCCGACGGCGAGTCTGACTCCCGAGGAAATCGTCCATTTCTTTCATCTCGTCCGTGACTTGCGGGCGCGGGGAGTTGCCATAATCTATATCTCCCATGCGCTCGAAGAATCGCTTCAGATCGCCGACCGCATCACCGTGCTGCGCGACGGACGACTCGTGATCACGGCGCCTGCCAGAACATTGACGCGCGACGCGCTCGTACAACACATGGTCGGGCGTCAGGTGGCGCAGACAGTCTACGGTCGCTCGAACCGGCCGGCACATCATCGGCGCGAGAAGGTGCTTACGGTCGAGAACGTCACCATGGGCATGGTGGTGAAGAACATGTCATTCTCGGTTTATGCCGGCGAAGTGGTAGGCATCGCTGGCCTGATCGGCTCGGGCCGCACCGAGATTGCCAAGGTCATCTTCGGCGCGCTGAAGCGCAACCTGGTGAACGGCGGCACTATCCGGCTGCGCGGACGCCCGATCCGTTACCGCGTTCCACGGCAGGCGATCGACGACGGCATCGCCTACATCACCGAAGACCGCAAAGCCAACGGCTTTTTCGAAACCATGATCGTTGATGACAATGTCTATATCGGGAAGCTTGCGACCAGGAGCGGTTTCAGTTTCCTGCTCGCACGGGCGCGGCGGTCGAAACTTGCCAACTATTGGGTCGAGCGGCTCAAGATCAACGCCTTGCAGCGCAAGGCCAGGATCGTCGAGCTTTCAGGCGGCAACCAACAGAAGGTCGTGCTCGCAAAATCCCTGGTCCAGGAGCCTTCGATCGTCATTTTCGATGAGCCGACCCGCGGCGTCGACGTCGGCACCATCCCGCATATTCATGCAGAAATCCGGCGATTGGCGGACGAGGGCAAGGCGGTCGTCGTGATCTCGTCCTATCTGCCGGAGATACTCGCTGTGTCGGACCGTATCCTTGTGGCACGCACCGGGCGCATCGTCGCTGAGTTCGATGCCGCGGAGGCGACCCAGGACAAAATCCTGTATGCGGCAGTTCATTGACACTGGATCGAACGGCGCACCGGGACTCGATGGCAATAGCGGCACCTTGCATGAGCCTAACCCACCATAAGTCCCCGAACGGCATGATCCCGCCCCTCGCCTACAAACCTTTGTACGATTCCCGCCGAGATCGCGCTTAAAGAACTTGAGACAGAAACCGTTGCGTGCGTTCGTCCTTGGGCGTGGCGAAGAACGTATCCGGCGGCCCATGCTCGACGATCACGCCGCGGTCGGTGAAATAGACGTGATCGGCTACCTCGCGGGCGAAATTCATCTCGTGTGTAACAAGGATGCATGTCATCCCCTCCTCCGCGAGCTCACGGATGGTAACGAGCACCTCTTTGACGGTCTCCGGATCGAGGGCCGCCGTGACTTCATCGAACAGCATCACGTCTGGCCGCATCGCGAGCGAGCGCGCAATCGCCACTCTCTGCTGCTGTCCGCCCGAGAGCTCACCGGGATAACTGTGCTCTTTCCCCGCGAGTCGCACCTTGGCCAGCAGTGCCTGGGCGCGTGTTTCAACCTCACGACGGTCTTGGCCGAGAACATGGATCGGCGCCATCATCACGTTCTGAAGCGCCGTCTTGTGCGGAAAGAGGTTGTACTGTTGGAAGACCATTCCGACCTTCCGGCGCAGCGCGAGTTTGTCGAGCTTCGGGTCGGAAACGTCGATACCCTCAACCCTGATGCTGCCGGCAGAGATCGGCAGTAGAGCGTTGATACAGCGGATCAGCGTCGACTTGCCTGAGCCCGAGGGGCCGATGATGCAGATAACCTCTCCCTTGCGGACCGATAGACTGATGCCTTTCAGGACCTCAAAAGTGCCGAACGATTTCCGGACATCGACACATTCAATAATCGGCTGATCTGGAGTCCAACCTGAGGCCATGGTCCGGCTCCTTCAATGGACATGAAACCGGCGCTCAAGATGGGCCGTCCAGAGATTGATGGGATAGCAATAGAGAAAGAAGCACAGCAGTGCGAAGCCGTAGAGCGGGGCGAACAGTTCGGGTCGCCCACCTTCGGCCGCATGCACCTGAGCTGTCAGTGTGAGCATCTCCGAGACGCCCACGATCGACGCGAGTACTGTCGACATGGCCACGAGGGAATAGATGTTCATCCAGGGCGGCAGCATTCTCTTGATGCATTGTGGCAGGATAATCAGCCACATCGCCTGGCGCCGCGTGAATGATAGAGACTCCGCCGCCTCCCATTGGGTCGAGGGAATCGAGCGGACTGCCCCGCGCACGACTTCGGCAACATTCGCCATAACGGGCAGCGCGAAGCCGATGGTGGCTTTTTGCCAGTCCGGCAACGGAATGGTCGTCTTGAAGATGGTGACCTGGAACGGCACCAGGAACATGACGAAGAACAAAAGCACCAGCCACGGCGCGTTGCGGAAGACCTGGGTCACAAACCAGCTGACGCCGGCGACGATCTTGATCTCCGAGAGCAACGCAAGGCCGAGCCAAAGGCCGGCAATCGTGCCCAACAGCATCGCCAGCAGCGAAATGGCAATGTTGAAGGCGAACCCCCTCAGCAAGAGAGGAGCCCACTTCGCAATCACTTCCAGCGGAGACAGCGCGGTTGGCCCGCTCCCGCTCCAGGCGGACGATGCAACCATGACGCTACCAAAGCAGAGGACCGCGGCCCATAGGCGATTGATCTGGCAGGCCATCCGGGTCGGCGTGACGCGGTAAGGTAGCAGTGTGGCAAAGCCGCTCGGAATATGCCGCCGGATGCTCATCGACCGTATCCGGGAATGTGCATCGCCCGTTCCCACCGTTGCATCAGCCAGACGAGAACACCCACCAGGATGCCGTAGGTCGCAAGCAACACGATCATCATCTCCAAGACGTTTTGTGATTCCGACCAGATTTGCTTGATTGCATAGAGCGTTTCCGGCACCGCGATCGCGTAGGCGAGCGTGGTCGTTTTGAGCAAATTGACCAGGTTATTATTCAGTGCTGGCAGGCAGACCCGGATAGCCAGCGGCAGTACGATATGGATGTATGCCTTGATACGCGTATAGCCGAGCGCTTCGGCAGCCTCGACCGTCGTCCGCGGTACCGCCTCGATGCCCGAGCGGAAGATCTCAACGTTGAATGCGCCCGCGAACAGCGACAAGGAGATGACCGCCCACTGAGTATTATTCAGCAGCGGGACTCTCATGCCGCCGCCTTCGATCGACGGCATCAGGGTGCCAAGGCCGAAATAAAAGAAGAATATCTGCACCAGGGGCGGCGTATTCCGGAACACAACGACGAAAGCATTGACCGCCATTCGTGCAATTTTCGACGCTCCGCCCTGGATGAGGGCGCCCGCGGCGCCGATCACAAGGCTCAACAAGATGCTCGTGACGCTCAGAAAGAGCGTCATCTTGAGGCCCCCGACGTAGCGGTTCCAATCGTATGCGTCGTAGAAAACAGAGAAGTTCAGGCCCGTCGAGTCATAGAGCTCCTGGAACCAGTTACGTATCACGTCCATCTGCACGACCCCGAATTTCATTTAGACAGGCACCAACTAGTGTGGCCACTCTGACGTTCCTTTCAGTTTCGCAGCGTTGACCTGTTTCATCCAGCGCGTCGGTTGAAGCCGGCATTCCAGGCTTGCTCGTCTACTTATCCTTGTATTGCTCATGCATGGAGAGCGAGTACTCGGTCGGCGCGATACCCCACTTCTTTTCCTCTTCCACGATGAAACCGATTTTCATCCAGTCCTTGGTTGTGTCTTCGAGCAGTTTCTGGAGGCTGGTATTCCCGAGCGCGACGGCGATCATCCAGGGCGCCGGCAGCACGCCCTTCAAGGGAAGTCCATAGTCAGCCTTCCACTCGTCCTCGAGCAGTTTGCCTTGCAGAAAAGTTTGGTCGTAAAGATAGCCGATGCAGTTGCCCTGCTTCATGGCGAAGAGCGGCTTCTCCGAGCCGTCGAATGCAACAATCTCGACACCGTAAGACCTTGCGACATCCTTGTTGTACCACGCGCCGGAAGTTGCACAGACTGGCTTATCCTTGAGTTCGGCCCAATCCTTGATAACGGCCTTCTTGTTGATCAGGATATTCACGTAGTCGGAATAATAGAGCGGTTCGATGACCTGCACGACCTTGCGACGCTCCGGCCGGTCAGACATCGTTGCGATCAGCAAGTCGATCTTCCCCTGCTGCAGGAATTCGATCCGATTCGAGGCCGCAACTGAGACGAGCTCGAGCTTGACGCCGAGGCGTTTGGCCACGTCGGCGGCAAGATCCGGCTCTATGCCAACGATGTTTCCAGTCGGATCGCGGTATCCGAAGGGCTTGTAGTCCGCTTTGACGCCGACGATCAGCGTTCCACGCTGCTTGATCGCGTCAACCCCATCAGCCGCATGAGCATCTCCGAGCATCACCAAGGTTGCGGCGCTGTAGATCATAAGCCGGAGTAGGTTTTTCATCAGGTAAACCTCCAAGTTTAGAATGCGCGACACATCAGGGCGCTGACTCGTCAGTGAGTCTGCGATGTTCGCGCCATGTTAAGTCCGAAGCGGGATACCGAGAACGGTGAAAGGTCGATAGAGCTTCTACCCTCGGCAACCTTCTCAGCGACAACGTTGCCAATACCTGCCGAATGCTTGAAGCCATGCCCGGAACAGGCAGAGATGACGAACACTCTGTCCTGCTCGGGGTGGCGGTCGATAATGAAGCCTCGGTCAGGCGTCACGGTGTAGAGACAGGCGGCCGCCTGGACGACACGCGGCGTGACACCGGCCATGCGTCCCTGGACGTGGTCCCGATACATCTTGGCTGACTCCGCCGGATCGACAACGCGATCTATGGTGTCCGCTGTGGTGCTGGTCTCGTACTGCTCAGTCGCTACCTTGAGGCGACGATCGCCGGGCAGCGGCGGAAAGCCGTACAGGTAGTCGACGTCCGTCGCGCCGTGCATCCAGATGAAGACGGGTGCGTTGGCCCGATAGGCGCTGGTGCCCTCGAGCTCGAACCAATGGAGAACCTGACGGTTCACAGTGAGTAAGCGGTCGAACGGTGCGCCGAGGAGATGCGCGTTCCAGGCACCGGCCGACACGACTACCTGGCCCGCCTTGTACGTTCCGGCCGTCGTTTCCACCCGAACGCCGGCTCCAGTTTGAGTGATCGACAGGACTTCGACATTCGCTCGGATCACGGCGCCGAGCTGTTTCGCACGCGTCAACTGCGCATGGATGCAACGCTCGGGCAGGACGTATCCCCCGCCAGGCTCATGATAGGCCTTCTCGTTGCCTTCGAGGCCCAGGAATTGCGGAAATCGATGAGCGACCTCCTTGCCATTGAGCACTTCGTGCGTGATGCCGAACGCTCGGGCTGCGTCGGTTGAACGGGCGACGAAATCCGGCTTGCCGTGATGCGATGTCTCGCCGACGCCGGGCGCCATGACGAGGACGCCGCATGCGTTTAGCAGTTGCTCGCCTGTCTCTGCTTCCAGCTCGCGCCAGATCCGATGTGAATCGATCACGAGGGGGACATAGTCGCGCCCCTCTCCGACAGCCTGCCGCGTGATGCGGGTTTCGCCATGACTAGAGCCCATCGTGTGGGGCGGGGTGAATCGGTCGAGGCCAATCACTTTGGCTCCCCGCCTGGCCAGCTGGTACAGCGTCGCGCTGCCCATCGCCCCAAGGCCGATCACCAGAAAATCCGCGTTCTCGCCCATAGAAGCCTCTCGGATGCACATCTTTCAGGAAGCGGCGAAGATTGGCCTGCGGCCGGGCTTAGAAGCAAGAAATATGGCACGAATGAAGTAAAAATGTATATTGGCATGAGATTGTGAGTTCGATACGTCGGATGGCTCGATCGCCATGGTTGCGACGGGCATGGGGGTAGCTGTCACCACGCCGCTCTGTCTCTTGCAGGCCATCGCGCAGGTGGCGTGTGAGTGTGCTTGCGTTGGCGGTCCGGGCTGCAATCATTGCCAACGACAAGGCCGCACCCGAATTTCACCCGCTTCGCCGTCTCTACGCGGCGCGCCTGTCTCGCCTGCATCAAGCTGATCGAAGATGAGTTTGGTCCGTTGTGGTCAAAAAGCCGAACCTCGATTCGCGAGACTGCGAGGTCAGCTTTACCCCGGTGAACCGACAACACCAGCTTGATCCTCAGCCGTCAGAGTTTCCTCATTTGCTTTGCTTGAGCATCGCTTCGAGCTCTTCTTCGAGCGATCGTGGCGAAATGCCGAGCGCGTGAAACCCCGGCAAGTTGTCCGAGGCTGTGGTGTCGATCTGCATAAGCTCGACCTGATTGCGGGTGAGTGGGGCGTGCGGCAAGATTTCAGCGACGCCGGCAACTGCATCCCACAAGGCAAACGGCATCCGCATCAGCACCGGCCGCAAACCCGCGGTACGGGCAATAGTCCGCAACAACTCCTCGTATGAATAGACGCGCGGGCCGGCCAGTTCGTAGATGGGAGACGGCTTTTTGCTCTGCAGCAGAATTTGTGTAATCGCAGCAGCAACGTCATCCGCGTACGTCGGCTGGAGCCTCGTCCTGCCGTCGCCGAATATCGGAACAGCCGGCAGCCTCCGAAGCAGCCTGAGAATTGTCGTGAGAAAGCTGTCGTCCGGCGCAAACATCACCGCTGGCCGGATGATGATCGCGCCAGGAAATGCGGCCTGCACGGCCGCCTCGCCTTCGCCGCGACTGCGAATATAGGGCGAAGACGAGGCCGCGTCGGCGCCGATTCCTGATAGGTGAACTAGCCGTTTGGCCCCGACCCGCCGCGCTACGCTCGCGAT
>NZ_DATMLW010000123.1:0-84284 GCF_035570375.1 Bradyrhizobium sp. | reverse complement strand
GCGAGATTGATCGCCGCCCCTTGGGTCTTGCGTTCGTCGGGCGACATTTTACCCAAAGTCGCGAGGAGCGCCGAGATCGAGCCTTTCTTGCCGAGCGCCGAGACGCGCACGGTCTCGAGGGCGGCTTCGTCGCCGGCCGCGGCGATCTGGGCGAGGACTTCCTGTTCAAGCGCTGCGAGGTCGGACACGGCTATCAATTTCTCCCGCGGAAATGCGGCTGGTTGTGGCCGCCCCGGGGCCGGAACGTCAAGGCCAAACCTCGAACAAAAGCCTGTTAAGGACCGCGCTGATCGCCCCTTGAACCCTTCGGACCAGCATCGCACCAATAGCCGTTGGATGTATGGAGCCCATGATGCGTCTGGAATTGTCGTCGGCCGTCTTTCTGGCCGTCTTGCTGTCCGCCGGTTCGGTTCCTGCGGCCGCCGAAGACTGTCCGGTCAAATCGTTCGAGATGGCTGGCATCATCGCGACGGTGAACGCCGCATCAAGCTGCGACGCCTCGATGAAAGTGTTCGAGGCCTGCCAGATGGGCTCTACGGCCGACATCCAGTTCGGCGACGCCGTCGAAAAGAAATGCGAGGCTGCGTTTCTCTCCCGGTTGAAAACACCGCAAAAGCGCACCTACCAGGACCAGCTTGGCCGCTGCGATGAAAAATACGCGGACAAGCAGGGGACCATGTGGCGCTCGGCGACGGCGATGTGCCGGGCTGCGGTTTCGCAACGCTATGCGCGCCGGATGGCGAAATAGCGGAGCCGATCAGCTCCGCCGTCTCACCGCGTCAGGCGGCGAGCGCCGCCTTGGCCTTCTCGGCGATCGCCTGGAACGCTGCCGGCTCGTGGATCGCGAGATCCGAGAGCACCTTGCGGTCGACGGTGATGCCGGATTTGGACAGGCCGTTGATAAACACGCTGTAGGTCATGCCGAACGGGCGGACGGCAGCGTTAAGACGCTGAATCCACAGCGCGCGGAAGGTGCGCTTCTTGCGCTTGCGATCGCGGAAGGCATATTGCCCGGCCTTTTCGACCGCGGGCTTGGCGGCCCGGATCGTGTTCTTGCGGCGGCCGTAAAAGCCCTTGGCGGCCTTGTAGACTTTCTTGTGCTTGGCGTGAGAGGTCACACCGCGTTTGACGCGAGCCATGACAGATCTCCTTCATCTCTGAAAATTGAATGACGGTCGCCGCGCGGGACGCGGCGCAGCGGAAGCAGCGCGCGATCAGGCGTTCGGCAGGAAGTATTTCTTGATGTTGTCGCCGTCGGTCTTGAACAGCACGCGGGTGCCGCGGAGCTGTCTGATCTGCTTCTTCGTCCGCTTGATCATGCCGTGGCGCTTGCCGCGCTGGGCGTGCAGCACTTTGCCAGTGGCAGTCACCTTGAAGCGCTTTTTAGCGCCCGACTTGGTCTTCAGCTTGGGCATTTGGCTCTCCTGTTGCCGCAGAAAATCCCGCCAAAAACGGCGCTTTCCCGGCTAAAATGCTCGTTAGAGCGTTGAAAGTGCTCAGGTTCTTATGTCTTTCGACAAAACCCGCACGGTCACCGACACGGCAGCCCTTGATCAGCCGGGCGATGAAGGCCGCGCTTATGGCAGAACAAGTTCATTTTGGCAACGACGAACCGTCAAATCCGCTTCCCCGACTGATGACAGGATGCCGGTCATTGGCATCGCCCGCTTCATTAGGACGGCAGGACAACATGAGCATTTCAGCCCAATCAATCATTTCTTTCATGAATTTCAAACCGATCCGCCCGGTGCGGGGAATCCTTGCCCTCACCGCGATCGCCTTTGCCGCGGGAATGTTGAGCCCGGCGGCGGCCGGGACGCGGCCGGGCGCCTATGACGGGAACTGGAACGTGACCTTCACCACTCGCGCCGGCAATTGCAGCTCGACCAACAGCGCCCCCTTCAACGTCTCCGGCACGCAGGTTTCCTCGGCCGGCGGTGGCAAGGTGACCGGCGGCGTCACCCCGGGCGGCGCTGTTTCCGTTCACATTTCGGTCGGCTTGTCGGCGGCGGACGGCAAGGGCCGTCTCGTCGGCAGCTCGGGAACGGGCCGCTGGAGCGGCGTCATCTCCGGCGACCGCTGCAGCGGGACCTGGCAGGCGAGCAAAACCTGAAGTCTTTCTGACGTCCGGTGCCCTTAAACCCAAGACAGCACCGTCCCCGCGCGTCTGAAGCGGGGACAGTGGACGACCGGATTTTTAGAGAATGGCGACCGGGGATCAGCGCGGTGCTAGAACCATCACGACTTGGCGGCCTTCGAAGCGGGCGTCCTGCTCGACCTTGGCATACTCCGCGACGTCGGTTTTGATCTTGTCGAGAAGTTTGGTGCCGATTTCCTGGTGCGCCATTTCGCGGCCGCGGTAACGCAAAGTGATCTTGACCTTGTCGCCTTCCTCAAAGAAGCGCTGCATAGCGCGCATCTTCACGTCGTAATCATGATCGTCGATCATCGGCCGAAGCTTGATCTCCTTGATTTCGACGGTCTTCTGCTTTTTGCGGGCTTCTGCCGCTTTTTTCTGCGCCGAATACTTGTACTTCCCGTAGTCCATGATCTTGCAAACGGGAGGAGCGGCATTGGGCGAAATCTCAACGAGATCCATTCCGGCTTCAGTCGCCATTTTGATCGCGAGGATCGTTTCGACGGTGCCGAGATTCGTGCCGTGCTGGTCGATTAGCTGAACCGTTGCGTTGCGGATTTCATCGTTGGTGCGCGGCCCATCTTTGGCAACGGTGGGCGGGGCTCTATTGGGACGGCGAATGGGTAGTTCTCCAAAATTGTGAACGAAGGTTGTAGTTTGAAGGAATAAGGCCCTGCGGGCAAGCAAACTCACCCTTGGGAAGCGAAAAAGCATCAAATGCGATGCTTTTCGGCCACGCGGATGCTTGGACCGCCGAGATAGGGCGCAAGTTCACCCGACGCAAGCATCATAACGCGTTAACCGGCTTTTCGTTGACGGACATCATCCGCTCACGCAGAGAGGGCGTGGAGTGACGACGCCATGACCGGTTCCACCGCAAACCCAGAGAAACCCCTGACGATCGAGGTCGGCCGGACCGATGCGATGCGCCGCATCGCGGTCCGTGCCCGCGAAGGCGATTTACCGGGGCTTTTTTGGCTCGGAGGCTTCAAGTCGGACATGCGGGGCACTAAGGCCCTGGCGCTGGATGCGTGGGCGGCCGAGCGTCGCCGCGCCTGTATCCGGTTCGACTATTCCGGCCACGGCGAATCCGGTGGCGATTTCGTCGAGGGTACGATCGGGCGCTGGCTGGAAGAAAGCGTCGAGGTATTCGAGCAGTTTTGCGTTGGCCCGCAGGTGGTGATCGGCTCCTCCATGGGCGGGTGGATGGCGCTGCTGTTGGCGCGGGAACTCGCCAGGCGTCCTGCCCCCCGCGTCTCGCTGAAGGGGCTTGTGCTGATTGCGCCGGCGCCCGATTTCACCGAGGAGCTGATGTGGAAGGGGTTTTCGTCCGACATTCGCCACCAGATCGAGACCACGGGCGTCTGGCTGCGTCCGTCCGAATACGGCGACCCCTATCCGATCACCCGCAACCTGATCGAGGAGGGCCGCCAGCATCTCCTGCTCGGCGGCACGATCGAGGTCGGCTGTCCGGTGCATATCCTGCAAGGCGCGCAGGACCCCGATGTGCCGTGGAAGCACGCGTTTGCGCTGGCGCACCGGCTGCCGGCCGACGATGTGGTGCTGACGATGATCCAGGACGGCGATCATCGCCTGTCGCGGCCACAGGACATTGCGCGGATCCTGGCTGCTGTTGCGGAGATGGGCTGACGACCGTCACGACGGGAGATGTGCTGCGTCCCACTCCGTTTGCACGGTCACATCTGTCTCTGCCACCGCGGCGCGCGACGCCAGCACCGTCAAAGCTGAAGGCTCCAGCAATTGCGACAGTGCCCACACGGCAGCGCCACGAACCAACGGGCTTGTATCAGCCAGCAGACGCTCGGCTTCCGTTGCCAGTGATGGATCATTCGAATTGCCGATCGCAATCAGCACATTGCGGATGAAGCGGTCGCGGCCGATGCGCTTGACTGGTGATTTCGCGAACAGTTTCCGAAACGCCGCGTCGTCGAGCCGCACCAGCGTCGAAAGGTTGGGCGCGCGCAGTTCCCCGCGCGGCGACAGTTTCGCCTCATGGCCGGCCTTCGCGAACTTGTTCCATGGGCAGACCGCCAGGCAATCGTCGCAGCCATAGATGCGATTCCCGATGGCCTGGCGGAATTCGCGCGGGATCGGCCCCTTGTTTTCGATGGTGAGGTAGGAAATGCAGCGGCGCGCATCGAGCTTGTAGGGCGCCGGGAACGCGGATGTCGGACAGATGTCGAGGCAAGCCTGGCATGAACCGCAGTGATCGCGATCGGCTTCGTCGCGTGGCAGATCGGCATCGGTGAAGATCGCGCCGAGAAACAACCACGAGCCGAACTCGCGCGATACAAGGTTGGTATGCTTGCCCTGCCAGCCAAGGCCCGCGGCCTGAGCCAAGGGCTTTTCCATCACGGCCGCGGTATCGACGAACACCTTGACCTCGCACGAGGCGGTTGCCGCCAGCCATCGCGCTAGCGCCTTGAGCCGCTTCTTGATCACGTCGTGATAATCGTCGCCCTGTGCGTACACCGAAATCGCACCGTGCGTCCGCTGCTCCAAAATCGCGAGCGGATTCTCATCGGGACCGTAATTGACGCCGAGCATGATCACGGAACGAACGCCGGGCCACAAGGTTCGCGGATCGCTGCGGCGCTCGGGATTGGCCGCGAGCCAGTCCATGTCGCCGTGGCCGCCTGCTTGAAGAAATTCCAGAAAATATTTTCCGGCCTGCGCGATTGCGCCGGGATCGGTCACGCGGGCGCAGTCGAAGCCGAGTGCGTGCGCCTCCCGGGTCAGCGTTTCCTTGAGATCGTCATGCATGGCGGCAGAAGCGCGCATCGCTTCTCCCAAAGATTCTTACGAGGATTTCGAGAACAATGCCGATCGATGGAATCAGAAGTCGAGATCCACATAGGTGCGTGACGCCGGCACGCCCGCGAGCCATTCGCTGAGCAGCGGACGGAAAGAGGGCCGGGACTTCACCCGTGCATACCAGGCCTTTGCCGCATCGTCCTCGGCCCATGGCACGTCACCCAGATAATCGATCGCCGAAAGATGCGCTGCGGCGGCGAGGTCCGCATAGGTGATCCGGTCGCCGGCCAGGTAATTACGCGTTCGCGCCAGCCAGCCGATATAGGCCAGATGATAGCGCACATTTGCCTTCGCCGCGCGGATCACATCGGCCGATGGCGGGCCGCCGCCCTCGTCCTCGCTCATGAAGCGTTTGTAAATGCGTTCGGTGACCAGTGGGTTGGAGGCTTCCTTGAAAAACTTTTCGTTGAACCACGCCATCAGCCGCCGCACCTCGACGCGTTCGCCGACCGAAGACGGCAATAATCGCCGCTCGGCCAGGGCATCACCGAGAGTTTCGTCAAGATATTCCGCGATGATGGCGGCGCCGGGGATCACCGACGGCCCTTCGGCAACCAGGACCGGCGTGGCGCCGGCTGGATTCAATGCGAGAAAAGCTTCGCGCCGTTCCCAACCCCGTTCCTCGATCAGTTGCAGATCGACGCCGATTTCGCCGAGCGCGAGGCGAACGAAGCGCGAGTGCGGGCAGAAGGGATGATGAAACAGCGTGAACATGAAGCCCTGAAGAAGTGCCGGTGGAGTTTAGAATTCGACATCCGCTTTCTGAGCTTTTGGCTAGGCGGTTGGCGAATGTCAAATCCACCCGACTAGGGTTTTTGCGTTTTTGCCGTTGCGGCCTACACCCGAATAAGCGAGAAGAATCCGGCCGTTTTCGGCCGTATTTGCTTGGAATGGTCCGGGCCGGATCGCCGTCGTGTCATCCCAACCTTATTAAAAGGACGCTCAATCATGCTGTCTGATTCGTTGCGGGCGGTCATTCTCGGTATCGTCGAGGGCATCACCGAATTTTTGCCGGTTTCCTCGACCGGCCACATGCTGCTCGTGAAGCGCTTCTTCGGGCTCGGTGAGGGCGCTTTCTGGGACAGTTTCGTGGTGCTGATCCAACTCGGTGCGATTCTCGCGATCGTCGTGATCTATTTCGCCAAATTGTGGAAGATCGCGCTCGGGATGTTTTCCAATGCCGATGACCGTCGCTTTGTCATCGGCATCCTGGTGGCGTTTCTGCCGGCGGTGATCATCGGACTGATCGCCGGCAAGTACATCAAGGAAGTTCTGTTTAATCCGTGGGTAGTTTGCTTCTCGCTGATCGTCGGCGGCGCGATTCTGCTCTGGGTCGACCAACTCGATCACAAGCCGCACGAACATGACGCCACGAAATTCCCGCTGCTCACTTACTTGTGGATCGGCGTTGCGCAGTGCCTGGCGATGATTCCCGGCGTGTCACGCTCCGGCGCCAGCATCGTCGCGGCGATGCTGCTGGGCGCCGACAAGCGCGCGGCGGCCGAATTCTCGTTCTTCCTGGCGATTCCGACCATGATCGGTGCGTTCGCCTATGATTTTTACAAGAACCGCGCCGAGATGACGTCGGACCACCTCAGCATCATCGCGATCGGCTTTGTGGTGTCGTTCGTCGTCGCGATCATCGTGGTGAAAACGTTCTTAAACTACGTCACCCGCCGGGGATTCGGATTGTTTGCGTGGTGGCGCGTCGTCGTCGGCACGCTTGGCCTGATTGCACTGGCGATGGGACGGTAAGATTCCTCATGGTGAGGAGGCGCGCTTGCGCCGTCTCGAACCATGAGGGGCAACTCATCCTTCGAGACGCGGCCAACGGGTCCGCAAAGCGCGGCCCGATGATAAACTCCATCGGCCGCTCCTCAGGATGGGGACGTGCTCAAACTTACGGAGTCACGCGCTCTTGTGCGTGAACTGGCCGGCCTTGCGGAAGCGCCAGAGATATTGCGGCGCGACGCCCTCGAGCGAATCCGGCGCAATGCCGAGCCCCTCCAGCGTGAGGCCGGCAGCCTTCGCCGCCTCCGACACCACGTTGTCGCTCCGCAGTAGTTCGACCTGATCGGGCGTCAGCTTGAAAGCGCCGGGTGCAAACTGCAAAAACAGCGCCTGCAGTTTCGCGATCCCGAACGGCAGCGACACCAGCATACGGTCGCGTTCGGTGATCGAAAGGATGATCTCCATGATTTCGCGCATGGAGAGCACTTCGGGTCCGCCGAGTTCGTAGGTCGCGCCCGCCTTGATCTTGCCGTCCACTGCGTCGGCTACCGCTGTGGCGACATCGCCGACATAGACCGGCTGCAATTTGGTGGCCCCGCCGCCGATCAGCGGCAAGGCCGGCGATATCCGCGCCAGCGCCGCAAAGCGGTTGGTGAAATCATCCTCGGGGCCAAACACGACCGATGGCCGCAGGATGGTCGCGGCGGGAACGGCGGACAGCACGGCCGCTTCGCCGGCAGCCTTGGAACGCGCATAGCGCGAGACGGAATTGGCGTCGGCGCCGATCGCCGAAACGTGAACCATCCGCGCGCCTGCGTGAGCTGCCGCTTTCGCGACCGTGCCCGCGCCTTCTGCCTGCACGGCGTCAAAGGTCTGCGCGCCTGATGGCGCCAGGATGCCGACGAGGTTGATGGCGATATCGGCGTCACGCATCGCGGCCTCGACCGAGGCCGGGTAACGCAGGTTGGCCTGGACCGCGTGGATTTGCCCGACTTTGCCAAGTGGCTGGAGGTGGCCGGCGAGCTCCGGCCGCCGCACCGCCACGCGGATGCGATAATCGCGCTTGCACAGCGCCCGCACCACGGCTCTTCCCAAAAAGCCGGACCCGCCGAAAACCGTCACCAGGGTTTCTAGGTTCGATGCCATGTTCGAATGCCTTTTAAGTCCATTCCGCGCGGGGCGGATTCGGTTGATCGGGCGGATATTTCGGCGATTTGCCGATACGCCATCGCCCGATTTCTGTACAGCCTATTTGAATAATCTATTCGGGGGTAGGCGCGCCAATTTGACAAGCGCGCGACCGAACCTTAACAAACCGCCCCATGCCCAGGTGGCGGAATTGGTAGACGCGCTGGCTTCAGGTGCCAGTGACCTAACAGTCGTGAAGGTTCGAGTCCTTTCCTGGGCACCACTCCCGCAGTATTGCATCACGAAGTTGGCGAAGGTGCTCGCGCCGGTCAATTCCGGGGAAGACGCCGAACCGGGACAATATCTGTAATTCGAACCCGCGCGCCCGGCTTATGCTGCAGGCGAGGCGTGAACGGCTGCACGAAGGCGCCCCTGTGCATCGAAGGCGAGCGGCGCCGTAATGACAAGCGCCAACAGCGGCTGGAGCCGGTTGGCGATCTTCTGAAGCATAGGCTCGCTGTCGCTGATCAGGGCGAGATAGCTTAGCGTGTGCTCGTAATAGATCCGGATTGTCTGACTGCCGAACTGAAGTTCGCCTTCGACGTCATCCTCCGAGGTTTCGTACGCCGGCAATTCCAGGGACGTCGGCGCTTCCCGGTTGAGCAGCGCGGCGATATCGGACAGCATTTCCCGAAAGGGCGTCGAATAGTCGAATGCATCCCCGGTCCACAGGACAAGTTCCCACCCGCCCTTGCGGTGACGTTCGATGGCCGGCCTACAATGGACTTCGATCATGGCGCAATGTGCTCCGGATATGTGGAGGCACTCTATCACGCGCGGAGCGCTGCGATTTTTCAGACGCGAAAACCGGTACACAGCCGGTCACTGGAATGGCTCAAAAACCCGGCAAAAATTGTGAAATTCGAAGATAATCATCGCAGGCCAACGATGAATCACGGGTTTGCGCCGCCATTCCCGATCCGGCTCCAGGCCCTGGCCCACCCTATGCGGCGCTATCCGGCCCTGAGTCGTCATGCCTGTGTCCGGCCGGACCACGGTTGAAAACGCCGTAATTGCTGGATTTCAGGCCGGCATTCGCATCGGTCGTGGCGACCGTCAGGCCGAGCTTCAAAAGCTCGCGCACGGCGGCCGCACGCGTCGGCATCCGGTGTTTGAACCGGAAATCGTCCAGCGCCGTCAGCTCTTCGGGGGAAAGCATCACCTGCAGTCGCTCGTCGCGTAGGTCGTTCATGGAACTCACCAAATTGAGATAGTTGAGTAATTTACTCAATTCACTGAGGCAGCAAAAGTTCCCACAACTAAGCGGTTTTAGTAAAATATTACAATAAAAACAATAGTTTATGGTTGATTTTTCGGTTTGGATGGAGTGATAATCCTATCCCAAGGGAGGACTTCCCATGGCCGACCGTCTCAAGCTGCCACGTGCACTTTCCGAGGAGCCCGACGCGCGACAGCCGCTGCGTCCGAGCCATCAGAAGATCATCGAAAACCTGGATCGCTGGGCCAACAGTCGCGAACTGCAGCCGCCGAAATTGCCGGACAGCCAGACGGCCTGATCCCACGGTTCGAGCCGCCCGACATGCGGCTCCGCTGCCCGAAGCGCCTTGCAGCATTTTGCTGACGAAAGCCGCGTCCCGCCGCTCGCCTCTTGCGAGCTTGAAGGTTAGGTTGGTTCTCCTCCGAATCGACCAGAGGCCCCTTATTGATGACCATACGCCAGCATCGCGGCGATCTGCCCGACCTCACCCGCTACACCGACGCCGTGGCGATCGATACCGAGACCATGGGGCTCAATCCGCATCGCGACCGGCTCTGCGTGGTGCAACTGTCGAATGGCGATGGCAGCGCCGACGTCGTGCAAATCCCGAAAGATCGTGGGAGTGGGCCGAGTGACGCGCCGAATCTGAAAGCGCTGCTTGCCAATCCCAAGATCACCAAGATTTTTCACTTCGCCCGCTTCGATCTCGCCGCGCTCTTTAATGCTTTCGGCGTGATGCCCGAACCGGTCTATTGCACCAAGATCGCCTCGCGGCTGTCCCGCACCTATACCGATCGCCACGGTCTGAAGGACCTAGTGCGCGAAGTGCTCAACATCGAGCTGTCGAAGCAGCAGCAATCGAGTGACTGGGGCGCGCCGGGCCTGAGCGAAGCGCAACTCGCTTATGCGGCCTCCGATGTGCTGCATCTGCATGCGTTGCGCGAACGCCTTGATGCGATGCTCGCGCGCGAGGGTCGGCTTGGACTGGCGCAGGCCTGCTTCACTTTCCTGCCGACACGGGCAAAGCTCGATCTGCAGGGCTGGGAAGCCGAGGACATTTTCGCCCATTCCTGATGCGCGATAAGAGTGCGGTGAATTTGAAGTTCAGTGTCGAGGCAAGAGGTCGCCGCAGTCGTTCGCGAACTTCGGAATCGGAGCCCTAGTCGCTGACGATCGAGCGGTTGGCCGCGCCCCTTTTCGGACACACTCCCGAAAGGAGTGTGGGCTGGGCCTTGCCGTCAGGGTAAAACAATCCAGATATTGCTCCAGAAAATCGGAGATTTGGTGAGCTCGGTTCAGAATCCCGCCTATCAAGCCGGAATGGAGGCGCGCTTTGCCATCGCAGCGCGCCACAGCCGGATGGTGCGCATCTTGCGGATCGCCGTGCCCGCCGCCGTCATTCTGTCGCTTGCAACCATCATTCTGGTGTCGTCGGTCTTCAATCCGTTTCAAATGCTGCTGCCGAAATTGCCGCTGGACATGGGAAGCATGGTCATTTCCGGCACCAAGATCACGATGGAATCGCCACATTTGGCGGGCTATTCGCAGGACCAGCGGCCCTATGAGGTCTGGGCCAAAACCGCTACCCAGGATGTGACCGATCCGGATCACGTCGAACTGAAGACGCTGCGGGGCAAAGTGTTGATGGAAGATCAATCGACCGTCACGCTGGAGGCGGTCAACGGATTGATGGACACCAAGCAGTCGCTGCTTGATTTGCACAAGGACATCTATTTGCAGACCACCACAGGCTATGAAGCGTGGCTCAGCCAGGCTTTCGTCGACATGGGCAAGGGAATAGTGACCTCCGACGAGCACGTCGATGTCAAATGGGCCGACGGAAAAATTTCTGCCGACCGGCTGAAGATCACGGGTGGCGGCGAGGTCGTCCGCTTCGACGGCAATGTCGTGATGAATATCGACAAGATGCCGCCACCGGCTGCCGAAGCCGCTCCTGAGCCGGCTCCGGCGCCGGTAAAGCCTGCGAAGACGCGGCCGAACGCCAAGTCCTCTAACGCGACCTCCAACGTGAAATGATCCGATGAAGCTGTTTCACTGGGAAATCCTCAAAGGCCGCTTCATCGTTGGCGCCGCTCGTGCCGGCTTTGCCTTGGTGATGTTCTTGGCGATGTTGCTTGCGGGCGATGCAAGCGCCCAAAGCACGGTGACCGGCGTGCCGAATGCCATGCAGGGCTTTTCGCAGAATCGCGATCAGCCAATTCAGATCGAGGCGGCCTCGCTTGAGATGCGCGACAAGAAAAAAGAAGCGACCTTCACCGGCAACGTGAAGGTGGTGCAGGGCGACACCACCATGACCTCGAAGGTTTTGGTGGTCTTCTATGAATCATCGGGCCAGAACGCCGCGCCGGCAACCGCAGCTTCGGCCACCAATGCCAACGCCAAGGCTGCCGCCAAACCGGCGCCTGCGCCTGCTCAACCCGCACCGATGCAATCTGCAACGCCTGGCCCGGGAGGCGCATCGTCGATCAAGCGGCTCGAGGCCAAAGGCAATGTGGTCGTGACGCAAAAGGATCAGGTCGTGACCGGCGAGTCGGCTGTGTTCGACACCAAGACCAACCTCATCACCATGCTGGGCGGCGGGGGTCCCGTTGTGATGACCCAAGGCAAGAACGTTCTGCGGGGCGATCGATTGTTGGTGGATATGACCACCGGCGTTTCCCGGGTCGAATCGGATTCCGGCAGGGTGCAGGGCCTGTTCCAGTCGTCCAACCAGAACGGGACTGGACCCGCGCTCCCCGGTGCATCGCCGCCGGGTCCCCAGCCGTTGGCGCCCCCGCCCGGTGCACCGCAGTCTCTGACCCCAAATAAACCAAAGTAGCGTCAATACTTTAATGAAAGAACGGCTGGGCCGCGGTTGAAGCCGAGGGTCTGAGCCTGTATCTAGCGGGCGGGGTCGCCTGGGAACTTGAGACTGGTCCGCTGGGCAAGGGGCATCCGGTCATTCATGTTGGGCGGGCGAATCAATCGCCGCGGAACTTCTCGAAGGGTTCGGACGAAGCGGGGATGGTGGATTTACTCGGCATGTTCCGGCGGCGCCCCGCAAACCGCGGCAAAGGCGGTTTTGCGCGTTCGCGCGATGACATTACCTCGCTCGGCGACCGCATGGGCGAAATGCTGACGAGCCCGGTGCGCGATGCGCCTCCGCTGGCGCGCACCGCCCCCTCGCCCGCGTTGGAATTGCCGCGCACCGAAAACCCTGCGCCCCGCCCGGCTCCCGCCAAACCCGCACCCAGAACCAACGGTGCTGCCGCCCCACGACAGGCGCCGCGGGCGGGATATCTGGCTGTGCATAGCGTGGAAAAAAGTTTCGGCACCCGCCAGGTCGTGCGCGGGGTCAGCATCTATGTCCGGCGCGGCGAGGCCGTGGGTCTGTTGGGGCCGAACGGCGCCGGTAAAACGACAGTGTTCTACATGATCACCGGCCTGATCAAGGCCGATCGCGGCGCCGTCGAACTCGACGGCCACGACGTCACCAAGCTGCCGATGTATCAGCGCGCGCGATTGGGCATCGGCTACCTGCCGCAGGAAGCCTCGATCTTTCGCGGCCTCACCGTGGAACAGAATATCCGCGCGGTGCTCGAGGTGGTCGAGACCTCGCGCAAAAAACGCGAGGCCAAACTCGATTCCCTGCTCGATGAATTCAACATCACGCGGCTGCGAAAGACGCCGTCCATTGCGCTATCCGGCGGCGAACGGCGTCGCGTTGAAATCGCACGCGCACTCGCCACCAATCCGAACTACATGCTGCTCGACGAGCCCTTTGCGGGCATCGATCCGATCGCGGTCGGCGACATTCAGGACCTGGTCCGACACCTCACCAATCGCGGTATCGGCGTCCTGATCACCGACCACAATGTGCGGGAAACCCTCGGTCTGACCGACCGTGCCTATATCGTTTATGCCGGCCAAATCCTGACGGAAGGCAGTCCGGACGAGATTGTCAGCGATCCGGATGTGCGCAGGCTTTACCTCGGCGAAGAATTCCGCCTCTGATCGGGGAACTGAGGGGGCATCTAACCGGCCGCTCCCGCGCTTCTTTCCGCAAAGTCAAGGCGTGTACATCGGCACAGGACTAGTTTAAGCAAGAATCGGACCAAGTTTTGGGAATCGGTTCTTGCCTCCATGGCGCTGACGCAGAGACTAGAATTCCGCCAGTCACAGTCGCTGGTGATGACGCCGCAGTTGATGCAGGCGATCAAGCTGCTTCAGCTGTCCAATCTCGACCTTTCGGCCTTCGTTGAAGAGGAATTGGAGCGAAATCCGCTGCTTGAGCGCGAAAGCGACGGTCCGGAGGCGCCCGTCGCCGGTGAGCCGGCGGCAGGGCACGCAGAGGGTTCCGAGAGCGGTCTTGGCGAGGAATTTTCGGGTGATTCGCAAGGGTCCGGCGCCGACGGCTTCGAGCCGGCCCAGGAAGAATGGATGAATCGCGATCTCGGCAGCCGCGCCGAGATCGAACAGACCCTCGATACACCGCTCGATAACGTGTTTTCGGAAGAACCCGCCGAAGCGGCCGCGCGCAACGCGCAGGACGCCGCCCCCACCACCTATACCGAATGGGGTGGCGGCGCATCCAACGACGACGGCTACAATCTCGAAGCCTTTGCCGCCGCCGAAGTGACGCTGGGCGGACATCTGGCCGAGCAGTTGGCGGTGGCTTTCACCGCGCCCGCCCAGCGCATGATCGGCCAGTACCTGATCGATCTGGTCGATGAAGCCGGTTATTTACCGGCTGATCTTGGACAGGCCGCCGAACGCCTCGGCGCTTCGGCTGACGACGTCGAGGCGGTGCTCGCGGTGTTGCAGAAATTCGATCCGCCCGGAGTTTGCGCGCGCTCGTTGAGCGAGTGTCTGGCGATCCAGTTGCGCGATCTCAATCGCTACGATCCTGCGATGCGGGCGCTGGTCGAAAATCTCGAGCTTCTGGCCAAGCGCGATATTGCGAGCCTGCGCAAGCTGTGCGGCGTCGACGACGAAGACATCACCGACATGATCGGAGAAATTCGAAGGCTCGATCCGAAGCCGGGCCTGAAGTTCGGCTCGGCCCGCGCGCAGACCGTGGTGCCTGATGTCTATGTGCGTCCGGGTCCGGACGGCGGATGGCATGTCGAACTCAACAGCGAGACGCTGCCGCGCGTGCTCGTCAACCAGACCTACTATACCGAACTATCGAAGACGATTCGCAAGGACGGCGACAAATCCTATTTCAGCGACTGTCTGCAGAATGCGACCTGGCTGGTTCGTGCGCTCGATCAGCGCGCCCGCACGATTTTGAAGGTTGCGAGCGAAATCGTCCGCCAGCAGGACGGCTTCTTCACACACGGCGTGGCGCACCTGAGGCCGCTCAATCTGAAAGCTGTCGCCGACGCGATCCAGATGCATGAATCGACGGTCTCGCGCGTCACCGCCAACAAATACATGGCGACCAATCGCGGCATATTCGAACTAAAATATTTCTTTACCGCTTCGATCGCCTCGGCCGATGGCGGCGAGGCCCATTCGGCGGAGGCGGTGCGCCACCACATCAAGCAGCTAATCGATGCGGAAGATCCGGCGCTGATCCTTTCCGACGACACCATCGTGGAACGTTTGCGCGCCACCGGCATTGATATCGCCCGTCGCACCGTCGCCAAGTACCGTGAGGCCATGCGGATTCCATCGTCGGTTCAGCGGCGGCGCGACAAGCAAAGTATGCTCGGCAATGCCCTGTCGGCGCCCGCCGCATCCGATCGATCCCGGGACCCTCAGCCCGCCTGATTGCGTCCTGCTGAAATCGGATTAGTGTCGGTGTGCGCAACGATAACGACACGAACGATCGAGGCACACCATGACTCTCCGGATCTCTGGAAAAAGCATCAGTGTCGGCGACGCCTTGCGCGGACGTGTTTCGGAGCGCACCGACGAAGTGCTGCGCAAATATTTCGACGGCAATTATTCCGGCCATATCACGCTCAGCAAGGACGGCTCCGACTTCCGAACCGATTGCGCGTTGCATCTTGATTCGGGCATCACGCTGGAAGCGGATTCGAGCGCGGCCGACGCCTATGCCAGCGCCGACCAGGCGCTACTGATGATCGAGAAACGGCTGCGCCGCTACAAGAGCCGGTTGAAGGATCGCTCTGCCCGCAAGGCCCACGCGGCTTCAGAGGCGCTGGCGGGAATGGAAGCGCTCGACGCACTGAGCTATGTGATCGAGGCGCCTGCCGAGAGCGATGAAGAGATGTCAGGCTATAGTCCTGTCATCATCGCCGAGGCCACGACGTCCCTGAAGCGCCTTTCGGTCTCCGAAGCGGTGATGGAACTGGACCTGACCGGCGCCGCCTGCCTGGTATTCCACCATGGCTCAAGCGGCCGGGTTAACGTCATCTACCGCCGCCCCGACGGTAATGTCGGATGGATCGATCCCCCTACGCTCCAGGCGGCGGGCTAGCGGCCCGGTGGAACCGGCGCCCTCCCAAAAGATGGTGCTGAAACAACACGCTAGGCATGAGACAGCTCTATCCAAAACTATCGCAAGCAAGGGTGCTGTTCGGCATTGACGGCCACCGGGAGCGACCCTATGGTCCGCGCCCTTAACGATACGGCTCGGGGGAAACTCCGCAGGTGTTGGCACCGCTCTTGCGTTGGAGTAGAAGCCCACCCAATTAGCAACGGGGTGGTGGGCGGCCGCCTTTCCACCTCATTCGCCCGCCGAAGTCTTTTCGCAACCTGACGCTCGATTTACCTCGGAACGCCCCATGACGATTACCGATCTGGTCGCACCCGAGGCGATTCTCCCGGCTTTAAAAGTCAACAGCAAGAAGCAGGCACTGCAGGAATTGGCAGCGCGCGCGGCAACGCTGTCCGGACAGAACGAGCGCTCGATCTTCGAAGTGCTGTTGCAGCGGGAGAAGCTCGGGACAACGGCGGTCGGATACGGCGTTGCGATCCCGCACGGCAAGCTTCCTAAACTGGAAAAGATTTTTGGCTTGTTCGCCAGGCTGGAACGCCCGATCGATTTCGAGGCGATGGACGGACAGCCGGTCGATCTCGTCTTCCTGCTGCTGGCGCCGGAAGGCGCGGGCGCCGATCACCTGAAAGCGCTTGCGCGAATCGCGCGGCTGTTGCGCGACCAGGATGTGGCGAAGAAGTTGAGAGCCTCGCGCGAGGCCCAGGCGATCTATTCGGTGCTGGCGCTGCCGCCGGCGAGCGCCGCCTGATATCGCTTATCGCTTTTGTCGGAAAACGCCGGTAGCGCCCGATCTCCCGGGCGCTGTCCGCGCTTGATTGATCCGCATCTGTGCGGCGCTGACGCCGTCAGTGCACGCTCACGGCCTGCAGTTCATTGCTCCAGGCATTCGCGACCGCGGCTTCGCGCGAGTCGGTGAGCATGATCGGGGTGCCGTCAGCGGCGTGGAGCGCAAACAGCTTCAGTCCGGGCGCGATCTTCGGCGCCTGCGGGAACAGGTCCGGCACGTCTTCGGATCGGATCTGCTTCACATAGGCGATATGGCCCTCGCCGAGGCTTGCCAGCGCCTCCAGGGAGACGCGCGGTTCTAACGCAATATTAACTTCGGTCATCGTCTCGACTCCTTCTGAGTCCAAGCGGTCGAGTCCGCTACTCGTTCCATTATTCGTGCTCATTGATAGCAATTGTCTTAACGACCCTTTCCGGTTCCGGCCGGGCGAGATCGATCGACAACAGCCCGTTTTTCAAGTCCGCGCCCAGCACGAGCATCCCCTCCGCCAGCACGAAGGTGCGCTGGAAGTGGCGCGCGGCGATGCCGCGATGGATGTATTGCCGGGCCTTGTCGTCCTGCTGGCGCCCGCGGATCACGAGCTGATTTTCCTCAATGGTCACATCGAGTTGATCGCGGGTGAACCCGGCGACCGCCAGCGTGATGCGCAGCCGCTCGGGCTGGCCATTGGCACGGTCAAACCGCTCGATGTTGTAAGGAGGATAGCCGTCGGCGCCTTTGACGACGCGATCGAGCGCACGCTCAATCTCGTCGAAGCCCAGCAGGAACGGACTGGATAACGAGGGAACACGAGACATTTTCGCAAAGTCCTCTCGAAGCGACTTTGAAGTTCGGGGCCCTTGCGGCACCCCAATCGATCCGAAGTTCCATGGAACCTCCGACCGATCTCCAATATGGGCATCATCTGGGGGTGTTCAAGCACCCCAAGAAGTGTGGCAGGGGCCTGGCTCCAGGGGCGGTTTCGCATCGGCCTCAGCGCCGGCGTTCCGCGCCGCAAACCACCCCCTTGGCTACCAGAGCGTTAATTTCATCTTCCGAATAGCCGAATTCCGAGAGCACCTCGGCCGCGTGCTGGCTGAAGGTGGGAGGGACGCCGCGCAGGCTCGCCTTGCTGCGCTCGAGGCGGATCGGGCTCGCCACGCCCCTGTACCAATCGCTCTCGATGACGTCGCCGCGGTAGGCGGCATGCGGACTGGTGAGGGCCTGGTCGATCGACTGCACCGGTCCCGCCGGCAGCCCGGCGGCGAGGAGGCGATCGCACAACGGCCCGGCGTCGTGCTGGCTGAACACGGCGGCAAGCTCTGTGCGCAGCGCCTCGCGGTTGGCGATGCGGTCCTTGTTGCGCGCAAAGCGCGGGTCGGTGCCAAGCTCGGGCTTGCCGATCTCTTTGGCGAGCTTGCGGAAGGTCCCGTCATTGCCGACCCCGATGAAGATGTCGTCGGTGCGCGTCGGGAAGATCGTATACGGCACGAGGTTGGGATGCTCATTGCCGGTGAGCGCGGGCGGCTTGCCGTGCATGAAATAGTTCGCCGCGTGCGGATGCATGATCGCAAGCCCGGTCTCAAACAGCGTGGTTTCGAGAAACTGCCCAAGCCCGGATTTTTCCCGCTCCGAGAGCGCCATCAGGATGCCGATCGCCGCATACAGCCCGGTGGTGATGTCCACCAGCGGAACGCCGATCCGCATCGGTCCGGATTGCGGCGAGCCGGTCGCGGCGATCATGCCCGTCATCGCCTGAATGATCGCGTCATAACCGGGATTGCCGCCGCGCGGGCCGTCCGCACCAAAGCCGGAGATGCGACAGTGCACGAGCTTCGGAAATCTGGCGCGCAAGGCCTCGTTGCCGATGCACCATTTGTCGAGCGTGCCGGGTTTGAAATTCTCGATCAGGACATCGGCGCGCTCAAGCATCTTCATCAGCACGGCGCGACCGCCTTGGGAAGCGAGGTCGAGCCCGATCGAACGCTTGTTGCGATTGATGCCGACGAAATAGGCCGCGTCCTCGCCATGAAAAGGCGGTCCCCAGTCGCGCACCTCATCGTCGGCCGGCGGCTCGACCTTGATCACGTCGGCGCCATGGTCGGCCAGGATCTGGGTGCAGTAGGGTCCGCCGAGAACGCGCGTCAGATCGATCACGCGCAACCCGGTCATGGCGCCAACAATACTATCGGTGACCATCGCTCGATTCTTGCAAGGTTAGGGGAGGCTTTCGGATTGCTTTAAGCATCAGAGCCGTTTGCGCGCAAACGCGCGGCCGGACCCTGACTTTAAATATCGCTCAAATGCGGATCGCCCGTTCGGTATTCGAAAACGCAACGTAGGTTTTGATCCGCCAGGGCCGGTATTTTGAGGTGTGTGGCACCTCACCCGCATTGTGCTTTGCGAGGCGGGCGCGCAAATCGTCGGTGAGTCCGAGGTAAAAATGCTCAGCGTTCTCGTTTTCGAGGATGTAGATGTACTTCATTGTCGTAGATTATAGCCCTCCCTCGCGAGGGTCAGCCTGCGCTCTTCGAGCTTCGGCGTGACAGCCTTCGCTACGATAGGGCTTGCCACGGCCCGTCTTCGCCCTTCGGGCAATGCCGGGCACGCTTCATTCTTCGGGCATCTTGTGGCTGCGCCACGCGAAGCCCGAAGGGCGAAGCGTGGTGGAGCCAGGCGGGATCGAACCGCCGACCTCTTGCATGCCATGCAAGCGCTCTCCCAGCTGAGCTATGGCCCCTTACTACCGGTGATGGCTTTAGATCAGATCGCCCTCACGCTCTACTGAAATCTTGAGCCTGATCCCCTTCGGATCGTGACCCGTGCGCCTTGGGCGACGCGCGGGTCAAAACCCTGATCACAGTCTTTGACCGGCTCAAGTTTCCTCGTCACCGCTGACGTCGCCGATGATGTCGGTGACGTCTTCATCGCCTTCCTCTTCATCGGCGATGAAGGTGGAATCATCGTCATCGTCGTCTTCAATGGTCTCGTCGATCTCGATATCGTCTTCGGATTCGGGAACGACCGCCTTGACCTTGCCGGTGTTTTCCTCGGCGTCGGCTTCCTCGAGCGACACCAACTCTTCGGCCTCCATCGGCTCCGGCGCCGCCTCGGCGGTGGAAGCGGCAGTAGCGGCGGCGGCGCCTGCGGCGCTGCCGCGGGAGCGCGCCGGGGCGACCGGCGCGATCGGCACGACCTCGCCGGTGTAGGGCGAGATCACCGGGCTCTTGTTGAGGTCATAGAATTTCTTGCCCGTCGTCGGGCAAACGCGTTTGGTTCCGAGATCGGATTTGGCCACGGTGGGGTCCTAGCGAATTTTTCGAAAAATCGGTGTTTCACTTGGCTAGTTGGCGCGCCGCTGTCAATAGTGCGTTGCGCAAACTTTGCGCCGGCTGGCATGACGGCTGTCGTGGCCGATTTTGACGTTCCTTCGGGCACCGCCGTGAACTCCGGGGCGGCGAATGTCAAATCCAAAACCACACTGGAATCCAATATTTGCCAGTGTTTGGGATTTGAGTTCCTATCAGTCTCGCCGCGGGTGCGCTATGGGAACATCAAATCCAGTGCCACACTAGAATTATGGATGTCCTGCAAGCAGGCTACGTCAGAGGACAGGATCTTGGCCCATTCCGATCGCCGTGCCGATCACAAAACACCCCTTGAGGCCCGCGTCAGCGGTCCGTTGGCCGGAAAGGTCCGTGTTCCCGGAGACAAGTCGATCTCGCACCGTGCCCTGATTTTGGGTGCGCTGGCGGTGGGCGAAACCCGGATATCTGGCCTCCTGGAAGGCGAAGACGTCCTCAATACCGCCGGGGCGATGCGCGATCTGGGCGCAAAAGTGGAACGAACGGGCAATTTCGCCTGGAAGGTCTGGGGCGTGGGCGTCTCTGGGTTCGCCGAGCCCGGTGCTCCGCTTGATTTTGGCAATTCCGGCACCGGCTGCCGGCTGGTGATGGGCGCGGTTGCCGGCTGCCCGATCACGGCCATTTTTGACGGCGACGCGTCGCTGCGCGCGCGCCCGATGCGGCGGGTGCTCGACCCCCTCGAATTGATGGGCGCAAGGGTCGCGGAAGGCGGGGAGGGCGGCCGCCTGCCGCTGACGCTGAAAGGCGCGCGCGACCTGTTGCCGATCACTTATCGCACGCCGGTCGCCTCGGCGCAGATCAAGTCCGCGGTGCTGCTCGCCGGGCTCGCCGCGCCCGGTGTCACCACCGTGATCGAAAGCGAGGCGAGCCGCGACCACACCGAATTGATGCTCAGGTTTTTCGGCGCCGATATCGTTTCGGCGCAGGAAGGTAAACACGGCCGCAAGATTGCGCTGACAGGCCAGGGCGAACTGCATGGCGAAGAAGTCATGGTGCCGGCCGATCCCTCCTCGGCGGCATTTCCGATCGTGGCGGCCTTGATTGTCGAAGGTTCGGACCTCGTTCTGCCAGATGTGATGACCAATCCGCTTCGCACCGGGCTTTTCACGACGTTGCGCGAGATGGGCGGGGTGATCGAAGAGAGCAATGTTCGTGGCGATGCCGGCGAGCCGATGGCCGAGCTTCGGGTACGTGCGTCAAAACTGCGTGGGGTCGAGGTGCCGCCCGAGCGCGCGCCTTCGATGATCGACGAATATCTGGTGCTGGCGGTGGCCGCAGGCTTTGCCGAAGGCACCACCATCATGCGCGGCTTGCAGGAGTTGCGGGTCAAGGAATCCGATCGTCTCGAAGCTACCGCCGCGATGTTGCGGATCAACGGCGTCAGCTGCGAGATATCGGGCGACGATCTCATCGTGGAGGGGAAAGGCCATGTACCTGGCGGTGGCCTTGTCGCCACCCACATGGATCATCGCATCGCGATGTCGGCGCTGGTGATGGGGCTTGCCTCCGACAAGCCGGTCAAGGTCGATGACACCGCCTTCATCGCCACCAGCTTTCCGGATTTCATCCCGATGATGCGTGGAATTGGGGCGGAGTTTTCATGATCATCGCCATCGACGGACCAGCCGCCTCGGGCAAGGGCACGCTCGGCAAGCGGCTCGCCAAGCATTACGGTTATCGCCACCTCGATACCGGGGTGATTTACCGCGCGGTCGCCAAGGCCTTGCTCGACGCCGGCGCCGACCTGACCAACGAGATGATCGCTGTCTCCGCGGCAATGGAGCTCGATCCGGAAAAATTCGGCGATCCAGCGCTGAAGACGCAAGCCGTGGGCGACGCCGCCTCGGTGGTCTCGGCGTATCCGAAAGTACGGGAAGTGCTCTTGAACTTTCAGCGGCAGTTCGCCGCCGACCCGCCGGGGGCAGTGCTGGATGGACGCGATATCGGAACCGTGATCTGTCCGCACGCCGACGTCAAAATCTTTGTCCTGGCCGACCCAAAAGTGCGTGCCCACCGCCGCACGCTCGAGGCGCGGGCGCGGGGAGAGGACGCGGACGAGGCCGCTGTGTTGGCCGATATCCTGAAAAGGGACGAGCGCGACCGGAATCGGGCCGTTGCGCCTTTAAAACCGGCCCCGGATGCTTACTTGCTCGATACCTCCCATTTGGATATAGAAGGCGGCGTCCGGGCTGCCATCGACATTGTCGAGGCCGTCCGAGCGGGCCGGCAAAAGGTTTGAGCCTCTGCCGTCATTGGAGGAAAAGCCCGCGACCGGCTTCGAGATCGACACGCTCAAAGTCCCGGACATCAAAGTCACGCGCATTCTTTCGCAAAACCGGTACCCTCTTTTGCGGAGTGCGCGCCATCAACGTACCGAACGTGGAAGGCAAGCTGCCGGCCCGCTCTCGCGGTTTTTTGCGAGGCGGTCGTTAGAGTTTGCGGACCTCTAACCCTTCGCGTCCGATGCGCCCTTTAACCCCGACGGCCGGCAAGACACCGCATTTGGAGAACAAATGGCTTCGACTGCTAGTACCTATAATCCTACCCGTGAAGATTTCGCCGCCATGCTTAATGAGTCCTTCGCCGGCGGCAATTTGCAGGAAAGTTCCGTCATCAAGGGCAAGGTTGTTGCGATCGAGAAGGACATGGCCGTCATTGACGTCGGCCTGAAGACAGAAGGCCGCGTGGCGCTGCGCGAATTCGCCGGGCCCGGCCGCGAAAGCGATCTCAAGGTCGGCGATGAGGTCGAGGTGTTTCTGGACCGGATCGAAAACGCGCTCGGCGAAGCGGTGCTGTCACGCGACAAGGCGCGGCGCGAGGAAAGCTGGGGCAAGCTCGAGAAGGCCTTCAACAACAATGAGAAGGTGCACGGCGTCATCTTCAACCAGGTCAAGGGCGGGTTCACCGTCGATCTCGACGGCGCAGTCGCCTTCCTGCCGCGCTCGCAGGTCGATATTCGCCCCATCCGCGACGTCGCGCCGCTGATGAACAATTCCCAGCCGTTCCAGATCCTCAAGATGGATCGTCGCCGCGGCAACATCGTGGTGTCGCGCCGCACGGTGCTGGAAGAGACCCGTGCCGAGCAGCGCCAGGAGCTGGTGCAGAATCTGGAAGAGGGTCAGGTGATCGACGGTGTCGTCAAGAACATCACCGATTACGGTGCGTTCGTCGACCTCGGTGGCATCGACGGCCTGTTGCATGTCACCGATATCGCCTGGCGGCGCGTCAATCACCCGACCGAGGTTCTCACCATCGGCCAGACGGTGAAGGTCAAGATCATCAAGATCAATCACGAGACCCACCGCATCTCGCTCGGCATGAAGCAGCTCCTGGACGATCCGTGGCAGGGGATCGAAGCGAAATATCCTCTCGGATCCCGCTTCACCGGCCGCGTCACCAACATCACCGACTATGGCGCCTTCGTCGAGCTCGAGCCGGGCATCGAAGGCCTGATCCATGTCTCGGAAATGTCGTGGACCAAGAAGAACATGCATCCCGGCAAGATCGTTTCGACCTCGCAGGAAGTCGAAGTGCAGGTGCTCGAGGTCGATTCCGTCAAGCGGCGGATTTCGCTCGGTCTCAAGCAGACCATGCGCAATCCCTGGGAAGTGTTTGTCGAGAAATTCCCGGTCGGCTCCACGGTCGAAGGCGAGGTCAAGAACAAGACCGAATTCGGCCTTTTTCTCGGGCTCGAAGGCGACGTCGACGGCATGGTCCATCTTTCCGACCTCGACTGGAAGCTTCCAGGCGAGCAGGTGATCGACAACTTCAAGAAGGGCGACATGGTCAAGGCCGTGGTGCTCGACGTCGATGTAGAGAAGGAGCGCATCTCGCTCGGCATCAAGCAGCTTGAAGGCGATCCCTTCGCCGAGCCGGGCGACGTCAAGAAGGGCGCGGTCGTGACCTGCGAAGTGCTCGAGGTCAAGGACAGCGGCATCGAGGTGAAGATCGTCGGCACCGACTTCAACACCTTCATCAAGCGGTCCGAACTCGCCCGCGACCGCAACGATCAGCGCGCCGACCGCTTCGCGGTTGGCGAAAAGGTCGATGCGCGGGTGATCCAGTTCGACAAGAAGGCCCGCAAGGTGCAGGTCTCGATCAAGGCACTGGAGGTCGCTGAGGAAAAGGAAGCCATTGCGCAGTATGGTTCCTCCGATTCGGGGGCGACGCTGGGCGACATTCTTGGCACCGCGCTCAAGCAGCGCACCGACAAGTAACGCTTTCCGGCCTTTGCTGGCCGAAACAGACCGGCCCCGGCTTCGACCGGGGCCTTTTTTCCCTCTCCCCTTGCGGGAGAGGGTGCCGAGCAAAGCGAGGCGGGTGAGGGGTCTTTATGCGCGGAGAAAAACCCCTCATCCGCCGCGGACTTCGTCCGCTCCACCTTCTCCCACAAGGGGAGAAGGAAGAAGAGGGCGGGCCTTGCTTTCTTCATCTTGGGCCGCAATTGATGTAATTAGAATACGGGATTTTAGGGGGCATGCCGCGAAACAGCGTGCGCGCCTGTTACGACCATTTCCGGGAGAGTTCTCGATGTCGCTCGATTCAGATGTCATCGTCGATCGCCGCAGGATACGGCGCAAGCTGACGTTCTGGCGCGTGATGGCCGCCCTGATTGCGATCGGAGCGATCGTCATCGTCGGCCTGGTCGCAACGCCGGGCGGCCGCGGCACCTTGACGACGGCGGGCTCGATCGCCCGGGTCAATATCGAAGGCCTGATCCGCAGCGATCAGAACCGGGTTGAAGCGCTCGAGCGGCTGGAAAATTCGCAGGCGGCGGCGGTGGTCGTTCACATCAATTCTCCCGGCGGCACCACGGCGGGCTCCGAGCAGCTTTATGACGCGCTGTCGCGGTTGAAGGCGAAAAAGCCGCTCGTTGTGGTGGTCGAAGGCCTGGCGGCATCCGGCGGTTACATCACCGCCATTGCGGCCGACCACATCGTCGCCAAACAGAGTTCGCTTGTCGGCTCCATCGGCGTGCTGTTCCAGATTCCGAATTTTGCCGAATTGATGAAGACCGTCGGCGTCAAGGTGGAGGAAGTGAAGTCGTCGCCGCTGAAGGCCGCGCCGAATGGTTACGAGCCGACCAGTCCGGAAGCGCGCGCCGCGCTCGAATCGCTGGTCAAGGATTCCTACGCCTGGTTCCGTGGACTCGTGAAAGAGCGCCGCGGCATGGACGACGCGCAGCTCGAAAAGGTCGCCGATGGGCGCGTGTTCACCGGCCGTCAGGGAATCGAGCTCAAGCTGGTTGACCAGCTCGGCGACGAAAAAATCGCGATTGCCTGGCTGGTATCGCAGAAGGGCGTCAAGGCGGATTTACCGGTGCGCGACTACAAGCTCTCGCCGCGTTTCGGCGATCTGACTTTCCTGCGATCGGCGGCTGCGGTCACGCTGGACGCGCTCGGCCTGAGCGCGATCGCCCGGCAAATCGAGCAGTCCGGCATGGCCCAGGCGGTGGATCGTTTCGGTCTCGACGGCATGCTGGCGCTGTGGCATCCGGTAGCGGCCAATTGAAGCGCCAAATGACGGTTTTGGAGTGGCCGCCGGCCGGTCGTGAGGTGGTCGCAACACCCAAAAGGGGGGTTTGTCACGCATTTTCGCTGGTACCGAATTTCATTTAGCGTCTTGACAGTTCAGGGTATTTTCACGGAAATGCGTGTCCGTACCTTCACGGATCCCAAGTCTCGATGATCAAATCCGAACTCGTTCAGCGTATCGCCGAACATAACCCGCACCTCTACCAGCGGGATGTCGAGAATATCGTTAACGCGATCCTCGACGAAATCGTCGCGGCCCTGGCGCGGGGCGATCGGGTCGAACTGCGCGGTTTTGGCGCTTTCTCGGTGAAGCATCGCCCGGCGCGGGCCGGCCGCAATCCGCGCACCGGTGCGCACGTGCCGGTGGATCAGAAGAGCGTGCCGTTCTTCAAGACCGGCAAGGAAATGCGCGAACGGCTGAACCGCGACAGCGGGGGACCGGACGCCGGCACCTAGAGCTCCGATTCCGAAGTTCGCAACCTATCGCGGCGACCTCTGAGGCGAACTTCGGAATCAAGGCAGCTCTGGCAATTATTGGTTTCTGGTGCGGCTTTGAATTTGAAGTTCCTATGAGAGTGGTGCAGAGACATCGATAGGAACTTCGAATTCGGCGCACTAGAGCTGATCCGTTCTCTTTTCGAGGCGAGAGAGGGTCATGCGAAAATTCCTCAACGCGGTGATCTTGATTCCGCTGGGCCTGATTTTCATCGCCTTTGCAATTGCCAACCGGCATCTGGTGACGGTTTCGTTTGATCCGTTCAATTCGAAGGATCCCTCGCTCGGGTTCACCCTGCCGCTGTTCGTGGTCATCATCGCGGTGGCAATGCTCGGAGTCGTGGCCGGCGGTGCGGCGACCTGGTTCCGGCAGCGCCACTGGCGTCGCGCCGCTCGCCAGCACGAGGCCGACGCGCAAGCCGCGCGGGCCCAGCTGGCCGATCTGCGTGCCGGCGCCGGTGCGGTCCATCGGCTGGATTCCCGGCCGCTCGGCGTCCCGCCGCAGGGCGGTTATGGCGCAGGCGGGCGAGACAAGCAGGGCGCGACGTTGTAGAACCCGCGGCCAGGCGCAAGGCATGATCCGGAAAAGTGGAAACCGGTTTTCCAAACAGATCATGCCTCAAACCAGAGGCGTTTTTCCTTTGATTCCGAAGTTCGCATAAGAGTGCGCCGCATATGCTCACGAACTTCGGAATCGGAGCATTAGTCGCGGTTTCTCAGATGATGCAAGAAGAGATGTCCCTGATCGTCAAAATTTGCGGCCTGTCCACGCGCGAGACGCTCAGCGTCGCGCTGGACGCCGGCGCCGATATGGTGGGGTTCGTGTTTTTCACGCCGTCGCCGCGCCATCTCGCCCTTGAAACCGCGCGCGACCTCGGCAAGCTCGTCAAAGGCCGCGCCGAAAAGGTCGCGCTCACGGTCGACGCGGACGATGCCACGCTTGCCGATATCGTCGAAGCCTTGCAGCCCGACATCCTGCAGCTTCACGGCCATGAGAGCGTGGCGCGCATCGGCGACGTCAGGCAAAAATTTTCCCTGCCCGTGATGAAGGCGATCGCGGTCGAGACCGTTTCCGACCTCGCAAGCCTGTCGGAATATGCTGGCGTCGCCGATCGCATCCTGTTCGATGCCCGCGCGCCCAGGGAGGCCACCCGTCCGGGCGGTCTGGGCGCGGTGTTCGATTGGCACATTCTCGAAAATCTGGAGCTTGCGATACCCTACATGGTCTCGGGTGGGCTGCACGCCGGCAATGTCACTGAAGCGGTTCGCGTGACGCGTGCCGGTGGCGTCGATGTTTCCTCCGGTGTGGAGCGTGCGCCGGGTCACAAGGACCCCGAGATGATCCGCGCCTTTATCAAGGCGGCGCGCAGGATCGCGCACGAGGCTACGATGGCCGCTCAGGGTGGTCGATGATGGCAGTTCGCTCAGCACCGTCATGCCCGGGCTCGTCCCGGGCATCCACGTCTGTTGAAATTCAAAGTAAGTAAGGCGTGGATGGCCGGCATAGGCGAGCGAAGCGACGCCGTCCTTCGGACGGCTATGCCCGGCCATGACGAAAGGTGAAAATGACTCGAGCACTACCCAATTCCTACCGAAGCGGTCCCGACGAGCGCGGGCATTTCGGCGTTTTCGGCGGCCGCTTTGTCGCAGAAACCCTGATGCCGCTGATCCTCGATCTGGAGAAGGCCTACGCCGAGGCCAAGGCTGATCCGGCGTTCCAGGCAGAGAGGAACGGCCATCTCAAGCATTATGTCGGTCGGCCGTCGGCGCTGTATTTCGCCGAGCGCCTGACCGGGCATCTTGGCGGCGCCAAAATCTATTTCAAGCGCGAGGAGCTCAACCACACCGGCTCGCACAAGGTCAACAACGTGCTCGGCCAGATCCTGATGGCGCGCCGCATGGGCAAAAAGCGCATCATCGCGGAGACCGGCGCCGGCCAGCACGGCGTTGCCACGGCTACCCTGTGCGCGCGGTTCGGGCTCGATTGCGTCGTCTATATGGGAGCCGTCGACGTCGAGCGGCAGCAGCCCAATGTCGTCCGCATGGAAATGCTGGGCGCGAAGGTGGTGCCGGTTCAGTCAGGCACGCGCACGCTCAAGGACGCGATGAACGAGGCACTGCGCGACTGGGTCACCAATGTGCACACCACGTTCTACTGCATCGGCACGGTGGCGGGCCCGCATCCCTATCCGATGATGGTGCGCGATTTCCAGTCGGTGATCGGCAACGAGACCCGCGCGCAGCTGCAGGAGGCCGAAGGCCGCCTGCCGGACTCGCTGATTGCCTGCATCGGCGGCGGCTCGAACGCGATGGGGCTGTTTCACCCCTTCCTCGACGATCCGTCGGTCGAGATTTTTGGCGTCGAGGCCGCCGGCCATGGACTGACGCAGCTGCACGCCGCTTCGATCGCCGGCGGGCGGCCCGGTGTGCTGCACGGTAACCGCACCTACCTGCTGATGGACGACGACGGCCAAATCCAGGACGCGCATTCGATCTCGGCAGGGCTCGATTATCCCGGCATCGGGCCCGAGCATTCCTGGCTGCACGAAACCGGTCGGGTGAAATATCTTTCGGCCACCGACGACGAGGCGCTCGCCGCGTTTCAATTGCTGTCGCGGCTCGAAGGGATCATTCCGGCGCTCGAACCAGCGCACGCCATCGCCAAGGTGATGGAGCTCGCGCCGCAGCGCCCCAAGGATCATCTGATGGTCGTCAACCTCTCCGGCCGCGGCGACAAGGATATTCCGCAAGTGGCGGAAATCTTGCGGGGGAAGACGAAGTGACCACGCTTGAAACGGGTTTCTTTTACCTCTCCCCGTTGGGGAGAGGTCGGCTGCGTAGCAGCCGGGTGAGGGGGCTTGTCGATCAATCGAATCGAAGATGGCCTTCGATCATTTCGAGAACTCCTTCGAGATTGTCGTACACGTCCACATTCGAGACCCGAACGACGAGAAAACCGCAGGCCTCGAGGGCGTCTGATCTGGCTTTGTCGCGCCGGACTTCTAGCGGGGTCGAATGCGTTACACCGTCGACCTCTACGACTAGTTTTCCGTCGAGAGTCACGAAATCGACGACATACCGGTCGATCGGGTGCTGGCGGCGGAATTTCCAGCGTGCCGGCTTGCGATTGCGCAGCGCCTGCCAGAGCCTTGATTCTGCGCTTGTCTGCGAAGTGCGAAGGGCTCGCGCCCTCGCTCTAAACTTGTCCATCCCCCTCACCCGGATCGCTAGCGCGATCCGACCTCTCCCCACCGGGGAGAGGTACAGTACAGCGTTTGCCGCACAATGACCACGCGCATCGACGCCCGCTTTGCCGAGCTGAAGAAGCAAGGACGCTCCGCCTTCATTACCTTTGTGATGGCGGGCGATCCCGATCCCATAACCTCGCTCGAAATCATCAAGGCATTGCCCGGGGCAGGCAGCGACCTCATCGAGGTCGGCATGCCCTTTACCGATCCGATGGCCGATGGCCCATCGATCCAGGCCGCGGGACTGCGCGCGCTCAAGGCCGGCATGACCTTGAAAAAGACGCTTGCCGTGGTGCGCGAGTTCCGCAAGGGCGACGACGCCACGCCGCTGGTGCTGATGGGCTACTACAATCCGATCTATATTTACGGCGTCGACCAATTCCTCGTCGATGCGAAAGCCGCCGGTGTCGACGGTCTCATCGTGGTGGATCTGCCGCCAGAAGAAGACTCCGAGTTGTGCCTGCCCGCGATGAAGGCCGGGCTCAACTTCATCCGCTTGGCGACGCCCACCACGGACGACAGGCGCTTGCCTGCCGTGCTCGCCAACACCTCCGGCTTTGTCTATTACGTTTCCGTCACCGGCATCACCGGCAGCGCAGGCGCCGATTCGGCCGCGGTCGCGCAGGCGGTTGCCCGGATCAAGCGGCACACCAAACTCCCCATTTGTGTCGGCTTCGGCATTCGCACGCCGGAAGCGGCCCGCGCCATTGCGGCCAATGCCGACGGCGCCGTCGTCGGCAGCGCGCTGGTCGAAGCCTTGCGGCGTAGCCTTGATGCCGACGGCAAGGCGGGCGCCAAAACCGTCGACGCTGTGGCTGGCCTTGCCGCCTCGCTGGCGATGGGTGTTCGGGGAGCGAAGCTCGTCGCCGAATAAACCGCAATTGCGGGGTGGATAGGTCCACTTCGGCTGCTTGCCGGCGACGTTCCGGAGCGCCATATATTTGAAGGCTTCCTGCTTGCAGGCAGTTCGGAGCGAAAGATGCGGAGCGAAAAATGAATTGGCTCACCAACGTCGTCCGGCCGAAGATCCGCAACATGCTGCGGCGGGAGACGCCGGAGAATCTGTGGATCAAGTGCCCGGATTCGGGGCAACTCGTGTTCTACAAGGACGTCGAGGCCAATCAGTTCGTCATTCCCGGCTCGAACTATCACATGCGCATGGGTGCGGTGGCGCGCCTCAAGTCGATCTTCGACAACGAGACCTGGTTTGACGTGGCGCTGCCCGAGGTCGCTGCCGATCCGCTCAAATTCCGCGACGAACGCCGATATGCCGATCGCGTCAAGGACGCGCGCGCCAGGACCGGGCTCAACGACGCCATCAAGATCGGATACGGCAAGCTCGAAGGCGCGGCCGTGGTGATCGCGGTGCAGGATTTCGATTTCATGGGTGGCTCGCTCGGCATGGCCGCCGGCGAAGCCATCGTTCGCGGCCTTGAACTCGCGGTCGAAAAGAAATCGCCGTTTATCGTGTTCGCCGCTTCCGGCGGTGCCCGCATGCAGGAAGGCATCCTGTCGCTGATGCAGATGCCGCGCACCACGGTCGCCGTGCAGATGCTGCGCGAGGCAAAACTGCCCTACATCGTCGTGCTGACCAATCCGACCACCGGCGGCGTCACCGCCTCCTATGCGATGCTGGGCGACGTGCAGATCGCCGAGCCCGGTGCGCTGATCGGTTTCGCCGGCGCGCGGGTGATCGAACAGACCATCCGCGAGAAACTGCCCGATGGCTTCCAGCGCGCCGAATACCTCAAGGACCACGGCATGGTCGACATGGTCGTGCATCGCCACGATCTGCGCCCGACACTGGCGCGGCTCTGTCGCCTGCTGACCAAGTCGCCTGCGATCCAGACCGCAACGAGGCCTGTGCCGCAAGCCGCCTTTTCGGCGCCTGTCGTCTCGGCCGCGGAAATCGCGCCGACCGCGCCGCCAGCGTGAACGCGCCAGCGGCCAGGCCGGGCCCGCTCGGCGATCTGATGGCGCGGCTCTCCGCCATGCATCCTCGGCGGATCGATCTCGGTCTGCAGCGCATGCAGCGGCTGGTGGAACGTCTCGGCCACCCCGAACGCAAGCTGCCGCCGGTGGTCCATGTTGCCGGGACCAATGGCAAGGGTTCGACCATCGCCTATCTGCGCGCGATCCTGGAAGCGGCGGGCCATCGCGTTCACGTCTACACGTCGCCTTATCTGGTGCGGATCAACGAATGCTATCGGCTCGGCGGTGCCGGCGGCGGAACTCTGGTTGAGGACGATGAATTGCGTCGGGTGCTGGAGCATTGCGAGCGCGTCAATGCCGGAGAGCCGATCACGATTTTCGAAATCGAGACTGCGGCGGCATTTCATCTTTTCGCACAGCACGCGGCCGACGCGGTGCTGCTTGAAGTCGGTCTCGGCGGCCGGCTCGATGCCACCAACGTGATAGAGACGCCGCTGGCGAGCGTGATCTCGCCGATCGGCATGGATCACACCGAATTCCTCGGCGACGAGCTCGCGAAGATCGCGCGCGAGAAGGCCGGCATCATCAAGCCCAATGTGCCGGTGATCTGCGCCGAACAGACGGCGGAGGCGGCCGCCGTGATCGAACAGTCCGCCCGCCGCATGCATGCGCCGCTGCATGCAGCGGGGCAGGACTGGCATGTCAATGTCGAGCGCGGACGGCTTGTCTATCAGGACGATCGCGGACTGATGGATCTCGTGGCGCCGAGACTATTCGGCCGCCATCAGTTCGACAATGCGGGTCTTGCAATTGCGACGCTGCGTGCGCTTCCCAGCTTCAGGATCGAGCCTTCCGCGTTCGAAGCCGGCATCGTCAATGCGGAATGGCCGGCGCGCATGCAACGCCTGGCCTCGGGCCCGCTGGTCGAGCAGGGGCCGGGCGGTTGCGAAATCTGGCTCGATGGCGGCCACAATGCCGACGGAGGGCGCGTCGCGGCGACCGCACTCGGCGATCTCGAGGAACGCGTGTCGCGTCCGCTCGTGGTCATCGTCGGCATGATGGCGAACAAGGACGCCGGGTCGTTTCTTGCCAACTTCGCCGGGCTGACGCGGCACATCGTCGCGGTGACGATTCCGGATCGCGAAAATGCGATGCCGCCGGACAGACTGGCCGACGCTGCCCGCGCACTCGGTATGCGTGTCGAAAATGCCGCCGGCGTCGAAGCGGCGTTGCGGTCGCTGGCGCGGCTCGCCTACGAAGTGCCGCCGCGCATCCTGATCACGGGTTCGCTCTACCTCGCCGGCCATGTGTTGTCGCTCAATGGCGTGCTGCCGCGTTAGAGCGCGATGCATCGGTCAATCCAGCAGTTTCATCGGATCGGCGGCCTTCTGCTTCAACTGGTCGAACGTGCATTGCTTCGGCGACTTGTCCGGCCGCCAGCGCAGGATCGAGGTGCCATGGCGGAAGCGGTCGCCGCTGAAGTGATCGTAGGCCACCTCGACCACGCGCTTCGGCTTCAACGGACACCACTCGGCCGAACGCTCGGTCGACCATCGGCTCGGGCCACCCGGCGCGTTGCCGGTGAAGCCCGGCTTGGCAACGAGCGCTTCGAGTTTCTCTGTCAAGGCCAGCTTCTCCTCGCGTTTGATGGCCGAGGTAAATCCGACATGGTGCAACAACCCGCCCCGATCGTAGAGGCCAAGCAGCAGCGAGCCGACGACCTTTTTTCCGGACACGGAGTGCGTGGCATAACGGAAGCCGCCGACCACGCAGTCGGCGCTGCGGAAATTCTTGATCTTCTGCATGCCATCGCGATTGCCGGCTTGATAGGCCAGATCGAGGCGCTTGGCGATCACGCCATCGCAGCCGCCGCCGGCCTGAGCCAGCCATTGTTTCGCCCTCGCGTAACTTGTCGTCGCCGCCGAAAGCCGAAATGCCGGGTTGGATTTGAACAGTTTTCTGGCGAAGGCCTCCAGTACTGGTCGCCGCTTCGCTAGCGGCTGCGCCGACAATGTCTTGTCTTGTGCGGTCGAGAGAAGATCGAAGGCGATATAGATCGCCGGTGTTTCCCGCGATAATTTCCGCACGCGGCTCGCCGCCGGATGAATCCGCTGCAACAAATCGTCGAATGAAAACGCCTTGCCGCGCGGCACGACGATTTCGCCGTCGAGCACAAACGCGTCCGTCTTCAATTGCAGCGCGGCTTCGACCAGTTCGGGAAAATAGCGGGCCAGATCCTCGCCCGACTTCGAGCGTAGATCGACTTTGTCACGATCGCGCCACAACAGGCATCGGAAGCCATCCCATTTCGGCTCATACTGCCAACAAGCCCCTTGCGGAATCGTCCGGACCGCGCGTGCTTCCATCGCCGCCAGGCGCTGCGGGCGAGAAGTTTTGCGCGCGATTTGTCGTTGCGAAGGTCGCAAGGCTCAAACCCGTCTTCGAACATTGAACATATCGAACCAACGCAAAAACGGCCGGCTGTTGGCCGGCCGTTCGAAAAAAAATCTGCAGAAGGCGGTCAGACCGCAGCCGTAATCCACTGCTGCAGTTTAGCCTTCGGCGCTGCGCCGACCTGGCGCGAGGCCATTTCGCCGCCCTTGAAGATCATCAGCGTCGGGATCGACATCACGCCGTATTTTGACGCCGTCTTCGGGCTCTCATCGACGTTCAGCTTCACGATCTTGACCTTGTCGCCCATGGCGCCGGCAATCTCGTCGAGTGCTGGCGCGATCATGCGGCATGGACCGCACCATTCAGCCCAGAAATCGACCACGACAGGGCCTTGCGCTTTGAGCACTTCGGCTTCGAAATCGGCGTCAGAAACCTTGCCAACGGCCATTGGAATACCTCGTTTCCTTGTTCAAAGAGGCGGCGAAAAGGGAATCGCCGCCGGGATCATGGCGTTCAACCTAGGAACGCGGCCTTGCCGGGTCAAGCTCCGACCGTCCCCCGGACGATGGATGCCAGTTCGGCGTCGAGCGCAGGAGCAGAAATCTCCACCAATTCCGGGGTTTCGGTCCATAGTATTGCTGCCCGGATCACCAATTGGGGATAAAGCTTCTGCAGCACGGCGCGGTAGAGTGCGAGCTGGCGGACATAGACCAAGGGTGCATCCTCCGGACTGGCCGGCGGGGCCTGGTTGGTCTTGAAATCCACGATCAGGACTTCGTGAGGGGTCACGGACAGGCGGTCGATCTGCCCGGAAACCAGTACGGGAAGGCGGCCCGGACGCTCGAGCCGCCCCACGATCGAGATCTCGGCGCGGCTGCCGGTCGCAAAAACCGGTGCGAATCGCGCATCTCCGATCAGGGCCAACAATCGTTCCGCAAGGGCATGGCGCGTGGCTTCATTCCAGTCGGCTGCGTTGCGCGCGAGATATTTCACTGCCGCCTCGCGGCGGCGCTCGCTTGCAAGATCGGGCAAGGATTGCAGCAATCGATGCACCAGCGTGCCGCGCCGCAGCGCATCGGCGCGCGCGTGGGCGGATTCGCCGGCGCGGAAGCCGCGGCCTTGATCTTCGCCGGGCTCGGAGGGGCGCAAAGGGATATCAAGCGAAGCCTCCGGCGGCGCGGATCCGCGCAGCCATGACGGCAGCTCGATCGGTGCAGCTTTGCTGGTGGCGGGGGCTCCTGTTTCTGCAGCCGCATCTTCAGGCCTCGTGAAGCGTTTCGCCGCACCGCTGGCGGTCTCGATTCCGGAAACCAGAAGTCCGGAATTTTCGAGACCCTTGACGATCAGATCGTACCACGAGCCCTTGCGCACCGTGTTCATGTTGCCGGGCAGGCAGCCGCCGACGATCAGGCGGTCGGCCGCACGTGTCATCGCCACGTAAAGCAGGCGTCGGTATTCGTCCTCGGTTTCGCGAAGCATCAAGGCACGGGCCTCTGCCACGGCACGCGGATCGTCCATCTTCTTGCCGGCCCACACCACCGCGCCCGGCAGATGCGGCGTTGCCTTGTCGGGCGGCAGATGAATGAGCCTCAAGCGCTGCGTGTCGGTTGGCGAGGAGGCGGTGTCCGCCAAAAAGACCACCGGTGCCTCCAGTCCCTTGGCGCCGTGCACGGTCATCACGCGTACCTCGTCGCGCGAAATCTCCATGTCGCGCCTGACCTCGAGGTCGGCGGTGCGCAGCCACGCCATGAAACCTTGCAGCGAGGCCGGCGCCTTGCGCTCATATCCAAGCGCAAGTTCCAGAAATTCATCGAGCGCGTCATTGGCCTCGGTTCCGAGCCGGCGCAGGATCCGCTTCCTGCCGCCATCGCCGCCAAGCAGCCAGGCATAGAACGCAAACGGCGTCTCGTGTCTCGCACGCTGCGCGCAGGCTTCCAGGCGCTGCAGTGCAGTTCTGAATTTCTCGTCGGTTGCGGCGTGAAGGCGCAAGGCGTCGTGCAGCGATGCCCTGCGCTGCCACGCCAGCTTGAACAGGTCGTCGTCGTCAAGGCCGAACAACGGGCTCTTCAGCGCCACGGCGAGCGCGAGATCATCCTGCGGCAACAGCAACGCGTCGGCGAGATTCATCAGGTCGATGATGGCGATGTGCTCGGTCAATTTCAGCCGGTCGGCGCCGGCGACGGGAATGTTGGCGTGCTTGAGCGCCTGAATCACGGCGTCGAACGCGTTGCCGCGCCGCCGCACCAGCACCAGCATGTCGCCGTAACGAAGCGGGCGGCGATCGCCGGCCCGGCCCGTCGTGACTCCGCGCTCCACCAGCGACCTGATCTCGGCCTGAATGCGTTTGGCAAGGCGCACCTCGGGCGAGGTTACGGAAATAGCATCGAACGGCGCTCGCCAGCCCTCGATGTCCTGCTTGCCGTCCGGCAGCTGCAATTCCCAGAAGTCGATCAGGCTCGGCCCGGCATCGGCAAGCGACTCGTGCAGCGGATAGGTGGTTTCCGCGTGAATGCTGCGATAGATGTCCTGGTCGCGGAACACATGGTCGACCGATTGCAAGATGGCCGCGCCTGATCTGAACGAATAGGTGAAGCTGACCGGGTCGAATTTCAGTCCGGCATCGGTGAATTTCCGATGCAGTTCGCGGCGGCGGGCATCGAATTCACGCGGGGCGGCACCCTGAAACGAAAAGATTGACTGCTTCTCGTCGCCGACCGCAAAGACCGTGCGGACCACGCCGTCGCGCGCCCCCTCGCCGGAGGTGAATTCAGATACGATGTGGGCGATGATCTCCCATTGCCGGGGGCTGGTGTCCTGCGCCTCATCGATCAGGACGTGGTCGACGCCGCGGTCGAGCTTGTAGTGTACCCAGCCGGAGGAAACGCGGTCGAGCATTTCCAGCGTCTTGTCGATCAGGTCATCATAATCGAGAAGGCCGCGCTCCTCTTTCTCTCGTCGATAGTGCGCGGACGCGGCGGTTGCGATGTGCAACAGCGCCTGGCTGCGGTCACGGACCGTCAGCGCGCGGCGCCGCTCGATCAGCGAAGAAAGACGCAGGAACTCCTGCTCGAACAGGTGCGCAATCGCCGGATTGGCGTCGCAGAATTTCCTGGTCAGCACCGTTTTGCGCGGTATTCGCTCATCGGTGAGGAACACCCCGAGATATTCGTCCACTTGCGCCGAACCGGTAAGCGCCAGCGCCTCGCGCAGCCGGGCTGCCTGCTCGCCATCGGATTTGTTGCCGGTCTCGAGGACGAGCGCGATCTCCTCCCAGCGCGACCGCGGCACATAGGGCCCGTCGAGAACGTCGCGCTCGACGTCCTCGATGCGGTCGGTGGGACCCACGCCAAGCGCCGTCGACATCTGTGCGACGGCGACCTCTGTACTTCCCGCCGCGTCGGCAAAGGCCATGAAGTGATCGCGGGAAAGACAAGCCTCGCGCACGACGTCCTTGAAGGTGACGTCGGCGGCGCTCGCCATCGCGATACTCAGTGCCTTGCCGGTCGCGCTTTGGGGGTCGCGCGAGGCATCGAGCAGCACCCTCAGATTCGCGCGCTCCATCATGTCGTTCTGGTCGCGCTCGTCGAGTACGGCAAAGCGTGCCGGCACATTCGCCTCGAACGGGAATTGCTGCAAAAGCCGGGTGCAGAGCGCGTGGATGGTCTGCACCTTTAAGCCCCCGGGCGTCTCCAGCGCGCAGGCAAACAATTTGCGGGCAATCCTGCGCAGCCTCGCGCCGGGGCGCTCGATGCCGACTTCGGTGATCGCATTGTCAAGCGCATCGTCATCGAGCGTGACCCAATGGCCGAGTGTGGAGAACACCCGCTCCGCCATGTTGGCTGCCGCCGCCTTGGTGAAGGTGACGCAAAGGATTTTTTCCGGCGGCACGTCTTCGAGCAGCAGGCGGATCACCCGCTGCACCAGCACATGTGTCTTGCCGGAACCGGCATTGGCCGAAACAAAAGCGGAAGCCGTCGGGTCCGAGGCGCGCGCCTGCGTGGCGCGAACCGCATCCGGAATCAGGCGCGGCACATTCACCATTCCTCGATCCCCCGGCCACCCGCCGCCGACCATTCCTTGATGCGGGCGAGATCATCGTATTCGCCGTAACGGTTCGACCACATCGACAAATTGAGGGAGGTGTAGGGCTCGTTTTCGTCTTCGAATTTCCTGATCAACGCCTCAAGCTGCGCGCGCGCGTAATCCGCCGCGTCGTCGGGCGGCTGCGCCGTTTCATTCTTGACTTTCAACTCCAGCCGCTTCTCTTCGCCGGGCGGGTTATTGCCGGAAAGGCGTACATAGGTGAGTTCGCGCACCGAAGCGCCCGCGGCAATGCCGGCAAAGCCGCCCTCGCGCAGGATCGCGGCTTCCAGCGTGAGCTGTGGCGACAATCCCATCCGCACCTGTTTGCCGGTCGGAGGCTGGCCGGTCTTGTAATCGAGGATGGCGAAGCTGCCATCGGGGCGCCGTTCGATGCGGTCGGCGCGCGCCGACAGCACGAAGGTACGTTCATTGCCGAGCGAGATCGGAATCTCACCACTGATCTCGGCATGGATCGCCGCAAGGTGATCGCGTCGCGCGACCTCCCAGTCCGAGAACCATCGCGCGATGCGCAGGAAGCGCGGCCACCACAATGCGCGAGCCTCCGGGCGTTCCATCAGCGGCGCGAAATATTTCGCTCCGATGCCGCGCAAGACCCCGGCGGGATCACCCGGCAGCGCGTGAGCAAAGCTCTGAGTGAATTCACCGATCGTGTCGTGAATCGCCGAACCGCGGTCGGCGGCCGAGAGCGGCATGTCGACCTGATCAAGCGGGGCAAGCCGCAGGATATATCTGGCATAGATCGTATAGGGATCGCGCAGCCAGTCCTCGATCGCTGTCACCGACAATCGCAACGGCCGGACCGCGCGTGCAGGCCGCGGCGCGGGCTGCGCGACGGGTACGACCTTGTCGGGGGCATCGAGCTGACCCGCGAATTGAACGTATTTTTGCCCTGCAGCCTTCGCGGCTTTCCAGCGATCTGCGCCTGCCACCGCCTCCAGCCGGTGCAGGAAGCGCGAGGCCACCGCTGGCGCGCCGCCCACCTTCGCAGCGTGGCTCAGGATGACTTCGTCGGCGCCGAGCAATTGCGCGAAGTCGTGCGCGGAAAGGCCGATGCGCCGCTCCGGCAAATCGAGTCCGAGCTCGTGCCGCATCGGCCGGCTCAGCCACGGATCGATCCGCGGGGCAGGCGGCCAGACACCTTCGACCAGGCCGCCGATGATGACGCGGTCCGACCGCGTCAGCCGCGCTTCGAGCGGGCCGTAGATCTTCAGTTGAACGTTGGCGCCCTCCGGCCGCCGCACCGTGCGGTCGGCAAAGGCGGTCTGGAACACTTCCGCGTAGTCCGAAAGCTGAACCGTCAGGCCGCTTGGCGATTTCGCGCCGAGCAGGTCATCGAAGGCGGATGCGAGCGCAGCGCCTTGCGGACCCTCGAACACAAATGCGACGTCATGGTCGTCGTGCGACAATTTGATCAACACGTCGCGATGGCGTCTGGCGAGTTCCGCAAAATCGTGGGGCTTGCCCGGATCGAGACCTTCGAGCGGCGCCAGCGCATCCCGCAGACAAAAGATCAGCCGAGTTGCCTGCTCGAGCTCCGCGTCCGTCAGGCGAGTCCGCGGTTCGGACCGGTGCAGCGAAGACGTCTCGCCGTCGCGTAATTTCCTCAACTCGGCGCGAAAGCGGACCAGCTCTTGCTCAAGCCCGTTTGTTCCGCCTTGCAGCCTTGTGCCGCGCAGGAGCGCCAGTTCGAGCACCTCGGCGGCTCTCGCAAAAGCGCGGGTCGCCGCCCCCAAACGGCACAGCGGATGCTTCAAGAGCGCGAGCAAATTCGGCGGTTCAAGCTGTTTTCCTGCCGCTTCAGCGGCAAGCCGCGCGAAAATTCCGGCCGGCGTATCCATCAGCGCGTCACCGCCTGAATCGTCGAAGGCCAGATTCCAGCGGAGAAGCGCCGCAGCCACGCGGCGTGCCAAGGCGCGATCCGGCGTGACCAGCGAAGCCGACTTGTCGAGATGTCGCGCCTCGCGCATTGCGACCGCGATGGCGAGCGCTTCGCCCTCGGTATTCTCCGCTTCGATCAGAGCGAGATTGGTCATGCCGATCGCAATCTTCCCGGCGATCTCACCCTCGGCCAATCGCCGCTGCCATTGCGCGGTCGCATTCGAAGGCCGCATCGCCTCGGAGAGGAGGAGATCGCGGCCGTGCGGTGCAGGCGGGACGAGGATTTCGACGTCGCTGCGTTTGATAGCAAAACGCTGCAGAAGCGCGTGCATTGCGTATTGCGGATGGTTCGACGCAGGCGGTGTCGTGAACCTGCCTTGCGCATCGCGGACGCCGCCGATGATCTGCCAGGCATCGTCTTCGAGATCGGTATCCAATCCCGGCAGCACGACCGCACCTTGCGGAAGCTGTGCGATAACATGCAGGAATTTCGCCGTGGCCGGCATCGATCCGGTCGAACCCGCCGCGATCACGGGACCTGCGTGGCGCGCGGAGAGACGTCTGGCTTCGGCTTCGATGAGAAGATCCCGCCGCGCCGCGGGCTCGATTTTTTGAATCTCCTGGAGATAAGCGGGCCAGGCCTGGCGCGCGATCCGCAGGAATTCGAGCGAATATTGCCAGTATTTGTCGAGCTGATCCGGCACCAGGGCGTCAAGCGCGTCCCACCCGACCCCCCTTGTGACCATGTCATCCATCAGGCGCGCCAGATCGCCTGCCAGCGCCAGCGTCGATGCCGGCCCGCCGACCACAAGCGGCGCCGAGACCGGGCTTTTCGCCCAGATCGCCACCAGCCGCGCCAGCGTCAGCCGGCGCTCGAGCTCGCCAAGCTGCGGCGGAACGTCGAGCGAAACTGTTCCACCCAGCGAATCGGCTTCTTCCGCGAAGGCCAGTTCGTCCTCGTCGATATCGCTGAGCGCGACGATGCGCGGCAGCAGTACAGCTCGCGTGTTCAGCTCGTCGAGAAAGATTTGGCGCACCAATCGTCCGGCGCGGCGGGTCGGCAGATAAAGTGTGGCTTCCGCCAGTCGCTCCGGATGCGCCCGGGCCGCGAAATTCCCGACCAGCCTGCCATCGACCAGCGCGGCGATGACGGCGCGCAAGAACGGCACGGATGCTGGAACACTAAATACGCGCATGGGCTTCCCGATTTTGTACTGGAGCTCCGATTCCGAAGTTCGCAAGTCATCGCGGCGCCCCTGATGCGAACTTCGGAATCAAAGCAGCTTCAGCAATAGCAAATTTCTAGTGCGACTTGGAATTTGAAGTTCCCGAACGAGATCGCGGCAACATGATTCGCCGCACCGCGCAGCATCATGGCATGAGCGGCGACGGGAAGGGAGGAATTGAGCGGGAAATTCAGGCCACGCTTTCGAGAAAGGCTTCTTCGGCGGCGCCAACGGCGTCGGGGGTTCCGACATGCATCCACATGCCGTCGAGCCGCAAACCAAATAAACGCTCCTGCTCGTTGGCCGCATCGAACATTTTCGTCAGCGAGAATTCTCCCGATGGAGCGCCGGCGAAGATCGAAGGCGACATGATCGCAGCACCCGCATAGACGAAGGGAACGATTTGGTGCTCCTTCCGCTTGCGCAAGGCACCGTCGGGCAGCATCGCATAATCGCCGCTGCCTTCATAACCGATGCTGCTGGCGGTTGGCGCCATCAGCAGGAGAATATCCATTCGCGCCGGATTGAAGGTCTCGGCGAGCCTCGCCAGATTCGATCGCACGCCGTCGATCCACAGCGTGTCGGCATTGACCAGGAAAAACGGCGCGTCTCCCAGCAAAGGTAACGCCTTGACAACTCCGCCCCCGGTGCCGAGCACATGATTGCGTTCGTCGGAGACGATCACGCGCGGCTTCTTGCGGGGTGCGACGTGATCGATGATCTGGTCGGGCAGATAATGGACATTGACGACAGCTTCGCTGGCGCCGGCGTCCTTGAGCTTGTCCAGCACATGATCGAGCAACGTGCGGCCGGCTACCTGAACCAGCGGTTTTGGCATTCGGTCGGTCAGGGGCCGCATGCGCAAGCCGAGGCCGGCGGCGAGGACCATGGCTTTGGTGGGCTTGACGGACATCTGTTTTAGAACATTCCCGAACCGTTATTCCCTGTTTTCCGTAGATCATGATGCGATCAAGTGGAATCGCATCATGACCCCATCTCCTTGTTTGAGCATCATCCTATCGGAAAACCGGTTCCCACTTTGCGCTAACGCGGCCCCGGGTCCGGATCATGCTCGCGAAAATTCGAACTTGCCGCGAATCATAGCACGGTGATTCAGGCGACGCACTATTGGTGGACTGCATAATCGTCCGACGTGAGGGTGGTGAAACGGCCGCGATGACCGGTGTTTCACGCATCGGCGTTGCTACGCCGCGCCGCTGCTTTCTTCTTCTTGTCGCCGGTCTTCAGGAAGTTGACCCCGATCTGGTCGCCATTGACCCAGGCCAGTTCGCAACGACGGTAGGCAAGCCCGGTCGAGGACAACAGCAAAAAGAACTCCTTCAGATGCAAACCCTCGACGGAACCTTCGATGGTGAGCTTGGCGCCGGTCTCCGAAATATCCTCCATGGTGCAATCGCGCCGCCACGTGCCGTCGATGCCCATCATATGTGCCGCGATGCCGCGCTCGAATGTGACGCGTTCTCCCTTGCGCCGTTCTGTGACCATGGTCTGGCTCCGCCCTCAAAGCAGCCGCTTCCCCGTGCCTTTGGAAAGCACAGGGGTCCGCCGCAGATTAAGGCGAAGACGGCTAACAACCGGTAAATCATGCCTCCGGAGCAGGCACATTGGCGGAATACCAGTCTCGAAGATGCGACAGCGCCGGGTGCGCCAGCGAACGCTCCAGATAGCTCCAGATCCGCGGCTGATGTCGCAGATATTGCGACTTGCCGTCACGCCGGTTGAGCCGCGCAAAGGTGCCGAGAAGGCGCGTGTTGCGCTGCGCCGACATCACCGCATAGATTTCGGCGAAGGTGGCCGGATCGAAACCGTCGTCGGCCGCGTGCCTTGCCTTGATGTAACGCGTCAATAGCGCAAGCTCGAGCTGCTCTTGTATGTCGACGCGCGCATCCTGCAGCAGAGAGACGAGGTCGTAGGCGGCCGGGCCGAGCACGGCATCCTGGAAATCGATGATGCCTACTCTTGAAATTCCCGACCGTTCGGCAAGCCAGATCAGGTTGGGAGAGTGAAAGTCCCGCAGCATCCAGGTTTTTGCGGTGGCCGTGGCCTTGCCCAGGAGATCGCGCCACAGCGCGACGAACTCGGCACGCGAATGGTCGGCGAGCTCGATGCCGCGATCAGGCAAATACCATTCTGGCATCAACCCGATTTCGATCAGCATGGCCTCGATCTCGAATGTCGGGATCGCGTAGGTGATATGCGGCGCCAGCGGCAGAAGTTCGGGCAGCCGATCGCGGTGCAACGCCGCGAGCAGGTCCACGGCTGTTTCATAGCGTTCGGAGATCGGATTCGGCGGATTGCCTTCGACAAAGCTTTCCAGGCCGAAATCCTCGGTGATGAGAAATCCCGCATCGAGATCGCCGTGATAGATCGCCGGTGCGGAGAAGCCGCGTTCGCGCAAGCCCTTGTCGATGGCGACGAACGGCTTGACGTCCTCGGCCAGATGCACCGCCGCGCTATAGCTCTTGCCGTCATAGATCGCCGGTCCGTCGGGACGCCGCGGCGAATTCATCAGGATGAAGACGCCATCGTCACGCACCAGCCGCGCATAGGATCTGATCGAGGCGTCGCCGGCCATGTGCCGGCGTCTGGCATCCATGAAGCCGGCACCGGCGATGAATTCCCGCAGTGCCTTTAACCTTGTGACCTGGGCGGCGGCTTTCCCGTAGCCGATGATTTCAGCGGCACGCGCGGTCGATCCGAATGCCGGGCGATGGCTCAGCGCAATCTCGATTCGGTCGCGCGGCAGCGCCTCGGGCGCGCGCTCGGGCCATTCGATCAGCGCCACCACGCCCTCGGGCAAGGGCGACAGGCCGATCTCTTCCAGTTCGGCAGCGCCGTTGATTCGGTAAAGGTCGGCATGAAGAACGCCAAGCGCCGGCAGGTCGTAGCTTTGCGCCAGCGTGAAGGTCGGGCTTGGCACCTCGATCGAATCGTCGCCGGCGAGGTAGCGGATCATGGCGCGCGCCGCCGCGGTCTTGCCGGCGCCGAGATCGCCCGACAGCGTGATGACGTCGCCCGGGCCGATCAAGAGCGCAAGATCGGCCATCAGGCCTGCGGTCGCGGTTTCGTTCGAAAGCGCAACCTGGATGGTCGCGAGCTCGCTCATTCCGCGGCGTTACGATGCGCGGCCTGATCGACCGGAAAATCGCAAGTGACGGTCGTTCCTCTGCCGACGGTCGAATCGACGCGCACCCTGCCTCCGTGCAGTTCGACGAATGATTTCACCAGTGGCAATCCGAGGCCGGCGCCGCGGTGCCGCGAGCCGTTGGAATGACTCTCGAACCAGTCGAACACCTTGTCCTTGACGTCGGGCGGAATGCCCGGACCGAGATCGGTCACTGCAAACACCACATGGTGCTTGGTACGTCCGGCGCTCAGCGTAATCGTGGAATCCTGGGGCGAGAAGCCGACCGCATTCGCCAACAGATTATACAGCACCTGCACCACGCGGCCGCCGTCGGCCACGAAGGTTCCAATGTTGGGATCGACCTCGATTCTCAGTTTGATGCGGTCACGCTTGAGCCGGTCCTGAATCCCCTCCGCCGCATTGTCGATGGTCCTTCGAATATCGACCGGGCCGAGTTCCAGGGTCATCGCGCCGGCGTCGATGCTGGCGAGATCAAGAATGTTGTTGATGAGGGCGAACAGCGAGTTGGTCGAGGTCGTGATGTAATTGAGGTACTCGGCCTGCTTGGCAACCAGCGGGCCGGTCGCCGGATCGTTCAGGAGGTGGGCGAAGCCGATGATGGTGGTCAGCGGCGAGCGCAGTTCATAGGAGACGTGATGGACGAAATCGACCTTCATCTGATCGGCCGTCTCCAGCGCCTCGTTGCGCTCGCGCAGCGCGCGCTCGACATTTTCGGTGTCGGTGATGTCCTGGAAGGTCAGCATCGTGGCGCCGTCGGGCAGCGGCATGGTCATGCCATCCAGCACGCTGCCGTCCTTGCGCTCCAGTTTCAGCGGCACCTGGACGCGGTTGTCGATCCGCGTAACCGCGTCGCGGATGGTGCGCCAGGTCGCCGCGTCATCGAACAGCGGCCTGCACCAGGCGTCCACCGTCTCGATGTGCGGCTGCTCGCCCAGCGCCTCCGGCGACAGCTTCCACATCCTGGCAAAGGCCGGGTTGAACAATTGGGCGCGGCCATTGCTGCCGAACACGGCAACCGCTTCGGCGAGGTTGTCGAGCGTTTCGCGCTGGACGCGGATCAGGCCGTCGAACCGGCGCGCCAGATCGAGGCTTTCGGTGACGTCGTCGAACAGATAGGTCACGCCACCTTCCGGATTGGGCGTGGTGACGACGCCGAGAGCGCGCCCGTCAGGCAGGTACCAGACATCCTTCTTGGTCTCGACGGCGCGGTAGGCCTCGTGGAGCTTTGCCTTCCAGGCGCGAAAATCCGGTTGTTCGGGCAGTTTGCGCGCGGCGCGAAGCCGGTCGAGCACGCTTGAATCGTCGGGGTTGCCGTCGAGAAAGCCGCGGTCGAGATCCCAGAGACGGCGATAGGAATCATTGTAGAAAGCAAGCCGCCGATGGCCGTCGAAGACGGCGACGCCGGAGGACAGTTGATCGAGCGTGCGACGGTGCGCTTCCGCCATCCGCACCAGCGCCGAACTCAGCGCGGTGGCTTCCGAAGCATCGATCGCCACGCCGACGCTGCCGCCGCCGAGATTGAGCCCGTGCACGTCGTAGAAACGCCGCTCGCCGCCGACCACGATCGGCAGCCTTGCCGCAAATACCGCCTTTTCGTTCAGGGCGCGTTCCATGTTGCTGCGGTCCGCACTGTCGAGCAGTTCCAGTTTACGATCGATCGCGTCGGCGACGCTCGCGGCTTCCGTCGCGCGCGCGTAGGCGCTGTTGGCATAAACGAGCCCGCCGCCCGCGCGTCTGGTCCAGATCGGCCAGGGCGCGGCAGCCGCAAAGGCCCGAAGCATTTCGGTCTCATCCAGCAGCGCTTTGTGGCGGAGATTGGTCTCGGCCAATTCCCGCCGCACCCCGGAAAGTTCTCGAATCCGCACCACGGCCTGGCCGCCGATGGCGCGACCCATCGTCTCCACGGCGGTCCCGCCCGATGTGGTCAGGTTGAGCAGAAAACCCTCGCCCGTCTCGCGCAAGGCCTCGACCGCGCGATCCATCTGGCGGGCGGCCTCTGCCGGCAGCCAGGTACCGAATGCCAGACAGCGCACTGGGGCTTCCGGCGAGGCGAGCAGCGAGGTATCGCCGCTGACCTGCGCGCGACTGTCCCCTGCCGTCCAGGAGATCAGAACCTGCGGTTCGGCGAACAGCAGAGCGCGGAAACGGTCGGCCTCGCTTTGCAGACTCTGGATTTCGGCACGCAGCCGCGTCTCGCTTCGTGCCGCGCGCAGCCGCGTGCGCATCAGCAGGATGGCGGAGAGGACTGAAAAACCGACCAGCGACAACGCGGTCGTCAGTACCGCGATCTCCTGATGGCTCAAGTCGATGAAGGAGGTGATGCTGTGATGCAGATGCGGCAGATCGCTCGCCTCCGCCGGGTAGACCGAAATCAGTACGGTGGCGGCAACGGAAGTTGCAGCGACAGTCAGGCCGCTGCGCGCCAGTGATGAGCACGACAGCAGGGTCCGACGCATCGCCGCGATCACGCCCGACATGGTTTGCCCCAAACGCACGAAGCTGCGCCCGGCTTCCCCCGCCGGGCGCGAATCAAGAGACAATATCGCCAAGCGGACTCGATTGGGTAAGAGTCCAGACCGTGAACGCGAATGGCATGGCAGAAATTTGGGGATTAAGGGCCCCTCACTCCGGCCATTTTTACCAAAGGCGAATCATCGAACGCTAGATCATGACGCGATTAGGTGGAAACGCATCATGCTCTCATCTCTTTGTTTGAGCATGATCTTTTCGGAAAACCGGTTTCAACTTTGCGCTAACGCGGCCCTTCGGGTCCGGATCACGCTCTGGCGGGTCGGTCAGCGGCCGGTCGAACCGAAGCCGCCGCCGCCGCGCTCGGTTGCGGAAAGCGAGGCCACGAGCGTGAACTCGGCGCGAACCACGGCCGCAATCACCAACTGCGCGATCCGCTCGCCGCGCCTGACCAGAAATGGCGTATCGCCGTGATTGATCAGAAGCACGCCGATTTCGCCGCGATAATCCGCATCCACCGTGCCCGGCGCGTTGAGAACGGTAACGCCGTGCTTGGCCGCAAGTCCGGAGCGGGGACGCACCTGGGCCTCAAAGCCTTCAGGCAGTGCGATCGTCAGGCCGGTCGGAACGAGCGCATATGTTCCCGGCGCGAGCATCACCGGGGCGTCTTCCGCCACGGCGGCAACGAGGTCGAGACCTGCGGCAAGCGCGCTTTGATAGGCGGGCAGGGCGAGACCCTCGCCATGCGGCAATCGCCGGATTTCGATTTTGATGCTGGTAGTCACGATCGCTTCTCCGCGTTGACGGCCTCTGCGACCCGCGCCACCAGCGCGCTGGCGACTTCCTCCTTGGTCATCACCGGCCAGGATTCGACCTTGATGTCGTGGCCGTCCCGGGTGAGCAGATGAATGGTGTTGCGGTCGCCGCCCATCACCCCTGTCGCCGGCGAGACATCGTTGGCGACGATCCAGTCGCAGCCCTTGCGCGCGAGCTTGGCGCTCGCGTTCTCGATCAGATGCTCGGTCTCCGCGGCAAAGCCGATCACCAGCGGCGGCCGTCTGTCCCTCAGCTTGGAGATCGTCGCCAGAATGTCCGGATTTTCCACGAGCTGCAGCGGCGGCACGCCGGCCGGTGTTTTCTTGAGTTTCTGCGCCCCTTCACTGGCGACGCGCCAGTCGGCCACGGCAGCCGCGAAGATCGCGACATCCGCGGGAAGGGATGCCTCCACCTTTGCAAGCATCTCGCGCGCCGATTCCACATGGATCACGGCGACGCCCGGCGGATCTTCGAGATCGACGGGGCCCGAGATCAGGGTGACCCGCGCACCCGCCGCTTGCGCTGCGGCTGCGATCGCAAAACCCTGTTTGCCGGAGGAGCGATTGGCGATGTAGCGCACCGGGTCGATCGGCTCGTGGGTTGGGCCTGCCGTGATCAGGATGCGATGGCCGGCCAATGGCCGTGGCTTCGGCGGGCGCAGCAAGCGCTCGGCGACGTCGGCAATTTCCAGGGGCTCCGCCATCCGGCCGATTCCGGCTTCGCCGGCCTCCGCCATCTCCCCGGCGTTGGGGCCGATCATGGTGACGCCGTCGCGCTCAAGTAGCGCGAGATTGCGCCTGGTGGCGGGATTATGCCACATCAGTGGGTTCATTGCAGGCGCGAGCAGGATCGGCCGGTTTGCGCCCAACAGAATGGCCGTCGCAAGATCGTCGGCAGCGCCATGCGCCATCTTGGCCATGAGGTCGGCGGTTGCCGGCGCCACGATGATCAGGTCGCAATCACGCGCCAAGCGAATGTGGCCCGCGTCGAATTCGCTCTCGGGATCGAACAAATCGGTGTAGCAGCGCGCGTTCGACAACGCGCTTGCGGTGAGCGCGGTGACAAAGTGTTGCGCCGCCTTTGTCAGCACGCAGCGGACATGAGTATGCCGCTCCTTCAATCGCCGGATCAGGTCCAGCGCCTTGTAGGCGGCGATGCCGCCGCCGATGATCAGGGTGATGCGCGGCAAGGCAGCATCGGGGCGCGAAGCTGTCGGGCTGCTGGACAAGCGTGGGGCTTCCGGCGGGGCAGGGGAGGCACTGGATGGGCCATTCTGCGAGGCGTCCCGCAGGATTACCCTGACCTCGTCCTCGACCGAGCGGCCGTTGCGGGCCGCCCGCAGCCGCAGCGCATCGCGAATCGCCTCGTCGAGCTTTCGAATCGTCAGGCTCGCCATTTTAAGTGGCTCCGTCCAGATTGATAGCAATGCTATCATCAATTTGATTGCACTGCAATCAAAGCTGGCGGATGGCGAACAGGATCCCAATGAAGGTCAGCGCGATAACCCAGAGGGCAATCGCCCGCCAACGGCTCTTGCGGCCTTCGGTCCGCCCCATCGCCGCGATGGTGTCGGGCGAGAGCGTCAGGCCTTCCCGTGTCATGGTTTCGAGTTGCCCGACCACGTTGACGGCCCGCGTCGCGATCGAAGGCAGGTCGGCCATGAGGCGGCCGAGTTCTCCGGCGCCGACCATTGCGCCCTGAATGCGACCGACCGGACCGAGGTTGCGTTCGATCCACTCGCGGACCACGGGGTCGGCGACCTTCCAGATGTCGAGCCTGGGATCGAAGCCGCGGGCGACACCTTCCACCACCACCATGGTCTTCTGCAGCAGGATCAATTCAGGGCGCGTGCGCATGTCGAACAAGCCCGTCACCTCCAGCAACAGCGTCAACAGCTTTGCCATCGAGATTTCTTCGGCGGTGCGGTTGTGGATCGGCTCGCCGATGGCGCGGATGGCTTGTGCGAAATTCTCCACCGAGTGATGCGGCGGAACATAACCAGCTTCGAAATGCACTTCGGCGACGCGGCGGTAGTCGCGGGTGATGAAGCCCAGAAGAATCTCGGCGAGAAAACGCCGCTCTTTCAGGCCCAGCCGCCCCATGATGCCGAAGTCGACGGCAACAAGCCGGCCGGACTCGTCGAGAAACAGATTGCCGGGATGCATGTCGGCATGGAAAAAGCCGTCGCGCAGCGCGTGCCGCAGGAAACTCTGGATCACCTTGCGGCCCAGGTCGGGCAGATCGACGTTCGATTGTTCAAGCCGCGCATGGTCGGAGAGCGCAATGCCATCGACCCATTCCATGGTCAGGACATTGTGGGTGGTACGATCCCAGTCCACTGCGGGCACGCGAAAGTCCGGATCGCCGCGGGTGTTTTCCGCCATTTCCGACAGCGCGGCCGCTTCCAGCCGCAAGTCCATCTCCATCGACACCGAGCGCGACATGGTGTTGATGACCTCGACCAGACGCAACCGCCGCGCTTCCGCCGAATAGATTTCGGCCTGGTGTGCGACAAAGAAGAAGTCGGAGAGGTCGCGCCGGAAGCGGGCGGCCACGTTGGGCCGCAAGACCTTCACCGCCACCTGGATACGGACGCCGTCGCGCTCGACTTCGCCGCGATGCACCTGCGCGATCGAGGCCGCGGCAACCGGAGGACCCAGGCTTGCAAACGCCTGTGACAACGGCTTTTCCAGCGACGCTGCGATGACGGCCTCGGCCTCGCTTTGCGGAAACGGCGGCAGCCTGTCCTGCAGGCTTTCCAGGTCGCGCGCCAGGATGACGCCGACCACGTCGGGCCGGGTGCCGAGAAATTGTCCGAGCTTCAGGTAAGCCGGACCCAGCCGGGTCAGCGCCCGCGACAGCCGCGGGCCGGACTTGGCGCCGGGGCGCTCGATGACGCGCGCCAGGCGTAGCGCCCATTGGCCCGGCGGCGGCACCAGTATCGGATCGACAACACCGAACACGCCCTCGCGCGCGAACACAAACGCGGCGCGGGCAACCCGGGCGATGTGGGTTATTGCGGCAATCACAAACGCCAGCCCGAATGCAACGCTACGATGCCGCCAGAGAAGCTTTGCCAGCCGACCCGCGAGAAGCCGGCAGAACGGATCATGTCGGCGAAAGCGGCCGGCCTTGGGAATTGCCGGATCGATTCCACGAGATAGCGATAGGACTCGGCATCGCCGGTCACCGCGCGCCCGAGCGGGGGAATTACATTGAAGGAAAACAGATCATAGATGCGGTCGAGGCCGGGCACGTCGACGGTGGAAAACTCAAGGCACAGGAAGCGGCTGCCGGGCCTGAGCACGCGAAACGCCTCGGAGAGCGCGCAATCGATTCGCGGCACGTTGCGGATTCCGAACGCAATGGTGTAGGCGTCGAATGTATTGTTGGAAAAGGCGAGCGCCTCGGCGTTGCCCTCGACGAACGAAACACGGTCGTCAAGGTGTTGCGCAACCGCGCGCTCGCGACCGACCGCCAGCATGTCGGAATTGATGTCGCAGACGGTCGCCCGAAAGCCAGGTCCTGCGGCTTGCGCGGCGCGGAACGCGATGTCGCCGGTACCGCCGGCAACGTCGAGCAGGCAAAACCGCGTATCGCCGCGTGACGGGTCGAGCGCATTGATCATCAGCTGCTTCCAGAGCCGATGCAGACCCGCCGACATCAAATCGTTCATCAGGTCGTAGCGCTGGGCCACGCTGTGAAACACGTCGTTAACCAGCGTCTGCTTGTCGTTCAGGGGCACGTCCCTGAAGCCAAAATGCGTGGTTTGATCCGCTCCGCTCATTCAACACGTCTCCGCTGCCCGACCATAGCGTGCTCGCCGCAATGGCGCTATCACACGATACTGAAGTGTCCCGGTTCCGACATTCGTATCATGTTGCTGCGGGCTCGTTTACGAATGTCAGAACCAAAAAGACACTCGTAAATATGGTTACTAGTGTCCCGATTCCGAAGTTCGTATCATCTTGCGGCGACCCCGTTTGCGAACTTCGGAATCGAAAGGACACTAGCAAGTCATTGTTTTCTAGTGTGGCTTTGGTTCAGAAGTCCGCATGACGAACTCACGGGCTACAAATGATGCTGACTTCTGAACCGCCACACCAGGGCGGTTTCGGATTTGACATTCGCCCTGAGGAGTCGTGGCTATACTGAAGCGAATGTCAAATCCACCGCACTAGTGTCCCGGTTCTGACATTCGTATCATACTGCGGCGGCCTCTTTTACGAATGTCAGAACCAAAGAGACACCAACCACCCTTGAATTTCAGTGTGGCTTTAACTCTGATGTTCCTTGCAAGAGGCCGCCGAAAAACTGAAAGGAACGTCAGTGTCGCCACACTGATGTGAATGCCGCCTATGCCTGAATTACCCGAAGTCGAGACCGTCCGCCGCGGCCTGCAGCCGGCCATGGAAGGGGCGAGGATCATGAAGGCCGATCTGCGGCGCAAAGACCTGCGGTTTCCGTTCCAGAAGGATTTTGTGGCGCGGCTCGAAGGCCAGACCGTGACCGGGCTGGGCCGCCGCGCCAAATATCTGATGGCCGATCTCGCCTCCGGTGACGTACTCTTGATGCATCTGGGCATGTCGGGATCGTTCCGCGTCCGCAATGATGACGAGAAGACGCCCGGCAAATTTCATTTTTCAAGAAACGAGGATCGCGCCCATGACCACGTCGTGTTCCAGATGTCGTCCGGCGCGGCCATTGTGTTCAACGATCCTCGCCGCTTCGGCTACATGAAGGTCATCGCCCGCAACGCGCTCGACCGTGAGCCGCTGCTCAAGGGCTTGGGTCCGGAGCCGCTCGGCAACGAGTTCGACGCTGCCATGCTGGCGCGCTCATGCGCCAACAAGAAGACCAGCCTGAAGGCCGCTCTGCTCGATCAGCGCGTGGTTGCGGGGCTCGGCAACATCTATGTCTGCGAGGCGTTGTTCCGCGCGCATCTGTCGCCGCGCAGACTGGCCGCGACACTTGCCACCAAGGCCGCACAGCGCAAGGGCGTCGCCGGCGGCGCGCCGACCGAGCATGCCAGGCGTCTGGTGGAAGCGATTCACGCTGTGCTCAATCAGGCGATCAGGGCCGGCGGCTCGTCGTTAAGGGATCATCGCCAGACTTCGGGCGAACTCGGTTACTTCCAGCATTCGTTCCAGGTCTACGATCGCGAGGGTGAAAAATGCCTCACCCCCGGCTGCGGCGGCATCGTGCGGCGATTTAACCAGAATGGGCGCTCGACCTTCTGGTGTTTGAAATGCCAGAAATGATTCTTCCGCTCACTTCCTGACACAGATCACGCGAACGACCGAGGTCTTCGCACCGGCCGATCCGCCAGTTGCATTCACGCCATTGGATGTTGCGAAGTCGCGCACGATCTGGGGTGGGATCAGCACGGCTTGCAGCGGCGCCACAGAGGCCGGTCCTGCGACGGCCACCGGCTTCAGCAAGGCAATGCCGGCGAATCTTCCGTCGGCATCAAGCGCGGCGGCGCCGGAAAAACCGGGCGGCGGCGGCGGTGACAGCGCGAGATCATTGCCGACGCCGATCGGGCTGACTTGCGCCTTGGCGCTGCTGGTCGCGTTGGCTCCGCCCTGGTTTTGCGGATCGGCGATGCCGGTAAGTTCGACGCCATTCCCGGCCAAACGATCGCCGGCAAGGGCGAGCGGCTTCAGGCCGGGCGCGCCATAGACGCGAAGCAGCGCGAGATCATGATCCTTGTCCTCGGCGACGCGATCGGCATGGCCGTAAGGCGCAATCACGATGGCGAGACATCCATCCGTGATCTGGCGGTCGGCGACAACGGCGCCGTCGTCGCTGACGATCACGCCGGTGCCGTATTCGACGCTCTTGCGAGGCGCCGGCCCGGCGTTGACGGGGAAGGGATTGAAGGCGCTCGACATCGCGATCACCACCGGCTCGACGATATTCTCGGTGGCCTGATCATAAAGAATGGTGAGGATGCGGACTTCATCGCCCTGGAAGGTGCCGCGCACATAGAATTTCTTCAGGCCCTGCAACCCCGACAGCACGAAGAAATCCGGCTTGACCACGGTGTAATCGACGTTGCGCCCGGCTGGCTCTTTTCTCTCCCGTTCGGCGAGTTTTGCCGTGGTCGGACTTGCCTCCTTGCGGCGGGACAGCTGGATCTGGATGGTTCCGGTGGCCGAACTCCATTTCGTGCCGCCGGCGTCGGAAGTCTGCTGGGGCACGAGCCTGGTCGGGATGCCGAGCCGGGCGCCCGTGGCGGCATCGGTAACGATTCTCCAGCCGGCATTGTCCTGCCGATGTCTGGCGGTTTCGGCGAGCACGCTGCGCTGTTTCGGATTGAGCACGCCGGTCGGCTTGTCGCTCAAAACCTTCTGGTATTCCTTGATCGCCTCGACCATGCGTTCGCTGACGTCGCCGGAGATGGCGCCGTTATACTGGCCGACCCAGGCGAGGTCGGACTGGATCGCCTGACGTTCGGCCTGGGGCATCGCATTGGCGGTGTCGGCGGGCTTCTGCACGGCGGGCCGGCCAGGCGAGGTCGCGACCTGCTTCGCCCGTGCCGCGGGGGCCGGCGTCGATTGGGCCTGCGCCGCAGCGCCTGTTGCCACGAATATCAATGTTGCCGTCAGCACCGATCTCATGACAACTTTTCCATCCATTGACGAAGCCACAATTGATCACATCTGCTTGGTCGGCAACAGCAGGCCAAGGGGCCAAGGGTTCAGGCAAAGGGTTCAGCCAATGACGACCGGACCAAAGGATATGTTTGCCAGATGTTGACTGCGGACGAACTCGAGCGTTACGCCCGCCACATCGTGCTGCGCGAGGTTGGCGGCCCAGGCCAGGCGGCATTGAAGGAGGCCTCCGTGCTCGTGGTCGGCGCCGGCGGGTTGGGGGCGCCCGCGCTGATGTATCTCGCCGCCGCAGGCGTCGGTACGCTCGGCGTGGTCGATGACGACGTCGTTTCACTGTCCAATCTGCAGCGCCAGATCATTCACGAAACACCCGATATCGGCAAGCGGAAGGTCGACAGCGCGGCCGAGCGCATCGCGGCCCTCAATCCACATGTGAAATTTGCGGCGCATGCGACGCGGCTCAATGCCGGCAATGCCATGGAGCTGATCGGCGGCTATGATCTGGTATTGGACGGATCGGATAATTTCGAGACGCGCTATTTGGTATCGGATGCCTGCTTTTTGGCGGCGAGGCCGTTGATCACGGCGGCGCTCGGCATGTTCGACGGTTCGCTGACCACGATACGCGCGCATGAGAAGAATGCGGCAGGCGAGTTCAATCCGACCTACCGGTGTTTGTTTCCCGAACCGCCGCCGCCGGGCACGATACCGACCTGCGCGGAAGTTGGTGTCATGGGTGCGCTCGCCGGCGTGATGGGATCGATGATGGCGCTGGAAGCGATCCGCGAAATCGTCGGCTTCGGCGAAGGCCTGGTCGGGCGTCTGTTGATGCTGGATGCGCGCACCATGCGCTTTGAGACCGTGCGCTACAAGCGCGATCCCCTCAACCCGCTCAACGGCGATGTGCTCGTCATCACCGATCTGAGCGGACACAGGTGAGGGTGTTTACTCCCTCCCCCTGGAAGGGAAAGGGTCGGGGAGGGGGTCACGCGATCCCCTCTCGATTTGCTCCGCAAACCGTCCTCCCCTTTTCAAGGGGAGGTTTAGACACGAGTCACGCCCTCGCGCGCTTCTCGCTGTCCATATGCGCAAGCTGTGCGTCGGGATAACGGCTTCCGAAGGCCGCGCCGGGCGGGAAAGTTTTGGCAAGGGCCGCAAGATCGGCGCCCGTCAGCTTCACATCAAGCGCGCCGAGCGCTTCGGTCAACCGATCGCGGCGCCGCGCACCCACCAGCGGCACGATGTCGTTGCCCTGCGCCGCGACCCAGGCGATTGCGACCTGCGCCGGCGTCGCACCGACGTCGCGGGCGATCTGCCGCAGAGAATTCACCAGCGCCAAATTGGCATCGAGATTTTCGCCCTGAAAGCGCGGGCTCGCCGCGCGAAAATCCAGCGTCGTCGAGCGATCCCTGGTCCAATGCCCGCTGATCAGCCCGCGCGACAGCACGCCATACGCAGTGATGCCGATGCCAAGCTCGCGGCAGGTTTTGAGGATGTCGCTTTCGATGCCGCGCGAGAGCAGCGAATATTCGATCTGCAGATCGGCGATCGGATGCACGGCATGCGCCCGGCGAATGGTGTCGGAGCCGACCTCGGAGAGCCCGATATGTCTGATGTAGCCAGCTTTCACCAAATCGGCCATGGCGCCGATGGTTTCCTCGATCGGCACTGCCGGATCGAGCCGCGCCGGACGGTAGATATCGATTTGATCAACGCCGAGCCGCTGCAGCGAATAGGCCATGAAGTTCCAGATCGCGGCGGGCCGGCTGTCATAGCCGAGCCACTTCCTGTCCGGCGCACGCAGCGCGCCGAACTTGACGCTGATCTGCACATTGTCGCGATTGCGCCCGGAGAGCGCCTCGCGGATCAGCATTTCGTTGTGACCCATGCCGTAGAAATCGCCGGTGTCGAGCAACGTGATTCCTGCATCCAATGCGGCGTGAATCGTCGCGATGCTCTCGCTACGCTCTGCGGGTCCGTAAAAATCCGACATTCCCATGCAGCCAAGTCCGATGGCCGAGACAGCGGGGCCGGCTTTGCCGAGCTTGCGGGTGTTCATGATGGCTCTCCCTGAAATGGCGGCGGGCATCCCGCGCGTTGATTGCCCATCCGATATGAAGCCGTTTCATTGCCGTGATAAGCTGGACAATTTTGAATAGATTGTTCACAATATCGAACAATGAGCGATCTCGACCTGCGCGATCTCAATGCTTTTGTGGCGATCGCCCGCACCGGGAACTTCCGGCGCGCGGCGCTGGAGCGAGGCGTTTCCGTCTCAAGCCTCAGCCAGCGCCTGCGCGATCTCGAAGCGCGGCTCGGCATCCGGCTTCTCAACCGCACGACCCGCAGCGTCGCGCTGACCGAGGCAGGAGAACTGCTGCTCGCCCGCGTCGGCCCGGCCATAGCGGCCGTCAATGGCGCCATGGAGGATGTGCGCGGCCTGCGCGCGGTGCCCTCGGGGCGGCTGCGCATCAATGCACCGCCTCCGGCGATCGATCTGGTGCTGGCGCCGATGGTCGCGCCGTTCATTGAAGCCTATCCGCAGGTCGACCTTGAGGTCGTCGGTGAAAGCTCGTTCGTCGACATCGTCGCGCATGGGTTCGACGCCGGCATACGTTACGGCGAGCATCTGGCGCGGGATATGATCGCTGTCTCCCTCGGGCCGCCGCAGCGCTACGTGGTGGTGGCCTCGCCCGACTACATCGCAAGGCACGGCAAGCCCAGGCATCCGAAGGACCTGCTCGATCACGGCTGCATCCGCATCCGCTTCGGCAGGGGCACGTTGCTGGATATGGAGTTCGAAAAAGCGGGACAGGTGGTGAAGGTATCGCCTCCGACCAAACTGATCGTGAACCATCCCGGGCTTGCGCAACGCGCCGCGCGCGACGGCATCGGCTTCTGGATGACTTTCGAGGGATATGCGAGCGAGGGGATCAGGTCCGGCGCGCTGGTCAGCGTGCTCGATGACTGGTGTGAGCCGTTTCCGGGGCCGTTTCTGTATTACCCAAGCCGCCGTCAGCCGCCGCCGGCGCTCGCCGCCTTCGTGGCGTTCGTCGCAGCGTGGCGCAAGAAGGAGCGACAGAGAACGAAGGTGGCGTGACGCTCACAGCATGCTCGGCAACACGCGGTCCGGCGGCTTGTGATTGTCGAGGAAGGTGCGGATGTTGATGATCACCTTCTCGCCCATCTCGACGCGGCCCTCGATGGTGGCCGAGCCCATATGCGGCAGCAGCGTCACTTTGCCCTGCTTTGCGAGCCGTACCAGTTTTGGATTGACCGCGGGTTCGTGCTCGTACACGTCGAGGCCGGCACCGCCCATATCGCCGGTTTCGATCAGCTTGATCATCGTATCCTCGTCGATCACCTCGCCGCGCGCGGTGTTGACGATGTAGGCATCCTTGCGGATAAGTTTTAGACGTCGTGCCGACAACAGATGGAACGTCGCCGGCGTATGCGGGCAGTTCACCGAGATGATGTCCATCCGCGCCAGCATCTGGTCGAGGCTCTCCCAATAAGTCGCGCCGAGTTCTTCGGCGATGCGCGGCGCGACGGGACGGCGGTTGTGATAATGGATCTGCAGGCCGAAAGCATGCGCGCGGCGCGCGACCGCCTGGCCGATGCGGCCCATGCCGACGATGCCGAGCCGTTTTCCTCCGATACGGTGGCCAAGCATCCAGGTCGGCGACCAGCCCTCCCAATTCTTGCCTTCGGTGAGAATGGAAGCGCCCTCAATCATCCGGCGCGGCACGGCAAGTATCAGCGCCATGGTCATGTCGGCGGTGTCTTCAGTCAAAACCTTCGGCGTGTTGGTGACGGTGATGCCGCGCGCATGGGCTGCGACAACATCGATATTGTCGACGCCGTTGCCGAAATTGGCGATCAGCTTCACCTTGCAGTCGCTCTGCTTGATAAGATCTTCGGTGATCTCGTCGGTAACGGTCGGTACCAGGATATCGGCCGAGCGAATGGCGTCGGCAATTTGCTCCGTGGTCATCGGCGTGTCGTCGAGATTGAGCCGTGCGTCGAACAATTCGCGCATGCGGGTCTCGGTCGAGTCCGGCAGCTTCCGAGTAACGACAACGAGAGGCTTTTTCTTAACCGACATATTTTGCTCTCATGAGGCGTTCAGACCTCATTAACCCGGGTATTCGACACTGCGCTGCCGCATGGCCCGGGGGCGTTTTTCCCGTGGGTTCCCCGACATCTCCGCTGGTTTGCCGCGGATCACTTTCGGGCTGTTCTTGGCTCTCTGGCTTTCCGTCCTCTCTAGCAGAAGGCGGGGCCAAGACAAGAACCCGAGAGGACCTGGCATTCACGGGTCTGAAGGCGATGGGGCGGGGTGCAGGGGTTTTGGGGGGTGGTCGTCCGGTGTTTGAGCTCGAACAATTGAGCTGGCACTCGGCAGGAGGCGCGTGGATGGGGTTGGGGCGTTTTCGTTCTGTGGTGTTTGCGGCTTGCGTTTCTTGTCTCTCGGCGATCACCACGGCGGCTTTGGCAAAGGATGCAGCGCCAACCACCAGCGGCTTGCCAGTCCCGCGCTATGTCAGCCTCAAATCCGATCATGTGAACGTTCGCGCCGGTCCAACCAAGGACAATGACGTGGCCTGGGTCTACACCCGTTCGGGCCTGCCTGTTGAGATCACTGCCGAGTTCGAGAACTGGCGCCGGGTTCGCGATTCCGAAGGCGCCGAAGGCTGGGTCTATCATTCGCTGCTGTCGGGTCGGCGCACGGCCGTGATCACCATGAAGAGCAGGGACGATCTTGCCTTGCTTTACGAGCGTGCGGATTCGACCAGTTCGGTCACCGCCCGCCTGCAGGCGGGCGTCGTGGCCCAGGTCAGGCAGTGCGCCTCCGGCTGGTGTCGCGTCGCCGGCAATGGCTTCGACGGCTTTATCGAGCAGCAGCGGCTGTGGGGCGTTTATGCCGACGAAAAGGTGAACTGATCTCGGCCGGTCGTCCCCGCGAAAGCGGGACCCATACGCCGTGACTTCTCAACAAGGCAATCGGGCCGACGCCTTCCTCGAACATTTGTGGCTATGGGTCCGGCACGCGCTCCGCTTGGGCGGGACGACGGCTCAGCGCTTCTTGCGCAGTCGAACCACCATGTCGACCCGGGCGATCTCGTAGCCTTCGGGTACGTCGGGCATCTTCTGCAACACCAGATGCGGGTCCGGAATGTCGACCAGTTCGTGATTGTTTTCGAGATAAAAGTGGTGATGCGCCGACACGTTGGTGTCGAAATAGGTCTTGGTGCCGTCGACACTCACCTGACGCAGCAAGCCGGCGTCCGTGAGCTGATTGAGCGTGTTGTACACGGTCGCGAGCGACACCGGGACTTTCGCCAGCGTCGCTTCCTCGTAGAGCATTTCCGCGGTCAGGTGGCGCGCGCCCTTGCCAAACAACAGCCAGCCAAGCGCCATGCGCTGGCGGGTCGGGCGAAGGCCGGCAGCCTGCAGCATTTCGTTGACATCGTGCCACGGACAGCCGGTCAAAGCCGGTTGCCGCCCCTTTGCATGGGGCTCGGAACCGACGGCTTCTTCGTTAAGAACTCGATCGTTGTCGCGCATTTCCACCCGGATGCTTCAGGCGAGGCACTAAGGCATTTCCGCGAGATATAAGAAGGAATTCCGACAGATGCAAGTTTTTCGCAACTGGCAAGGAGCCCCAAGGCCGGATGCCCTCGGAATGGGTAAAATCGTCCATTTACCGCCATATGCTTTGCCCCCCGCAGGCCCTGTGATAGAGAGCCCCGCGCGATTGCCCGACGCGAGAAGAGGCAAGCGTCAAGCGCCGGTTTCCGTGAGGTTTCTGGCCTGCGGGTGGCAACCAAGTGCTGACCACGATCGGCTGGCTTGCCGCCCAAAACGGGTTCATTTTGCCAAAAGTGCTTCATCCCAATTTTTGAAAAGGCTGACTCCATGCTCGAAAGGCGCGGCGGTTACGAATACGAGGATTTGCTGGCATGCGCCCGCGGCGAACTGTTTGGCCCGGGCAACGCACAATTGCCGCTGCCTCCGATGCTGATGTTCGACCGCATCAGTGAAATTTCCGAGACCGGTGGGGAATATGGTAAGGGGCTCGTCCGGGCCGAGCTCGACGTGAAGCCGGACCTCTGGTTTTTTGGCTGCCATTTCAAGAATGATCCGGTCATGCCGGGTTGCCTTGGCCTGGATGCGATGTGGCAGATGGTCGGTTTCTTCCTGGGCTGGACCGGCGGCGCGGGCCGCGGCCGGGCGCTGGGTCTTGGCGAGTTGAAGCTGGCCGGGCAGGTGCTGCCGAACGTCCGCAAGATTGTGTACAACGTCGACATCAAACGCGTGATGCGTATGAAGCTCTGGCTTGGTATTGCTGACGGCTGGCTTTCCATGGATGGCGAGATTATCTATCGCGCGAAGGACTTGAAGGTCGGGCTGTTCAAGCAGGACTCGCCATTGCAGCCGGGAACCTGAACACGCGCTCCGGCATCACACAACAACACAAGGACAGGACGAGGCGATCATGAAGCGGGTTGTCATCACGGGGATGGGCATCGTCTCGTCCATCGGTAACAACACCCAGGAAGTGCTTGCGAGTCTTCATGAGGCGAAGTCCGGAATTACCCGTGCGGAAAAATATGCCGAACTTGGCTTCCGCTCCCAGGTGCAGGGCGCTCCCACGCTCGATCCGTCCGGCGTCATCGATCGGCGTGCAATGCGGTTTCTCGGCGAAGGCGCCGCCTGGAACCATATCGCGATGGAGCAGGCGATCCAGGACGCCGGCCTCGAGCAAAATGAAGTCTCCAATATCCGTACCGGGATCATCATGGGTTCCGGCGGCCCATCGGCGCGCACCATCGTGGAAGCCGCCGATGTCACTCGCAGCAAGGGTCCGAAGCGGGTCGGCCCGTTTGCGGTGCCAAAGGCGATGTCTTCCACCGCATCGGCGACGCTCGCCACCTGGTTCAAGATCAAGGGTGTGAACTACTCGATCTCGTCGGCCTGTGCCACCTCGAACCATTGCATCGGCAATGCGTACGAGACCATTCAAATGGGCAAGCAGGACGTCATCTTCGCCGGAGGCTGCGAGGAACTCGACTGGACGTTGTCGGTCCTGTTCGATGCGATGGGCGCGATGTCCTCGAAATACAACCATACGCCGGCGACCGCGTCGCGGCCCTATGACATCAGCCGCGACGGGTTTGTCATTGCCGGCGGCGCCGGCGTGATGGTGCTTGAAGAACTCGAACATGCCAAGGCGCGCGGCGCGCGCATCTACGCGGAGGTCGTAGGCTACGGCGCGACTTCCGACGGTTACGACATGGTCGCGCCTTCGGGCGAAGGCGCTGAGCGCTGCATGCGCATGGCGCTCTCCACCGTCAATACCAAGATCGACTATATCAATCCGCACGCCACCTCGACGCCGGCCGGCGATCCACCCGAAATCGAGGCGATCCGCAAAGTGTTCGGCACGGGCGAAAAATGCCCACCGATTTCCGCGACCAAGGCGCTGACCGGCCATTCGCTCGGCGCCACCGGTGTCCAGGAGGCGATCTACTCGCTCCTGATGATGAACAACGGATTCATCTGCGAAAGCGCCCATATCAGCGAACTCGACCCTGTGTTCGCCGACATGCCGATCGTGCGCAAGCGTATCGATAACGCCAGGATCGGCACCGTGCTTTCGAATTCGTTTGGCTTCGGCGGCACCAACGCCACGCTGGTGTTCAGGCGGCTGGACGCGTAGCTTCTGATTGGTTGTCATGCCCCGCGAAAGCGGGGCATCCAGTACACTGCGGCCTTTCAACTAGATTACGGGCGCTTCTGGAATACTGGATCACCCGCTTGCGCGGGTGATGACGTGAGAGATGGGCGGAGCGCAGGTACAATGAACGACTTAATGAAAGGCAAGCGCGGATTGATCATGGGCGTTGCCAACGATCATTCGATTGCCTGGGGAATCGCGCGGACGCTCGCCGCTCACGGGGCTGAACTGGCCTTCACCTATCAGGGAGAGGCACTCGGCAAGCGCGTCAAGCCGCTGGCCGAGTCCCTTGGCGTCGATCTGGTACTCCCCTGCGACGTCGAAAATCTCGCCAGCGTCGATTCCGCGTTCGAAACGCTGCGCGCCAAATGGGGCCGGCTGGATTTCCTGGTCCATGCCATCGCCTTCTCGGACAAAAACGAGCTGAAGGGCCGTTATGCCGACACCACGCGCGAGAATTTTTCGCGCACCATGCTCATCTCGTGCTTTTCATTCACCGAGCTTGCCAGGCGCGCCGCGGAGCTGATGGGGGATGCCGGCGGCGCGATGATCACGCTAACCTTTGGCGGGTCGACACGCGTGATGCCGAACTACAATGTCATGGGCGTTGCCAAGGCGGCGCTGGAAGCCTCCGTGCGATATCTCGCCGCCGATTTCGGTCCGCGCGGCATTCGCGTCAATGCGATTTCGGCAGGCCCCGTTCGCACCCTTGCCGGTTCCGGCATCGGCGATGCACGGGCGATGTTCGCCTTTCAGCAAAAACACTCGCCGCTTGGCCGCGGCGTGACGCTGGACGAGCTCGGCGGTTCGGCGCTGTATCTGTTGTCCGACCTGTCGGGCGGCGTCACCGGCGAAACGCATTTCGTCGATTCCGGCTACAACGTCATTTCGATGCCGCGGCCGGAAGCGCTCAAGGATGCGGATTGACTGGGCTGTGGCCCGCACCTTGCCTTGTCATTTACGAATGGTCTGTCCGAAAAGACCGATCCCCGCTTTTTCGGATCATGCTTATCCCGCGGCGATGGCGCTGGCGCGCTGGAAGGCGGGGCGCGCCGCGCAGGCATCGATGTAGCGGTCGAATGAGGTCCGCGCCGGTATTATCTTGAAAAGCCGCACCGCGAAATTCAGCCCCGATCCGATGACGATATCGGCGGCCGAGAAATTCTCGCCGAGAATCCACCTTCCTTGCTTGAGCGCGGTGTCCAGCACATCGAATACGCGCTCGGCGGTGCCCCAGCCGGCGGCGGTCGGATTCATCTCGATTTTGGTTGCGACCTGCACCATGGCGGGCTCGACGCAGCTCGGTCCGAAGAACAGCCAATAGAGATATTTTGCCCGCAAGCGGTCGCCCACCGGCGGCGCAAGCTTCGCCTGCGGATAGAGCTCGGCGACGTAGGCGCAGATCGCGGCCACCTCGGCAAGCGTGACCTCGCCGTCCTGCAGCGCAGGTACCTTGCCCATCGGATTGACGGCAGATATTCCGGCGTCTTCTGCGCGCCCTTGGAGATGTCGGTCAGCACGCGCTCGTAAGCCTGGCCGGTCTCTTCCATCAGCCAGAGTGCGGAGAATGAGCGCGACCGCGGCGACCAGTAGAGTTTCATCATGGTGTGGTTTCCTTCTTCCACCGATAATATTTCATGACAAAGCCGGTCATCGGCTCGACCTGCTCCGTCTCGAAGGTAAAGCCCTCGCGCTCATACCAGCGCCAGGCCTTTTCGTTTTCGCGCACGCAGCGCAGAGAGATTTCATTCGGCAATTGCTGCCTTGTGAAAGCAAGCAGGCGACGGCCGAGGCCCAGCGCCTGATATTCCGGCGCCACGAACAGCTGGTCGAGATATTTTTTCGGCAAATGCAGCGCCAGCATGGCGGCGATGGCGCCATCCTGATCGGCCACAAAGAGGCTCCAGCCTTGCTCGGTTTCGAGCGAAATACGCGCGCGCAATTTCGCCAGCAGAAAATTGCTGGCGCTCTCGAGCCCGGTCGAGACCCAGCTGTTCATCCAGACCCGGGCGATCTCTTCATGCTCATCGATGCGGGCGGGACGGATGGTTGGCGACATCAAGTACTCCAAGCTTGGCGTGCGAACGCTGCCACGGAGATCCTCATGCGCGACGCAACGTCGCAGCGAGAGGCGAGATTTATCACGCGCCGGTAATCCAGGCCAGTTCGACGCACCCGCAATGAAGCGCTGACAAATTTTCGATGGCCCGAAGTTGTCGCTTGCGTTTGAAGTCCCTGCCTGGGGCGGGTGCGCACGTGCCAGCGCCCGAGAGGATGCTCCGAGATTCGCTCGGTGACCCCAGGCGTGATATGTGAGAGCAGACATTGAGCTGGGAAATCCGATGAGGCGGCGGGAATTCATCGCCCTGCTCGGCGGGGCGGCAATGTGGGCACGCCCGGCGCGTGGCCAGCAGTTGGCCAGTGCTACGATTGGGGTGCTGTGGCCTGGCGCAGCGTACCCCGCGCCTCCTCGCATGCCCGCTCTGACGCTGGCGCTGCGCCAGCTCGGATTCACAGAGGGCCGCAATCTTGCAATTGAACTGCGCTACGCACGCGCAGGCCCGAAACAACTCTCCGAACTCGCCGGAGAATTGGTTCGGGCAAATGTGGACGCCATTCTGGCGTTCGGCGATCTCGCCCCAAGAATGGTTCGGGAGCGGACGAGAACCATTCCGATCGTGGCAGTCAGCGACGACATCCTGGCAACCGGGTTGGTCGATTCTCTGTCCCGCCCTGGCGGCAACACCACCGGATTGACGATCATGTCTCCCGAGCTCAGTGCCAAGCGATTGGCGGTGTTGCGGGAGATGGTTCCGGGAATCTCGCGGGTCGCAGCGTTGTGGGACCCGACAACGGGTGCGTCGCAGGTTGGGGCGACGGAAAAGGCGGCGCGATCGTTGAATCTCGATCTGCAGGTCATCGAAGTGCAGAAAAGCGAGGATTTGATCGATGCTTTCCGCACGGCGCGAGCCGGCGGAGTCGATGGTCTGAATGTGCTGGCTTCACCATCGCTTTCATCCCTTTCTCGCGAAATCATCGATCTCGCCGCAGAGCATCGGTTGCCGGCGATCTATCAGTGGCGAGAACATGTGGATGCGGGAGGGCTGCTCTCGTATGGGCCCAGTCTCACGGCACTGTGGCGACAGGCGGGGACCATCGCGGTCAAGGTTCTCAAGGGAATCAAACCGGCCGATCTGCCGATCGAGCAACCTACAAAATTCGAACTGGCGATCAACGCCAGAACGGCAAGGGACCTCGGCATTCCGATGCAACCTTCAATACTCGTGGGTGCTGACGAGGTCGTTGAATAGCGATCCGCAGCGTTCGCCTGTTCGGCACGCAAACAAAAAGGGCGGCTGAACGGCCGCCCTTTTGTCTTCTTTACCGTAAGGAGTTATTCGCCGGCGGCTTCGCGCGGCGGCGCCTCGGCCTTCTGCTTGGCCTCGAGATCTTCTCCGGTCGCCTGGTCGACCGCCTTCATCGACAGACGCGTCTTGCCGCGATCGTCGAAGCCCAGCAGCTTGACCTTGACCTTGTCGCCTTCCTTGACGATGTCGGAGGTTTTCTGAACGCGATTGGGCGCAAGCTGGCTGATGTGGACGAGGCCGTCCTTGGCGCCGAAGAAGTTCACGAAAGCACCGAACTCCATCACCTTGACCACGGTGCCGTCGTAGATCTGGCCAACTTCCGGATCGGAGGCGATCGATTTGATCCACTTGATCGCCGCCTTGATCGACTCACCGTCGCTTGAAGCGACCTTCACGGTGCCGTCGTCCTCGATGTTGACCTTGGCGCCGGTCTTCTCGACGATCTCCCGGATCACCTTGCCGCCGGTGCCGATCACTTCGCGGATCTTGTCGGTTGCGATCTTGAAGGTCTCGATGCGTGGCGCGTATTCGCCAAGCTCCGCCCGCGCCGCGGTCAGGGCTTTCGCCATTTCGCCGAGGATGTGGATGCGGCCTTCCCTCGCCTGGGCAAGCGCCACCCTCATGATCTCCTCGGTGATGCCTGCGATCTTGATGTCCATCTGCAGCGAGGTGACGCCGTGATCGGTGCCGGCCACCTTGAAATCCATGTCGCCGAGATGATCCTCATCGCCGAGAATGTCGGAGAGCACGGCGTAGCGCGTGCCTTCCAGGATAAGGCCCATGGCGATGCCGGCGGTCGGCCGCTTCAGCGGAACGCCCGCATCCATCAGCGCCAGCGACGAACCGCAGACCGTCGCCATCGAGGACGAACCGTTCGATTCTGTGATCTCGGAAACCACGCGGACCGTGTAGGGGAATTCGTGATGCGGCGGCAGAACGGGATGGATCGCGCGCCAGGCTAGCTTGCCGTGGCCGATCTCGCGCCGCTTGGTGCCGCCGAGGCGGCCGGTCTCGCCGACCGAGAAGGGCGGGAAGTTGTAGTGCAGCAGGAACGTCTCTTTGTAGGTTCCCGACAGCGCGTCGATGTACTGCTCGTCCTCGCCGGTGCCGAGCGTGGTCACCACCAGCGCCTGGGTCTCGCCGCGGGTGAACAGCGCCGATCCGTGGGCGCGGGGCAACACACCGACTTCAGCGATGATGTTGCGAACCGTCCTTGCGTCGCGGCCATCGATGCGCTTGCCGGTATCAAGAATGTTCCAGCGAACGATCTTGGCTTCCAGTTCCTTGAACACCGCGGCGATGCGGAGCTTGTCGTATTTCGGCTCCTCGCCTTCGGGGAAGTAGTGCGCCATCACCTTTTCCTTGGCGTTGGCGACCGCAGCGTAACGCTCCTGCTTCACGGGAATGGCGTAGGCCGTGCGCAGATCGGTCTCGATCAGCGCCAGCATTTCCTTTTCCAGCGCGCTTTCGTCGGCGGTCTGAACCTCGCGCGGCTCCTTCGCGGCCTTTTCGGCGAGTTCGATAATCGCGCTGATCACCGGCTGAAAATGCCGATGTCCGAACATCACGGCGCCGAGCATGATGTCTTCGTTGAGTTCTCTGGCTTCCGATTCCACCATCAGCACGGCATCCGAGGTGCCGGCGACGACGAGGTCGAGCTGGGTGTCGACCATTTCGTCGAGCGTGGGATTGAGCACATATTCGTCATTGACGAAACCGACACGGGCGGCGCCGATCGGGCCCTTGAACGGCACGCCCGACAGGGTCAGCGCCGCGGAAGCCGCCACCATGGAAAGAATGTCGGGATCGTTTTCCATGTCGTGCGACAGCGTCGTCACGATCACCTGGGTTTCGTTGCGCCAGCCTTCCACGAACAGTGGGCGGATCGGGCGGTCGATCAGGCGGGAGACGAGCGTCTCCTTCTCGGTGGGCCGGCCTTCGCGCTTGAAGTAGCCGCCGGGTATGCGGCCTGCGGCGTAACTCTTCTCCTGATAGTCGACGGTCAAAGGCAGGAAGTCGACGCCCTCGCGGGGCGTCTTGGCGGCGACGACGGTGGCGAGCACCACGGTCTCGCCGTAGGTTGCGATGACAGCCCCGTCGGCCTGACGGGCCAGTTTTCCGGTTTCAAGCTTGAGGGGTCGTCCACCCCAGTCGATCTCGACTGTATGAATATCGAACATTGCGGTCTTCTTTCATGGGTTCACGCAAGGCATGAAAGTCCGGCACACAAAAACCATGCGCAAGATTGCGGGACGCTGATCGCGATTTCCGATCAGCGCCCGGCGATCCTGCCATGGTCTTGATATGCGGGATGGCATTCATCCTTTGCGATTTGGAACGGGACTGAAGGCGTCCTCGCCTTGGACCCGCGCGACGGGCACCTTGCCCGTCATCGTCCAGTCGCCGGAGTGCTGCTGGACGAACTTCTGTGCGGGCACGATCGAACAATGGCTTCGAAGATAACGGCTTCGAAGATCATGCCCTGGTGCGAACCAGCAAAGGCTCCCACCCCATATGCGCGTGACCTTGCTCGAAAGGCCGAAAAGCCGCCATTTTCGCAACCACGCGCAACCACGCGCGCAAACATGCGCGCGCGAAGCTCAGCGCCGAATGTTGTGCTTTTCGATCAGCGCCAGGTAACGCGCCTCGTCCTTCCTCTTGAGATAATCGAGAAGCGAACGGCGCGTCGCGACCATTTTCAGCAAGCCCCGACGCGAATGATTGTCCTTCACGTGGCTCTTGAAATGGTCAGTGAGGTTGTTGATGCGTTCCGAGAGGATCGCGACCTGAACCTCGGGGGAGCCGGTGTCGCCGGCTTTTTTGGCATTGGTTTTGATGACTTCCGCTTTGCGTTCGGCGGTAATCGACATCGTCAGACACTTTCATTGTTGCGAGCCGGACTGGCAGTCAGCCCGGTCAGGTTGAACACGCGCTTGGGGATGAGTTCGCCATTGCCAATTTCAGCGAGGGCCAAAAGCCGGCCTGCGACCGTGACATAGACTGTGCCGCTACAATTGGGCGCATCCCGTCCGCGCAACAAAACGGCCTGGCCCCTGTGGAGCCTTGCCGCATCCGCCCGTGTGACGGCCAGTGCCGGGATGTCGTCCAGCGCGGTCTCAACGGGCAACAGCGCGTCGGCGAGGCTGCCCTCGCCGGACGCGGCTCTATCGCACAAAGCCTCCAACTGTTCCAGCGGAATCATGTCGTTTTCGCCGAACGGGCCGACGACGGTCCGACGCAACGCGCAGATGTGACCGAAACAGCCCAGAATCCGCCCGATATCGCGGGCCAGCGCGCGGACATAGGTTCCCTTGCCGCACTCGGCCTCGAACACGGAATGACTGCTATCTGATTGTTCTACAAGGGTTAATTGGTGGATCTCGACGCGGCGCGGTTTCAGCTCGACCCTCTCGCCGTCACGTGCCAGGTCGTAGGCCCGCTCGCCCTCGACCTTGACTGCGGAATATTGCGGCGGGATTTGTTCGATCACGCCGGTGAAGCGCGGCAACAGGGCCGAAATTGCTTCCGCAGATGGCCTGATCTCGCTGGTTTTGACCACGCGGCCTTCGGTGTCGTCGGTGTCGCGTTCCTCGCCCCAGGCCACGGTGAAGCGATAACGCTTGCGGCCATCCATCACGAATGGGACGGTTTTGGTGGCCTCGCCGAGCGCGATCGGCAGTCCGCCCGAGGCAAGAGGATCGAGCGTGCCGGCGTGTCCGGCGCGCTTGGCCTGGAACAGCCGCTTCACGATCGCGACCGCGTGGGTAGAGGTCATGCCGATCGGCTTGTCGAGCACGACCCAACCGTGGACGTCGCGTTTTTCGCGGCGCGGCTGATTGTGGTGGCGTGGCTGCCTGCCCGCAGGGGCGTGATCGCCCTCACGGCGCGCTGAATGGTTTGTTGCAAGCTCGTCCGAATCGCCGGTCGGTGGTTGGATCAGGCTGTTTGCGCTCGTCATGATCATCAATCACTCATCGGATTCGTGCGAGCCGGATCGGCGCGCGTCTGGCGCGAGGTCTCTCTGCACCGCCGGCGTTCGCAGCAATTTCTCTATGCGCTCCGCTTCATCGAATCGATCATCGAGCCGGAAGCGGATATCGGGGGCAAATTTCAGGTTAACGCGCTGCGCGATTTCGCCGCGCAGGAACTTCTTGTTGCGCTCGAGCGCCGCGAGCACTCTTTGCGTGTCGCGTCCGCCAAGCGGCATGACAAAGATCGTCGCGAGCTTGAGGTCCGGCGACATCTTCACCTCGGGAACGGTAATGATGTGGCCCTCGAGCTCGACATCATGGGTGCTGCCCTGCGCCAGGATGTCCGCCATGGCGTGACGCACGATCTCGCCGACGCGCAATTGGCGTTGCGAGCCGCCGGCGGCGGAACTCCTTTTCTGGTGGCGGGGCATCGTCGTCTCTCGATTCGTCATGCCCGCGCTTGTCGCGGGCATCCACATCTTTCCTGTTGAATTGGCCAAGACGTGGATGGCCGGTAGCCGTTCGAAGAACGGCGTCGCTTCGCTCGCCTATGCCCGGCCATGACGCTGCATTTTCAGTCAATAAAAACCACGCGCTTCGCAAGATTTGGACTTACAGGCTGCGTTGGATCGATTCCACGCGATAGCACTCGATAACGTCGCCGACCCGCATGTCACCGTAGTTCTCGAACGCCATGCCGCATTCCTGACCGGCTTGCACTTCCTTCACCTCGTCCTTGAAGCGCTTGAGCGTCGACAGCTTGCCTTCATGCACGACGACGTTGTCGCGAATCAGGCGGACATTGGCGCCGCGCTCCACGGTCCCGTCGGTGACGCGGCATCCGGCGACCTTGCCGACCTTGGAAATGTTGAACACTTCCAGGATCTGGGCGTTGCCGAGCATGGTCTCGCGCAGCGTCGGCGCGAGCAGGCCGGACATCGCCTTCTTCACGTCATCCACGAGGTCGTAGATGATGTTGTAGTAGCGGATTTCGATGCCGTTGCGCTTGGCTGCCGCCGCCGCTTCCTTGTTGGCGCGGACGGAGAAGCCGATGATCGCGGCGTTGAAGCCTTCCGCGAGCGTCACGTCGGATTCCGAAATGCCGCCGACACCTGCGTGCAGAATGCGGGCGGCGACCTCCTCGGTGCCGAGCTTTTCCAGCGAGCCGAGGATCGCTTCCAGCGAGCCTTGCACGTCGGCCTTGACGACCAGCGGGAATTCCTTGCGGCCCGACGTCTTGAGCTGCGACATCATCTGTTCGAGCGAGCCGCGCATTCCGGAAATGCTGGCGGCGGCGTTCTCGCGCTTCTGGTGCGCGCGATAGCTCGTGATCTGACGGGCGCGGGCTTCGTTCTCGACCACCGCGAGGCGATCGCCCGCCTCCGGCGGCCCGTTGAAGCCGAGCACCTCGACCGGCACCGAAGGACCGGCCTCCTCCACCGTATCGCCCTGGTCGGAAATCAGCGCGCGCACGCGGCCCATCTCGGCGCCTGCGACCACGATGTCGCCGACCCGCAGGGTTCCGCGCTGCACCAGCACGGTCGCGACCGGACCGCGGCCGCGGTCGAGCTTGGCTTCGATCACGGTGCCTTCGGCGGGGCGCGACGAATTGGTCTTGAGGTCGAGCAAATCGGCCTGCAGCGCGATCATCTCGAGCAGCCGGTCGAGATTGGTCCTGTTCTTGGCGGAGACTTCGACGTCGACAACCTCGCCGCCAAGCGATTCGACCTGGACCTCGTGCTGCAGCAGCTCGGTGCGAACGCGATCGGGCCTGGCGTCCGGCTTGTCGATCTTGTTGATGGCGACAATCATCGGCACCTTCGCCGCCTTGGCGTGATTGATCGCCTCCACCGTCTGCGGCATGACGCCGTCATCGGCGGCCACCACCAGCACAACGATGTCGGTCACCTTGGCGCCGCGGGCGCGCATCGCGGTAAACGCGGCGTGACCGGGCGTGTCGATGAAGGTGATTTTCTTGCCGCTTTCCGGCGAGGTCACCTGATAGGCGCCGATATGCTGGGTGATGCCGCCGGCTTCGCCGGAGACCACATTGGCGTGGCGAAGCGCGTCGAGCAGCGACGTCTTGCCGTGGTCGACATGGCCCATCACGGTCACCACCGGCGAACGCGGCTCGGTATCGGTAGAGTTGTCGACGACGTCGAACAGGCCCTCCTCGACGTCGGCCGCGGCGACGCGCTTGACGGTGTGGCCCATTTCCTCGGCGATCAGCTGCGCGGTATCGGCATCGATCACGTCGGTGATCTTGTGCATGGCGCCCTGCTTCATCAGCAGTCTGATGACGTCAACGGCGCGCTCGGTCATCCGGTTGGCGAGTTCCTGGATCGTGATGGCTTCCGGAATGACGACCTCGCGAACGAGCTTTTCCTTCGGCTCGTTCGATTGATGTCCCTTCAGGCGTTGGGTACGGCGGCGGAACGAGGCGATCGAGCGCTCGCGGACGTCGTCGGCATTGAGTGCGGTGACGAGCGTCAGCCGCCCGCGCTGCTTCTGCGGCGCGGGCTTGGCCGCCTTCGGGGCGGTGGCCGAGCGGGCAGCGCCGCCGGCGCCGCGCCTGACCTGACGCGGTCCCTCGTCTTCGTCGGAAATGTCGGCGGCAATCCCGGGCGCCCGCGCCACGGGTATCGCGGGGCGGACCGGACGTTGCGGCTGGGCCTCGGCCTCGCCAAAACGCTTCTTGGCTTCGAGCTCAGCCTTTCGCTTGGCCTCCTCGTCCTGACGGTGACGTTCTTCCTCGGCCTTGCGGCGCGCCTCGGCGGCTTCGCGCTCGGCTTGTTCGATGCCTTCGCGGCTGCTGCGCCGCTTGGCTTCCTCTTCGGCGAGCCGCCGCTCCTCGATGTCGCGCAGCTTTGCATCCGCCAGCGCGCTGGCGCGTGCGGTGCGCTCGTCTTCGGTGAGCGTGGGCAAAACCAAACCGGAATTTCTGCGAGGCGCCGCCGGAGGGGGCGCGGCGCGGGTCAACGGTGCCGGGGCCGGCGTTGCCGCCTTGACCGCCACCGGTTCCGGTGCATGCGTCTCCGCGGCAGGCGCCTCTCCGGCGACCCGGCGCTTGCCGCGCTTCTCCACCACGACCTGCTTGGTCCGGCCGTGGCTGAAGCTCTGGCGCACGGTGCCCGTCTCGACGCGCGGCTTGAGCGTCAAGGTCTTGGTCGGGACACTGAGTGTCTTGTCGCCAGGGGTTTTCGTATCAACCATTCAGCAGTCCTAATCTTCTCTCATCGTGCGTGTCTGCACAGTGTGTGTCGGCGAATTCTTGGCCGGCTTGCCGGCCGCTCCGTCGTCGCCCGCCATCCGGTATCGGACCAGCATATGGCTGCGCGACAGGAAGGTGCTGCTCGCGGGGCCCGCGAGCAGCGCAGCATGTATCACATTTGAGCGGCCAAGTGCCAAATCCAATTGTTCCGAGGTCAGCGCGTTAACCACGGGGATATCCGCCTTTTTGTCGCGATTTTGGCCATTTTGCCTGACCATGGCGTCCAATTTGCGAATTCCCTCGGCGGCGCCGTCGGAAGCGTGGATCAGAGCCCTGATTGGTCCCTGTCGCCCGAGCGTGTCGGCCACCTTGGCAAAACCGGAAACCACCCGTCCCGCCTTGGCGGCAACAGCGAGAGCCTCGACCGCAAAACGTTCCAGCACGGCTTCGGTGTCACTGGCAAGCGTCGGCGCCACGCGCACGTCGCGCTTGAATCCCCGCTCGAATTGGTGACGCCGGACCGCTTCCGCAACCGCCTGGCGGCTGGCCGAAACCCAAAGCCCCCGGCCGGGAAGCTTGCGTTTCAGATCCGCGATCACCTCGCCGGACGGAGCGACCACGAACCGGATCAGTTCCCCGATCGGCTGCACTTTTCGGCTGACCGCGCACATTCGCATGGTCGCGGACTTATCCGTCCGCGGCCCATGATCGAGTTCGAGGTCAGCAAGCGCGAGCATCGGGAAGGCATGGCTCCAATGATCAGGCCGGCTGGCCTTCGGGGGCCTCGGCCCCCTCGGTCGTCTTGTCGAGATCGGCCTGGGTGATCCAGCCGGCCAGAACGCGCGCCTGCATGATCATGTTCTCCGCGTCGTTGCGCGAGACTTCGTTGCCGTCGAGAATGCCGGCGTGCCTGGTCGGCTCGCCGCCTTCCTTGCGTTCGGTCCAGCCGACGAGGTCGTCGGTAGCGCAGCCGGCCAGATCTTCCAGCGTCTTGATGTCATTCTCGCCGAATTTCACCAGCATCTTCGAACTTACGCCGGGCACCTGCTTCAATGCATCGTCAACGCCGAGTTCCTTGCGCCTGTTCTCGAGTTCGGTCTCGAGCCGTTCCAGGTATTCCCTGGCGCGATTCTGCAACTCGTTGGCGGTTTCATCGTCAAAGCCTTCGATGCCGGCCAGTTCCCTGACATCGATCAGCGCCAGTTCCTCAACCGAGGTAAAGCCTTCCGAGGCGAGCAATTGGCCGACGACTTCGTCGACATTGAGCGATTCCATGAAAACCCGCGTGGAGTTTTCGAAATCGGCCTGACGGCGTTCGGATTCCTCCTGCTCGGTCAGAATGTCGATATCCCATCCGGTCAGCTGCGAGGCGAGGCGCACGTTCTGCCCGCGCCGGCCGATCGCCAGCGAGAGCTGGTTGTTGGTGTCGGGAACCACGACTTCGATCCGCTCGCGGTCCTCGTCGATCACCACCTTGGAGACTTCGGCGGGTGCGAGAGCATTGACGACGAAGGTTGCAATATCCGGTGACCAGGGAATGATGTCGATCTTTTCACCCTGCAATTCATTGACGACCGCCTGCACGCGCGATCCGCGCATGCCGACGCAGGCTCCGACCGGATCGACCGAGGAATCGCGCGAAATCACGCCGATCTTCGCGCGCGAGCCGGGATCGCGGGCCACCGCCTTGATCTCGACGATGCCGTCATAGATCTCGGGAACTTCCTGCGCGAACAGTTTCGCCATGAATTGCGGGTGGGTGCGGGAGAGGAAAATCTGGGGCCCCCGCGTTTCGCGCCGCACGTCGAAAATATAGGCGCGGACGCGATCGCCGTTGCGGAACACTTCGCGCGGCAGCATCTCGTCGCGACGGATGATGGCCTCACCCCGGCCGAGATCGACGATGACGCTGCCATATTCGACGCGCTTGACGATGCCGTTGACGATATCGCCGATGCGGTCCTTGAATTCCTGATATTGCCGGTCGCGCTCGGCTTCGCGCACCTTCTGCACGATCACCTGCTTGGCCGATTGCGCGGCGATGCGGCCATATTCCAGCGGCGGCAGCGTGTCGGCGATGGTGTCGCCGATCTGCGCGCCCGGATTGGCGCGGCGGGCATCCTCGAGTGAAATCTGGTTGGCCGAATTCTCGACGTTCTCGACCACCAGCATGTGGCGCGACAGTCGAAGCTCGCCCTTTTTGGCGTCGATCTCGGCGTGGACGTCGGTCTCGCTTCCGTAGCGGGCGCGCGCCGCCTTGGCGATGGCGTCTTCCATGGCCGAGATCACGATGCCGCGGTCGATCGATTTCTCGCGCGCGACCGCGTCGGCGATCTGCAGCAATTCGAGTTTGTTGGCACTGACTGCCATGGCTTAGTCTCCTCTATCAGGATCGATTTCGCCTCTGCGTGCTCTTTCCGCGGCGAGGCGATGCTGTTTGCTGTTGTTCGGAACCGGTTTCTTCGCCGGTCTTGTCGTGCGATTGCGGACATGCGCGGCGGGCGGCGGCTCTAATCCGAGGCTGCGCTTGAGTTCCCGCTCGGCGGCCTTGCCGCGCCGCATCGACTCCGCGATCAATTCGTCGGTGAGCACGAGCCGCGCCTCCGCGATCTCCTCCATCACAAGAAGAATATCGCTTTCTTCGCCTGCCTTCGCGTCGTCGCGATGCAGCCGAACGGCATTGCCCTCGACGCCAGCCAGCGTGCCGCGGAACCGCTTGCGGCCCTGATGAGCGATCGCCATTTCGATTCTAACGAGATGGTCGACGAAGCGCTCAAAATCGGAGCGCCGCACCAGCGGCCGGTCGATTCCGGGCGAGGAAATTTCCAGCCGGTAGGCACGGTCGATCGGGTCGGCGACGTCGAGCACCGGCGACAACGCCCGCGAGATCGCCTCGCAATCCTCGATATGCATCGAGCCGTCGGGCCGCTCCGCCATGATCTGGACGGTGCAGCCGGCCTCGCCCGATATCTTGATCCGCACCAGCCGGTACCCCATTCCCTGCAGGACTGGAGTGGCGATCGCCGACACCCGCGCCGCCACACCCGGCTCGATGACGAGGCGCGGCTCGGCAAGCAGCTCGATGTCCACGGAACCAGCGGTTGGATCGGTCATTTCCAGTGTCAAACGTTGCCTTTTTGGCGGTCTCGAATGCGGTGTTCTGACGGCTTTGCGTTGGGCGGGCCAAAAAGCGCTCGGGTCCCGCCGGTGTGCCCGAGCCGGTCCCTTGCGCTTAGCTTTCGCCGGGCCCGTTCGGGTAATAAAAAAGAGCGGGTCCCGGGGGGCCCACTCTCAATACGCGATCGTATGAGAACTATAAGTTGCCGCTGATATAGCGTTTTTTCAGAGCTCCGGCAAGGCCCGGCAAACGCGCGGACCGCGATTTTGGGCGCATCCGAAAGGGCCGATTTCAAGCCTAACTCTTCCTTCACCACGCCCGCCTAGATTGCTCGAAAACCCGCAGACGGCGCCGGGTTTGAGTGAATTTCATGTCGGTCGCAGCTTCCTTGATCCCCGGTCTCGATGAAATCGTCAGGCAGGCGATCCCAGGCGCTTGGCGGATGCGGTCCGCCGGATCGCCGAACTGCTGGTGCAGGGAGCCGCGACTTTCCAGCCGGATCATGTCGAACTGTTCGACCGGGTCCTGATCGATCTCGTGCCGCACACCGGGATTGTTGCCCGCGCCGATCTCGCCTGGCAACTTTCCGCGCTTGCCAATGGACCCAAAATCTTGCTCGGCCAACTCGCCCGCGAGGACGAGCTGTCGGTCGCCGCCCCGGTGTTGCGGCGTTCGCCTGCGCTCGATCAGCAGATGCTGATCGAAATCGCGCGCATGAAAGGTCAGGGGCATCTCATGGCGATCACGGAGCGGCCGACGCTGTCTGCCGGCCTTACCGACGTGATCCTTCGCCGCGGCGACCGCGACGTCGTCAGGCGCACGGCGGCCAATGCGGGAGCGCTTTTTTCAAGCAGCGGATATTCCGCGTTGATCAGGCGTGCCGGCACCGATGGCGTTTTGACGCTCAAGCTCGGCCAGCGCGAAGATCTGCCGGATCGGTTGCTCAGGGAACTCCTGGCGGGTTCGATCGAGGTTGTCCGCCGCCGCATGTTCGAAATGGCCGCGCCCGAAAGGCAAGCCGCCATCGGCCGGGCGATGAGCGAGATTGCCGGCGGCGACAGCGGGATCGACAGCGGCACGGATTTTGTGCCTGCGCAACGCACCGTGCTTGCGCTTCATCGCGCCGGCAACCTGAACGAAGCGGCGCTTCTCGGCTTTGCCAAGGAGTACAGATATGAGGAAACGGTGGCGGCCTTGTCGGCGATGTCGGGTGTGCAGATCGCAACGCTCGATCGTCTGATGGGCGGCGAGCGTCACGACCCGATCCTGATCGTCGGCAAGGCGATCGGACTGCAATGGGCAACCGTGCGCGCCCTGGTTCTGCTCCAGCTGGGGCCGACCCGGATCGCTTCGCCAACCGACATCGAGAACGTGCGGTCGAACTTTGCGCATCTCATGCCTTCGACCGCGGAGCGGATGCTCGACTACTGGAAGGGCCGGCCGTAGCTACCCTGGAGCACGATCCGGAAAAGTGGAAACCGGTTTTCCCTCGCGACAAACGCGGAAAGGCATTTGCGCGGAAATCATGCTCAAACAAAGAGATGAGATCATGAAGCGATTCCGCTCAATCGCATCATGATCTAGGGAGTCTTCGGCCGGAAGCGCTCCAGGTCTGAAAAGCTGTCTGCCACCGCCACCAATTCGCGTGAGTCCTGAAGCCACACATAGATGGTAGGCTCATAGCGTCGGTTCACCTTGAGCAGAACTAATCTGTCGCCGCCGCCGTTGCTACCTATAGCAAGTGCGTTTTCCGGCCAGCCTCGCCAATCATGCATCAACGCGGTCTCGCGCAAAATATCATTGCAGGAGCGTTTCACACGCTTGCGATCGGACGCATCCAGGATGGGATGCAAATTCCAAACATCATCGTGGGCAAACACCTCCCCCCGTTATCCGTCATCATTGCTTGTCGATATGAATAGGGTAGCGACGCCCCGAGCTTTTGCTCCGCCGCGGCGATGAAGCGCTCGTCGAGGTTGAAAGGCACGCCGCACAATCTCCGGGCTTTCGAGTGACTGTTAGCCTTGATTCCATTTTCATTTCAAGGGCTAGCCGACGCGCCGAAACCGCAGATAGGTGGCCTGCCGACCTTCGCGTTCGGCTTTAAGTCCGTATCGCGTCATCGTGAAATTCGGCCATGGCTCGCGCCAATCGCAGGCACGCTCCGCGGTCCATACGAAGTCGGGCGAGCGCGAAAAATGCGAAAGCGTCCAGCCGCAATAGTCGTCGATATCGCTGACAAAACGAAACTCGCCCCCGGCTTTGAGCACACGCGCCATGGCTTTGATGGTCGCGTCCTGCACGAAGCGCCGCTTCCAGTGCCGCCGTTTCGGCCATGGGTCCGGATGGATAAGGTCGATCCGCGCCAGCGAGTGTTTTGGCATCCACGCCAGCAACTCGGCCGCATCTCCTGCAAACAGCCGGATATTTGTGATGTTGTGTTGCTCGATCGCTGCCAGGATCTTCGCCATGCCGTTGACGTAGGGCTCGCAGCCGATGAAGCCGGTGTCGGGAAAGGCGCGCGCTTCGGCACTCAGATGCTCACCGCCGCCAAATCCGATCTCCAGCCTGACATTGTCGACCGGCGCATCGAACAGGCGAATGATTTCGGCCGGCGGCGGACCGGCAATGTTCAGGGAAAGCCGCGGCAACAGATGTTCCATCAAATCGGCCTGATGCGCGCGTAAGCGGTGACCCTTGCGCCGGCCAAAGAAGGAGCCGGGCCTGCGAGCGGCGATATCCTCGCCGGACCGGGCATCGTGATTTTCGGGGTTGCGGATCGCCGCGCTCATCGCAGCGTCTGGTAGAGGAGATGCATCAGCCGCGCCCTCGGTTCGATCGATGAAATATACAGCTGCTCGTAATGGGTGTGAGCACCCCGGCCGTCGACGCCGAGGCCGTCGAGCGTTGCCGTATGGGTTGCGGTGAAATTGCCGTCGGAACCGCCGCCGGTGAAAGTGTCCGAAAGCTCGAAGGCGAGCTCGGCGGCAAGCATTTTGGCGTGCTCGAACAGGGCCGCTCCGGCGTTGCTCTTCTCATATGGCGGACGATTCAATCCACCCGTCACGCTGATGCCGACGCCATCGGTCTGCGAGGCCAGGTTCAACACTTTCGGAATAATCTCGTCGGCATCCGCAATCGATGGAAGGCGCATGTCCACCTCGGCATAGGCCTCCTCGGCGATCACGTTCGGCCTGGTGCCGCCTCTGACAACGCCCACATTGACGCTTACGCCGCGCGAGAGGTCGTTCATGGCCTGAAGTGTCTGAATGACGTTGGCGAGTTCGCGGATCGCGCTGCGGCCATCCTCCGGTCGCGTGCCGGCATGGGCGGGAACGCCTTTGACGAAGACCTCGAAGCGCGCCACCCCCTTGCGGCTGGTGACGACCTTGCCGCCGTCGCGGGCGGGCTCGGTCACGAGCACGTATTTTGCCTTGCGTCCCTCCGCTTCGATCATCGCGCGCGACGTCGGGCTGCCAATCTCCTCGTCCGAGACGTAGAGATGGGTCACGCCAAGCGGCGGTCGCTCGCCTTTCCCACAAAGCAGTCGGAAGGCGTGAAACGCCAGATACGCCCCGCCCTTCATGTCATAGATACCGGGGCCGAAGGCACTGTCGCCTTCCAGGCGAAACGGCAGACGCTCGATGAAGCCAAGCGGATGAACCGTGTCGAGGTGGCTCAGCACCAGGATTCCGGGGCGCTGCTGCCCCCATGACGACCGCACGATGAGGTGGTCGCCGCAGCCGGAACGCCCTGCGACCCGCTCGATCGCGACCGGCAGTCCGCGATAGCCGTCCGCGACCAGGGTCGCGAGCCTGTTGATGTGGTCGGGTGCTTCCGTCGGAGTTTCGATCTCGACCCAGCGGCGGATGCCATCGAGAATGGTTTTCGCATCGAAGGGGTTGGAGGACGTGGTCAGCATTTCCAGCCTTTTGCAATTGACATGCGGCCTTTGGACGCGCGGCCATCGAACTCGCGTGTTCAATAGCAACATTGTCCGACGGGCAACAGCCGGCCCGGATCGGGTTCGCGCTGTTCGGGGGTTCGAAGCGAATGGTTGATTTCAGAGCTTTTCCGGCTGTTCGCGCGCCGCGATCTGTTCGACCAACTCCACGATGCTGCGCCGAAGCTTGGCATCGGTAATGCGCGTAAACGCGCGGGTCAGCGCCAGCCCCTCCGAGGTCGCGAGAAAATCCGAGACATAGGAGGGCGAACTCCCCTCGGAAAATCCTCCGGTGGAGGGCGTTCCGCTGGGTCCGCCCTCGAACAGGAACGACACCGGCACCTGAAGTATTTCCGAGATCTGTTGAATCCGGCTTGCGCCGACCCGGTTGGTCCCCTTCTCGTATTTCTGGATTTGCTGAAACGTCAGGCCAAGCGCTTCGCCGAGCTTCTCCTGGCTCATCCCGAGCATGATGCGGCGCATGCGCACCCGACTGCCGACATATTTGTCAACAGGGTTGGGCGCCTTGGTCGCCATCGTCGACACTCCCTGGGATTTTGCGTTAGCGCGATGAAGCAAAAAGACGGATGATTGCCTCGGTGTGCCGAGGGCTATTTTGCCTTATGGGGCCAGAATGCGAATTGCACCGTCGGTCTGTCAACAGGCGGATTTGCGTGGTTTAAGCTTTTGGCCGCATCCCAAACCGCGGACCGGCGTCATCGTCAGGCGAATCGATCGGCAAAGCGGCGTCCAGCAATCAACAGCAGCGCAGCAATGATGACGATGACGACGGGCATGTCGCCGGTGCGTGCGTAGATCGTCGGCGGGATGGCCGCAGGCAGGCCGGAGTCGAGTACGCCTTCGAGCCCGAGGCCGAGCCGCGCGACGATCCGTCCCCATGGATCGATCACCGCGGATATGCCTGTATTTGCTGCACGAACCACCGGCAATCCCTGCTCGATCGCGCGCAATCGCGCCTGCTGCAGGTGCTGATAGGGACCCGTTGAAATTCCAAACCACCCGTCATTGGTGAGGTTGACGATCCAGCCCGGGCGGTCGCCGCGATCGACAACGTCACCGGGAAAGATAGCCTCGTAACATATCAACGGTAGTGCCCGGGGCGCATTCGGAATCTCCATGGTGCGCCGTCTGGTGCCGGGAATGAAGCCGCCCTGAACCCTGGTGAGTTGCTCCAGGCCGATTTTTTCCAGCAAGTGCTGGAACGGAAGGAATTCGCCGAACGGCACCAGATGCAACTTGTCGTAAACCGACAGCACCCCGCCATCGTGATCGATGACGTAGATCGAATTATAGGCACGGGTCACCCGCGTGCCCGGCGGCAGGTCCGGCGCACGTACCGAACCGGTGATCAGGACTGTCCCCTTGGGCAACAGATCGGCGATCTGCGCCATCGCGTCGGCTTCGCGGGTCAGAAAAAACGGGAAGGCCGATTCCGGCCAGATCAGAATGCCGACGTCACGCACGCCTGTGGATTGCGGGGTGGATGCGCGATCCGACAGCGCCAGATATTTCCTCATCACCTCCGCCTTGGCGGCGTAGTTGAACTTCACGTCCTGCTGCAGATTGGGTTGCATGATGCGCAGCTTGACATTTGCAAGCATTCTGGTCGGCTGTGTCTGCAGCCGTACCGCGCCAAAAATTCCCATGACAAGCAGCAACATCAGGGCCAACGCAGGGGCGATCCACGGCTTGCGCTCGCGCGAACCTTCCTCAATCAACATGGCCGGGCTTGCGAAGATCGCCACGGCGAGAAAGGTCATGCCCCACAGTCCGATCAGCGAGCCCGCCTGCGCCAGAGCCAGCGGCTCGGTCAGCGCGTAGCCGAACGCATTCCATGGAAAGCCGGTGAGCGCATGGCCGCGCAGCCATTCGCTGACGGTCAGACTTGCCGCAAGTGCTATCACCCGTGAGCCGTCTTTCGCCCAGAGTAGCCGCGCGAGCCCGAAGCCCAGCGCCGTGAACAGGGCAAGATAAGCGGGCAAGCCGAGCACGGCGAACGGCAACAGCCAAGCGAAGGTGGGCGCATCGACCAGGAAGGCGTAGCCGATCCAGTACAGTCCCGACACGAAATAACCGAGCCCGAACCACCATCCGGCGATCGCGGCGGCCGGCACGCCGCGCAGCCGCCCGCCGCCCGCGCCGTCGATCAACCAGACGACGACGGGAAAGGTCGCAAACAGCACCGGCCAGGCATTGAAAGGCGCCATCGCGAGCGCCGACAGCGCCCCGGCGAGCAGCGCGATGGTCGCGCGTTTCCATCCCCATGCCAGAATGATCGCAAGGCCGGCCGCGCGGAGTCTGCTTGCGCCGCTCACGACGAGCCGGCTCCATCGTTCGGCGGGTTCGCAGGGTTGCCGGTTGGCGCCGATCCGCTGTCGCTCGCGGATTCGCGGCGGCGGTTCTCGCGCTGGGTACGAGGCGGGCTGCGCTCCTTGCGCGGGGCAATGCGCAGCCGCTTGACGCGCCTCGGATCGGCGTCAAGCACCTCGATCTCGAAATTGCCCGGACCCGAAATGACCTCGCCACGCACCGGCAGCCGGCCCACATGGGTCACGAGAAAGCCGCCCAGCGTCTCGACCTCCTCGCCGGCTTCACCGGTCACGAACTCCTCGCCGATGACGGAGCGGACGTCATCGAGGCTGGCGCGGGCGTCGGCGATGAAGGAATTGTCCGCCTGCCGTACGATGGCCGGCGGCTCGTCGCTGTCATGTTCGTCGTCGATCTCGCCGACGATCTGCTCGACGATGTCCTCGATCGAGACCAGTCCGTCGGTTCCGCCATATTCGTCGACGACCAGCGCCAGGTGAATGCGCGAGGCCTGCATCTGTGCCAACAGATCGATCGCCCGCATTGAGGGCGGCACGAACAGGAGTTTCCGGATGATGTCGGCCTGCGAAAGCGGCAGCGCCAGGTCGACGGCGCGCAGGTCAAGACCCGCAGGGAGAGGCTTCTTGCGTTTGGCCTTGCCGGTCTCGGCTTTCCGCGCCCGTGCGGTCATGAACGCCAGGAGATCGCGGATGTGAACCATGCCTTCGGGATCATCCAGGGTCTCGTTGTAAACCACCAATCGGGAATGCGCCGCACTCTCGAACAGGCTCATCAGTTCGCCGAGCGGAATGTCGCGCTTGACCGCGACGATGTCGGCGCGATGGATCATGACGTCGGCGATGCGGCGCTCATGCAGGGAAAGGATGTTGCGCAGCATGGTGCGCTCGATGGCCGAAAAGCCTACCTCGTCCGGCGTGCTGGCATCGAGCACGACCTGAAGGTCGTCGCGGACCGATCCCGGTTTCCATCCGAACAGGGTGCGGATCGCGCGAGCGAGCCAATTCTCGGCCGCAGGTCGCATGACCTCGCCCTCCTGCACCACCGCCGGCAGGTTGCGCGTCGTGCGCGGATTGTCGTGGACCGGTTCTGAGTCCGTCATCTCAGCCCATCCGTTCCGCATAGGGATCGGGAATGCCGAGTTGGGAGAGGATTTCCCGCTCGAGCTCTTCCATCGTCCCGGCCTCTTCGTCTTTTTCGTGGTCGTAACCGACCAGATGCAGGAAACCGTGAACCGCAAGATGGCTGAGATGATGGTCGAACGGCTTCTGTTCCTCGTCGGCCTCCCTTCGCGTCGTCTCGTAGGCAATGGCGATGTCGCCCAGCATGCGCGGCGCATCCGTGTGGCCGCGCGGGCCGGTCGGTTGCAGCGCGGGAAACGACAGCACGTTGGTCGGCTTGTCGATGCCGCGCCAGTTCCTGTTCAGTGTGCGGATGCCGGCGTCGTCGGTCAGCATGATAGCGAGTTCGGTCTCTCCGACATCGGCAGCGACCAATCCGGCAGCGGTCGCTATCGCGCGGTGAATGACGGCCTCGGAGTCCGGCTCGGTCTGCCAGCATTCGGCGACGACGAGAACCTCCGATATGGGAACGGCAGATTGTGCCATCGGTCCGGAATTCTGTTCGCGACGGGAATTCTCTCCCCGTGCACTTCTGGTGCCCGCTTTCCGAAGTTCGTCTACCATCGCAGCAACCACTTTTCACGAATTTCGGAAAGTCATGGGCACCAGCAAACCTATGGCTCTAGTGCCGCTTCTCGATTTTGAAGTTCCTGGATTGAGCTTGCCGCTTGCGCTGCAGGAACTTCAAATCGGCGGCACTAGTGTGGCGTTCAGAAGTCCGCATCATTATTGCCGCAAGTTCGGTCATGCGGACTTCTGAACCAAAGCCACACTAGAAACAATGGCTTACTAGTGTCCTTTCGATTCCGAAGTTCGCAAACGAGGTGCCCGCAAAATGATGCGAACTTTGGAATCGGGACACTAGCGGCAGTTTTGGGCATCAAGTCTTGCGGGTTGCCGAGCGCTGCGGCACTCCTTCATAGGCCGCGACGATTCGCGCCACCAGCTCATGGCGGATGACGTCTTCGGCGGTGAAAGTCACCTGCGAAATACCCTCGACGCCGTCGAGCAGCCTGACCGCTTCCGCCAGACCCGAGGTCTGGCCGTGCGGCAGGTCGACCTGGGAGGGATCGCCGGTGACGATCATGCGGCTGTTCTCGCCGAGCCGGGTCAGGAACATCTTCATCTGCATCGAGGTGGTGTTTTGCGCCTCGTCCAGGATGATGGCGGCATTGGTCAGCGTGCGGCCGCGCATGAAGGCGAGCGGTGCGATCTCGATCTCGCCGGTCTGCAGCGCGCGTTCGACGATCCGCGCATCCATGACGTCGTAAAGCGCATCGTAGATCGGCCGCAAGTAAGGATCGACCTTCTCGCGGAGGTCGCCCGGCAGGAAGCCTAGTCGCTCGCCGGCTTCGACTGCGGGCCGTGACAGGATGATACGGTCGACTTCCTTGCGCTCGAATAGTTGCGCGGCATGGGCGACCGCGAGCCAGGTCTTGCCGGTGCCGGCGGGACCGACGCCGAACACCAGCTCGTGGCGTTTCAGCGCGCGGATGTAGGAGTCCTGCGCGGCGGTGCGCGCCCGCACCGGGCGCTTACGCAGATTGATGATCTCGAAAGCCGACTTCGCCGCCTTGGCGTCGTATTCGAACAGCGAGCCCTGCGCGATCACGGCGCGGATCGCACCTTCGACGTCGCCCTGGGCAACGTCCTGGCCCTTCACCGCCTGCGCATAGAGCGTTTCCAGCACGCGCCGCGCCGCGTCGCAGCCATCGCGCGAGCCGGCAATGGTGATGTGGTTGCCGCGGGAATCGACGACGATGCCGAGCCGGCGCTCGATCTGCGCGAGGTTCTGCCCGTAGGGGCCGACGAGGGCGGAAGCCGCGCGATTGTCGTCGAAGTCGATGACGACTTGCGTCTCGGGCGGAACCTG
>NZ_DATMLW010000122.1:0-3046 GCF_035570375.1 Bradyrhizobium sp. | reverse complement strand
CCCGCTCTATAAGTCCGACGCGCTGACAATTCTCAATGTTGTCTGGGGCAAGAGGATGACGATCATGCCCCATGACCACCGGATGTGGGCGGTAATCGGGGTCTATACGGGCCGGGAGGACAACATCTTCTGGCGTCGCGTTGCAGGTGAAGCCGGCGGACTGATCGAGGCCGCCGGCGCCAAATCCTTGAGGGAGCGATGCGCCGAGCCGTTGGGGCGCGACGTGATCCACTCGGTGACGAACCCGCTCGGCCGCCTGACCGCGGCTATCCATGTCTATGGCGGCGATTTCTACGGTGTGAAGCGCAGCGACTGGGACCCCGAAAACCTGCTCGAGCGCGCTTACGATTTCGCGTTGCACCGGCGGATGTTCGAGGAAGCCAATGCGATCTGACGAGGGAGTCTCCCGTCGCGCTGATACGCTGATCCGCGTGCACGGCAAGAAATGGACCACGCTTTGCTGCCGCAACGTCTCCGGCCGGCGGCGGTGGTCAAAACTGAACGAATGGTTGGCAGCAACTGCGATGCGCGACCGGCGAAAGTCGGAGACGGCTTGATCATGGTGGTCTCGGATCCCGACATTCACCGAGCCGCACGCTTGCATCTCGAGCGGCATGTCGACGAGGCGGTCACGAAAGCGTGCGACATGGTCCGAAATCTGAAGGCGCGCGGCGACAATGAGGCTGCCGACACCTGGTTGCAGATAATTGTCGAGATTGAGGTGTTGCAGCGCGGGTCGGCGAGATGATGGGCGAACTGGTGATGGAGCCGTTGGCGGCGCTCCGACCAAGTCGCCCTTATCCGATCCGCCTCGGCCTACCGAAATTTCCAAGAAGCCAAGGATTCAGCGAATTCGTCGGCCAAATCACGGTGGATGACGATTGACGCATCGTGTCACAATTGGTTCTCTGGAGGGGCGGGTGGCTGATACCGAATGGAAACCACTCCCTGCCGGGCTTTGGACACTCCCTGCCGTCTTTATGGAGGCAGGAAACCTATTGCTTGAGGCGTTTATGGAAGCCGGCGTGCCGACTTGGAAGGTCAGAGAGAAAACAAGCGATCCGCTGAAATGGAATATGATAGCCGAAGGCACCGCCGACTCCTTCGAGGCGGCTAAAGCGGCGGCTCTCTACGAAGCGGAAACAGTATCGCGGAAACCGTAAGGGACCTTCCGATATCCGGGCTGAAGGCAACACCAAGGTGCTCGGAGCAACGAGGATGCACTGGGCCGATCGTCGGGCATCGGTCGCGGTCCCTGATTCAGCCCCCGGACGCCCGAATGACTGGAATTGCCCCATTCCGGTCATCTAGGGCACTTAAGCGACAGATTTCTCGAACTTGGCAAACGGGCTCAGGCCCAACCAGGTCTGCAAATCCGCCTCAAGCTGTCGGTTTCCAGTGATGACCAGCGTGCCGGCGCTTTTGGTGTGAGCGATGGTAGTATAGCCCATCCAGATTTCGGTCATCGTCCGCAGATCGGTGACAAGATAAAGATCGACATCAAAACCAGGGTCTACCGAGCATAGATCAACGTCGGCGCCCGGCTCCACGATCAGCCACCAATTCCGTCTTGCTTCTTGGAGATCGGAAAAGATGACCTGGATCGTACTGCGCCCCCGCGGCAGCGGCTTGGTGTTGATGTTCCGGCGCATATCCCACATCAGCAGATTGGGGTCCAACTTGCCGAGCGATGACTCGGTCGTCACCCATTTCTGTCCCCATTCACCGATTGCGAACACGACCTGCCCCAGATCTTTGCCAGCGCTGGTAAGCGTGTATTCGTACAAGCCCGGATCTCCGGCGAGCTGAGAGCGCGCAACGATACCGGCCGCTTCGAGGTCCTTCAGCCGCTTCGACAGCAGCGCCGGCGACATCCGGGGCACGCCACGTCGCAGCTCGTTGAACCGCGTTGAGCCGGCGACGAGTTCGCGCAACAAGACGATCGTCCAGCGGGTGCACAGAATTTCGGCTGCCATCGCTACTGGACAAAATTGGTTGTAGCTGCCCTCGGCCATCTCTCGCTCCCTCGCCGGATGCATCGCGGCATTGTAGGCCATTAGCTCGGCCGCGCCAGTTCAGTTTCTGTACCATGCCAGATTCAGTTCGTGAACTGGCCCGCCAAGGACCCAGTGTGGGAAAGACTCACGGCGCACCGGGATAATCTCGATGCGAGCGTGAGGAAGGAATGGTCATGCCACTCGTAGATATTCAACTCATCGAGGGCGTCTTCGACAAAAGCCAGAAGCAGGAAATGATCCGTAAGGTCACCGACGTGATGGTGGAGATCGAGGGCGAAGCGATGCGGGGTGTCACCTGGGTCCGCGTGCAGGAAGTTGCCAGCGGACAATGGGGCATCGGCGGCAAAGGGTTGACCACCGCCGACATCAAGGCGCTCCAGAACCAGGGACGTTGACACCGAGCGGGATGGGCCGGCCGTAAACACGGCCGGCCCGCCTGTTAGTTCCGCGTCATCGCCCACCGTCCGTCCGCTTCGCCAATTGCAATTTCAAAATGGCAATTGCCTACGCTGGGCCCCCCGCGAACTGCTGTGGATGAGTTTTTCATGTTGGTATCACTCCCAGGCTTATTTCCTGAGCACGAAGGACGTGGCTGCAGCTTGGCTCGTGTGCGCTGCACTAGCGGTTTGCGGAATTGCCTGCGAGCTGGTGCTCTGACTGGCGTCGCCGATCCGCTCATTCACTGCGGGATATCCCCCCGGGCCCACTTTGAGCCTGCGAACCAGTCTCGCATATGACCGGTTACGGCGCGAGCGCGCCGTCGGCGCATGCAACGGCCGTGGGCAGGTCTGCCGCTATTTTCGGCCATTACTAAGCCCCCGAAGACTAGCCACGCCCGTTTGAGATAGCACTGAGGGCGAGGAGCACCCCTCTACCTGTCGAGCCACACGTCCTCGAAGCGCCAGCTGTTGAAGACGCTGTTGACGACAAGGTTGAGACCCTTCACGCGCGGCCGCCAGCAGGTCGCGACACGGGTATAGAAGATGATCGGGCGCGAGGCGTCGCGCGCCAGCCGGCGCTCGATCTCC
>NZ_DATMLW010000121.1:0-8684 GCF_035570375.1 Bradyrhizobium sp. | reverse complement strand
CGACAATGACGTCGCCCACGGTGGCATAGCGGCGCTTGGAGCCCCCAAGCACCTTGATGCACATGACACGGCGTGCGCCTGAATTATCGGCCACGTCGAGGTTGGTCTGCATCTGAATCATTGATGCACCTCGTCCTCTTTTCTCGCGCGAAGTTGCGCCTAAAAATTTTCCCGAAAGTCGAAATCCGGCCAGGCCGGATTCGACCTTTAGGCCGTTTTCTGATGTTCGCCCCGGACCACCGTCCAGCGCTTCAATTTCGAGATCGGCTTGCTTTCCTCGATCCACACCGTGTCGCCCGGCTTGAATTCGTTCTTCTCGTCGTGCGCATGGTAGTTTTTCGAACGGCGGATCGTCTTCTTGTAGATCGGATGGGTGAAGCGGCGATCGACGCGCACCACAACCGTCTTGGACTGCTTGTCGCTGACGACCACGCCTTGAAGCGTACGTTTCGGCATGTTCAGTCCCCTACTTCTTCTTCGCGCGGACTTGCGCGGCAATGGTCTTGATGCGGGCGATGTCGCGGCGGGTTTCACGCAGCCGCGACGTGTTCTCCAGCTGCCCCGTTGCGCGCTGGAAGCGGAGGTTGAAGCGCTCCTTCTTCAGATTGAGGACGGCATCGTCCATCTGATCGGGGCTCATCGCGCGGATATCGGCAATCTTCATCTTGGCCATGGCCGTCTTCCCTATTCCGCGATGCGCGCGACGAAGCGCGTCTTGATCGGCAGCTTCGCAGCCGCCAGCGCCAGCGCTTCCTTCGCGGTCTGCACCGTCACGCCGTCGATTTCGAAGATCACCCGGCCGGGCTTGACCCGCGCCACCCACAGTTCCGGCGTACCCTTGCCGGAGCCCATGCGCACTTCTGCGGGCTTCTTCGACACCGGGACATCCGGGAAGATACGAATCCAGACCCGCCCCGCACGCTTCATGTGACGGGTCAGCGCCCGGCGGGCGGCCTCGATCTGACGCGCGGTGATGCGCTCGGGCGCCATCGCCTTCAGGCCGAACTGACCGAATGACAACGCCGCGCCTGAAGTCGCGGTGCCGTGGATGCGGCCCTTATGCGCCTTCCGGAATTTGGTTTTCTTTGGTTGCATCATGGCGTTGAGCCCTCAAACCGTCTCTGTCTTTAGGCCGCTGCGGCATCGCGGCGGGGCCGCGAACCTTCACCCTCGGCCATCTTCTTGTCCTGGGCCATCGGATCGTGCTCGAGGATTTCGCCCTTGAAGATCCAGACCTTGACGCCGCAGGTGCCGAACGTCGTGAACGCGGTCGCCACGCCGTAATCGATGTCGGCGCGCAGCGTATGCAGGGGCACGCGGCCTTCGCGGTACCATTCCATGCGCGCGATCTCGGCGCCGCCCAGACGGCCCGAGCAGTTGATGCGGATGCCCTCGGCGCCCAGACGCATCGCCGACTGCACCGCGCGCTTCATGGCGCGGCGGAACGCGACGCGGCGCTCGAGCTGTTGCGCAATCGATTCGGCGACCAGCGTGGCGTCAAGCTCGGGCTTGCGGATCTCGACGATGTTGATCACGACATCGGAAGCCGTGATGTCGGCAACGCGCTTGCGCAGCTTGTCGATGTCGGCGCCCTTCTTGCCGATCACGACACCCGGACGCGCCGAGTGGATCGTCACCCGGCACTTCTTGTGCGGACGCTCGATCACGATTCTCGCCACCGCCGCCTGCTTGAGCTCCTTGTGCAGGATCTCGCGGATCTTGACGTCCTCGTGCAACAACTTGCCGTATTCGTTCTTGCCCGCGAACCAGCGGGAATCCCACGTCCGGTTGATGCCAAGGCGCAAGCCAATTGGATTGATCTTCTGACCCATCGTATTCTCCCGCGCTCCGTTAAGCGCTCGCCTCGACCTGACGAACGACGATCGTCAGCTGCGAGAACGGTTTAAAGACACGACCCGAGCGGCCGCGGCCGCGCGGAGCGAAACGCTTCATGACGATGCCGTTGCCGACATGCGCTTCCGCAACGACCAGATCGTCGACATCGAGGTCGTGATTGTTCTCGGCATTGGCGATCGCCGATTCCAGGCACTTCTTGACGTCGCCCGCGATCCGCTTGCGCGAAAACTGCAGGTCCGCGAGCGCAGCCGAGGCCTTCCTGCCGCGGATCAGTTGCGCGACCAGGTTCAGCTTTTGCGGGCTCACCCGCAGCATCCTGGCGACCGCCTTGGCCTCGTTCTCGGCGAGGCTCCGTTCGCGCTTTGGTTTGCTCATCGCTTAAGTCCTCAAGCCTTCTTGGCTTTCTTGTCGCCCGAATGGCCGTGGAAGGTACGCGTCGGCGAGAACTCGCCGAATTTGTGACCCACCATTTCCTCGTTCACCGATACCGGCACATGCTTCTGGCCGTTGTAGACGCCGAACACCAGGCCGACGAACTGCGGCAGGATGGTGGAGCGGCGGCTCCAGATCTTGATGACGTCGTGACGGCCGGACGCACGCGCTGCATCTGCCTTCTTGAGCAGCGAGCCTTCGACGAACGGGCCTTTCCAGACTGAACGAACCATGTCCGGCGTTCCTTACTTCTTCCGCTTGTGGCGGCTGATGAGAATGAATTTGTTGGTCGACTTGTTGGAGCGTGTCTTCTTGCCCTTGGTCGGCTTGCCCCATGGGGTCACCGGGTGACGGCCGCCCGAAGTGCGGCCTTCGCCACCGCCGAGCGGATGGTCGACCGGGTTCATCGAGACGCCGCGGTTATGGGGCTTGCGCCCGAGCCAGCGGTTGCGGCCGGCCTTGCCGATCGAGATATTCATGTGATCCGGGTTCGACACCGCGCCGATGGTGGCGGTGCAGCGGCCGTGAACCAGGCGCTGCTCGCCCGAGTTCAGGCGGATGATCACATATTCCTGGTCGCGGCCGACGATCTGGGCGTAGGTGCCGGCAGAGCGCGCCAGCTGGCCACCCTTGCCGATCTTCAGTTCCACATTGTGGATGATGGTGCCGACCGGCATGTTGCCGAGCGGCATGACATTGCCCGGCTTGACGTCGACGTGGGCGCCGGCGATCACGGTATCACCGACCGAAAGCCGCTGCGGCGCCAGGATATAGGCCTGGGTGCCGTCGGCGTATTTCACCAGCGCGATGAAAGCGGTGCGGTTGGGATCGTATTCCAGCCGCTCGACGGTCGCCGGCATGTCGAGCTTGGCGCGCTTGAAGTCGACGATGCGATAGGCCCTCTTGTGGCCGCCGCCGCGGAAGCGCACGGTGATACGCCCGAGATTGTTGCGACCGCCATTCGACAGCTTGCCCTCGGTCAACGCCTTGACCGGCTTGCCCTTGTAGAGCGCCGAACGGTCGACAATGATCAGCTGACGCTGGCCCGGTGTCGTGGGGTTGAATGTTTTCAGTGCCATCGCTGTGCCGCCTTATAGCCCGGTAGTGACGTCAATGCGGTGGCCCTCTTCGAGGGTCACTACAGCGCGCTTGACATCCGACTGCGAACCGAAAGTGCCGCGGAAGACCTTGGTCTTGCCCTTGCGCACCAGCGTGTTCACGCTCTTGACCTTGACGTCGAACAGCTTCTCGACGGCTTCCTTGATCTGCGGCTTGGTGGCCTTGCTCGCGACCTTGAACACCACCTTGTTGTGTTCGGAGGCCATCGTCGCCTTTTCGGTGACGACGGGAGCGACGATGACGTCGTAGTGGCGCGGATCGATGTTCTTCATTTGAAGCGCGCCTCCAACGCATCGACCGCCGCTTTGGTCAGCACCAGCTTCTGACGGCGCAGAATGTCATAGACGTTGATGCCCTGGATCGGCAGCACGTCGATATTCGGAATGTTGCGGGCGGCGGTGGCAAAACCCGCATTGAGTTCCGCCCCGTCAATGATCAAGGCGTTGGTCAGGCCGAGGCCGGAGAAATGTCCGACCAGCCCCCTGGTTTTCGCATTTTCCAGCGCAGCCTTGTCAATCACGATCAGGCCGCCATCCTTGGCCTTGGCGGAGAGCGCATGGCGCAGCGCCAGCGCACGAATCTTTTTCGGCAGATCGGTCGCGTGCGAACGCACCACGGGACCGAACGCGCGGCCGCCGCCGCGAAACTGCGGAACCCGCGCCGAACCGTGACGGGCGCCGCCGGTGCCCTTCTGCTTGTACATTTTCTTTCCGGTGCGCCAGACATCGGCGCGACCTTGCGTCTTATGGGTTCCGGCCTGGCGCTTGTTGAGTTGCCACTGCACGCAGCGCTGGATGATGTCCTTGCGCGGCTCGAGACCAAAGATCTCGTCGGAAAGCTGAACCGAGCCTGCGGCCTTGCCTTCGAGGGTCGTGACTTTCAATTCCATCTCACGCGCCCTCCTGCTGGGCCGGCGCTTCGGCCGCCTTCTCGCCGCCGGCGACCTTGAACTTGCCGGGCTTCGGAGCGTCCTTCGGCAGCGGCTTCTTCACCGCATCGCGCACCGCGATCCATCCGCCCTTGGAGCCAGGAACGGCGCCCTCGACCAGGATCAGGCCACGCTCGACATCGGTCTGCACCACCCGCAGATTGAGGGTGGTGATGCGATCGACGCCCATGTGACCGGGCATCTTCTTGTTCTTGAAGGTCTTGCCGGGATCCTGACGCTGACCGGTCGAACCGATCGAACGGTGCGAGATCGAAACGCCGTGGGTGGCGCGAAGGCCGCCGAAATTCCAGCGCTTCATGCCGCCGGCAAAACCCTTGCCGACGGAGGTGCCGGTGACGTCGACGAACTGGCCAACGACAAAATGGTCGGCCTGAATCTCGGCGCCGACCGGGATCAGCGCGTCTTCCGACACGCGGAACTCGGTGACCTTGCGCTTGGGCTCGACCTTGGCGACCGCGAACTGGCCGCGTTCGGCCTTCGGCATATAGACGGTCTTGCGCGAGCCCGATCCGAGCTGCAACGCGACGTAACCGTTCTTCTCGGTCGTGCGGTGACCGACGACCTGGCAATTGCCCAGCTTGAGCACGGTCACAGGGATATGTTCGCCGGTCTCGGTAAAGACCCGCGTCATCCCGACCTTTTGTGCGATCACTCCGGAGCGCATCTTCGTGCTTCCTGTTGTTGCTGTCCGCTGATTTTCACGGACGGGAGCTAAAGGTTAGAGCTTGATTTCGACGTCGACGCCGGCAGCAAGATCGAGCTTCATCAGCGCGTCCACGGTCTGCGGTGTCGGATCGACAATGTCGAGAAGGCGCTTGTGCGTGCGCATCTCGAATTGCTCGCGGCTCTTCTTGTCGACATGCGGCGAACGGTTGACGGTGAACTTCTCGATGCGGGTCGGCAGCGGAATGGGTCCGCGAACCTGGGCACCCGTCCGTTTCGCCGTGTTCACGATCTCGCGCGTCGACGAATCGAGAATCCGATGGTCGAACGCCTTGAGACGTATGCGGATGTTCTGGCCGTTCATAGCCGTAATCTTTCTTGGTGAGTGGCGAGTAGCGAATAGCGAATGGACCTCCATCCGCTACTCGCCATTCCCTATTCGCTTCCTTACTCGATGATGCTTGCGACGACGCCGGCGCCGACGGTGCGGCCTCCTTCGCGAATCGCAAAGCGCAACTTTTCTTCCATCGCGATCGGCACGATTAGATGCACTTCCATCGCGATGTTGTCGCCCGGCATCACCATCTCGGTGCCTTCGGGCAGGTGCACGACACCGGTCACGTCGGTGGTACGGAAGTAGAACTGCGGCCGATAATTGGTGAAAAACGGGGTGTGACGTCCGCCCTCCTCCTTGGTGAGGATGTAGGCCTCGGCCTTGAACTTGGTGTGCGGCTTCACCGAACCCGGCTTGCACAGCACCTGACCGCGCTCGACTTCCTCACGCTTGGTGCCGCGGAGCAGCGCACCGATGTTGTCGCCCGCCTGGCCCTGATCGAGCAGCTTGCGGAACATTTCGACGCCGGTGACGATGGTCTTCTGCGTGTCGCGCAAGCCCACGATCTCGATTTCGTCGCCGACCTTGACGATGCCGCGCTCGACGCGGCCGGTCACCACGGTGCCGCGGCCCGAGATCGAGAACACGTCTTCCACCGGCATCAGGAACGGCTGGTCGATCGGACGTTCCGGCTGCGGAATGTACTCGTCGACATTGCGCATCAGTTCGAGGATCGAGTCATGACCGAGCTTCCGGTCCTTGTCTTCGAGGGCGGCCAGTGCCGAGCCCTTGATAATCGGGATCTTGTCGCCCGGGAAATCGTACTTCGAGAGAAGTTCGCGCACCTCCAGCTCGACCAGCTCGAGCAGCTCCGGATCGTCCACCATGTCGCACTTGTTGAGGTAGACGACCATCGCGGGGACGCCGACCTGCTTGGCGAGCAGGATGTGTTCGCGGGTCTGCGGCATCGGGCCGTCGGCCGCCGACACCACCAGGATGGCGCCGTCCATCTGCGCCGCGCCGGTGATCATGTTCTTCACGTAGTCGGCATGGCCCGGGCAGTCGACGTGGGCGTAGTGCCGCTTCTGGGTTTCGTATTCGACGTGCGCCGTCGAGATCGTGATGCCGCGCGCCTTCTCTTCCGGCGCCTTGTCGATCTGGTCGTACGCCGTGAACGTTGCACCGCCGGTTTCCGCCAACACCTTGGTGATCGCCGCCGTCAGCGACGTCTTGCCATGGTCGACGTGACCGATCGTTCCGATGTTGCAGTGCGGTTTAGTGCGTTCAAACTTTGCTTTGGCCATTTGACTCTCCGTTCAGTCGTTAGCTGCCACCAACGACAATCAGGCAAACTTCTTCTGGACTTCCGCCGACACGTTTGCCGGCGCTTCCGCGTAGTGGTCGAACTGCATCGTAAAGGTTGCGCGCCCCTGGCTCATCGAACGCAGGTTATTCACGTAACCGAACATGTTCATGAGCGGCACCATGGCATTGATGACGTTGGCGTTGCCGCGCATGTCTTGACCCTGGATCTGTCCGCGCCGCGAATTCAGGTCGCCGATGACCGAACCGGTGTAATCTTCCGGCGTCACCACCTCGACCTTCATGATCGGTTCGAGCAGCACCGACTTGCCCCGCTGCAGCGCTTCGCGGAAACAGGCGCGCGTCGCGATTTCGAAGGCCAGCGCCGAGGAGTCGACGTCGTGGTACTTTCCGTCGATCAGCTGCACCTTGACGTCAACCACCGGGAAGCCCGCGACCACGCCGGAGGACAGGACGCTCTCGACGCCCTTTTCGACGCCGGGGATGTATTCCTTGGGCACGGCGCCGCCGACGACCTTGGATTCGAACTCGTAACCCTTGCCGGGCTCGTTCGGTTCGACCACGAGCGTCACCGCGGCGAACTGACCGGTACCGCCGGTCTGCTTCTTGTGAGTGTAGCTGTGCTCGACCCGCTGGGTGATGCGCTCGCGGAACGCCACCTGCGGCGCGCCGATATTGGCGTCAACCTTGTAGGTGCGCTTGAGGATATCGACCTTGATGTCGAGATGTAGTTCGCCCATGCCCTTGAGGATGGTCTGGCCGGACTCCTGATCGGTGGTGACGCGGAACGAGGGATCTTCCGCGGCGAGCTTTGCCAGCGCCACGCCGAGCTTTTCCTGGTCGGCCTTCGACTTCGGCTCGATCGCGATCTCGATGACGGGCTCCGGAAATTCCATCTTTTCCAGAATCACCGACTTGTTGGCATCGCACAGCGTGTCGCCGGTGCGCGCTTCCTTCAGCCCCGCCAGCGCGACGATGTCGCCGGCATAGGCTTCCTTGATGTCCTCGCGATTGTTGGCGTGCATCAGCAGCATGCGGCCGATGCGCTCCTTGCGATCGCGCGTCGAATTGATGACACCGGTGCCCGACACAAGCGTGCCTGAATAAATGCGGCAGAAGGTGATAGTCCCGACGAACGGGTCGTCCATGATCTTGAAGGCGAGCAGCGCTAAGGGCTCCTTGTCGTTGGCCTTGCGCACCACTTCATTGCCATCCTCGTCGGTGCCCTTGATGGCGGGCACGTCGACGGGCGACGGCAGGTAGTCGACCACCGCATCGAGCAGCGGCTGCACGCCCTTGTTCTTGAACGCCGAGCCGCACAGCACAGGATAGAAGGCGCCCGACAGCACGGCCTTGCGGATCAGCCTCTTCAGCGTCGCCTCATCGGGCTCCTTGCCGTCGAGGAAGGCGGCCAAGGCGTCATCATCGAGCTCGACGGCGGCTTCCACCATCTTCTCGCGATATTCCTTGGCCTGATCGAGCAGGTCGGCGGGGATGTCGACATAGTCGAATTTCGCGCCGAGCGATTCATCGTTCCAGACAATGCCCTTCATCTTCACGAGGTCGATGACGCCCTTGAAGTTGTTCTCGGCTCCGATCGGAAGCTGGATCGCAATGGGTCTCGCGCCGAGGCGATCGACGATGTCGGCGAGGCACTTGAAGAAGTCGGCGCCGGTCTTGTCCATCTTGTTGGCGAAGACGATGCGCGGAACGCGGTACTTGTCGCCCTGGCGCCAGACGGTTTCGGTCTGCGGCTCGACGCCCTGGTTGGAATCGAGCACGCATACCGCGCCGTCGAGCACGCGAAGCGAGCGCTCGACCTCGATCGTGAAGTCAACGTGGCCGGGCGTGTCGATGATGTTCAGACGCTTGCCGTTCCAGAACGCGGTGGTCGCGGCCGAGGTGATGGTGATGCCGCGCTCCTGCTCCTGCTCCATCCAGTCCATCGTCGCGGCACCTTCGTGCACTTCGCCGATCTTGTGGCTCTTGCCGGTGTAATAGAGGATG
>NZ_DATMLW010000120.1:0-18886 GCF_035570375.1 Bradyrhizobium sp. | reverse complement strand
GTGCACCAGGCGTATTTTGATACATAACGCTTACCTTGATCATGGCGGGCTCCCTGGTCTGACATTTGCCTGCTCGCGCGAACACCGTCGTGCCGACAGGTGCCGAATGGCTGTCTAGATGAGTTTCTTCGTGTAGCCATTAATTGGACGGAAAACACGCTTCGGAACTATGACCAGTAACCGAACCTGCGACAAGTCAATTTCACGTCGGGCGCACCGCAGAAGGCGTTCGCGACAGAAGCTCGCTATCTCGCTTGCTAGCAATGCGATAGCAAAGCCCTAGCAATGTCACATGTGACGCGTGCGCCACGCGTCGGCGGAATTCCGCGAATGTTCGTGGAATGGTCGGCGAACCTCGCGAGTCCTCGCTAGGAATAGCGAGCGTAACGCCACCGTAACGTTACCGTAACGTTTCACCACTGTGCGTCACTCGATGACGGCCCGCGTTTACGCGCCAAAATGCTCCGCATAGTCACGATGTTGTCGCGCTCGGACTTTTCCCAGCGCTTGCGGCCTCGACTTCCCACCTTGACGTACTGCCTGCGAACCCAGCCAGCCCATGTCTTTTCCCAGCCGTCGTGTTCGGCACCGTTGCCCCGGTAGTAGGCGCAGAACTTGACGAACAGGGCCTTTGTCGAGCCGCGGTCAAGCCCGCGCTTGGCTGCGACCTTCCGCATCCGCTCAGACATCACAAAACCATCAGGCAAACCAATTTTGCCCTCTCCTATAACGACGCTGCTCAACTGCCTATCTCCTATCTAGGGGGGAAAGCGGTGTTACCTTTCTTATTGGTGGTCAAATCTGGCCACCCTAAAATCAGGCGGCCGCCATTAGCTGACAGATCATCGGGGCGTTTCGGGGCGGCTCGACCATGACCATATGGCCGCGCTCGATCAGCACGTTGCGCGCCTTGACGAACCGTCGGCGAGTCCAGCCAAGTTTGCGGTGCGTGTCATTGCTTAGGTAGAACTCTAGATTCCGATACTGCCAGCGCAAGAACGTGAGCAGAATGATGCTGTCGCTGTTGAGCGAAATCAGATCATCGAATTCGTTCAGATACATCTTCACCATTTTATGCGGCTCCCAGTTGGCAAAGCATCGGTGTGTGTCGCGTCGCCCTCTTTAGGACAATGATGCGCCCCGTCTCGATAAGACGATTACGGGCCGCTACAAGGCGTTTGCGGCGCCATCCTAGTGACTTGTGCGTTTCATTCGACAGGGCGAAATCCCGCCCCCAATGCCGCCAGCGCAGCAGGCTCAACAGGATATACGCGTCATGATCCTTTGGATTCGGAAGCATCTGTTCTAACTCCGCATGTGTTGTCCTGACGTATCTTCCAACGTTGAAGTAGTTTTCGCCCTTCTGTGTCTTGTCCCACCAGTACCGGCAACGCTTGACGATCTCGGAATTCACCTCATTGTCTGGCCACGGTTCGGCCATCAATTCGTTTAGCTCTCTGGCGACCGCAATCAGTTCATCCAGGCTCCTGACCAGGTGCGCCTGGCGCGCGACATGCGGCCAGAACTTCTTATCCCGACCACCTTTGCGGGCGGCACGCAGGTCGATATCTGAAGCAGCGAGAGCAGCCGAGGACATCCGGATCGGTTCAAGCGCCACCAGATCTTCGACGCGCCCATGAACGATTTCGTAATTGCCACGGAAGCCACGACTCGGCGGCAGGACAATCGAACCGGCGCCGATGAGATCGATCGGCCTGAGAGGGTCCGGGCGAATCTTCCGATCCTCGCCATTGTGCCGGTAGTAGCCGTGGAAACCACCTGAGCCGGTCCGGACGACCAGCTTCGGCACACCGAACTGGCGCTGTACGTCGGCAAGTAAGCGTTCGCCGGCGGCACCACGCTCGTCGATGTCGATGACGGCGAGCTTATTGCGCGGGCCCGCCATGGCGGCGATGCCGGGCGCGTCCGGGAAGCGCAGCACCATATCTCTGCTCGCCGGCAAACCCATCCGCTGGTAGTTCGTGACCAATGGCCCACGTTTGACTTCTTCGGTTGCATCAAATGGAAACGTAGCGATTCCGAGCGCAGCATATTTAGGCTGCGCGGTTGCGAATATTCCGGCCATGATGAGGCTCCCCGGCGGTGGCGCCGGATTTGTGGTGCCCATGGCCATCGAGACCTGGTGGCGGTGAAAATTCAAAAGATATTCGCTCATTATGCTTCGCCGATCACAGCGCCACGAGCGCGACGCACAGCGCGAATGCGGCAATGGCGGCGGTGGAGGCGCCGACAAGAAAAAGAATGTCTGCGGCTCTGATCACGGCGACACCCGCTCGGGATCGTGGCGGGTCATGCGAAGCCGGACGGCCTCGGCGAAGCTGCGGGATTCAAAACCGGGTGTTGCGTCGTCGTTGATGCCGAGCCGGTAGCGGCCGGCGTCATCCTGCACGATTAGCGGCGGCGACTCGATGAAGGGCGCCCTTCGGCGAACAGGACGCGAACCTCCGTGTGCTAGTCTTGTGCCAATCTTTGCGTAAGTTCTCGACTCGTTCACGGTTGTTTGCGTGTCGTTGCGTTTTTTCATCCCTCTCTACCCATTTGAAAATAAGAACAATTTCTGACTATTCAGAATTTGGCATGTTCCCATGTGAAGACTTGTTGCGGCGCCCACCAGTGGAGTGGATTTGACATTCGCCAACCCTTGCCGCACCCGCCGAGGCGAATGTCAAATCCGGAACTCCACTGGAATCCGATATTTACCGGTGGTCCTTTGATTCCAGCATTCGCAAAAAAGTCCGCCGCGACGGGACCGAATGCTGGAATCGGACCACCGGTCGCTGCTAGACTTTGCCCCGAAGAGACATTCTCGTCGGCCGAGCTAGTGGTTCGATTCTAACATTCGCACCCCCATCTCAGCAGGCACCTTTGCGAATGTTAGAATCAAAGGACCACTAGCAAAGATCAGATTCTAGTGGAGTTTTGGATTTGACATTCGCTTGACGGACTTGCTGCGGGATGGTGGCGAATGTCAGATCCACTCCACTAGGCCGGGGAAAGAAATTTTGATGAAGGACGATACGCGGCTTCGCGACGACGTGGCGTCGCGCGGCTCGATCATACCGGTCGCGGCAAGCGATGCCGGAGAGGCAAGGTTGGCGCCTGCGGCTGGCGTCTATGCTGCGCTCGACCTCGGCACCAATAATTGCCGCCTGCTGATCGCCTGTCCGACCGAAGACGGCTTCCGCGTGGTCGATTCATTCTCGCGGATCATCAGGCTCGGGGAGGGGATCTCGACCACCGGCTGCATCAGCGAGGCCGCCATCGAGCGGGCGATCGCGGCCTTGAGCATCTGCCGCGACAAGATCCAGTCCAGGAAGGCCAAGCGGCTGCGGCTGATCGCGACCGAGGCCTGCCGCGCCGCCTCGAATGCCGAAGGTTTCCGCGATCGCGTTGCCGCGGAGACCGGCATCCGGCTCGAAGTGATCGATCGCGAAACCGAAGCTGCTTTGGCCGTGATCGGCTGCTCACCGCTGCTCGATCCGCGTGGACGCGGGGCCATCCTGTTCGATATCGGCGGCGGATCGACCGAACTGGTTCGGATCGCGCGCGATCCGGCCGCAGCAAGCCAGTCGCCAAGCATCAAGGCATGGATGTCGATCCCGCTTGGCGTCGTAACGCTGGCCGAGCATTTCGGCGGCCGCGACGTCACCAGACAATCCTACGCGCTGATGGTCGAGGAAGTCGCAAAACACATCGGACCGTTCGCGGCCGAGCACGGCGCCGACCTTGCGGACATGCACCTGCTCGGCACCTCCGGCACCGTGACGACGCTGGCAGGCGTTCATCTCAACCTGCCACGCTACGATCGCCGCCGCGTCGATGGCATCTGGATGAGCGATGCCGATATCAGCAGGACCATCACGCGTCTGCTCGGCATGAGCTATCAGGAACGCGCTGCCAATAATTGCATCAGTGTCGAACGCGCCGATCTGGTGCTGGCGGGATGCGCTATACTCGACGCGATCCGCAACGCCTTCCCGTTGCCGAGGCTGCGTGTCGCCGATCGGGGTCTGCGCGAGGGCATGCTGGTGGAAATGATGCGCGAGGACGGGGCGCTGAGCACACGCTAGAAACTCATTTTCGGGTTCGCATTGTAAATTATTGCGCCCTCTCCCCTTGTGGGAGAGGGCTGCTCAGCCGGTAGACCCAAATTCGTTCGGGTGAGGGGTTTGTTTCGGCGCTAATCCCTCATCCGGCGCCATAGCCGATGCTAAGCATCGGCGTCCAAGTCTTGACGGCGGCCGGAGGCCGCCTATGCCACCTTCTCCCGCAAGGGGAGAAGGAGAAGGGCTAGTGTGGCGACTCTGATGTTCCTTTCAGTGTTGCCACGATCTCTTCGAAGGAACGTCAGAGTCAAAGCCACACTAGAAATCATATATTTGCTAGTGTCCCTTCGGTTCTGACATTCGCAAACGAACTCGCCACGATATGATGCGAATGTCAGAACGGGGACACCAGAATGGCAAAAGACACGACCGGGCGGCTCCGTGTCACGGTGAAGACCGCTGGCAAGCGCAAGCTGTCCTCAAAACTCTGGCTGGAGCGACAGCTCAACGATCCCTATGTGTCGCGCGCCAGGCGTGAAGGTTTCCGCTCGCGCGCGGCCTACAAGCTGATCGAGATCGACGACAAATACCGCTTCCTCAAACCCGGCATGACCGTGGTCGATCTTGGCGCCGCACCCGGCGGCTGGAGCCAGGTCGCCGCCAAACGCGTCAGCGCGGGGGATGGCAAGGGCAGGGTGGTCGGGATCGACCTGTTGGAAATGCCGGAAATCGCCGGAGTGGCTTTCGCACAGCTTGATTTTCTCGAGCAGGACGCGCCGGATCGGCTGGTCGAAATGATCGGTGGGCGCGCCGACGTGGTGATGTCCGACATGGCTGCCAACACCACGGGCCACCGCAAGACCGACCAGTTGCGCATGGTTGGCCTGGTTGAGGCGGCCGCCGTCCTCGCCGCGGAGGTTTTGAAGCCCGGCGGAACCTTCCTCGCCAAGACGTTCCAGAGCGGCGCGGATGCAGAATTGATGGCGCAATTGAAACGCGATTATGCCAGCGTCCGTCACGTCAAGCCAGCTTCGAGCCGGCAGGATTCTTCCGAGCGCTACGTGCTGGCGACGGGGTTTCGGGGAGGACAGAGTTCCCAAATAAGTTCGTCATGACCGGGCTTGTCCGGCCGAGTGGTCATCGGGAGGTGCGCATGCTGCGCGGAAGCTGCCTGTGCCGCGGCGTCAGGTACGAGATCAACGGGCGACTATTCGGCGCCATGAATTGCCATTGCTCGATGTGCCGGAAAGCGCAAGGGAGCGCCTTTCGCAGCCGGGCGAGCGTGAAATCGGCTGAGTTTAAATTCATGCAGGGCGAGGAGCTTCTTACCTTTTACGAATCGTCGCCTGGGAATCACAGGGGCTTTTGCCGGGTGTGCGGCTCTCCGATCCTGAGCAAGTTTGACGATCACCCGAAATACTATGGCTTGCCGCTGGGCGCGTTGGATGACGATCCGGGCATCCAACCGAAGCTCCACGTCTACGTCGCCAGCAAGGCTCCCTGGTTCACGATCACGGATGATCTTCCGCAGATGCCTGGCGCACCGCAATAGTCGGCGCGCCGCCATTGGCGACCGGATTTCGGGGTGGGAACGAATAAGCAGTGATTGCGAGCGCCAGCGAAGCAATCCAGAAAACAACTGGATTGCTCGTCGCTTTTGTTCTCGCAAAGACGGGCGGTCGGACTGGATTCCCCGGATGCAGCGCAGCGCGAATGAGCACTCGGACGTCGCGTCCGGGACACGAGAGACCCTCTATCCCAGGCGCTGATCCCGCGTCCCAGGCTGAGGCACGAAAAAGGGAAGGCGCGGCCACGCCGGAGCCACCGTCACCGAGGGCTTACTCTCTCCCGCAAGGGCAGAGAGCCGTCACGTAGCGTGACCGCTTCGGCGGTTTAGCCTGTACCAGGCGCCATGTCAGCAGGATTTGGCTCGCATGACGAATATTCTACCGCGAAATAATATCCGAGCCGCTGATCCCGCGCGTTTTGCGTTTCCTAGCTCGCGACCTTCACCGCAGCCGTCGCCGCGCCCTTGCGGCAGGAAATTTCCACCGCCTTGCGGCCGAAGATTTCCTGTCCGGCATCTTCAGACCTGACTGGACCCGTCAAAGCCCTAACCGCCGCAAACCAAACTCGGGGAACCAACCGCGCCAATGCGCGTTTGACGCAGCATCTCCAGCGCCATACGATTCCGGCTGTTTCCTGTGTCAGGGAGGACGAACCAATGAAAAAATGGTCCTGTACATGGCCAATGCCGCCGCGATGGCGGAAATGATGAAAAATGCCCCGCCAGAGCAACAGAAGCAGGGCATGGATGCCTGGATGAAATGGATGAGCGCTAATCAGTCGTCCCTCATCGATGGCGGAGCGCCTTTGGGAAAAACCAAGCGGCTCGACACCAAGGGGACTTCCGACACGAAGAATGACATCGGCGGCTATTCGATCGTGCAGGCGGAATCGGCCGACGCTGCGGCCAGGATACTTGGCAAGGATCATCCTCATCTGCGAATGCCGAGCGCCTGGATCGAAGTCATCGAGATCATGCAAATACCAGGGATGTAGCGCCGCTGGCCCGTACGTGTCGGTAGCCTCAAGAACGCGTTCAGCCCAGCCGCTGATCCCGCGCGTTTTGCGTTTCCTCGCTCGCGACCTTCACCGCAGCCGTCGCCGCGCCCTTGCGGCTCGAAATCTCCACCGCCTTGCGGCCGGAGATTTCGTGGCCGGCATCATCGGGCATTTGCCAGAAGAACCACGACGACACCGCTGAAATCAGCGCTACCACGACAAAGGCGGGCGCGAAGTCGTCCGCGCCGAGCTCGCTTGCATGGCGCAACCACAGCGTGGTTTCCACCGAGAACGCTCCGACCGCCACGCCTGCCGAAATCGCGAGCTGCTGGTTGACGCTGACCAGCGTGGTGGCGCGGCTCATGCGCGCCGCGTCGACCTCCGCGTAGGCCACCGTGTTGATCGCCGTGAATTCCAGCGAGCGGAAGAAACCGCCGACCACGAGGATGATCATGATCAGAAGCAGCGGCGTGTTCACAGTGAACAGCGCACAGGCGCCGAGGAAGAGCGAACTGACGACGGCATTGATGGTCATCAGGTTGCGGAAGCCGAAGGTTCGGATGATGCGCGCGGCGAGCGTTTTCATGCCCATGGCGCCGACGGCAGAGGCGAAGGTCACGAGTCCGGACTTGAACGGCGAAAGGCCGAATCCGATCTGCATCAACAGCGGCAACAGGAATGGCAGCGCGCCGATGCCAAGCCGAAACAGAAATCCGCCGAGGATGCTGGCGCGCATGGTCGGCAAGTGAAGCAGGCCGAAATCGAGAACCGGAGAGGCGGTTCGCCGGGCGTGGATGACGTAAAGCGTCATGGAAATCGAGCCGATCGCAATCAGCGCCGCAACGACCGACCATGGCAGCAGATTGAGGCCCGCGACCGAAAGCCCAAAGGCAATTCCGCCAAGACCGATCCCGGCGAGCACCATCCCGTAAAGATCGAAGCGCTCCGGATCCTCGCTCTTGATCGGGTCGATGAAGCGCAGCGCCATGAAGATGCCGAGTAGCCCGATCGGAATATTGATCAGGAAGATCCAGTGCCAGGAAAAATAGGTGGTGATGAATCCCCCGAGCGGCGGGCCGATCACCGGCCCCACCAGCGCCGGCACCGTGACCCAGGCCATGGCGTTCACCAGCGCGCTTTTGTCGATCGAGCGCAGCAGCACCAGCCGGCCAACCGGCGTCATCATCGCGCCGCCCATGCCTTGCACGATGCGCGCGATCACAAAACCCGTCACCGATTCCGACAGCGCGCAGCCGATCGAGCCCACCATGAAGACGGCAACCGCGGCCGAGAAAACCAGGCGCGCCCCGAAGCGATCGGCAGTCCAGCCGCTGGCCGGAATGAACACGGCGAGCGAGAGCAGATACGAGGTGATCGCGAGCTTCAGCGTCAGCGGGCTGGTGCCGATATCCGCGGCGATCGCCGGAAGCGAGGTCGCAATCACCGTCGAATCCATGTTCTCCATGAACAGCGCTGTGGCCACGATGAGCGGGATCAGACGTTCTTTGTTGGTCATCGGGATTTGGGCGAGGCGGCAGATGGGCGATGGCGTGGCGGGAAGGTGGCTGTATCACCGCCGCGGCATGTGATCCAGCGTGGAACCGGCAGAGCATAAGAAGAGTATTTTTCAAGCATTTTCAATGGTTTAATTGACAAGTCTCATCCCGTCCTGGAGGCATTTTGGCCTCTCGTTGAGAAACCTTAACAGTCGGCAACCCGCATAGCTCCCTGGCTTGATATGCTTGACAGAGTCTTGCCTCTGGCCCTGCATTGTGGGACTTAGCCCGCGCCGAGCCGTCAGGCTCTTTTCCCCCTGTCAATTTGAAGAAGGAACACCCCCGGATGGGTCCACGTTTGCTGTGTGTTTTGACCATCTTCCTCGGGTTGTCTTCCCAGGCATCTGCCAGCGAGGGCATCCTGCATCGTGCGTCGTGCTCCGTCGTTCGATATTATGTTGCAAAGTACAGCGCCCCGATGGCAGAGGCCTGGGCGCGGAGCAAGGGCGCTACCGAGGCCGAAATCGAGGCTGCGCGCCGCTGTCTGAATGCGGCTCCGAGCCGAACCATTCGCACCGCTCAGGAAATAAACTAAAAAAAGCCAAGGCGGGTGCGATGCTCTCGCGTTCGTGAAATGGGGGCCCGGCAAAATGCCGGGCCGCTCTTTTTTTGTCCGTACCAAGGCGGGAACTCCGGACCCCTTTGAATCGCCTTGCCGGCGTGCTATCGACCACCGCCAACCCTATCGATGGGCTCTGATTCGCCGGCGAAGCCAGCTTTGCCGGCGCATTTGCTTATCCCTAATCCAATGCGGCCAATCGGCCGCCCGAACGGGAGTTGGTAATGGCGCAGGTGCAGGGACTTTTGGCCTTACGCGAAGCCTATACGTTCGACGACGTGCTGCTCAAACCGGGTCTTTCGGACATCCTGCCCTCAGAGGCCGATATCCGCTCACGCGTCACCCGCGACATTCCGCTCAACATTCCCATCGTCGCGTCAGCAATGGATACGGTGACCGAAGCGCGCATGGCGATCGCCATGGCGCAGGCGGGCGGCGTCGGCGTCATTCACCGCAATTTTGACCCCGATGGCCAGGCTGCCCAGGTGCGGCAGGTGAAGAAGTATGAATCGGGCATGGTGGTCAATCCGCTGACCATCGGTCCGGATGCGACGTTGTCCGATGCACTGGCCTTGATGAAGGATCACGGCTTTTCGGGGATTCCCGTGGTGACTGGCGGCGGCGCGGGCAGACCAGGAAAGCTGGTCGGCATTCTCACCAACCGCGACGTGCGCTTTGCCACCGATCCCCGGCAAAAAGTCTCCGAGCTGATGACGCATGAAAATCTCGTGACCGTGCGCGAGGGCGTGAGCCAGGATGAAGCCAAGCGCATCCTGCACCGGCACCGGATCGAGAAACTGCTGGTCGTCGACGATCAATATCGCTGTGTCGGCCTGATCACCGTCAAGGACATGGAGAAAGCGGTTGCGCATCCGCTCGCCTGCAAGGATGCCCAGGGGCGCCTGCGTGTCGCGGCTGCGACCACCGTGGGCGAGGGCGGTTTCGAACGCACCGAGCGGCTGATCGATGCCGGCGTCGATCTGATCGTGGTCGACACCGCGCACGGCCATTCTTCGCGGGTGCTGGAGGCCGTCAACCGCATCAAACGGCTGTCGAACGCGGTCCAGGTCATCGCCGGCAACATCGCTACGTACGAAGGCGCCCAGGCGCTGATCGATGCCGGCGCCGACGCGATCAAGGTCGGCATCGGCCCGGGCTCGATCTGCACCACAAGGATAGTGGCCGGCGTCGGCGTTCCCCAGCTCACCGCGATCATGGATGCGGTGGAAGCCGCAAAGAAAGCCGACGTGCCGGTGATTGCGGACGGCGGCATCAAATTTTCCGGCGATCTTGCCAAGGCGCTCGCCGCGGGTGCCGATATCGCGATGGTCGGCTCGCTTCTTGCCGGTACCGACGAGACGCCCGGCGAAGTGTTTTTATGGCAGGGCCGCTCCTACAAGGCCTATCGCGGGATGGGTTCGGTCGGCGCCATGGCGCGCGGTTCCGCCGACCGCTACTTCCAGCAGGACATCAAGGACACGCTGAAGCTGGTGCCGGAGGGAATTGAAGGCCAGGTGCCCTACAAGGGGCCAGTCGCCAACGTCATGCATCAGTTGGCCGGCGGCTTGCGCGCGGCGATGGGCTATGTGGGCGCGCGCAATCTCGCCGAATTCCACGACAAGGCGCAGTTCGTGCGCATCACCGGCGCAGGCTTGCGTGAAAGCCACGTCCATGACGTGACGATCACGCGCGAAAGCCCGAACTATCCGGGCGGGGGGTGATCGAGCCGCCTCGTCATTCCCGGGCGGCCCGCGCGCCCCGGAATGACGGCCCACGGCCCGCCGCATACGCATCATGCAGCACCCCGCCTGTGGGGCGAGCGACATGCATAGTACATCTGACCCGCGGGCGCAGCGCGTCGTCGCCTGCCGGGAGAATTCGCTTGCGATGCTGATGAATACGAAGGCGGCAAAGCTGTCATCTTCGCCCGTCACCGACGGCCTGCCGCCCGAGCGCCGCCGATGGGCGCTGGCTGCGATCTTCACCGCGCTCGCGATGGCTTCCCTCGATACCGCGATCGCCAACATCGCGCTTCCGGCAATCGCCGCCGATCTTGCTGCGAGCCCGGCCGATGTGGTCTGGGTCGTCAATGTCTACCAGATCGCGTTGGTTGCGACGCTTCTGCCCCTCGGCGCGCTCGGCGAGATCGTCGGGCACCAGCGCATCTATCTTGCCGGCCTCTTGCTGTTCACGCTCGCCTCCCTCGGCTGCGCCTATGCCTGGTCGTTGCCGAGCCTTTTGGCGGCGCGGGCGCTGCAAGGGCTTGGCGCCAGCGGAATCATGAGCGTGAATTCGGCGCTCATTAGCTTCGTTTATCCGAACCGGTTGCTCGGGCGCGGATTTGGCCACAACGCGCTCGTCGTCGCCACCGCCTTCACCCTGGGGCCGACGATTGCTTCCGGCATTCTGGCTTTGGCATCCTGGCCGTGGTTGTTCGCGGTCAATATTCCCTTCGGCCTGATCGCGATGGCAATTGGCCTGAAGACGTTGCCTGATACGCCTCGCGCCGTGCGCGCCTTCGATTTTCCCGGCGCGGGTCTCGCAGCGATTTGTCTGGGTCTCTTTATTCTCGGCATCGGCAGCGCCGCGCACAAGGCTTCTCCCGGCGTGGTCTCGATCGAGCTTGCATCCGCGGTGCTGCTCGCGTGGTTTCTGATCCGCCGGCACGCGGATCACCCGGCGCCGATGCTGCCGGTCGACCTGTTTCGCCGGCCGATGTTCGCGCTCTCGGCCGCGACCGCCGTCTGCTCGTTTGCGGTACAAGGGCTGGCGTTCGTCTCGCTGCCGTTTTATTTCGAAGACATCCTGCATCGAACCCAGGTCGAAACCGGATTCTTCATGACGCCTTGGCCGCTGGTAGTGGCCATCATGGCGCCGATCGGAGGCCGCCTCAGCGACCGCTACTCCGCCGGCATTCTCGGCGGTCTCGGGCTGGTGCTGCTCTCTATCGGAATGGTTTTGCTGGCAACGCTTCCCGTATCGCCAGGCATTCTCGATATCGTCTGGCGCATGGTGATTTGCGGAGTGGGATTTGGCTTCTTTCAGACGCCAAATATCAGGGCCATCATGGCGAGTGCGCCATCCGATCGCAGCGGCGGCGCCAGCGGCATCGTGGCGACCGCGCGCCTGACGGGCCAAACAATTGGAGCGGCGCTGGCGGCATTGTGTTTCGCGCTTGCGGGGCGCGATGGCGCAACGGTTGCACTGGCGCTCGGCGCCGGATTTGCCGCGCTCGGCAGCATCATGAGCTTTTTGCGTCTGAAGGTTGTCCCGTCGCGCGGCGCCTAGAAGTGGGACTTCACCTCTCCCCAGCGGGGAGAGGTCGATTTGCGTAGCAAATCGGGTGAGGGGGCGACGAACGTCGAGAGACCGTAATCCCTCACCCCAACCCTCTCCCGCAAGGGGAGAGGGAGCGCAGCTTCGTAGTGGTTAGATCTCGCAAGATGGTCTGCCAAAAGCGGCGATGGCTTTAACCGCGGCGGACGCTGGCGCCGCCGTCGACCGGGAGCGTCACGCCGGTGATGAAGCCCGCTTCGTCGGACGCCAGAAACAGCGCGGCATTGGCGACGTCCCAGGCGGTGCCCATCTTCTTGCGCAGCGGCACCTGGGCATCGCGATCGGCTTCGACCTGGGCGCGGCTCTTGTTGAAGGCGCGGGCGCGGGTGTCGACCGACATCGGCGTGTTCATCAGTCCCGGCAAGATAACGTTGGCGCGGATGCCATATTGGGCGTTCTGGTAGGCGAGCTGTTCGGTGAAGGCAATCATCGCCGATTTGGTCGCCTTGTAGGCGACGTAAGGGTAGGTCGTGATCGCGGCCATCGAGGAAATGTTGATGATTGTGCCGCTCATCTGCGCCCGCATGATCGGGATGACGCATTTCGCGGCAAAGATGCAGCTCTTGAGATTGATCGCAACGACCCGGTCGATCGCTTCCTCGGTGATAGCAGATAGTTCGGCGTCGCCGCCGGCCAGGCTCACGCCGACATTGTTGTGCAGGATATCGATGCGGCCCCAGCGCGCCTGGGCGTTGGCGACCATCGCCTTGATCTCGTCCTCTCGCGTCACGTCCGCCTCGAACGCGACCGCCGTGCCGCCTTTCACCGCGATCATCTCCGCCGTTTCCTGCGCCGAAGAAGGATTGCGGTCGACGCACAGAACGCGGGCGCCTTCGCGGGCGAAAGTGATGGCAGTGGCGCGGCCGTTGCCCATGCCTTCGCCAGGGCTCTGGCCGGCGCCGACCACAATCGCGATACGATCCTTCAGGCGCATGTTCACCTCCCGCAAAATTTCAGGCGCACTTCATCAGCACCTCTCCGCCCACCGCGATCATAATGGCATCGCAGCCGGGAAGCTAACTTCAGCCAGCCGCTCCAGCGGGAATCCTTCCGCGTCCTGCGCATGTCAATTGTCAGAGTTGTGCGCTGCCGCTATAGCGGGTAGCGCAATCTTTTGGAGGATTTTTAATGTCGGTTCGGATGGTTCTGCTTCCCGTCTTTGTCCTGGTCGGGCTCGCTTTCGCCCTCCTTATCTGGATGGCGCTCGAGCGTCGAAATGCGCTGGTCAGCAAGGAAACCAGGGTCAGGGATATCGTGTTGGGGCAGCAGAACTGGCCGGTGCGCGTCACCCAGATCGGCAACTGCTTCAAGAACCAGTTCGAGCTGCCAATCCTGTTCTACATGCTGATCGCGCTGGCGCTGCCTTTGCGCCATGCCGACCTCGTGATCGTGGCCTTGTCGTGGGTTTTCGTGGTGACGCGCTTCGTGCATGCCGGGATTTTCGTGACCTCCAACGATCTGAATTATCGCTCGCTGGCGTGGTTTGCCGGCGTGCTGGTGGTTTTCGTCATGTGGGTATATTTCGCGCTCAAGATTCTCCTGTGATCTGAAGTGCATCTTCTTTGACTGAAGGCATCGCATGACCCCCGCAGCGCGGCTTTCCGCCGCCATCGAGCTCATCGAGACGATCGACAAAGAGCGCGTTCCGGCGGCGAAGGCGCTGAAGGAGTGGGGAGGCGCGCATCGTTTTGCCGGCTCGGGGGACCGCGCCGCGATCTCCGGCTTGATCTGGGACGTGTTGCGGCGGCGCTCCTCGAGCGCCTGGATCATGGACGAGGACACGCCGCGCGCGCGTGTGCTCGGCATGCTCAAGCTCGAGCGCGGCCTTGAGACGGACGCGATTGCGGCGCTGTGCGACGGCAGCCGCTACGCGCCTTCGCCGCTCACCGATAACGAGCGCGCCGCGCTGACCTCACGTTCGCTCGATGCGGCGCCACCGCCTGTTGCCGGCGATTACCCGGAATGGCTCGACGGCCATCTCGCGGAGGTGTTTGGCGAGGACCGCGTTGCCGAGGCGGTTGCGATGGCAAGCCGCGCGCCGCTCGATCTGCGCGTCAACACGTTGAAGGCCAAACGCGAAAAGGTGCTGGCCTCGACCGCGCATCTCGGCACGATGCCGACGACATTCTCGCCGATTGGCCTGCGCATTGAACTCGGGGCTGACGCCCGCAACCCCGGCATTCATTCGGAGGAGGATTTCATCAAGGGCCTGATCGAGGTGCAGGACGAAGGCTCGCAGCTCGCCGCCTTGCTGTCGGCGGCAAGGCCTGGCGAGCAGGTTATCGACCTCTGCGCGGGAGCCGGCGGCAAGACACTGGCGCTGGCGGCGATGATGCAGGGCAAGGGCCGGCTGATCGCGACCGATCGCGACAAGCGGCAGCTCGCGCCGATCTACGAGCGTCTGGCGCGCGCCGGCGTCCATAATTGCGAGGTGCGGGCGCCAAAGGGCGAGGGCGACGTGCTCGGCGGCATCAACGCATCAGCCGACCTCGTGCTGATCGACGCGCCCTGCACGGGCACCGGCACCTGGCGGCGCAATCCCGATGCGAAATGGCGGATGCGGCCCGGCGCGCTCGAACTCCGCCTGAAGGACCAGATCGAGGTGCTCGATCGCGCGAAAACCCTGGCCAAGCCGGGCGGGCGGATCGCCTATATCACCTGCTCGGTATTGCCGGCGGAAAATGCCGATCAAGTCCGCGCCTTTCTCGCGCGCCACCCGGACTTTGCGGTAGTGCCGCCTTCGCAGGTTGTGACCGCGCTGTGGGACAAGGCCGACGACTTCTCCACCGCGACGCTGCAAAGCTCAGAGGGGCTTTTGATGACGCCGCGCCGCACGGGGACGGACGGGTTTTTCGTGTCGGTGCTGAAAGAGGGGTAGTTTAATTCGTCGTCATTGGTCATTCCGGGGCGCATCGAAGATGCGAGCCCGGAATCCATTTTTCCCGGAATACCTTTGGCACGATGGATTCCGGGCTCGATGCTGACGCATCGCCCCGGAATGACGGGAAAAACGTGGATGGCCGGGCATAGGCGAGCGGAAGCGACGCCGTTCTTTGAACGGCTATGCCCGGCCATGATGGCTCGGGAAGCAACGTAGGATGGGCAAAGGCGCTCTTGCGCCGTGCCCACCATAATTTTCCGGGTTTGGCCGGTGGGCACGCGGAGCCTGTCATCGGGCGCGCGTTCGCGCGACCCGCTGGCTTTGTCCACCCTACGATTCTGCACCGCGGAGGGGCTTTTGATGACGCCGCGCCGCACGGGCACGGACGGATTTTTCGTGTCGGTGTTGAAAGAGGGGTAGTTTAATTCGTCGTCATCGGTCATTCCGGGGCGCATCGAAGATGCGAGCCCGGAATCCATTTTTCCCGGAATACCTTTGGCACGATGGATTCCGGGCTCGATGCTGACGCATCGCCCCGGAATGACGGGAAAAACGTGGATGGCCGGGACAAGCCCGGCCATGACGGCTCGGGGAGGGTTGCGAGCGGCCTCCCTGTCGCGTACTTCCTTGGCCCATGACCGCTCTACAGCCCATCAGCGGTGAGCCCACCTCGGTGGCCTCTGCGCACGACAAGATTCTGATCGTCGATTTCGGCAGCCAGGTGACGCAACTGATCGCGCGAAGGGTGCGCGAGGACGGCGTCTATTCCGAAATCGTGCCGTTCCAGAAGGCGGAAGCGGCTTTCGCTCAGATGAAACCGAAAGCCGTGATCCTCTCGGGCGGGCCTGAATCCGTTCACGAAGAAGGCTCGCCGCGCGCGCCGCAGGTAATTTTCGATTCGAAAGTTCCCGTGCTTGGCATCTGCTACGGCCAGATGACCATGGCGGCCCAGCTCGGCGGCGAAGTCGAGGGCGGACACCATCGCGAATTCGGCCGTGCCGATGTCGAGGTCAAGGCCAATAGCCAGTTGTTCGATGCGACCTGGTCGGTGGGCGAAAAACATCCGGTGTGGATGAGCCATGGCGACCGCATCACCAAAATGCCGCCAGGCTTCGTGGTCGCCGGTACAAGCGCGAACGCGCCATTCGCCATCATCCAGGACGAGAAGCGCAAATATTACGGGCTGATGTTCCATCCCGAGGTGGTGCATACGTCCGATGGCGCGAGACTGATCCGCAATTTCGTCCGCAAGATCGCTGGTCTTTCCGGCGACTGGACCATGCGCGCCTTCCGCGAGGAGGCGATCGGCAAGATTCGCTCACAGGTGGGCCGAGGTAAAGTGATCTGCGGCCTTTCCGGCGGCGTGGATTCGGCCGTGGCCGCCGTGCTGATTCATGAAGCGATCGGCGACCAGCTCACTTGCGTCTTCGTCGATCACGGGCTGTTGCGGCTCAAGGAAGCCGAGACCGTGGTCGACCTGTTCCGCCATCACTACAATATCCCGCTCGTTCACGTGGACGCATCGAAGCAATTTTTGGGTGAGCTCGCCGGCGTCACCGATCCCGAGATCAAGCGCAAGACCATCGGGCGTCTCTTCATCGACGTGTTCGAAGCCGAGGCGAAAAAGCTCGGTGGCGCGGAGTATCTGGCGCAGGGCACGCTCTATCCCGACGTGATCGAGAGCGTCTCGTTCACCGGCGGCCCTTCGGTGACGATCAAGTCGCATCACAACGTCGGCGGGCTGCCCGCGCGCATGAACATGAAGCTGGTCGAGCCGTTGCGCGAACTGTTCAAGGACGAGGTACGCGCTTTGGGGCGCGAGCTAGGCTTGCCGGAAATTTTTGTCGGCCGGCATCCATTCCCGGGGCCGGGTCTCGCCATCCGCTGCCCCGGCGACATCACACGCGAAAAGCTCGACATCCTGCGCCATGCGGATGCGGTCTATATCGACCAGATCCGCAAAGCCGGCCTCTACGACAAGATCTGGCAGGCCTTTGCGGTGCTGTTGCCGGTGAAAACGGTCGGCGTGATGGGTGACGGGCGAACTTACGAATATGTCGTGGGCCTGCGCGCGGTGACCTCGACCGACGGCATGACCGCGGATTTCTATCCCTTCGACATGAAGTTTTTGGGCGAGACCGCAACGCGCATCATCAACGAGGTCAAGGGGGTCAACCGCGTGGTCTACGACGTGACGTCAAAGCCGCCCGGCACGATCGAGTGGGAGTGAGGAGAAACGACGGCGAAGTCATGCTTTCGCGCGCTTCCGTCGAACTCGCACTTTGTTCTTTAAAGCATGATGAGATCAGGTTCGACCGTCGCCGCGGTGATGGTGAGCTCCCTCAACTCGGGTTCACCCGAGTTGGGCATTATCAACTGTCGAAGTCGGATAAATCCGACTTCGATTAGGAGAGGGTTGGGGTTAGGGGGTACGGTCGCTCGTAAGAGTATGGCCCCTCACCCGGATTGCTCTGGACGATGCGGAGCCTGTCATCGGGCGCGCGTTTGCGCGACCCGTTGGCATCGCCAGGAGCAATCCGACCTCTCCCCAGCGGGGAGAGGTGAACCGAATCAGTCGACGAAACGATTCAACCAAACTCATCCGGCTTCAGGCACTCAACACGTGACGGTCTCGCTCCCGCCCGAGCGCGTGCTCAGCCAGCGGCGACGTCGAGCAGCACCTTGCCGCCGCGTTCTACGTGGGCCACGGCGTCCTTGATGGCCGATAAGGGATAGGTCGCGGCCACTGGGGCATAAAGCCGACCCGATCGGAGTAATTCGGCTGCCTCGACGACGGATGGCCGAATCTTCGCCGCGTGCTCCGGGTCGCTCAGGAAGAACCCCCGCACTGAAATCCGTTTGAAGATCAGCGCTATGCCGCTAATCGGAATGGGCGCCTTGCCCAGCGCGGAATAGGCCACGAACATAGCGTTACGGCCGAGCAGATTGATCAGGGTCGCAGCGGACGGGCCGCCGACGCCGTCGATAGCAAGGCGCGGGGCGGCCGTTCCGAGAGCGGCCTTCACCAGGTTCAGACCTTCCGGTGTATCCACGATCACCAGATCGCCGCCCAGCGCTTTCAACTCGTCGATCAATTCCGGTCGGCGGACGATATTGATCGTCTTGAAGCCACGCGCTTTGGCAAAGGCGATGACTGCGCGACCCACACCCGAATTGGCGGCATTTTGGACGACCCAGTCGCCAGGCGCGAGGTCGACAAACTCACTCAGCAGCAACGCAGCGGTTGGCGGATTGATGGTCAGCATGGCGAGCTGCTGCGGATCGACATCTGCCGGCAGTGCGAACAGCCCTTCCGCCGGTACCACGATCCGCTCTGCCCAGGCAAAACCATAGAGCGGGGTCAGGACCCGATCGCCGACCGTGACATTCTGCACGCCTGGACCGACGGCCAGGATTCGGCCCACACCCTCGTTGCCAATGACGCTCGGCAGGCTCGGGCGAAGCGGGTAGGTGCCGCGGACCACCAGCAGGTCGTTGAGATTGATCGGGGAGAATTCGACGCCGACCAGGACTTGGCCGGGGCCTGGCGCCGGGGGTTCCTGGATCTGGACGAATTCGAGACATTCGATCGGATTGCCGAAGGCGGTGAGGTGAACGGCACGCATGGGAGCTTCCTTCCTGCTTTCGCCGGCCGCCCCATCTTTAAATGACGATCGTAATCGTTAGAGTCAAGCCCGGAGCACAGGAAGACCGTCGGTGAAGTCACCAAGGAAAAATCTGCTGAGAATCGCGCCGCGCTGATTAAGACAGCAGCGCGCCATCCTTCGCTACCATTCGACCGACAGCACAGATGCGGGAGCGGGGGACCAAACTTGGCTTCCGATGCGCTCGCTGCTGACATATTCTGTCAGGGCCATCTCATATGAGGTGACGTCGCATCCGGAGAGAGCCTTGAGCCGTT
>NZ_DATMLW010000119.1:0-4178 GCF_035570375.1 Bradyrhizobium sp. | reverse complement strand
GCTACCGTTTGGATTAGCGTTAGCTGCACGTCGCCTGTGCCTGGTGGGAGATCGATCAGTAGATAGTCTAGTTCGCCCCAGATTACGCTGCGCAGGAATTGCGTGATGATGCTATGGAGCATGGGGCCGCGCCAGATCATGGGCTTGTCGCCGGGATTCAGCAGGCCCATCGAGATCATTTTTATGCCTTGGACTTCAACAGGGTAGATGCGCTTTTCGGCGGTGGCTCTGGGCTCTTCCAGCGTGCCCAGCATTATGGGAACGTTGGGGCCGTAGACGTCGGCGTCGAGCAGGCCTACTTTGTGGCCTAGTTTGGAGAGGGCTAGGGCTAGGTTTACCGCTACCGTGGTTTTGCCTACGCCGCCTTTGCCGCTGGCGACAGCTACTAGGTTTTTTACGCCGGGGATTGGATAGCGTTCCGGCATTGGTTGGGGGGCTGGTCCTGGCGGCATTTTTGACCTTTCGATAGTTTGACGGACTTTAGTGGATCGAATTTTCTACAGCGTTTGTTTTCCGCCTGTGCGTTGTCTAAACCCCGCCCTCTCAGAGAGGGCGGCTACAGGTTGACTCATGAATTGATGCCGTGGCATTTTTTGTATTTTTTGCCGGAGCCGCAGGGGCAGGGGTCGTTGCGGCCTACTTTGGCGGCGGCGCGGACTGGCTTTGGTGGTTCGGCCTGGGCCGCGCCGGTTTGATACTGCAAATCCTTTTGCTGGCGCTGCTGTTTGCGTTCGAGCTGGCGCGCTACGTCGGGCAGGCGCTGCGGTGGAGGCTCCGATGCGCGAGCGGCGGCGCTGGCTACAGCTGCTTGCGCGCCACCGGTACGCTGTGGCAGCGCTTGCGTGCTTGGCGCGGGCGGAAGCGGAGGCTCGGGGCGCGGCTGAACCGCTTGGCCGGGCTGCTCGCCTTGCTGAATCTGGATGTGGTAGAGGTAGCGGATGGTTTCGTTGTCGATGCGCGCCATCATGTCTTCGAAGAGGACGAAGGCTTCCTTCTTGAACTCGACAATCGGATCTTTCTGGGCGTAGCCACGGAGGCCGATGCCTTCTTTCAGGTGGTCGAGGGAGAGGAGATGGTCTTTCCATTGCGAATCGACTACGTCGAGGATGATGCGACGCTCGAGCCAGCGCATCAGGTCAGCGCCGAATTGCTTTTCTTTTTCTTCGTAGCGCTTGACGACAGCTTCGGCCGTGGCGTCGGCCAGTTGATCGTGGGTTAGCGCGGTTGGATCGGCGTCTGCGGCTTTTGCGTCTACGCCGAATTGCGCGTTTACTTCCGCTAGAAATTGCGTGGTGTTCCACTGGTCGGGATGCTGCTCGCGGGGGCAGTACGTGTTCACGAGCTCGCGGGCTACATCTTCGGCGATGCCCAGAACGTAGTCGCGCTGGTCCTTGCCTTCGAGCGCGGAACGACGGATGGCGTAAATCGTCTCGCGCTGCTTGTTCATCACGTCGTCGTATTCGAGAAGGTGTTTGCGAGCGTCGAAGTTTTGCGCTTCGACGGATTTTTGCGCGTTTTCGATGCGACGGGAGATCAGGCCGGACTCGATGGGGACGCCCTCGGTCATGCCCAGGCGGAACATCAGGGCTTTTACGCGTTCTCCGCCGAAGATGCGCATGAGGTCGTCTTCTAGCGAAAGGAAAAAGCGCGAGGAGCCGGGGTCGCCCTGGCGGCCGGCGCGGCCACGAAGCTGGTTGTCGATGCGGCGGGCTTCGTGGCGCTCGGTGCCGAGAATGTGGAGTCCGCCTAACGCGACCACTTCGTCGTGCTCGGCTTTGCACTGCTGCGCGAAGTCCTCGTAGACCGGCTTCCACTGGTTGGCGGGGACTTGGAAGATTTTTCCTTCGTGCTGAAACAGAACCATTGGCGCGGCGATCGGCTGCGCAACCTCCCCGGTGGCGTTGACGCTCGCACTCTCGGCGGGGATAACCGCCGGCGCGGATGCGTAGGGCATGGCTATTTTGTTCTTCAGGAAATGATCACGGGTCATCTGCTCGGGGTTGCCGCCGAGCAGGATGTCGGTGCCACGCCCGGCCATGTTCGTGGCGACGGTTACGGCGCCTTTGCGTCCGGCTTGCGCGACCACGCGCGATTCGCGCTCGTGCTGTTTGGCATTCAGGACCTGGTGCGGGATGCCTGACTGTTTCAGGATGTCGGCGATGGCTTCGGATTTTTCGATCGAGATGGTGCCTACGAGAACCGGCTGGCCGCGCTCGTGGAAATGGCGGATGCCGTTGGCGTAGGAATCGTCTTCCTGCATGATGCCGTTGACGACCGCGTGGAATTTCTCTTTTTCGGTGCGATAGACCACGTCGGGATATTCCTTGCGGATCAGTTCGCGGTTGGTCGGAATCACGACGACATCGAGATTGTAGATCTTGGCGAACTCGGCGGCTTCGGTTTCCGCGGTGCCAGTCATGCCCGAGAGCTTCTTGTACATGCGGAAATAGTTCTGGAAGGTGATCGTAGCGAGGGTCTGGTTCTCGCGCTCGATCTTGACGTTTTCTTTGGCTTCGACGGCCTGGTGCAAGCCATCGGACCAGCGGCGGCCGGGCATCTGGCGGCCAGTGAACTCGTCGACGATGATGACTTCGCCGTCTTTCACGACGTAGTCGACGTCGCGCTTGTAGAGCGCGTGTGCGCGCAAGGCCTGGTATACGTGGTGAATCACTTCCATGTGCGCGGGGTCGTACAAGTTGCCAAGGCTAAGCAGGCGTTCGCACTTGCTGACGCCATCTTCGGTGAGCGTCGCCTGGCGATGTTTTTCGTCGAGTGTGTAGTCGATGTCCTGGATCAGCTTGGGGATGATCTTGTCGATCTTGTAGTACTTGTCGGTCGATTCTTCCGCAGGACCCGAAATGATCAGCGGGGTGCGCGCTTCGTCGATGAGGATGGAGTCGACTTCATCGACGATCGCGAAGTGATGGCCGCGCTGAACGCAGTTCGCGAGGTCGTACTTCATGTTGTCGCGGAGATAGTCGAAGCCGAACTCGTTGTTGGTGCCGTAGGTGATGTCTGCGCCGTAGGCGGCGCGGCGCTGTTCGTCGTCGAGATCGTGCACGATTACGCCAACGGAGAGACCGAGTCCACGATAGAGGGCACTCATCCATTCGGCGTCGCGGCGGGCCAGGTAATCATTCACGGTGATGATATGAACGCCACGTCCGGCAAGGGCGTTCAGGGCCGCGGGCAGGGTGGCGACGAGCGTTTTGCCTTCGCCGGTTTTCATTTCAGCGATTTTGCCGTCGTGCAGGACCATGCCGCCGATCAGTTGCACATCGAAATGGCGCATGTTCAGGAAGCGGCGGCCGGCTTCGCGGGCCAGCGCGAACGCTGAGACCAGCACGGGCTCGAACGCCTTCTGCATCAGGTCGCGGAAGGTCGGTTCGCTAGGATCGGCCTCCTTGAGCGGCTCCTGAACTTGCTCTTTCAGGGCGAGAAAACGCAACTTGAGATCTTCGTCGCTGAGCGTCTTGATTTCGGTCTCGAGCGCGTTGATGGCCGCAACCAGCGGCTGCAATTTTTTGACGTCGCGCTCATGCTTGGTGCCGATAAATCGCGCGATGACGCCGTCTACGAGCTTCGCTGCATCCATGAATAGTTTCGCCGTTTCCTGACGGTATTCGACCGCGCCGGAGCCCTACGGCCCGGCATTAGAAGATCCCCGCAACACTTTATTCTATCTGTTTCGATGCGCCGACGCCAAAAATGTGGCGGGAAGGCGCGGATGCCGGTCTAAAGACCGGCCACTACATCGGCACGCGGCCGCTATCTGCTTGGTCGGGTCACGGAAATTTCTAGCGCGAGCGGGTTACGACTGGCACCGGCGTGTCGGACGGCACTAGCGTATCCTCCTTAGCCACTGAGGAGCTGGGCGATGCCAAGCTGTCGGCGAGGAGGCGTCGCAGGCGGCTGCGTTCGTCGAGGTTCATGTCCACGATTTCGAAGGCCATGTCCTGGGCGCGATAGTCGCGCATCAATGCGGTGGCCTGCAGGTTGCGCATGCCGATCTGAAATTTGAGTTGTACTGGCGTTCCGGGGGCCAGGTGGCGGCTAATGGTGGCGACACCGCCCGTAAGGCTGGCGGTCTTGATCTGCAAGCTGCAGGCCTCTTTCAGGTTGGTGCTGACCGCCGTAACCGGCTTATTCAGTCGCACGCGCTTGTGGCGCCGCTGGCG
>NZ_DATMLW010000118.1:0-65046 GCF_035570375.1 Bradyrhizobium sp. | reverse complement strand
AACCGAATTTCTGCGAAATCAGTTTGGTATCGCGACAGAACAATCCAGGCAGATCAGCGGTGAAATTGCTTCCCCCGGGGGAGATGAGCCTGACTGATTAACAAACTCGCGCCGCCACGGTTTACGGCGACGGTCATCGAGGCCATCGCTCCGCCTATTACGCCGACTTGCGCACGGCGTTGTCGACCAGCGTCTTGCCGAGCGACCAGATCGCGCCGGGAACCTTGTGGCTGGAGGCGATCACGGAATCGAACGCCGTCTCGATCCAGTTGCAGTCCTCTTCGGTGATGGTCAAGGGCGGCAACAGCTTGATGGTGTGGCTGCCGTGGCCGGACACCTGCGTCAGGATCTTGTGGTCCTTGAACAGCGGCACCGTAATCAGCTGACAGAACAGGCCCTTGTTGGCGGTTTCGAGCACATTCCATGAAGCCTTCAGCCGCAACGATTTCGGCGGGCCGAATTCCAGGCCGATCATCAGCCCCTTGCCGCGAACGTCCTTCAAGAACTCATAGCCCGGAACCATCCGGTTCAGCGCCAGCCGAAGCTCCGCGCCGCGCTTGGCCGCGGCCTCGATCAGCTTCTCGGATTTCAGAACCTCGAGCGTTGCGATTCCGGCCGCCATGGCGAGATCGTTTTTCGCAAAGGTCGAGCCATGAACCACCGCACGGTCCATTTGATTGAAAATCTTTTCGAACACGCTCTTGCGGGTGAGCAACGCACCGACCGGCACATGTCCGCCCGAGAGCGCCTTGGAAAGCAGCACGATGTCGGGTTCGACGTTCCAGTGCTCGACCGCAAGGAAGCGCCCGGTTCGACCCATACCGGTCTGGATTTCGTCGGCTACCATCAAGGTCCCGTACTTGCGGCAGAGCGCGGCCGCAGCAGGAAGAAATTCGTCGGTGGGCACGTTGACGCCCTTGCCCTGGATCGGCTCGACAATGAAGGCGGCGACTTCGCGCGAAGACAACGCCTGCTCGAGGGCCTCGAGATCGTTGAAAGGCACAGAAGTGCAGCCAGGCAGCAGCGGCTGGAACCCGGTGCGGAAGTTCGGATCATCGGTCAGGGAAAGGGCGCCGTAGGTCAGGCCGTGATAGGCGTGCGCACAATAGACGATGCCGGGCCGGCTGGTGGCGCAGCGGGCGAATTTAATCGCAGCTTCGACACATTCTGCCCCTGAATTGGCAAAAAATACCTTGTCCAGATATGGCACGTATTTGAGCAGGCGCTCGGCGAGCACGCCGGCGAGCGTCGAAACGTCGAGCTGCACGAGATTGGGCAGATCGCTGTCGAGCACGCTCTTCAAGGCCTGACGGAGCGCGGGATGGTTCCGCCCTATCGCAAAAACGCCAAAACCGCTGAGTAGATCGAGATAGCGAACGCCATCACGATCATACAAATACTGACCCTGACCCTTCTGGAAACCGACATCATAACCAATGGTTTTGAGGACCCGAACCAGTTGCTCATTCAGATGGCGCGCGTGCATGGAACTGCGCTGCGACTGCCGGTCCACAAACATCTCGGAGACGTCTAGATTTGAATATGGCATCAGCTACATACGTCGGTTGTTTGTCATTCCGTCAACTGAAAACGCCAAATGCGGCGTTTTGCCCCCCTTAAGATCATCCATTTAAGCACAGGTTCTAGCCATGTTGCACTGCCCTCGATACGTCATGCGTGAGTTAAGCAAAATAACTTCGATCGGGATATTCCTGGCTTCCGGCATTGCGTCCGCTTGCGCGGCCGACCCGACCGGCGACTGGCGGGTGGCCGATGGTGTCGCCAATATCCGAATCGCTGAATGCAACGGCAGCATGTGGGGCGTGGTTTCGTGGGAAAAGACCCCGGGAGGACGCGACAGCAACAATCCGGATGTCTCGAAAAGAAACAGACCCACCTTGGGCATGCCGATCCTGCTCGACATGAAGAAGAAGCCCGGCGCCGATCAGTGGCAAGGTCAGGTTTACAATGCCAAGGACGGACAAACCTACAGTTCGACGATCAAGCCGCTCGGGTCCGACCAGCTTGAAATTCAAGGCTGCATGCTGGGCTTTTTGTGCGGCGGAGAGACCTGGAGCCGCGTCGCGGGCCCCATTCCCTCAAGTCCCTCCAACAGCATGGCCAAGGGCTCCCCGAAAACCCAGGTCGCACCGAGGACCACCGGGTCGGTCAACCCTAACCCGGCTGCGAAGACATCCGGTCAAAAGCAGGCAACGGGGGCGACCGATGCGGTCGGCGACATTTGCCTACTCCCCGACATCGCGCGGTTTGCCCATTAACGCAGGCTGAAACAGCAGCACCGCGGCAAGCGTCGTGACGAGCGACAGCGCCAGCAGCTTGCCCATGCTCGCAGTCCCCGGATGGCTCGACAGCCAGAGGCTCCCGAACGCGGTGGCCGTCGTCATGGCGCTGAAAAATATCGCTCGCGTGAGACTGGATTGCAGCAGATTGGTCCTGCCCTCTCGCCACGCCGTCACATAATAGATCTTGAAGGCAACGCCGACACCGAGCAGCAGTGGCAACGCAACGATGTTGGCGAAGTTGAGCTTCAGCCCGATCACCACGCAGATTTCCAGCGTTACCGCGCCCGCCACCAACAGCGGCACCAGCGTCAGCAGCACGTCGGTGACGCGCCGCAGGGTCAGCCAGAGCAGCAGGCTGATCACGACCAGTGCCCAAATTCCGGCGTGGATGAATGCCTTCACGATCGTATCGCCGGACTTGAGAATCGAAACAGGACCACCGATGGCGGTCGGTTCGGCGGCGAGCACGGCAGCGGCAAACTTCCGTAGTGTCTCGTTGTCGTTGGGGTCGCCGCGCGGCTGCACCTCGACGCGCATCAAGCCGTCCTTGGTCTTCCATTCGCGTACCAGGTCGGCAGGCAGCGTTTTCAGGCTGACCGGCTTTGCCTCGAGCGCGTTCCTCAGCTGATTGAAAACGACCTTCAAAGGCGTGACGAAGATGGACTGCGTTTTTTCCCGCGTGGCTGCGTCGGAATGGGCAAGCTTGGAAAGGTCATCGGCCAGCCGCCGCGCCGCAACCGCCCCTGGCCCCGTCGCATCGCCGGCGGTCTTGCGCAGACTTTCAGCCGTCCCGTTCAGAGCCTCGACATTTTCCGCATCTGACGGCGGTTCGTCGATGGATTCGGGGTTGAGCGCAGGACCGAGAACCTTGGCGCCCTGGGCGATGAGCTTCAGCTTTTGCGGCTGATCGTCAGGCACAAAACTGTCCAGCGAGATCACGCGCAGCACTTCCGGCAACTTTGAAAGCCGGGCTTCGATCTTCCTGGCGTCGGCTTCGGAGTGGGTCAGCACGTTGATGGCGTTGGCGCCCGTGTTTGGATCCTTTCTCAGATCGAGAAAGGTGGCGATCGATTCGACGTTGGGATTGCGCAGGTTGATCGGGTTGAAATCGAACCGCAGAAAATAAAGCAACGGCAGGCCGGCAGCCGCGATCAGCAGGGTGCCGACGACGATGATGACCCGGTGCCGTTCAAGGAACTGATCGAGCGGCGCCAGAAACGCATAGCCCACGGGCTCTTTTTCGCCGGGTGGATTGAGCAGGCTGAGCAAGGCCGGCAGCACGGTGATACTGGATAAGAAAGCAACCAGCATGCCCAGCCCCGCGATCTGGCCGAGTTCCGAGACGCCCTTGTAGTCGGTCGGCAGGAACGAAAGAAAACCGGCAGCGGTTGCCATCGCAGCCAGCGAGAGCGGGATTGCGGAGTATTCGGCCGCCTTCTCCAGCGCAATCTGCAGGTCGTTGCTCTTGAAGCGCTCCGAGCGGTAGCGGACGCTGAACTGAATGCCGAAATCGACGCCAAGGCCGACGAAGAGAACGGCAAACGCGATCGAAAGCAGGTTCAGCGAATGCACCATCATCAGGCCGAGCGCGGTTGTGATCGACAATCCGATGAAAAGATTCGCAAACACCGCTGCGATGATCTTCGACGAATGCAGCGCCACCCAGAGAATGAACAGCACGACGATGACCGTGCCGATCCCGTTGACGATCGCACCGTCCGCCACAGTCGAGAACTCCTCGTTGGCGATCGCAACCGGTCCGGTCAGCCTGACCCGTGCGCCAAATTCGCCGGCGAGATTGAGATCGCTGACAGCCTGCCTGATCGCATCGGTGGCCGCCTTGCCGGGCTCGAGCGCATTGAAATCGAGGATCGGCTTGAACTCGATGAAGGCGCGCCGGTCGGCATCGTTCAAAGGTTTTTCGCTGATGAGCTCACGCCAGGAGAACGTCGCATTCCCCTTGTTCAACACGTCCTCGACCGTCTGGGCGATCTGATTGAACGGCCGCGCCGTGCTGTCGAGCTTGACCTGACCGCGTTTGACGCCGGCCAGCGCTGTTTCCAGGGCACCCGTCAGTCCGCGCACGGAGGGATCGCCCGCCATGATCTCGATCAAGGGCGCGGCGGATTCGAACTGGCTGGTCAACTGCGCGACCTGGTCGGCGGGGAGAAACAACAGCCCATTCTTCTCGAAGAACTCTCCCCAGCCGAGCGGCTGGAGAGATTCGAAATGTTGCTTGTCGTCGGCCAGCTTGCCGTAAAGCGCGGCGGCCGCTGAGGTGGTGAGTTCCGGCGTCGGACCTTCCACCACGGCAAGGATCGTGCTGTCCCGGTCGAACGCGGCGTCGAACTGAATGTCACGCTGGCGCCAGTCCAGGTCGGGCGAAATCAGCGTGTTGATATCGGTGTTAATCTCAAAGTGGCGGGCCGTGTAGAAGCCGGCCGCGACCGCAAGAGCGAGTGCGATCAGGACAGTTGAGGCGGCAAACCGGGTGGAGACTTTGACAATCGAGATAACTATTCTTTTCAGCACATCTTCTCTTTCTGGGGTTTTCGGCCTGCCGGAAACGCCCGCTGTCTAGCGGAGTTCCGACCGTCAATCTAATGCCGTTTTTGACTTTTTCTTTCTTGTGTGCGGCAAAACTGGGCCAAAAGACGCCGAAGCCGGCTGGGTGGGCCGATGCCGCGGGTGGACCCGACGGAAGTGACGAACAAGTGAAGGGAAGCTCACTCGCGGCGACCTTGCCAGTATTATGATACCTAACCACATGCTCGGGCCGCTTCAGCGCGGCGGGCAGCGCAACCTTCTTTCGCGATCCGCCTTTCCTACCCGATGAATTTTTGACACAAAGCCCTGCGCCTCGATGGCGGCGGAACTTGGTACGGGTATGGCAGATATCCGGACCTGACGGAAAGACCGAAAAGACAATGAGAGTGGTGCAACTTGCGTAATGGGCGTCCCATGGAAGTGTATCTGGCGCAACCTCGCGGCTTTTGCGCCGGAGTCGTTCGCGCAATCGAAATTGTCGAGCGCGCGCTCGAGAAGTACGGGCCGCCCGTCTATGTGCGGCACGAGATCGTTCACAACAAGTACGTCGTCGAGAGCCTGAAGAACAAGGGCGCAATTTTCGTCGAGGATCTCTCCGAGGTGCCGCCGCGTGCCGTCACGGTGTTCAGCGCCCATGGCGTGGCGCGCAGCGTCGAGGAAGAAGCCGCCACGCGCGGTCTGCCGGTGCTCAACGCAACCTGCCCCCTGGTCACCAAGGTCCATAACCAGGGCAAACGCTATATGTCGAAAGGCCGAGCCCTCATCCTCATTGGCCATGCCGGGCATCCCGAGGTCGAGGGAACCATGGGCCAGGTTCCAGGCCCCGTACTGCTCGTTCAGAACGTCGACGATGTGGCGGCGCTGACACTCCCGAGCGACGCGCCGGTTGCCTACATCACCCAGACCACGCTCAGCGTCGACGATACCAAGGACATCATCGCCGCCCTCCAGCAGCGCTTTCCGGACATTCAAGGCCCGGACATCCGGGATATCTGCTATGCGACACAAAACCGGCAATCTGCGGTAAGGGACCTGAGCAAACTCGTCGACGTTATCCTGGTAGTGGGGGCCAACAACAGTTCCAATTCAAATCGGCTGCGCGAGATCGGCACCGAGGTCGGGGTTCCGAGTTACCTCATTGCCGATGGCAGCGAATTGAACCCTGAATGGCTCAAGGATGCCAAGGCCGTCGGCATCACGGCCGGTGCTTCGGCGCCGGAAGTGCTGGTTGACGACGTGATCGAGGCTTTGAGGCGCATCGGACCGGTAGCGGTTTCGGTGCTCCCGGGCCGCGAGGAAAATATCGAATTTCGGCTTCCAGTCGAACTGGCGGCGAGTTGATCAACTCTGAAAAATCACAAGTCCGGAAAGAAACTTGAAATGGCAATACCGTTCCACAAGGAAATTCGTATCGGCGGCTATCTGCTGAAGCAGAAGCTGCTTGGGCGCAAGCGTTATCCGCTGGTGCTGATGCTCGAACCGCTTTTCCGCTGCAACCTGGCTTGCGTGGGCTGCGGCAAGATCGACTATCCCGACGCGATCCTCAATCGGCGGATGTCGGCGCAGGAATGCTGGGATGCCGCCGACGAATGCGGCGCACCGATGGTGGCGATCCCCGGCGGCGAGCCGCTGATCCACAAGGACATCGGCGAGATCGTCCGCGGTCTGGTGGCACGCAAGAAATTCGTGTCGTTGTGCACCAATGCACTGCTGCTGGAGAAGAAACTCCATCTGTTCGAACCCTCGCCATATCTGTTTTTCTCGGTCCATCTCGACGGCCTGAAAGAACATCACGACAAGGCAGTGTCCCAGGAGGGCGTGTTCGATCGCGCGGTCTCCGCGATCAAGGCCGCCAAGGCCAAGGGCTTCACTGTCAACGTCAATGCCACGATCTTCGACGGACACTCGGCCGAAGACATCGCAAAATTCCTCGACTTCACCACCGAACTCGGGGTCGGCGTTTCAATGTCGCCGGGCTATGCCTATGAGCGCGCCCCCGACCAGGAGCACTTCCTCAACCGCACCAAGACCAAGAAGCTGTTCCGCGACGTGTTTTCGCTCGGCAAGGGCAAGAAGTGGAACTTCATGCATTCGGGGCTGTTCCTCGACTTCCTGGCCGGCAACCAGAGCTATGAATGCACGCCGTGGGGCATGCCGGCGCGCAACATCTTCGGCTGGCAGAAGCCCTGCTATCTGCTCGGCGAAGGCTATGCCAGGAGCTTCAAGGAGCTGATGGAGACGACTGACTGGGAGAGCTACGGCACCGGCAAGTACGAAAAGTGCGCCAACTGCATGGCGCATTGCGGCTACGAGCCGACCGCGGCGAACGCGGCATTCCGCAATCCCTTCAGGGCGCTGTTGGTGGCGCTACGCGGCGTGCGGACGACCGGCCCGATGGCGCCGGAAATCGACCTCAGCCGGCAGCGGCCGGCGCAGTACATCTTCTCGGAGCAGGTCCAGAAGAAGCTTTCAGAGATCCGCCGCGAGGAGGCCCTCGCCGCCCAGCAGAAAGCTTCGACAGCCGCGTAAGCTGCGTAATGCGCGGTTGAAGTCCAGTCCGGTCGAGACCAGATCGAGCAGCGCCAGCGGGTCGCGCACGATTCCGTGCATCACCTTGCGCAGGTCGATGTCGCCGTTCGGCTTGATTACGCTCGAGGCCAGCGCCGGCAATGCCCGGCTGGCGGGGTCGCTGATGACGCGCACTGCAGCGAAGGGCAGCCGGGCTTTTGCGGCGTAGTCGGCCGCGATATGGCTTTCCATGTCGACGGCGGCAGCGCCCGTTTCCGAGTGCAGCGCGGCCTTGACGTGGCGGGCGGAGACCAACTCCTCGGCTCCCGCCAGCAGCCCGCGAACAACGCGCCGGCGCCCTAGCCCCACGCCGGCGATCAGGTCCTCACTGAAGGAAAAACCGGCCAGCCAGCGGCCGGCGCCGGCAAGCACTTCGGTCGCCACCACGACGTCGCCGGATTTCAGCGTCGGGTCCAGTCCTCCGGCTACGCCGAAGCTGATCACCCCCCTGATCGTTGCCGGATCAAAAACCGTCAGCAACGCCCGCAATTGCTGCGGATCGCTACTGCTGCAGATAACGGTCATGCCCGGCCCAGCCGCGATGCGGGCCTCCTGCACCAGACCAGTAACAATCAGCACCGGCCGCGGGTCAATTCGCCTGCCCGTGCCGTCCCCCGCCCCCAATCTCACATTCCGACCCCTACCACCCTGCTATTGGTTCTCCTCAAATTCCGATACCGCGCCAACGCCCAGAGCGGAAAGAACTTGGAGTAACCATGATAGCGTAGATAAAATACCCGAGGAAAGCCCGTTGCCGTGTAGCGCTGCTCGTCCCACAGGCCTTTTTCGGTCTGTGTGGCTATCAGGTACTCCACCCCACGGGCAACGGCCGGATGCTCAACCTCGCCCGCCGCCATCAGACCAAGCAAGGCCCATGCCGTTTGCGAGGCGGTGGTGGGAGCGCCCTCGTACCCCTTATAGTCGAGTCGGTAGCTGGTGGCATCCTCGCCCCAGCCCCCATCTGCATTCTGGATCGACACCAGCCACTCCGCGGCCTTGCGGATCACAGGGTCCTGGTGGTTCACCCGGGCCATGTTGAGGGCGCATAGCGCCGACCAGGTGCCGTAGATGTAGTTAAGGCCCCAGCGGCCGTACCAGGACCCCTCCGCGAGCTGGGTGCGGCGCAGATAGTCGACCCCGGCAGCGACCGGCTTGCTGCTTTGCACATCCTCGCCGAGCTGGGTCAGCATCGAGACACAGCGGGCGGTGACGTCCTCGGTCGGCGGGTCGAGGAGCGCGCCGTGGTCGGAGAACGGGATGTTGTTCAGGTAATATTCGAGATTATTGACGTCGAAAGCGGCCCACCCGCCGTCGCGGCTTTGCATGCCCTCGATCCACTCCCGGCCTCGGGCAATGGCGGCGTCGTAAGCCGGATTGGGCTGCTCGCGGCGCGCGCGATCCATCGCCATGACGACGACCGCCGTGTCGTCGAGGTCGGGATAATAGGCATTGTTGTACTGGAACGCCCAGCCGCCGGGGCGGACGTCGGCGCGCTTGGCGGCCCAGTCGCCCTTGACGTCCAGAACCTGCTTCGGCACCAGCCAGTCGAGAGCTTGCCCGGCCGGCGGCAATGCTTCCGCGCCGGATTCGATCAGCGCATGGCAGGTCAGCGAGGTGTCCCACACCGGCGAAACGCAGGGCTGGCAATAGGCCTCGTCTTCGCCGATCACCAGAAGGCGCTCGAGCGCGCTGCGTGTCACCGCGCGCGGCGGATAATCGGCGCCCTTGCCTAGCGCGTCGTACATCATCACCGCATTGGCCATCGGCGGGAAGATCGCGCCCAATCCATCTTCGCCGTTCAACCGCTCCTCGACAAAGGCGATGGCGGCATCGATTGCCCGCGCGCGCAGTTTTTTCGGGAACAACGGCTCGATCACGCGCAGCACGCCGTCGAGAGCACGGAACAGCAGAAACCAGCCCCAGCTCTGGTGCGGCGCCTTGGCGGTCATGCCGATCGAACGCGGATCCTGCAGGAACAGCTCGTCAAGGCCGACAGCCTTGGGATTTTTGGCACGCGGTTTCAACGCCGCGAGAACGAGCAGCGGCACCATCGTGGTCCGCGCCCAGTAGGAAATCTTGTTGAGATGGAACGGCGACCACATCGGAAGCAACATGATCTCGACCGGAAGCACCGGCACGCTGCGCCACGTCGTCACTCCGAACATCGCCAGCATGAAGCGCGTGAAGACGTTGCTGTGGATCGCGCCTCCGCGTGAGAGGATCGCCTCGCGCGCACGCACCATGTGCGGAGCATCGATCCCATCCCCGATCATCTTCAGCGCGAAATAGGCCTTCACGCTTGCGCTCATGTCGAGATCGCCGTCATGCACGAGCGGCCAGCCGCCATGGGCGCCCTGAACCCGGCGCAGGTATCTGGCGATCTTGGCTTCGAGCGCGCTATCGACCGGCTCGGCCAGATAGTGACGAAGCAGCACATATTCTGCCGGAATGGTGCAATCGGCCTCGAGCTCGAACACCCAATGGCCGTCCGCCTGCCGGCAGCCCAACAGGGCGCGCGTGGCAGAATCGATGCTCGCCTCGAGCACGCCACCCCGTTCAAATCCAATCTTGCTATTTACGGAATGCATTTCGCTGACATCCCTTTGTCTTTTGCCCTTGTCTTTGTCCGTTCGATTTGGCTGTCACGCCTGCCGCATGGCCAGGACCAGATCGGCCGCGCGGTCGCCCGACCGCACCGATCCTTCGATGGTTGCCGGCAACCCCGTATCAGTCCAGTCGCCGGCGAGAAACAGGTTTTTGAAGGCCGTAGCGGCCTTCGGCCGCAGCGCATTTTGTTCCGGCGTGGCCTCGAAGGTCGCGCGGCGCTCGCGCACGATCTGCCAGGGCGGCAGATCGCCCGCCACGCCCGATGCCTTGCAGACATCACGCCAGATCGCCTGCGCGAGTTCCTCGCGCGGCGTGTCCACCAGGCGATCGGCATTGCTGATTGTTACCGACAGGCGCTGAGGAAATGCGAACAGCCATTCCACCAGCCCGCCCACGACGCCGAGAATGGGCGGCGCGTTTTTTGGAGGGTCGAAGCGGAAATGCGCGTTCACGATCGCGCGGAATTTGGTTGGTGTCTTCAGGCCCGGGAGCAGCGCGGCAGCCGGCCGCGGCGGAACGGCCAATACCACAGCGTCATCGGGCGGAATCGCAACCGTTTCCTCGCCGAATTCCAATTCGCTCACGCTCTCAGCCGACGTGCCGAGCCCGCGCAACTCATGCCCGAGCCGGATATCAGCGCCGCTTGCCTGCAACAGCTTGACGGCCGGTTCGACCAGAACCGCACTCAGGCCGTCGCGTGCAATCAGGGGACGGCATGCCTGTCCGCCGGCGAGCAGTGTTTCCCGCACGATCGCGCCGGCAAGTCCCGCAGACCCCTCGGGCGGATCGACGTTGAGAGCCGCCAGGAGCAGCGGCTGCACCAGCCGCTGATACAGCCGCCCCTTGCACGGAATGGCACTGCCGACCAATGCGGCAGGTGATGCCCAGATCAGCGGCGCTAACGCCAGATAGTCGCGCAAGGCAGTGTCGGGGACGCGCCGTGCGGCATCGAAAACCCAGAGCGGCAGGCGGCTGTCGCCGAGATCGAGTTGCCAGCGCTGACCGCTTGTCAGGTCGACGAAGGGAAACTGGGCACGCCTGGGCCCGACAAGTCCCGCCTCGGTACCGATCGAACGCGCATAGGCGCGCGCGTGGTGGTTACCCGAGAGCAGAAGGTGATTGCCGTTATCGATGGTAAGACCGGTCGCTGCGTCGAAATACGACCGGCATCTGCCGCCCGCCTGCTGGGTGGCTTCGTGGACGTGCACCTTGAAGTTCGCGTTCGCCAGCCGGACGGCTGCCGAAAGGCCCGAAATTCCCGCGCCGATAATGTGGACGATTTTTGGCATCAGATTCGAATGAGGGAGATCTGGAAGAAGATGATTCAGATAAAGGCGTAGCGAAGAAGGATGGCGATGCGAGCCATCTTGTTGAGACGAACCGCCTTGCGCGGATTAGCGAAGCCTCGCTCAACAAGCAATTGCAGAATGGCGCGGTAGTATTTCGACATGATCCGCGGCGCGCGGACGAGGCGCCGCGGATTCCGGCGCATGATCTCGTCGGCCTTCTCGAAATGCTCCCGCGCCCGCGCAACCAGAGGCGCGCAGACTTTCGGCAGCGCTGGCTCCGAGGCGACCTTGAGCGGATCGGTCGAGGTGATCCCCGCTTCCCACAATCCCTCGCGCGGCAGATAGAGCCGGCCGATGGCAGCATCTTCATCGATATCGCGCAGGATATTCGTCAGTTGCAGCGCGCGTCCGAGGTGGTGCGCGAGCAGGATTCCGTCCTCTCGCGGAAGACCAAACACCCGCACCGAAAGACGACCCACCGCGCTTGCCACCCGATCGCAGTAAAGATCGAGGGTCGCCAGCTCCGGCGCGCGGATGTCCTGCGGCACATCCATCTCCATGCCATCGATGATGGCCAGAAAGTCATTGCGCTCGAGACCAAATTCTTTGACCGAGGCTGCGTAGTCGCGCAGCCTCGGCGGCGCTTGACCCTGGTAGAGGGCCTCGATGTCGTCGCGCCATTGCTGCAGTGCCGCCAGCCGCGCCTCGCGCGGACCATCGGAATCGGCGATGTCATCGACCTGCCGGCAAAAACTGTAGATCTGGAACATCGCCTCCCGCTGCTCCTGCGGCAGGATGCGCATCGCGGCATAAAATGAGCTGCCGGAAGCCGTGTTTCCGTAGCTGGTGTTGGACGCTGTCTCGACCGTCATGCGCCGGCCACCGGTTTTGAAACAGGCCGTCGTCCGGTGGCGCGCCGGGCCACTTCGCCGGCCATTCCGCCGAAGCCGAAGGCGAGCAGTTCGATTGTGTTGAGATGCACCCGCCGGCTCAAGGGATCGCGCACCCTGAGCAGACGAACTATTCTGTCCGCGAAGGCCTGTATGACCGAAATCTCAAGTCCGAGCCTGAAATCCTGCACCACCGCGCCCAGCGGTTTGCTTTCATTGAGCAGGGCTTCGTTGCGAACCGCGAGCGAATGCAGGCAATTGAGGAGCGGCGCCGGTGCGCGTGCCTCTCCGAGAGACTCAATGCTGGCGCCAGATGCGGCAAGCGCGTCGCGCGGCAGATAGACGCGATCAAGATTCCTGTAGTCCTTGCCGCAATCCTGGAGATGATTGTTGATCTGAAGACCGGCACAGAGCGCGTCCGAAGCGGCCCAGGTGGAGGTACTCTCGCCGTGGACGTCGAGCACGAACCTGCCGACCGGCATGGCGGAATAGCGGCAATAATGGATCACCTCGTCCCAGGTCTCGTAACGAAGTTTGGTCACGTCCATCCGAAAGGCGATCAGCACATCAAGCGCATGACGCGGCGACATCGCGCGCTCCGCGAGCGCCTGCCGCAGCATGACCGCCTCTTTCTGGCTGTCGCCATGGCCCAGAAGTTCGGCCTCGAGCAAATCGAGAAGGTCGAGCTTTTCCCGCTCGGGAAGGCTTGCATGATCGGCGATGTCGTCCGCAGTTCTGACGAAGTTGTAGAACGCAAGAATCAACGCCCGATGGCGCGGGTGAATGATCCATGACGCGACCGGGAAGTTCTCGTCACGGTGAGTCTTGCCGGATCGCAATTCGCTCGCGGAGGTCATCGAAAAAATGGCTACATTGTGAATTCGGCAGGCGCCCTCGGTTTCGCGCATGCCCTTCGGATCGCACGCCCCATATATGGGAATACGACACCAAAACCAATGCCATAAGCGGTTTCCCGCGAGGCACCCGCGGCCGTCCGGATCGGGCCGATCATCGGCCCCCTGGAGACGGAAAATGCCGCGAGCGGCCTATTGCCCGTGTTTTACCAGGACCTGATTGCAGGCATGCGTCAGCTTGGGACGATTTTGTTGCAGGCAAGCCAGCACCGTAAGATCGCTGTCGTTCATCACGGACCGACAATATTTCTGAACATCGCGGGAGCAGGCCTTCTGCTCTTCCGGCGTGCCGGCACGTTCTTGGGGCGGCGTCGGTTCGGCGAAGACGGTGGTGGAGGCCGACAGCAGAGTGACTACCAGGAATAATTTACGCATTGTGTTCCTTTGTGAAGGCAGAGAATTTCCGGCCCCGATCACAGATTCATGGGGAAGATTTCGCATGCCGCAAACTGCATCGAGAGACACCAAAAGCGCTGGCAAATGCGGCCAAATTTACGGTGCCCCCATCACCAATTGCGATCGCAGAGCACGGATTCAAAAAGGCATCTAACCACTTGGTATCACACAACATTTTTTGGAGTATTTTCGGCGTGACGGAATGCGCTGGGAACAGCGGCCGACGATAGGCGAACTTTGTTGTCCTTCGCGAGTGAAAAGTGATGTCTGGTCAAACGCTGATTCCATTTTCTCAAGCACTGATGCATTTGTGCCAATCCGTTTCAGGCAACCGGCAGGGCAACCAGTGAGCGACGGTGGACAATCGTTCGTCATTTGAACCATACATATTTGCGGCGACACCAAACTCGGTGCGGCGAGTTCGATCGCGCACAGCCAACGTCAGATTGAAACGGAGAAACGATGTATCGACAGCTAGTCAGGGCGGCGGGCATCGCTGCTGCGCTCCTGTTATCGGTGTCAGCGGGCCATGCCCAGTCGCGTCCGTTTGCCGGCCTCGATGGCACCTGGTCCGGCAACGGAACGATTTCGTTGTCGGACGGCTCGAGCGAGCGCATCCGCTGTCGCGCGGTTTACAAGGTCGACGGCAGCGGATTGAGCCTGAAGCAGACGCTGCGCTGTGCCAGTGACAGCTACAAATTCGACCTGAGCAGTGAAGTCACGAGCCAGGGAGACCGGATTTCCGGCAACTGGACCGAGGCCAGCCGGAACATTGTCGGCAATCTGCAGGGAACGGCGGGCGGCGGCAAGGTCGACGTGGTGGTCGAATCTCCCGGCTTCACCGCCAGTCTTTTGATGCGGACCAACGGCAACAAGCAGACCGTTCAGATCAGCTCCAAAGGCGACATCCGCTCCGTAACGATTACAATGGTGAAGAGCTAACGCATGATCCGGAAAAGTGTGCAGCGGTTTTCCGAAAAGATCATGCGTAAACAATAAACCGGAGCGCGATCCCGACTTAATTCATCGCGCTTTAGACCGCTTTAACCCTTCCCGCCCGATTGCTCCGCCGGCGAGACGATACCTCCGGTCCCCCGCAGCCGCTGCGACAGGTTGATCAGGAACATCGCGGTCGGCCGCAGGATGAAGAGGTCGGCGACCAGTGCCGCGATCATCGAGAAGGCACTGAGCCAGCCAAACAGGCGCAGCGACGGCAAGGCCGAAAAAACCGTCACCACCAGCCCGCAGGCCAGAACCACCGTCGTCAGGATCAGTGCCGGCCCGACAAGCACGGTTGCGCGCTCCACCGCAAGCTCGGATGTAACCCCCGGCTTCGATTCAAGCCGAAGCCGGTTGAGGAAGTGGATGGTGGCGCTCAGCCCCAGTCCAAACGACACCGTGAGAGCGACGACGCTGGCGAATTGCAGTCCCTCACCGAGCAACCACAGCACCGTGCCGGACAGCACTACGGGGAAAATTCCGGGCAGGATGCACGAGAACATGACGACGACGGAGCGGAAGGCGAGCCCGATGAACACCGCGACCAGGGCGAACTCTATGGTCAGGCCGCGGTTGAGCTTCTCGATCATATTGGCACTGTTGCGCGCGGCGATCGCCGAGAGGCCGGTAACCGCAACCTCGTAACCGGGATGCGCCTTGCGCACGGCATCGAGCGCATGATCGAGTTTCTCGACCACGGGCAGAATCTCGCTGGAATCGAGGTCCGGCACCCTGCCCGACACCACCACCGCATCCTGATCGGCCGAGATGAACCGCCGCACCAGATATTCCGGAATGACGCTGACATATTCCTTCAGGGTTGCGACGTCGGTACTTCCGGCCTTTTCGGCGAGCCAGCGCCGCAGCGTCTCCAGCGACCAGACATTGCCGACGCCTGCCTGCTTCTCCACTGCCGAATGGACATCGGCGATGGCCTTGAGCGTTTCGGGCGCATAGAGCGAAGCGCCCTTGGGGAATTCGATCACGACGTCGATGGCGTTGGCGCCGGTGAGCTTGGCATCGAGGCGGCTGCTTGCCTGCACCGCCTGCTGCTTGTCGGGGACCTGGTCGGCGAGCCGGTAGCGCGGCTCCAGGTTGGCGTAGATCACGGCAAGACCGCCGACGAACAGCACGGCGATCAGGCTGAACAGGCCGGGGCGGCTGACCATGCGCACCGCAATCCAGTAACAGAAGTTTCGCAGCATCTGCACGCCGGCGTCGGCGCCGCGGAATTTCACGGCGAAGATCTGCTCGTTGCGCACGAACAGCACGCCGAACACCGGCACCAGCGAAAGCACGGCAACCAGCGCGATCATGGTCGCGGCAAGCCCCGCCTCGCCGAATTTGCGGATCAGGTCGGAATCGGAAAATTGCAACGCGATAAACGATATGCCGGCGGTGCCGTGGGTAAGCACGCAAGCCGGACCGACCACCAGAACGGCGTTGCGGAACGCGGTGTACTTGTCCTGGCCTGCGATCAGACGGTCGCGCGCCGCAAATGTCAGCTGCATCGAGTCCGAGAAGCTGATCACCATGATCAGCGGCGTCATCACGTTCAGGAACATGTTGAGGTTGAAATTGGCCCACCCCAGGCCGCCGAGCGCCAGCAATATCGCGATGATCGGCGGGAAGGCGGCGGCCACCATGAACGAGATCTTGCGGAAAAAAATGATCGCGATGATACAGCCGGCAAGAATCCCGAGGACGTTGTAGGTCAATCCGTCGCGCTCGACCGCGTTGCGGATTTCAAGCTGCATCACCGGAACGCCTGAGAGTTCCGCATTCAACCCGGTATCGCCGAGGTCCTCCGCCATCAGCTTTCTGATCTCGCCGATGGTCTTGCCGAGCTTGTTGCTGGCGACCACCTCAGGCTCGAGCGAGAGCACGATCAGCGCCAGCGTTCCGTCTTCGGACAGGAGCTTGCCCCGAATCAGCTCGTTGGATTTGACGGTCTCGATGAACTTGTCGTATTCGGCGCCCGTCGGCAGTTCGGCGGGAAACAGCGCCGCCGGGAATTTGCCCGGCGCCGGTGCCTGACGCGCGGAGAAGAGCGAAATCAGGCCGCGCGTCCCTTCAACGAGCTGCAAATCCGTGATGAAATCGCGCAGCTTCTCGAGATTGTCGCGCGCGAGAAGGTTCTTGCCTTCGACTACCGCCAGAACGTCGAATTCGGTGGCCGGGAAGCGCTTGATTTCCGATTCGTATTGCCGGTACTCCCTGGAATTGGAGCGAAACAGCTGGCTCAGCGAATCGTCGATCTTGATGCGGTCGATGCCGAATATCGCGCCGACGATCAGCGCGAGGAGAACGATGCACGACAGAATCGGCTTCTGAACGGCGATCAGGCCGATCCGCTCCAATCCGAAGGCGATGCTCGCCATCGGCCGCTGCTCGACTTTCTCGACGTGAACCTCAGTCTCGGTGTTCTTTTCGAGCATGCCTTGTCCAACTCACATCGGCTCAATTCGGCTGGCGACGATCCGCAAAGAGGTTCGGTCCTGAAAACAGCCTGCCCGGACTAACCCTTGAAAACACGCGGCAAATTCGCGGGCCGAGGTGTAGCAGGTCTATGCCGCATCTCGCAAGCGGAGCCGGCCAGTGCGGCGCGGCGACAATGGCGCTCGGATGCGCAAATTTGTCATGTCGGCCCGGATCTTGCGGCGATACTGCGGGGCATTCGGCTGCCGCTGTCGTCCTTGAGCGCGACCCCGGTCAATTCCCGTGCGAGACCCTCGCGAATCAGCCAGGCGATCTTGAAAGCCGCTTCGTCGTAGCCAAGGCCTGCGCGATGGATGTTGGAAACGCAATTGCGCTTTTCGTCGGTGACACCGACGCCCGGAGCAAAGGTCAGATAAACGCCGAGGCTGTCGGCCGCCGAAAGGCCGGGCCGCTCACCGATCAGAACGGCGACCATGCGCGCGCCGAGCACGGCGCCGATCTCATCGCCCAGAGCGACGCGGGCTTCCCTGGCAACGACGGCATGGCCGATGGCGATGCGATCCGCGGCAAGGCAGGCCATGAGACCCTGCAACAGCGGAACGGCGTGCGCATGGACTGCCGTCGGCGAAAGACCGTCGCCGATCACCACCGCAAGCTGATGGGCAGCGCCCGCAGCCCGCAACAGCAATTGCCGGGAATCCGGGTCGAGCATGCGCCCGAGGTCCGGACGCCTGAGGTATTGCTCCCGATCGGCGGCGCGGCTCGAAACGCAGGACGCCTCAAGACCAAGAGCGCCAAGGCTGGCCATCACGGCAGAGGCGTCGAACACGGCGTGGACAGCGTCACGCGCCCGCGCATGGTCCAACGTGAATTCGAGCAACGCACTGGTCGGCAGGCTGGCGCCCGCGATGCCAAGGCCGATCCGCGCCGGGGTCAGTTTCCTCAGATCCTTGAGCGAAGGCGGCGACGGCGCCCGTGTGTTCATTCGCGCCTACTCTGCAGGAATGGATGCCTCGCGCAGGCGCGTCGAATAGTTCGACGCGTTCTGCCTGCCGCCGGAGGCCGCACGTGCAAACATGATGAGATGATGCGCCACTAACATGGAGCTGATGAAAAATTCGATTTCGCCTCTGGCCAGGCGCCGCAGTGCGAATTTCCAGAACTGCATCTTGTAGTCGCCGAGAACACCGACTTTCCAGAAAATGTTGCGCAGCATCGTCAGGCCAAGCCTGATGTTTTGCCATGAGGCCTGTTGCGGCGAGGCCGGCCGCTTGAGCTGGTTCGAATAGGTATTGCGGATCTGATATTCGTAGCGATCCAGCAATTTCTTGGGTTCGTAGGCGCTGCTCATGCAGGCGCGCCAGGTCTTGACGACGTCGTCGTACGGCAGATGAAAATCGACATTGGACTCACGGCCCTCGTCCTCGATCAGCCGGTTCTCGCGTTTCAGGCGATCCCACAATGGCGTCTTCGGCAGCGCCTGCAGCAGGTTGATGGTCAGAAGCGGAATTTGCGAAGCCTCGATGAACTCGAGCAGATGCTGTCCGGTTTCAGGCTTGTCGGTGTCCAGTCCGAGAATGATTCCCGAAACAACCTCCATGCCGTGATTGTTGATCGTACGGATCGCTTCCATGATCGGTACCATCATGTTGTGATCCTTATGCATGGCCTTCAGCGCCACGGGATCCGGCGTCTCGATGCCGCAGAAGATCGTCGAGAAGAATGCTTCGCGCATCCCGGCCAGAATTTCCGGGCGCTTGGCGATATTGAGCGTCGCCTCGCAGGAGAAGCGCAGGACATAACCCGTCTTCTTTTGCCATCGCACCAGGTACGGCAACAATTCGAGCGCGGCCTTGCGATTGCCGATGAAATTGTCGTCGACGAAATAGACCGAACCGCGGATGCCACATGCGAGCAGCTTGTCGAGTTCGGCGGTGATCTGCTGCGGCGTCTTCAGGCGCGGATTGCGGCCATAGAGTCCGGGGATATCGCAGAATTCGCACTGATAGGGACATCCGCTCGAATACTGGATGCTGCCGAGGAAATAGCGCTTGAGCTCGGCAAGCTCGTAGGCCGGAATCGGAAACCTGGTCATCTCGAGACGCTCGACGGTCTTGAGGACCACCTGCCGCTCCGGGCGGGACCGATTGCGCGTCAGATGCGCGATCAACTCGTCCGTCGCATCACCCAGTTCGCCGATATGAATATAGTCGAACGTCGGATAGTAGTCGGGACAGGCGCTGACCGAAGGGCCACCGATCGCTACCGGCAGATCATGTGCATGCGCGCGGCAACATATGTCGTTCATCTGCTGGCGCTGGATGTGCATGCCGCTGACCAGCACCGCCTCCGCCCATTCGAAGTCCTCCGCGGTGGCGGGGCGAATGTTTTCGTCGATGAAACGGACCGGCCAGTTTTCCGGCAGATATGCCGCGATCAGAAGCAGGCCCTGCGGCGGCATGAAGGCCTGTACGCCGTCAGTCAGTGGATAGGCGTGCTCCAACGTTCCGAAAGCGGACGTATAGCGCGGGAAGACGCACAAGACACGGCGCACCGTCTCAAGGCTCTCAGCTCTCATCAATTCCTCTGCGGGTTCAACCCTGTATAAGCCAAGTACGCGCAAAACGCTGGGCTACAAATTCCTCAACATTGTGGCAGCCATTCAACCCGCGAATGGCTGGATAGTTGCAAACAAGGCCGCGCGCCGCGGCTGACGTTCCTCATGCGATCAATCGCAACGCGAAGTCCGGCAGCAACCCGGCGGTGCTGGTGAGGCGAAATTCGGAGTCGGCGAGCCCGGCATGGTACAGCCAGTCGTCAAATTCGGGGGCACGCTTCAATCCAAAGATTTCGCGGACATAAAGCGCGTCGTGAAACGATGTGGACTGATAGTTGAGCATGATATCGTCGGCGCCGGGGACACCCATGATGAAATTGACACCGGCGCAGGCCAGCAGCGTCAGCAGATTGTCCATGTCGTCCTGATCGGCCTTTGCGTGATTGGTGTAACAAACATCGACCCCGAGCGGCAGGCCGAGAAGCTTGCCGCAAAAATGGTCCTCTAACCCGGCGCGAATGATCTCCTTGCCGTCATAGAGATATTCCGGGCCGATGAAGCCGACCACACTGTTGACCAGCAGCGGATCGAAGGCCCGCGCGACCGCGTAGGCGCGCGCCTCGCAAGTCTGCTGATCGACGCCGTGATTCGCGTTGGCCGAAAGCGCCGAGCCCTGCCCGGTCTCGAAATACATCACGTTGCTGCCGACGCTGCCTCGCCGCAGCGACATCCCCGCCTCGTGAGCTTCGCGCAGCAGCGCAAGATCGATGCCGAAGCTGCGGTTGGCGCCTTGCGTCCCCGCAATCGACTGGAAAATCAAATCGACAGGTGCGCGCTGCTCGATCAACCGAAGCGTCGTCGTCACATGAGAGAGGACGCAGCTCTGGGTCGGAATCTGCAACCGCGCAATGATGTCGTCGAGCAGGCGCACCAGACCGCCGATGACCGCGGGGTCGTCGCTTGCCGGATTGACGCCGATGCAGGCGTCACCGGACCCGAGCAGGATACCGTCCAGAATGGATGCGGTAATGCCCTTCTCGTCGTCGAACGGATGATTGGGCTGTAAGCGCACACTCATCCGGCCGCGCAGGCCGATCGTGTCGCGAAACGCGGTTACCACGTCGATTTTCTTGGCTGCCAGGATGAGATCCTGGTTGCGCATCAGCTTCGAGACCGCCGCGGCCATTTCCGGCGTGATGGCGCGTGCTGTCTTTTTGAGAACGTCGGCCGTGGCGGCGCTTGAGAGCAGCCAATCGCGGAACGATCCGACCGTCAGCGATGAGATCGCCGCAAAGCCTGTGCGATCGTGGGTATCCAGGATCATGCGCGTGACTTCGTCATCTTCGTAGGGAATGACGGTCTCGCGCAGGAATTGCTGGAGCGGGACGTCGGCAAGGGCAATCCGCGCGGCCACCATCTGCTCGGCGCTCTCGGCAGCGATCCCGGCAAGGCGGTCGCCGGAGCGCGGCGGCGTGGCTTTGGCCAGGAGATCGCGAAGGTCGTCGAAGACGTAGCTCGTGTTGCCGATGGCGTGCCGATAGACCATGTCTGCTCCAGACGATCAGCGTGGTCCGCTGATGACTTCACAAAAGCCTATCATTCAGCTTGCCAGCCGGCGACCGAGGTTCGTGCTTGATGCTCCTTCATTTCAGAAGGCAGCAACGATCTATCTACTATCTATCTGATTTAATTGGTAAAATAGGCTAAGATATGTACGGCGGTCGCGCGCTTGCAGGCTTCCGAGGCGATAGGCAAAGGTTAACAATTTATACATGAAAATTTTACATAGTTTTTCGTGACAGCCGTCACCGCTCACTGACCGGCCTCCTGTGAGAGGCCAAGGATGCCAGCGTTAATGAAATCTGCCGCACGCTACGGCTTTGCGATCGGCTCGCGCCTTTCACTCGCCACCAAGCTCTATTCGATCTTCTCGCTGTTTGCGCTTCTGACTGCGGCAATCACGGTGCTGTCCGATTACAACACCCGCTCCAGCACGGAGCTCACGGACGCCATCGAGACCGCGAGCCGGGCCGCGCTGAACGTGGAGCGTGTCAATTCGCTGGTCTATGCCGTGGTGATGGAATCGCGCGGCATCTACATGTCGACCGACCCGGCGCTCATAAAAAAATATGGCGGGGGCATTCACAAATTCAGCGACGAACTCATGGGCGTCGTCAGGAACTGGGAATCCATTGTCAGGGCGGACGACGCCCAGCAGTTTTCAGTCTTCAAGAAACGGATCGAACAGTTCGTCGAATTCCGCAAGGAACTGGTTCGCCGTGCTGTCGAGATCGGCCACGACGCAGGCCGCGAGTGGGGCGACAACGACGCCAACCGCAGCGTGCGGACCGCTCTCAACAACGATCTCGAGACGCTCTCAAAGGTCTATGCCGAGCGATCGAGGCGGATCGCCCAGCAAACAGAGCTCAATCAGCGATTGGCGTTTCTTCTGACCTGTCTCGGCGGCCTGGCGCTGGTGCTGGTCGGCGTCGGAGTCTTCATCATCGCCCGTTCGGTGGCGCGGCCGCTTTCGGCGATTACAACGACCATCAAGCGCGTCGCCGAGGGCACGGAAGGAATAGAGGTTCCGCATACCGATCGCGAAGACGAAATCGGCGCGCTTGCCCGTGCAATCCGGATCTTTCAGGAGGCGATGGACCGCAACCGCAACCTCAATTCGCAGGTGCTGCAGGATTCCAGGGCGCGCGACGAGCGGACCCGGCAAATCGAAAGTTCGGTGGAAGCGTTCCGCACCGCGATCGGAAGCGTGCTGGGTGCGGTGAACGACAACGCCTCTGCAATGCGCGGCACCGCGCAATCCATTGCCAAGTTGGCTTCCGACGCGAGCGGCCGCGCGACAGCCGCCGCAGCCGCTACCGAGCAAGCCTCGAGCAATGTTTTCGCGGTCGCGAGCGCGGCCGAAGAGCTCTCCACCTCGATCGAGGAAATCGGACGGCAGGTGCGCCAATCCGCTGATGTCGTCGAACAGGCCGGTCAGCGGACCGAAAAGTCGGTCGCCGAAATCGAGAGTCTTGCTGCCGCGACCCAGCGTATCGACGGGGTGCTCAACCTGATCCAGGCCATTGCCGAGCAAACCAACCTTCTCGCGCTCAACGCCACGATCGAAGCCGCCCGCGCCGGCGAAGCCGGCCGCGGCTTTGCGGTGGTGGCGCACGAGGTCAAGTCCCTGGCTGGACAGACCGCAAAGGCGACCTCCGAAATCGGCCAGAACGTCAGCATGATCCAGACGTCGACGCGCAACGCGGTCGATGCGGTGCGCGAAATCGGCTCCGCGGTGCGCGAAATCAACGAGGTCACCGCAAACATCGCCGGTGCCGTCGAGCAGCAGGATGCCGCCACGCGCGAGATTTCAGCCAACGCGCAATTGGCCGCCGACGGCAACTCCACGCTGGTGGTCAATATCGGCTCGCTCAATGACGCCATGGGCGACACCAACAAGGCCGCCTCCTCGGTCCTGTCGGCATCCAGCGAGCTGACGTCCACCGCCGAGCTTCTGTCGCGCGAGGTCGAGAAATTCTTCCGCAATCTGCGCGCGGGCAGCGACGGCAATCAGCCGATGCGGACCGCCACAGCCAATTAAGCGAGCGCCTCGACGGCCGAGCATGTCCGCACCGGATCGCTGACGCAACCGGCTCCTCGGAGCGCACCTGAAAAGAACGCATGATCCCGGATTGCGCCGGCGCTCAATCGTCTCAATAAGGGTGGTGCGGATGGCGAGGTTCGCAGGACCAGTCAGAACCAGGGGGGCACCGCCTCAAAACCACCAGCCAGCGCCAACGCGATGGTCGCGCAGAGGCCAGCGATGCTGAACATCACAATCTGATTGAACACGTTCGAATTGAACTTCTTGCTTGCACCTGACATGACTTGGATCTCCCCCAAATGAATTCGCCAGGGTTCTCCCCCTGGTCGCAGGCTGCGAACCTAGGTTAGCTGGCTTAAGGAGAATCTTACGGACGGCCTCGCGCGGCCTTCCTCCGCAACGATTGTAAAGCGATGGTTAAGATTCGGATTAGCCGGCAGGAAGATCAGGGCCGGCAACCGGCCGTTATCCAGGCCGTGCATCCGGCGGATCACCCGACCGGCAGCACATCGACTTTAACGCCAAGCTTCTGCCTGCGCGAGCCCACGATGATGCCGTCGACCGGCGAAACGTCGGAAAAATCCCGGCCCATTGCCAGGACGATGTGATCGTTCTCGACCAGGACATCGTTGGTGGGATCGAAACCGATCCAGCCAAGCTGTTCGCCGCACCACAGGGAAACCCAGGCGTGGGTTGCATCAGCCCCCTGCAGCCGCGGCTTGCCGGGGGGCGGGATCGTGCGCAGATAGCCGCTGACATAGGCCGCGGGCAAGCCGAGGCCACGCAAACCTGCAATCATCACGTGGGCGAAATCCTGGCAAACGCCGTGCCGCTTCTCAAACACCTCCTCAAGCGGCGTCGAGACCACGGTCGCCTTCGGGTCATATTTGAAATCGTTCCGGATTCGATGCATCAGCTCGACCGCGCCGGCAAGGATAGCGCGGCCCGGCGGAAAGCTTTCCGACGCGTATGAGGAGACAGGGCGCTGCACTGGAACGAGGGGGCTTGCGAAGACGTATCCAACCGGCGAAGCGGGACCGAGACTGCTCGATTCAAAGGCTACGTTGCGGACGCTTTCCCAGGAGCCACTATGCGCGTCGCGCGTCGGAGCGGTCCGAAAGACCGACACCCGCGAGCGGGAATCGATGCGAAGGCTGCGATGCGCGGTCTCGATCAGGATGCTCTCGGTATGCGTGCCGAAGTAGTCTCGCCGCGCCGTGCGCTCCGTCGGGCGCGGCCTGATGTCGACGGTGTGCGAGACCAGTTGCTGTCCATCGCCGCTTCTCGGCTCCAGTCGCAGCGAGCACCGCGCGAAATTGACCGGAGTTTCGTAAGCGTAGCTCGTGAGGTGACGGATGTCGTAGATCACGCAAGACCCGTCAGCTTCTCGGGCCGGCTCGCATTCGGCCCGTGCGGGAAGTAGTGCGAGCCGATGGCATCCGAAAGATTGAGCAAATCCTGTTCGAACGAAAACAGCGTCTTGACGTCCAGGGCCGCGGCCTCCGCGGTCGTCAGCGCCGCCTGCAAGGCGACGGCCAGACGCTGCGGCCGTTCGATCAGTCCGCCCTCCTTCAGGGTCGGCAGGCTGGCGAGGTGCTCGTTCAACGCAAGAACCTGGAACGCGACCGAACGCGGATTGTAGGGGTCGAGCACCACGAGGTCGCGCACGGGCGCGAGCAGCGGACCGACGAGATAGCGCGAACGGTACGTGATCTGGCAATCCACCAGCGTGAGCAGAACGTCGAGATCATCGCTCTCGGCATCCTCATAGGCGAACTGGCGCGCGAAACGCACGGTGTTGATGGCGCGCTCGGCACGGCGGCCTATTTCGAGGAACCGCCAGCCGGCGGCACGGTTCATGTTTTCCTGCGCCAGCCCTGCGAAACTCGCCAGCTCCTGCAGGGTCAGTTCGGCGGCGCTGATGACGCCGTCGTCATCTTCAACCTCCTGGGCAAGACGCTCAGTCATTTCCGTGATGACCTGCCAGGCGTCGGGCGAGAGGCGTTCGCGCAACGAGGTGGCCGTGCGCTGGGCGGAGCGCACCAGCGACAAACCCGAACCAAACCTCTCCTCGCCTTGCAGCGCCTCGGCGGCAGCCCTTGCGGGTTGCGTGCGCGCCGTTTGCGAGGTCGCACCCCACGCCCAGAGAAGCCGCTGAATCCGCTCCACCGAGTGGAGCACGGTCGATGATCCCCTCGTCGGATCCCGCAGCGAGGTCGCGAGCGCCCGCACCAGCCGCAAGGTCGCCTCGGCTCGTTCGAGGTAGCGGCCAAGCCAGAACAGGTTGTCGGCGGCCCGGCTCGGCACCACTCCTGCGATGCGCCTGATCCGCACCGTCTCGAGGGCCGGGAGCAGTGTCTTCGCCGGCACTGCGCGCTCGGAAACCACCCAGACGTCCGCCGCCCTCGCGCCGTCGCCCATCGATACCGCGCGGGCGTCGCGTTGCTCGGCGATCCGGCAAAAGCCGCCCGGCATGATGGTCCAGCCGTGCGGCGTTGCGGCAGCAAAAATCCTGAGCACGAACGGGCGCGGCGTGATCCGTCCCTTGTCCCATACCGGCATTGTCGAGAGGCGGACCATCTCCTGGCCAACGAAGTCGATGCCGCGATCGTTGATGGCACTCTTGAGCCGCTCGCGTTCGGCCGCCGACAACTCGCTGGCAAGCACGGAGCCGTGGCCGGTAAATCCAGGAACCTCTCTGCCGAAAGCACCTTCGATTGCCACCTCGTCGAGCCGCGACAGCACCTCCTCGCGCGCGGAGACCTGTCCGCACCACCACGTCGCGATATGCGGCATCTTCAGATCCTGATCCAGCAAACGCCGGCTGAGGCTTGGCAGGAATCCGAGCAGCGCGCGCGCTTCCATGACGCCAGAACCGGGCATGTTGGCGACGACGACGCCATTCTTGCGCAGCACGTCGATCAGGCCGGGTATGCCGAGTTGCGAAGAGGCGTCGAGTTCAAGCGGATCGAGAAAATTGGAATCGACCCGGCGGAGCAACACGTCGAGACGCTTCAAGCCCGCCACGGTGCGGATATGGATGCGATCGCCGCTGACGGCGAGGTCATCGCCCTCGACCAGCAAGAAGCCGAGATAGCGCGCAAGCGTTGCGTGCTCGAAATAGGTTTCGCTGAACTGGCCGGGCGTCAACAGTCCGATGCGCGGCTCGTCGCGGTCGGCGCTGGCGCGCAAGGCGTCGCGGAACGCCTCGAAGAATGGCGCAAGTCGCTCCACATTCATCGACTTGTAGAGGGTTGCGAAGGCGCGCGACAGCACCAGCCGGTTCTCCAGTGCATACCCCGCACCCGACGGCGCCTGGGTCCTGTCGCCAAGCACCCACCAGCGCCCGTCGGGCCCACGGCCGACGTCGGCGGCATAGAGACCAAGATATCGCCCTCCGGGCGGTTTGATTCCGCAAACCGCGCGCAGATATTCCGCGCTGCCGGCAATCGCTGCGGCCGGTATCGCGCCTTCGGCGACCAATCGGCCCTCGCCATAGAGGTCGCCGAGAATAAGTTCGAGCAACTGGGCACGCTGCGCGATTCCGGCTGAAAGCTGCCGCCATTCGGCATCGTCAATCAGGAGCGGCAGATGGCTCAACGGCCAGATCCGGTCTAAGGTCTCGCCGGGGGCGCGATAGCTCACGCCGGCTTCCCGCAGATGACGATCAGCCGCGGAGAAGCGCCGCTCGATCTCCGCCGGCGTCAGCGTGGCGAATGCGTCGAAGAAGCGGCTCCAGACCGCGCGAGGTGCGCCGTCTTCTGCGATGTATTCATCGGGAGTTCCCGGCAGTCGCGCGTAGTCGCGCATCCACTGGGCGACGCGCCGGTTTGCCGGACGCGTTTTGCCGCCTTGTCCGTTTTCCCGGCCGGCGTGTTCTGTCATCCCGCGACTCTCCTCGCGCGCGCCCCTCCACTCAATGGATGAGTGGCGTCCTCAAGTCGAGGGTCAAGGGGAATTCACTTGTGCGCTCCTCGCGCGGCGCTTCGATCCTGCCGGGGGTATGGCCATGATCCTGAAAGCGGGCGAGCCGCCGCGCCTCTGCCTCATAGGAGTTGACCGGCTTGGTGTCGTAATTGCGCCCGCCCGGGTGCGCGACGTGGTAGACGCAGCCGCCGAGTGAGCGGCCGTTCCAGGTGTCGATCAGATCAAATGTCAGGGGCGCATGGACGGGGATGGTCGGATGCAATCCCGAGGCTGGTTGCCAGGCCTTGAAGCGGACGGCTGCGACCGCCTCGCCCGAACGGCCGGTTTCGGTCATCGGCATTCGCCTGCCGTTGCAGGTAATGACATGACGGCCTTCGACAAAGCCGCCAGCCTTGACCTGCAACCGCTCGATCGAGGAATCGACATAGCGCACCGTGCCACCGCCAGAGCCCTCTTCGCCGAGCACATGCCAGGGCTCGAGCGCCTGGCGGATTTCAAGCGAGACGCCGCCGTGATGCACCCGGCCCAACACGGGGAAGCGGAATTCGAGCTGCGCGGCGTACCAGTCCGGCGAAAATCCGTAACCGGACTGCTTCAGCTCGGCGAGCACATCCAGAAAATCCTGCCAAAGGAAATGCGGCAGCGTGAAGCGATCGTGCAGCGTCGTGCCCCAGCGCACGAATTTCCCGTTCAGCGGCTCGCGCCAAAATCTAGCGATCAAGGCGCGTATCAAAAGCTGCTGCGCCAGTGACATGCGCGGATCCGGCGGCATCTCGAGCGCGCGAAATTCGACCAGGCCCAGCCGGCCCATGGCGCCATCGGGCGAATAGAGCTTGTCGATGCAAATCTCGGCGCGGTGGGTGTTGCCGGTGATGTCGACAAGGATATGCCGGAACAGGCGGTCCACCAGCCATAAGGGAGCCTTGATTTCCGGCGGCGGCACGTGGGCGAGCGCGATCTCGAGTTCATAAAGACTGTCATGCCGGGCTTCGTCGATCCGCGGCGCCTGGCTGGTCGGGCCGATGAACATGCCCGAGAACAGATATGACAGCGAGGGATGCCGCTGCCAGTACAGCACCAGGCTTTTCAAAAGATCGGGGCGGCGCAGGAATGGCGAGTCCGCGGGCGTTAAGCCGCCGACCACGACATGATTGCCGCCACCGGTGCCGGTGTGACGGCCATCGATCAGGAAACGGTTGGCTCCCAACCGCACCTTTGCGGCATCTTCGTAAAGTCCAAGCGTGATATCGACCGCCTCGCGCCAGCTGGTGGAAGGCTGGATGTTGACCTCGATGACGCCGGGATCAGGCGTCACCTTGATCACATCGAGGCGCGGGTCGAAGGGCGGCGGGTAACCCTCGACATGCACCTTGATCTGCATTTCCTCGGCGGTCGCTTCCACTGCAGCGATGAGTTCCAGATAGTCTTCCAGTCTCTCGACCGGCGGCATGAAGGCGCACAGCACGCCATCGCGGATCTCGATCGAGATCGCGGTGCGAACGCCGCCGCGCCCTACTTTCTGTTCTTGCAGCTGCCCATGCGGCGCGCTTGGCGAATGGGATGCCTCGAACACGGGCAGCTCTCGGCGGGGCTCAAGCGGATCCTGTTCGACGATGTAGGGATATTGGTCGGATGGGATATGAGGCAGGGAAGCGAGCGGCAAGCGATAGCCGAGCGGGGAATCGCCGGGTGAGAGGATCAGGTTGCCGCGGCGCAGCTTCCAGCGTTCGCTTTTCCAACGCCCCGCGTCCGCATTCCAGCGCTGGATCGGCAAAACAAAACCCTTCGGCGTGTCCAACCCCTGATCGAACACTCGCGCCATCCGCGCGCGCTCTTCCGGATCGGACAATCTGGAATCGGCGGGTTCCACATTCGGCGGCAGGCTCGCTTCCTTTTTCAGCCAGTAGCCCGGGTCCTCGAACGCTGGGATGACGAAATCGGAATCAAGCCCAAGCCGTTTCGCGGTGCCTTCCGCGAATTGCTCCGCCTCTTCGATGTGCGCCTCATGCGCCCCTTCGACATCGGCAATCAGGTCGGAGTTTTTCCAGATCGGCACGCCGTCCCTGCGCCAGTAGAGGCCAAACGCCCATCGCGGCAGGCTTTCGCCCGGATACCATTTGCCCTGCCCGTAATGCAGCAGGCCACCGGGCGCAAAACGGCTCCGCAACTTTCGGATCAGATGATCGGCAAAGCCGCGCTTGCTCGGACCGACCGCAGCGATATTCCATTCGGCAGATTCCATATCGTCGATGGAAACGAAGGTCGGCTCGCCGCCCATCGTCAATCGCACATCATTTGCCTTGAGGTCGGCGTCGACCTGTTCCCCGAGCTTGTCGAGGCGTTCCCAGGATTCGTCCGAGAACGGACGGGTGATCCGCGGCGCCTCTCGAATTCGCCTGACGCTCATGTCGAAGGAGAATTCGACATTGGCGGCGCCGACCGCGCCGCTGATCGGTGCAGCGGTCCGGTAATGCGGTGTGGCGGCGACCGGGATATGTCCTTCGCCCGTCAGCATGCCGGAGGTGACGTCGAATCCGATCCAGCCGGCGCCCGGCAGGTAGACCTCGGCCCAGGCATGCAGATCGGTAAAATCGTTGCTGACCTCAACCGGCCCCTCGACCGGGTCGATGTCGGGGCGCAGCTGAATGAGGTAGCCCGAGACGAAACGTGCCGCGAGCCCAAGGTGCCGCAAGATCTGGATCAACAGCCACGCCGAGTCACGGCAGGAGCCGGCGCAAGAGGCAAGCGTTTCTTCGGGCGTCTGAATTCCCGATTGCATCCTGACGACGTAGCGAATTTTTCTCTGCAGTTCGGCGTTGAGATCGACCAGAAAACTGACGGTGCTGGTCGCTTCCCGCTTGATGCCCGCAAGATAGGCGGCAAACCGCGGCCCTGGCTCGATGGTTGCGAGGTAAGGCGCAAGCTCGGTCTTGAGGTCGGTGCTATACTGGAACGGAAAACTGTCGGCGTAAGGTTCGACAAAAAAATCGAACGGGTTGATCACGGTCATCTGTGCCGTGAAATCGACCTCAATCTTCAGCTCGCTGGCTTTCTCGGGAAACACAAAGCGGGCGAGCCAATTGCCCTGCGGATCCTGCTGCCAGTTCACGAAATGATTGGAGGGCGTAACCTTGAGCGAATAGCTCAGGATCGGTGTGCGCGTGTGGGGGGCCGGGCGCAGCCGGATGGTTTGCGGACCGAGGTCGATCGGACGGTCGTATCTGTAATGCGTGACGTGGTGCAGTGCGATGAAGATCGACACGACAGGGAATGCTCCAGCGGCCTTTTTAAGCAGAACACCGCTATCTGTGGGGATCAAGCACTAACAACGGGCAGCGGGTGCTGATCGAGGTGGCGGGCTTCGCTGTTCCAGGTACGATTGTCATACCCCGCGCATGCGGGGTATCCGGTACGCTGCGGCTTCTCGGTCCTATCACTAGCGTCTCTGTAATACTGGGTCGCCCGGCCATAGGCGAGCGGAAGCGACGCCGTCCTTCGGACGGCGATGCCGGGCGATGACAGCTTGAGTTGTGGATTGAAATCGTGAAAGGGTCACCACGCGCCTTTGCGTTCTCGCCGCGCGATTGCGCCCGAGACATCCACGAACATTGAACATTGTCCCTCCGCAAGCAGAGGGCGCAGGGAATGCCGGGCGCTCAATGCGCCCGCAGCCTCGCATGCCAAATAAAATGAGCATACGAGCGTAGTCACCACGGTCACACCGGTTCACCCGGCATTCCCCGCGCAATGGTTTTAACGGCTTATAGCGCGCTCTCCCCGGAGACCGGGCTTTGTTGCCTCCGTCATCCCTGAGAAGCGTTAGCTTCTTAAGAACTTGACGCCAGCGTCGGGGCGACTAGTGCCCGCTTTCCGAAGTTCGTGCACCATTTCGGCCTCACCTTTCACGAACTTCGGAAAGCAAAGGGCACTAGCAAATCTGATTTGCCACTGCCGCTTTCGATTTGAAGTTCCTGTAACAAACTCGCGGCAACCTCAGCAGGAACTTCAAATCGGCGGCACTGGTACCACACGCCTTCACCGTCCGCTTACAAGTGCGTTCGTCTTCTCGCACCCGAAGCGTCCACCGCATCCCGCCCAACGTCCGTGACGACGCGTACGCCCCTGTTGTCGAGGCGGGACGCGGCGAAATCTGCCGCTGATTTGGGAGTAACGGCAATGCCGACGGATTGCGACAGATTGGCACGACGGGCAATTTGCGCATGGCAAGCATGCACTGGCCAATCGTGCTCCGGATGTTTCCGCAAGTACCGTCAGCGCATTCGCGCGCGCCTCGACGCGCCCTCGCCGAGCGCATCGAGGAACTCGCCTCTCCTGGTCTGTGAACCCGTGCTCGCGGAGGCGAGGTGCGTCAACGCACGCATCCGCCGTCATTGCGAGCGCAAGCGACGAAGCAATCCCCGTTGGCTCAAGGATGTCTCAAACCCGCCCTACGGACGTAGGTCCGCTATTCCCCGATAACGACAAAATTTCGCACGGCAGCGAAATGACGCGATGGGCCATTTCCGACTCATGCACCGCAGCAAATGGCATCGATCTTATTCGATCACATCGTCGGCACGGGCGAGGACGTTTGGTGGGATTTCGAGGCCGAGTGCCTCGGCGGTTTTAAGATTTACGACAAGCTCGAACCGCGTGGGCTGTTCAATCGGTAGGTCGCCAGGGCTGGAACCTGTCCACGTACGAAGCAGCTCGTCGCCACATTGCAGTATTGCTCGCACCGTAGGAGACAAGTCCGCCCATTTCGGTGAATTCTCGGAAGCCAAACATCGCAGGAAGTCTGTACGCCAACGCGAGGTCGGCCAGCTTTTTTTGGTGAGCGGTGGTGAGTCCATCGGAGAAAATGATCAGGGCCTGCGTATGGTCGTCTACTATGCGGGTGAACGCTTCATCAATCTCGACCGACGAACGTGCCTCGTAGGCGCGCAATGTCAGCTTCAGCTTGTCGGCGGCTTCCTGACTTTGCTTGTACTCCCACGGTTTATTCCGGTCGTCCGGGTTGTACAGGATCGCCACGCGGGTTAGAGGTGACAAAAGCTCCTTGAGCAACTGCAGCCGCTTACCCGCCAACTCTGAAGAGATACAGGTCAATCCGGTGGCCTTACCTCCGGGTCGAGCTATGCTCACGACAAGACTGTCGAGCGGATCGCAGGCCACCGCAACGATTGGTATCGGTATCGTGCCCGTCGCCTCTTTTGCCGCGCGCAACCCTTGATCGCCCCCGGCGACCATCACGTTCACATTGAGCCGGACAAGCTCACGCGCAAAATGCGGAAAGCGATTGGGATCGCCTTCCCCCGATTTGGCGACGACTACGATGTTCTTGTCCTCAACATATCCAAGATCTTGGAGACCCTGGAGGAACGCCTGGTAGTGCGGCGAGGTCAAAGGCGAAGTCAAGAGCACGCCGACGCTGGGCATTTTGTCCGCTTGTTGGGCGTCGGCGAACGACAGAAGAGCCTGGGCCAATGCGAAGGCGATGCCGAATAGAAATGCACGCGGCCTCATATCGGCCTCCCAGTGCAAGTCGCGCTAAACTAGCACGCGGCACTCCGGGGGGCTGCGACATGATGTCCGAGTTGGGTCCAAACTCGGACCTCGGCCTGCGCAATCGCAACGTGTCTTCATGCTCTAACGAATTTGAGACATTGTGCATTTTTGATGCTGCTTCTCAGGTGCGTCAGGTCGCGTATAATGTAGTTGCCCTTGAAACGGGACAGCCGAAATCGCCGTCCGGGGCGAACGAGAAGCACCGGATGCCATCGGCGGGCATGCCCTCTTAAGGGACCGACGCTTTTTTCGGTTCTTACCACCACTCATATTCCACGAAAGGCGCCCGCCGCTTGCACGGCGGCGCGTTGCGCGGCCTCAGGAGAAGAGCGATGAACAAGATCGATCGAAGGTCAGCATTGGGAATCGGGTTGGCAGCGGCTTCGGCGGCCATGATGAAGCCAGTCGCTGCTCAAACCACGGGCTACAAGGACACGGCGCCGTGGCCAGGTGTCGTGGTGCGTGCTTACGATGGCGAAACTCCATCCATCATCCCAGGTTTTAAGACCGTCTCAATGCGTGATGTCATTATGCAGCCGGGATCGAAGACGGCCGGCCCCCCGATGATGAATGCCATGATCTGCCACATCCCGGAGGGGGAGCTTCGGATCGAGCAAGAGGGAAAAATCTTTACGGCCAAGAAGAATTTTGTCTGGACCTGCAACAAGGACACAAAAGAGCAGGCGTACAACGATGGGAACGCGGTCGCGATCATGCGGATCACGGACCTCAAGGCTTAAGGCTCGTTTCCTCGTAAGAGACCAATTGCAGGTGCAGACGGCGGCAAGCCGCTGAGTCCGCTTTGGGTCATTTGCGAGCGGGTCGAGCCGGCAGCGAGTCCACCCATGTCTGCCCGCCGCCGAAAGCGGAAATAAAACCAGAGTATTCGTCACCATCGCAGCGCGTAGGATGGGTGGAGCGAAGCGATACCCATCGATTAAAATTTGCAGAGATGATGGGTTTCGCGAAAGGGCTCAACCCATCCTACGCATTGTTTCAAAAAGGTGTCTATCGCGGTGTCTACCCGATAGATCACGCGGTATGGGTCCCTTCGTTCGCCGGGACGACAATGGGCCCTACATCGTCGCCCCGAGTACCCAGGGGGCAAATTCGGCGCCACCGAAATCAAAACTCTCGCTTTTGGTCGGCTGTCCCGAGGCGGTCCTGAGCATCAGATCGAAAATGCGCTGGCCGCATTGCTGCACGGTCTCCTCGCCGTCGAGAATGGTGCCGCAATTGACGTCCATGTCGTCTTCCATGCGCCTGTACATCGGCGTGTTGGTCGCAAGCTTGATCGAGGGAGCAGGCTTGCAGCCGAACACGCTGCCGCGCCCGGTTGTGAAGCAGACGAGGTTGGCGCCCCCGGCGACCTGCCCCGTCGCCGCCACGGGGTCGTAGCCGGGCGTGTCCATGAAGACGAAACCCTTCTTGGTGACTGCTTCCGCATAGTTGAGGACCTCGACGAGATTGGTGCTGCCGGCCTTCGCCATCGCGCCGAGCGATTTTTCCAGAATCGTGGTGAGGCCGCCGGCCTTGTTGCCCGGGCTGGGATTGGCGTTCATCTCGGCGCCTTCGCGTGCGGTATATTCCTCCCACCAGCGCATCAGCGCCACCAGCTTCTCGCCGACCTCGCGGCTGACCGCGCGCCGCGTCAAGAGATGTTCGGCGCCGTAGGTCTCCGGCGTCTCGGAGAGAATGACTGTGCCGCCGTGGCGCACCAAAAGATCGCTCGCTGCCCCCAGCGCCGGATTGGCGGAGACGCCGGAATAACCGTCGGAGCCGCCGCATTGCAGCGCGACCGTCAACTCGCTCGCCGCGACAGCCTCGCGCCTGACCTTGTTGGCGTCAGTGAGTGCTTCGCGCACAAAGGCAACACCGGCTTCGACCGTCTTTCGGGTGCCGCCGATTTGCTGAATTTCGAGTTCGCGCAGGCGCCCGGCGAGCTTCTGTTCCTGCATCAACCCGCCGATCTGGTTGACCTCGCAGCCGAGACCCAGAACCACGACGGCGGCGAAATTGGCGTGCCGCGCATATCCGCCGAGCGTGCGGCGCAGCAGTGCCAGCGGCTCGTCCTGGGTCATGCCGCACCCGGTCTTGTGCGTGAGCGCGACGACCCCATCGACATTGGGAAAATCGGCCAGCGGATTTTCGCCGGTAAACGGATTTTTCCTGAAGACGTCGGCGACGAGACCCGCGACGTGGGCGCTGCAATTCACCGAGGTGAGGATGCCGATATAGTTGCGGGTCGCGACCCGCCCGTCCGGGCGGCGGATGCCCTCGAAGGTCGCGGGCAGATCGAAATTGGGCACCGGCTTCACATCGACGCCGAACGCGTAGTCCTTGGCGAAATCGCCCATGCCGCAATTTTGCGTGTGAACGTGCTGGCCCGGCACAATCGGTGCGGTCGCAAAGCCGATGATCTGGCCGTAGCGGCGGATCGGTTCGCCGACCGCAATGGCGCGGATCGCAACCTTGTGGCCAGCAGGAATCCGTTCCGCGGTGGTCACCCCGTCCGCCACGACCATGCCCGGCGGAAGGCTGGAACGCGCGATCAGCACGCCATCATCGGGGTGCAGGCGAATGACGGGTGCCGGGGTCATTCTGATATCTCCTTTAAATTTGTCACCTCTCCCCGTTCTTACGGGGAGAGGTCGGATCGCCATGGCGATGCGATAGCATCGTCAGTGCGATCCGGGTGAGGGGCGAGCCGTCAACTCACTTCGAACAGCACGTCGCCCGGTAAGGGCCCCTCACCCCAACCCTCTCCCCGCAAGAGCGGGGCGAGGGAGAAGTAAGCTACGCCTTGCCGTTTGACTCGCTGCGGGTCTTTCCGACCTGCTGCCTCGCATAGGTCGCCATCAAGCCGCTGTCGTTGAACAACGTCACGAGCTTAAAGCCCATATTGATCGCGCGCAGCGCACCGTCGGCGCCGCTGCAGTGGATGCCGGGATTAAGGCCGCGCTTGCCGCACTCTTTCACGATTTTCTCGTAGATTTTCAGGATTTCCGGTTCCTCGCGGTCGAGCTTGGGGACGAGACCATAGGAGAAGCCGAGATCGGAAGGGCCGATATAGACGCCGTCGATGCCTTCGACGTCGAGGATCGATTCCATGTTTTCGATGGCGGTTTTGGTTTCCATCATCGGCAGCAACACGGTTTCCTCGTTCGCCGTCTTCTGATACGTGCCAGCGGTGCCATACAGGCCCGCACGGATCGGGCCGTTCGAACGCGTTCCGCGGGGCGGGTATTTGCTGTAAGCGACGAGGTTCTCGGCTTCCTCTTTGGTGTTGATCATCGGGCAGATCACGCCATAGGCGCCGCCATCGAGCACCTTGCCGATGATGCCGGGCTCGTTCCACGGCACCCGCACCATCGGCGTTACCGGATGGCCATGCATCGCCTGGAAGCATTGCACCATCGACAAATAGTCCTGCACGCCGTGCTGCATGTCCACCGTGACGCTGTCGAAGCCGCATTGCGCGATGACCTCGGCCGAAAATCCCGAGGGAATCGCAAGCCAGGCATTCACCACGACCTTGCCCTGCGCCCATATCTCCTTGACTTTATTCGCCATGATTTTTCCTTCGCATTTAAACGGTTGCCCTCTGGATGCTTGCCTCGCTCACCCCGACCTCGCGCGCGGTACTCACGATCGCGGCCCAGGTGTCGTCGGGCAAGGGCACGCCGTTTTTTAAGCGCTCGGCACGCATTTTTGCCTCCGGCTCGCCCGGGATCAACACGGCATCCACGCCTGCTGCCGGCTTGGTGTCCTTGAAATAGTTGATGTAGCGCGACATCTCGCCGTCGAAAATGTTCGCGGGGTCGACGATTTTTGGGTCGACATAGACGGCAAACATGCCATTGGCGAAGCGCCGGTTCGGTCCGGTCGCGCCCGTTCCGGTCAGCGCGCCGCCAAGCAATTCGCAGATCAGCGCAAGGCCCGAGCCCTTGTGCTCGCCAAAGGCGCGGATCGCGCCCTTGCCCTTGCTGTGGTCGCGCGGTCCGTCTGCTTCATGGGGTCCATACAATACGGCCGGGTTTTCGCTCAGTCTGCCGTCGAGATCGATCAGCGCGCCCTTCGGCAGCTTCTTGCCGCCGCGGCTTGCGACCAGCACCTTGCCTTCGGCCACGATCGAGGTCGCGAAATCCAGCACCACCGGCCCCTGCCCGCGGCGGGGAATGCCGACGCAATAAGGCGCGGTGGAAAGCCGCCGCTCGACGCCGCCGAATGGCGCGACCAGCACCGAACCGGCCGCATTGACGAAATGGATCGACACCAGGCCCTCGGCCGCCGCCATTTCCGCCCAGTCGCCGACCCGACCGATATGGCCTGCGTTGCGCAGCGCGACCGCGGCCAGCCCCGATGCCTTGCATTTTTCGATCCCGATCTTCACCGCCTGTGGCGCGACGGTCTGCCCGTAACCGAACTTGCCGTCGACCACCGCGAGCGAAGGCGTATCGACGACGACCTCCGCGGTCTGGTTCGGAACGACGGAGCCCATCTTCTTCCAACGGATATAGACGGGAACGCGGATCACGCCATGGCTGTCATGTCCGGTGAGATTGGCAGTGGTCAGATAGGTTGCAATGCGTCGCGCTTCCTCCGGCCAGGAATCGGCGTGGCTGAAAACGTCGGCAACAAAATCGATCAGATTGGAAAGGCGGAGTGTGACCATGGGCTGGTGGCTCGTCTTCTTGGTTTGATGATCGCGGATTGCGCACGGGCACTGTCGATGCTAAAGGGTGTCATAATACCTGCAATCGACGCGGGTCATAGCGCCGCGTAAACTTCATCCATTCCTCCCTGGGCCCTTACGTCGGCCTTCTCAGCTTCTCATGCTTTGAGCGAAAAACCGCGAACCTGTCTACGGCATGTCCGTGCAGGAGACGACTGCTATTGCGCATTGCTTGTGCGCGTAAGTGAACGTGCAGCAGTGCCCCTTGCGGTGGTGCCCAAACGAGATGCGTGGGCTATGCTTTTCCAGCGCGGCGAGGCCTGATGCACGCCGCAGAATCGTTTGACTGGTCCTGACATGCCGCATTTCACGATTCAATACTCCGCCAATCTCGATTCCCGTCTGGATATGGCAGAGGTCGTCGAGGTAGTCCGCAGGGCGGCGGTCGAAACCGGCATTTTCCCGCTCGGCGGCATTCGCGTCCGCGCTATCCGTTGCGAGCACTACGCCATCGCCGACGGGGATTCGCATCACGGCTTTCTGGACATGGTGCTGCGGCTTGGGGAGGGTCGCGATCTCGTCACCCGGCAAAGGGCCGGCGAAGATATTTTCCGCGCCCTTTCCGATCACCTCGATGCGGTGTTTGCCTCCACGTCATTGGCGCTGTCGTTCGACATGCAGATCAATGACAAGGAAACCAGCTGGAAACGCAATAACATCCACGGCGCTTTGAAGGTGAAGGCCGAGCCGAGCCAGACTTAGGAATCACCGCATGCCCGTGCCGAGCCACATCCTCGATCCGCCTTTCAACATCGTCAGATGCAGCCACGCCGTGCTCGACGTCGTGAACCTGAACGCCAGCCGCGAGTTCTACGAAAGGACAATCGGCCTTCACGTCGAGGATCGGAACGATCAGGCGATCTATTTGCGCGGCAGCGAGGAGCTGCAGCATCACTCCCTGGTGCTGCGCAAAGCCACAGAGCCCGCCTGCAATCGACTGGGCTTCAAGGTCGGCGACGAAGGAGACCTCGACAAGGCGGCATCATTCTTTTCGGAAAACGGCATCGTCCATACGTTTGCCGAGCGGCCGTTTCAGGGCCGCACGTTGCAATTTTCCGATCCCTTCGGCTTTGAGGTCGAACTTTATGCATCGATGGAGAAGCGACCGCACCTCTTGCGACGCTACGACCTCTACAGGGGCGCTCATCCGCAACGGCTGGATCACTTCAATGTCTTCGCCGCCGAGGTGCAGGACACCCTCGACTTCTATGCACGGCTCGGCTTCCGCCTGACCGAATACGCCGAGGAGGACGGACCGCAGGGCCGGATCGCCGCTGCCTGGTTGCATCGCAAGGGCAACGTCCATGATTTCGCCCTCACCAATGGCAAGGGCCCTCGCCTGCACCACTTCGCCTATTGGGTGCCGGGTGCGATGAATATCCTGCATCTGTGCGACGTGATGGCCTCGAGCGGCTATCTTGAGAACATCGAGCGCGGTCCCGGCCGGCACGGCATTTCCAACGCGTTTTTTCTCTATGTCAGGGATCCCGACGGACACCGGCTCGAGCTCTACACCAGCGATTACTTCACCGGCGATCACGACCATGCGCCGATGCGCTGGTCGTTGAAGGATCCGCGCCGGCAAACGCTATGGGGCGCACCGGCCCCGCGCTCCTGGTTCGAGCAGGGTTCGCCATTTCCAGGGCAGGCTGTGCGTGAGCCGCAGTTTGTCGCCGATGTCACAGTCACCGATTGAAATACGGAGACCTCATGAAAATGTCTTTGCTGGTCGCGGCGGCCTCGATGCTGGGTCTTGTGCCGGTTTTGTCATCCACGGGTGAGCTTCACGCCGCCGAGTTGAAGGTGCTCGCGGGCGGTTCGCTCAGAAGCGTGTTGACGGAACTCGGTCCTCAATTCGAGCGTGCCTCCGGCCACAAGCTCGATATTCACTTCGATACCACCCCCAACTTGATCAGGCTTGCGACCTCGGGTGATCCCTTCGACATGGGTGTCGTTCCCATCGACGTCTTCAAGGACGAAACGGCGAACACCCGGTTTCGGACGCAAACCGAGTTCGCCCGCGTCGGCTATGGCGTAGCGGTGCGCGAGGGGGCGCCAAAGCCCGATATCAGCACGCTGGCCGCCTTCAGGAAAACGCTGCTCGACGCAAAATCCATCACCTTTCTGCCGGCGAGCGCCGCCGGCGCCTATATCCTGAAGGTGTTCGATCGCCTCGGCATCGATGAGGCGATGAGGGCCAAAACCGTGGCGCAGGACCAGCCGACGCAGATCGTCCCGGCCGTCGTCAAGGGTGATGCGGAGCTTGCGGTGTTCGTGAACAACGTATTGACCGCGCCGGGGGTCGAGATCGTCGGACCATTTCCCGCCGAAGTGCAGCAGGAGCTGATTTTCCCGGCTGCGGTCGCGCTTGAAGCAAAGGAGCCTGCTGCCGCGCAGGCCTTCATCGACTTCCTCAAGTCGCCTGCGGCCGCTTCGACCATCAAGGCCAAGGGCATGAGGCCCGGTTCAGGTAGCTGAATCACGGCACTGGGCAGCGCAGCGCATGTCCTCATTGCCACCTTCGTTAACGACATGATCGATGAGACCGCGTGATGCCCGTACAAGATTGGATCCTGTCATGACCTTGAGTTCCGGCGGCGAAGCCATCGTCAGCGGTCTGGTTACGCATGGGGTCGATACCGTGTTCGGCCTGCCGGGCGCGCAAATCTACGGACTGTTCGACGCGTTCCAGCAGGCGCAGCTGAAAGTCATTGGCGCACGTCACGAGCAGGCCTGCGGCTATATGGCATTCGGCTATGCCCGATCGACCGGGCGGGTCGGCGTGTTCAGCGTCGTGCCCGGGCCCGGCGTGCTCAATGCCGGTGCCGCCTTGTTGACGGCGTTCGGCTGCAACGAACCGGTGCTCTGTCTCACCGGACAGGTGCCAAAAGCATTCCTCGGCAAGGGGCGTGGCCATCTTCACGAAATGCCGGATCAACTCGCCACGCTGCGCACGTTTGTGAAATGGGCCGACCGCATCGAATATCCGGGCCAGGCGCCGCTGGCGGTCTCCCGCGCGTTTTGCGAAATGCTGTCGGGACGAAAAGGCCCGGCCTCGTTGGAAATGCCCTGGGACGTTTTCACCGAACGCGCGGAAACGGGCCCGGCAAAAATGTTTCCTCTTTTTCCGGCACCACAACCTGATCCGGACCGGATCAAATCAGCCGCCGTCTTGATCGCCGCGAGCAAGACGCCGATGATCTTCGTCGGCAGCGGGGCCATTCACGCGCGCGATGAAATTCTCGAGCTTGCCGAACTGATCGATGCGCCGGTGGTGGCGTTCCGCAGCGGCCGCGGCATCGTCTCCAACACCCATGAGCTCGGACTGACGATGGCAGCGGCCTATCGCTTGTGGCCGCACACCGATCTGATGATCGGGATCGGGACGCGGCTGGAATTGCCGACCATGACGCGCTGGCCGTATCGCCCGGACGGGCTGAAGTGCGTTCGCATCGATATCGATCCCGCGGAAATGCGAAGATATCCGCCGGATGCAGCGGTGATTTCGGACGCGCAGGCCGGCGCGACGGAGCTTCTGGCGGCGGTTCGCAAGCGCGGCTACAAGAAATCCAGCGGCCGTCGCGCCGCGATCCGCGAAGCCTCCGCTGCCGCGCTGAAGCAAATACAAGAGATCCAGCCGCAGATGGCTTATCTGAACATTCTGCGCGAGGTGCTGCCGGCGAACGCCATTGTGACCGATGAATTGTCGCAAGTGGGCTTTGCGTCCTGGTACGGTTTTCCGATTTACGAGCCGCGGACCTTCATCACGTCGGGTTATCAAGGCACGCTCGGCTCCGGCTTTCCCACGGCGCTCGGTGCCAAGGTCGCGCATCCGGATCGGCCCGTGGTCGCGATCACCGGGGATGGCGGCTTCATGTTCGCGGTGCAGGAACTCGCAACCGCGGTCCAGTTCAACATCGCCGTCATCGTGCTGGTGTTCAACAACAATGCTTACGGCAATGTGCGGCGCGATCAGCGCGAGCACTTCGATGGCCGCGTCGTGGCGGCCGATCTGGTCAATCCGGATTTCGTCAAGCTTGCGGAATCCTTTGGCCTCAGCGCGGTGCGCGTGACTTCGCCGGAAGGGTTTCGCCCAGCGCTGGAGAGGGCGCTGGCAGATGGCGGACCATACCTGATCGACGTCGAGGTGCCCCGGGATTCTGAAGTCAGCCCCTGGGCCTTTATCCATCCGGCGAAGCCGTAGACTAGCGTTCCTAGGGATATCATTGCAGGTAGGCACGGCCTTCGCCTTAGCGGCGACGCCAATGTCATCTGCCTGTCATTCACGATTGATAATCGAATTTCCCGAACATCGTCGCTATCCGTTCGGAAATAGCGATCACAGCCATAATAGAGCGGGGCGACCCGATCTGGAGCTTGGGAAACTGTCGATGCTGCGCTTGCACGAGGTCGCACTGATTTATCCGAATGGCGTCAGAGCGGTGTTGCCGACCAGTATCACCGTCCCAAAGGGTCAATTCCTTGTGCTGCTCGGCCCATCAGGAGCCGGCAAATCGACGCTGCTGCGATGCCTGAACGGCTTGGTGAGACCAACACAGGGCGATATCACCATCGAAGGATGGGGCTCGATCTTTCAAAGCGGCCGCACGCTGCGCGAACACCGCATGCGAACGGGAATGATTTTCCAACAGCACCATCTGATCGACCGCCTGACGGCGCTGCAAAACGTCATGATTGGCCGCATCGGCGCGCATGGTACCTTTCGATCCCTTTTTCCGCTGCCTCGGTCTGATCGCATTGTGGCCCTGCAATCGCTCGAACGGGTCGGCCTCATCGAGCGCGCCCTTGATCGGGCCGACAAGCTATCTGGCGGCCAGCAGCAACGGATCGGCATTGCGCGGGCGATGGCGCAGCGGCCGCAGATCGTTTTGGCGGACGAACCAGTGGCAAGTCTCGACCCGGCGACAGGCGAGAAAGTGCTGGCCGACCTTCATCGCATCTGCCGCGAAGATGGCATTACCGCGATCGTAAGCCTCCACCAGGTCGACCTAGCCCGCCGCTTTGCGGATCGTGTGATCGGCCTGGTGAACGGCCGCATCGTCTTTGACGGCTCGGTATCGCAGCTGGGCCAGACAACGCTCGACGGAATCTACCTTACGAGCCTCTCCCAGACGCCTAAGCGACAACAATGGAATTGACCAATGGATCAGCTGATAGGCCGCAGAAATTTTCTCTTCGCCAGCGCAATCGGCGGACTGGCTCTCGCGCTCGCTAGCAGGGCCAGGGCTCAACCGGCGGCCGATCCCGCCAGCATTCGCGTGGCACTCCTTCCCGATGAGAATGCGTCCAGCATCATTCAGAACGCGCTGCCCTTGAAGAAATATCTCGAGCGCGCGCTCGGCAAGGACATCGAACTCGTCGTCACGACCGATTACTCGTCGATGATCGAGGCGATGCGGTTCGGCCGCATCGAGGTCGCTTATTTCGGGCCACTCTCCTACGTGCTGGCCAAGTCGAAGGGTCCCGACATCGAGCCTTTCGCCGTGGGCGTTTCAAAGGGCTCGCCGACATATAAGAGCGTCATCATCGCGCGCGTTGATGGTCCGGTGAAGTCGCTCGCCGACATCAGGGGAAAGATGGTGGGCTATGGCGACTTCGCCTCGACCTCGAGCCATCTGATCCCGCGCGCGCTGCTCGCACGCAACGGCATGCTGGGCGGTACCGACTACAAGTACGTCCTCCTCGGCGCCCATGATGCGGTGGCACGTGCCGTACAGTCCGGTCAGGTCCAGGCAGGCGGGCTCAGCCAGGAGATTTTCAAATCGCTGGTCGCCAAGGGCTCGATAGACGGCGACAAGGTGATCGTGCTGGCGGAAAGCGATCCGATTCCGAACTATCCGATCGTCATGCAGGGATATCTCGCACCCGAATTGAAGGCCTCGATCAGGAAGGCCTTTCTTGAACTCAACGACAAGGAGATCCTGAAGACTTTTCGGGCGGAGGGATTTGTGGCAACTGACGACCATGCCTATGACATCTTGCGCGAGACCGCGAAACTGCTCGATCTCGATCTTTCGAAGCTCAAGGGATGAGCTACTTCACCCCCTCGGCCTACGACGCCATCCTGGCCCGTGAGGGCATGGCACGACACAAGCGCGCGGCCGCAGTTCTCCTCATGGTCGTTCTGATCGTTGTCGCGATGGCGCTCACGGGCCTGCTCGATCCTCGCCGCTTCGCCGATGCATGGCCGGCGATCAAACAGCTTTCACGCGAAATGTTTCCGCCCGATTTCGGGCGGTACAAGAGCTGGCTGAGGCCGCTGGCCGATACGCTGGCGATGTCGGTGGCCGGAACGGCGCTGGCGGTTGCGCTTTCGTTGCCGCTCGCCTTGCTTGCCGCTTCCAACACGACGCCGAATTCGATCGCTTACCGCGCCACGCGGGCGATATTGAATCTGCTGCGGTCGATCCCTGAACTCATCATGGGCATCATTTTCGTCGCCATGGTCGGATTCGGAGCACTGCCTGGTGTGCTTGCGGTCGGCTTTCACTCCATCGGAATGATCGGCAAATTCTTTGCCGAAAGCATCGAGCATGTCGATCCAAAGCCGATCGAGGCGGCGCGAGCGGTAGGAGCCTCGCCGTTACAGGTAATCTTCCATGCGGTGTTGCCGCAGGCGCTGCCGCAGCTCGCGGACACCACGATCTATCGCTGGGAATATAATTTTCGTGCCTCGACCGTGCTTGGCGCCGTCGGCGCAGGCGGGATCGGCTTCGAACTGATCGCAGCGCTTCGCGTGCTGGAATACGCCCAGGCATCGGCAATCCTGATCTGCATCCTCGGTTGCGTGACGATCGTGGATGGCATTGGCGCCGCTCTGCGGAAGTACCTGAAATGATCGACAAGGGCGACCACGTGGCAGAAAAACCAAAGATTGTCGTGACCAACCGGGTTTTTCCCGAGACCCGGAACCTTCTGGAGAAGCACGCGATCGTCGAGATAAACCCGGCGCTCGAGCCATGGCCCTATGAGGAAGTGAGGATGCGATGCAGGGACGCAGCCGGGCTGCTCGCCTTCATGACCGACAGGATCGATGCGGATTTCCTCTCCGCTTGCTCCCGGCTTCGCGTCGTCGGCGCGGCGCTGAAGGGTTTCGACAACATCGATGTCCAGGCTGCCACAAATGCCGGGGTTTGGCTGACCATCGTGCCGGACCTTTTGACGGTGCCTACAGCCGAATTGGCAATCGGGCTGATGCTTTCGCTCGGACGGAACATCGTCGCCGGCGATCGAAAGATCAAGAAAGACGGATTTCACGGCTGGCGCGCCGAGCTTTATGGCTCGAGTCTTGCCGGAGCCACGGTCGGTATCATCGGGTTTGGCCTCGTCGGACGCGCGATTGCCGAGCGGCTGGTCGGATTTCAGTGCCGGCTGCTGGCATGCGATCAGTCCGTGCCCGCCGCGCATGCGAAATCCTGGCCCTATGTGACGATGACAAGCTTCGGGGACGTGATCAAAAGCTCGGACTACGTCGTGCTGGCACTGCCGTTGACTGCTGAAACCTGGCACATCGTCAATCCAAGGACGATCACGGCCATGAAGACCGGCGCACGGCTGGTGAATCCCGCCCGCGGGTCGCTGGTCGACGAAGCGGCCGTGGCCGATGCCATCGAGTGCGGTCAGCTTGCGGGCTACGCTTCCGATACGTTCGAATCCGAAGATTGGGCGCTAAGGGATCGGCCGACCAGCATCGACCCCCGGCTTACCACCTCATCCGCGCCGACGGTCTTTACGCCGCATATCGGATCGGGCGTGACCGAGATCAGGCGCGAGATCGAGCTTTCCGCCGCGCGCAGTATTCTCGACGCTCTCGATGGGCGAATTCCATTTGGCGCAGTCAACAAGCCGCACAAGCAGTTTACTCATGCTCAATCTGGTGCACGCTAGGACTTTTCTTGCCGTTCTCAGCGAGCGTGGATTCCGTGCCGCGGCGCGGGACCTCAATTTATCGCCATCGACCGTGGTCGAGCACGTCAAGCAACTCGAACAAGACCTCGCTGCGCCGTTGCTCGTGCGCAGGCGCGGCGTTGTCGAGCCGACCTCTCAGGGCGCGGCATTCGCACCGCTGGCCCGCGCGATGCTCGACACCGCCGAACGCAGCCGCAAGGTAATCGCCGAGACTGCGCTGCGTATCGCCGCGTCGAGCAACATCGGCACTTATCTCCTGCAATCCATGCTGGCCGCATTTCACACCACCGATCCGGTCACCGTCGATCTGTGGGTCGGTCGCAATCACGATGTCGCTGATCGCCTGACCAACGGCAGTGCCGACGTGGCGCTGATGGAATGGTGGGATGATCGGCCCGGCTTCTGCCCGTATAGCTGGCGCAAGGAACCCCTCCTTGTAATTGTCTCACCGGAACATGCCTGGGCAACCCGTAGCGCGATCGAAGCGAGCGAACTTGTCGGCCAGACCCTCCTGGGCGGTGAGCCCGGGACGGGAACGATTACGCTTCTGAGGAAGGAATTAGGGCAGCTGGCGGACCGTCTGACCGCCATCGGCGGGTTCGGCAACACGGAGGCTGTCAAGCGGGCTGTCCGCGCCGGCCGTGGAATCTCTCTTGTTTTGGCGGCGACGGTTGCGGACGAGATAGAATCAGGACAGCTCGTCGCGTTGCCGCTGACCGGAACAGAACTTGCCAAGGAATTGAAAATCATCGCGCCGTTCGGGCTTCCCGACGCGGCACCTGCGGCGCGCTTCGTTGCCCATGTTGCGAGAGAGGCCCGCGCCGGCCGACGCTAGACTAGAGCATGATCCGGACCCGAAGGGTCGCGTCGCGTTAGCGCAAAGTGGAAACCGGTTATCCCTCGCGACAAACGCGGTACGCGTTGGCGCGAAGATCATGCTCGAACAAAGAGATGAGACCATCATGCGATTCCACTCAACCGCTTCACGATCTAATGTGCGAGCAAACTTCGCGCTGCCTCGTTCAGCCGCGTTATGGAAGCATTTTCACCGCACCTTCCGGAACGTCAAATTGATGCGCTGCCGGCCCAACAGGAGATGCTCGCCCTCGGCCAGCGGTGCGATGCCGTGAAAGATGAGCCGTGATGGACCGCCCCATACCGCGACATCGCCATGCTCGAGCCTGAACCGCCGGGTCCTGTCGCTGCGCTTCAATCCGCCGAACAGGAAAATCGCAGGCAGGCCAAGCGACACCGAGACGATCGGCGCGCCGAAATCAAGCTCATCCTTGTCCTGATGCAAGGACAGCCGCGCACCGGGGACGTAGCAGTTGATCAGGCATACGTCCGGCGCGAAATCCGCAAAGCCCGCACGATCGGCGGCGCGGTGAGCCAGGTCACGGAGCAGCGGCGGCATGACCGGCCAGGGTTTTCCCGTCTCGGGGTCGTTGGGCCCGTAGCGATAGCCGGCCAAATCGGTGATCCAACCGGCGCTTCCGCAATTGGTCATGGCCACCGACATCCGGAAACCGCCCGGCGTCACCATGTGGCGGAACGGAGCCTTGGCCTCAATATCGCGCACTATGCCGATCAGTTCCGCATCGAGCGAACCGACAAATCCGCGCGAGAGCATGGCGCCCTCGGCAATCTTCTCTTGCGAAGGCTGCGGATCGGCAACGCTTTCGAACAAATCCATTGTCACCGTGAAAAACCCTCACCTGGCGTCGTGAAATATCACGCCCGCCGTGTGGCGATGACCGGATCGAAGCCGGCTCACGCCGTGTCGCATGTTCACGCGATAAAATCCGCGCGTGCCCTGCACAGGCCTGACATGCACGGCAAAGGCCACAGCATCGCCCTGGCGAAGCGGCACGACTTCCGCGCGTGATTGCATGCGCGGCCGCTGCTCGGTCAATACGAATTCGCCGCCGGTGAAATCCCGGCCCGGTTCCGACAACAGGATCGCGACTTGCAACGGGAACACGTGCTCGCCATAGAGATCCTGGTGCAGGCAGTTGTAGTCGCCGGGCCCGTATTGCAGCAGCAGCGGCGTCGGCCTGGCCTGGCCGGCGGCATGACAGCGCTTGAGAAACGAGTCGTGGCTTTGGGGATAGCGGATGTCGATCTCCATGGCCTCGTTCCAGCGATTGGCGATGCCATACACGTTCGCATACAGCAAGGGGCGCAATTGCGCGATCAGATCGGGAAGCGGGTAGGAGAAATATTTGTATTCGCCGCTGCCGAAACCGTGGCGGCCCATCACAATCCGGCTGCGGAAATGCGCATCATCGCCGTAAAGCGCCGCGAGCGCGCGGCATTCTTCCGCAGAAAGCAACGCCTTCAGAACGGCACAACCCTGCGCGTCGAGGTCGTTTTCTGCTTGCGTCCAATCGATCGCGGCGACGCGCGCGGCGATATCGGGGGAGGACGGCGCGGGTTGGACAATGTTTTGGGCGACTGATTTCATGCGTGCGATTTTCGCAAATTCGGATGCGTAGCACCACCCGATTTCCGGCCGAGCGGCGTTTTTGTTCCCGTCATTACAAGGAGCGCTTGCGACGAAGCAATCCAATCTTGCTATGCGGCTCGATGAATTGCGTCGCGGAGCCCGAGGAAAGACGAACAGGTTGGCCGTTCCGCGTCGTCATGTGCCGGGCATTGCATTCAATCACGATTTGCCGAGTGATGTGCCGCGGCCACGCACCTGTTTCATAGAATAGAAAGAGGGCGCCCGGCTCGGCGGGCGCCCTCGACATTCGCGGATGCGAGCCGTGCTATGGCAGATTCGGCACGCCCAAGTTGACGATGGACGGCCTCGACAGATTGAGGCTCTGGTCCCAGAACGCGCACTGGTGGACCCTTGCCAGATCGGTGGGGTCGCTTGCGGTCTCATGGGTGGGCGTCGGCGGCACGAACGATATGAGGTCATCGAGGTCCGACACGTATTGCGGCCAGACCACCGGGGCTTCGCCCCGGTTTGGATTGCCGGTAGCGGCAAAGGTCGTCCAAAACAGGACCATCTGATTGGCAAGTCGCTGCTGACTGGCCGTCAACGGCGTCTGCTGAAGGTCGAGCCCGAGCCCTGACGGACTGGAGACCGGGAACAGATACTGGATCTCCGCCGTGTGATCCGAACCGTAGGGATAGTTGGTGCCGTCGTGCAGGGTAGTCGGCGACAGGAAATTGTCGGGTGCCTGCTCGTCGTTGAACTCGTAGGCGAACACCGGCACGAACTGCGACGCGCTCTTGTCGATCGTATGGGCATTGCAAGCGAAAACAGCGTCGGTCGCCGCGGCCGCCAGCGCAATATTCGCGCTCAGCGGCGTGTTGCCCGAGGGATACAGCGTGATGACGCCGGGCAATCGGTCCGGCAGAGCCATTCCGTAGCCGTTCGTAATAGCCTTTTATTTCCTGCTAGATCAAAAACTTAGCCAAAATACCTCGCCGCATGTTTCCGCTTGCGTTCGTCCCCGTTCGGGCCCATATAGATGGGACGGATAGATGGGAGGAATTCATGCCGCGCCGCGCCAAAGGACTTTCCGCCGCTGCAGTGCAAAAAGCAAAACCGGGCCGCTATTTTGATGGCGACGGGCTGGTTTTGACCGTCCGCGGGCCGGACGCCAAATACTGGTCGCTGCGCTACCGCAAGGACGGCAAGCTCAGGGAGATGGGACTAGGACCGGCCGCCGGCCGTCGCGGCGTGACGCTGGCACAGGCTCGCAGGCTCGGCAGAGACCTCTTTGACCAGCACAAGGACGGCCTCGATCCGCTCGCCAGCAAGGCCGGCAACCACGCCGCGGCCCGCCTCAACGCGATCACGGCGCCGACCTTCGAGCGCGCCGCCATCGATTACATCGAGGCGCATCGCTCCGGCTGGTCGGACGGTGAGACTGCACAATGGGAACAGAGCTTGCGCGATCATGCCTTTCCGATTCTCGGCAAGATGCCGGTCGCCAGCATCGACGTCCCGCATATCGTCGCCGTGCTTGAGCCGATTTGGGTCGAGAAGTCGACCACCGCGCGCCGGGTGCGTGGCCGGATCGAACGGATTTTAGGTCGCGCCAAGGTGATGAAACAGCGCAGCGGTGAAAACCCTGCGCGCTGGGAGGAGAATCTCAAGGAGCTGATGGCGAAGCGTGCGAAGGCTGCGCGGGTGCCGCAACATCACGCGATGATGCACTATGACGAGATCGGCGATTTCATGATCGAGCTGCGCACCATCGATGGCGTTGTCGCCCGCTGCTTGGAATTCGCCGTCAGGTGCGCGGCGCGCGCGGGCGAGGTGCGGTTTGCTACTTGGGCCGAAGTCGATCTGGCCAAGCGGGAATGGACCGTGCCCGCCGCACGCATGAAAATGGGCATCGAGCATAAGGTGCCGCTTGACGCTCGCAGCGTTGAGATCCTGCAAGAGCTGGCGCGGACCCGCGACGGTGACTTCATTTTCCAGATCGACGGCGAGCCGATCGGCAAGGATGACATGCTGCAACTGTTGCAGCGGAAGATGAGGCGCCGCGACGCGACCGTGCATGGTTTCCGCGCGACGTATCGGACGTGGATCGACGAGAGGACCAGCTTCAAGCGCGAGGTCGCCGAAATTTCCTTGGCGCACGGCAACCGAGACAAGGTCGAAGCGGCCTACGCTCGCGCGGCATTCCGTGAGCAGCGCCGGCAATTGGCCGATGCGTGGGGCGCGTTCTGCGACATGCCGAGCGTTCGTCCATCCGGCGACGTGATCGCGTTCGGGCGCGGCGCGTGACGGCCACCTTCGTTCTCGTAAGGACCTTGACGGGAAATGGCGCGGAGCCTATAGGCGATTCTGTTGCTGATTCGCGCGAATGCGTTTCAGTTACCTCTTAAACTCTTAGCGTGTCTGCAAGATCGTCAGGGCCGGATGGCTAGCTGACTGAGCGCCGCGAACAGGCTGGATGGCCGGAAGAGATTCTCAGGAAAATCCTGGGTCTCGCCGGCTTTTTTTATTTTGTGTGCCGCGAGCCCCGTTTAACCGGAGGGCTTTGCACATGATCACGAAAAAATCCAACCCCCCCAAGAAGCGCGGCAAGAAGCGGACGCGCCCCCGCGCACCCCGCGGCTTGCAGCGCCGCGATGCCTTAGCGTTCACCTTGGCGGGCTATCAGGCGCTCGGTGGTCCCGGAAAAACAAGCGTTTACGAGCTAGGCAAAAAGGGCGTGCTGGAGCTGTTTAAGGACCCTCTTGGTCGCACACTGATTACCGGAAAATCCGGCCGCGCCTTCTTGGGCATCCCGGAAGACGCCACCTCCTGAAATCGCAAAACGCCGCTCCGTGATTTGAGCGGCGTTCGCGCATTTCGGGGCGGCAGGTTTGCGCCGCTCCACCACCAATTCGCCGATCTCGCCGGCAAGCGCGACCAAAAGTCTCCCCGATCAAAAGGAGTGCCAGATGCTTAAACGGACTCCGGAACTTCCGCAAGCATCTCATTTCCCAGAATCCGCCACCTCCTACCCCGCGCTTTACCTCAACTCCGCCTGGCGCGTGATCCTCTGCCGTGACGGCATCCAATGGATTCTGCAACGTCGGAACGTCCCGGCGGGAACCGGCGACAATCGCCCGGAAAGGCACTCGACAGACGATTGGCGCGGTCGGAGCTACTGCCGGACCCGGTCGGCCCTGATCCGCTGTTGCGACCGTTTCTGCGGCGAGATCGATCCGGCGGCGGCCGCGGAACTTCGGACATTGCCGGACCTGGCCGAGCCGCCTTCTGCGACTTCGCCTGAGGCGAAGTCGCCTGATTTGCCCCCGCCAGAGCCAACCGAAGCCGAGACTGCTGAGCGCGCCGGCTCGCATATCACTTTTCCCGATCGGCAATGGCACCCGATCGGCACCGTCAACATCAAGGAATTCGATGACATCGCCGGCCCGATTCCAGACTTCCTGCGCCGCGGCGAGGTGCGAGCATGACCGAGTATTCTGGAACAGGTACCAAAATAATGGGTCGAGGCATGGCGCAGGGCTCGCTCGACCTGATCGAGGCGATGCGCGTCATCGCCGAAGCGGCGCAGCCGATCACCGGTCGCGGTGTCGGATACAAGCTGTTCACTCAGGGTTTGATTCCATCGATGGAGCGCAACGAGATGCGGCGCGTCTATCGGTTGCTGCTGAAAGCTCGCGAGCAAGGCGACATTCCTTGGGATTGGATCGTTGACGAGACCCGCGAGTTCGAGCGGGTTGCCACATGGGACGATCCCGAGCAGTACGCCCGCGTTGTCGCTCGCTCCTATCGCCGCGACTTCTGGAATCAGCAGCCAGTTCGCGTTGAAGTCTGGTCCGAAAAGGGCACGGTGCGCGGCGTGCTCGCGCCTGTGCTCGACGAGTATGCGGTCGGCTTCCGCGTGCTGCACGGATTTAGCGGCGCGACGACGATCAATGATGTTGCTCAGGATGACGACGGCCGACTGCTGATCGTGTTCTATGTCGGCGACTTCGATCCCTCCGGGATGTTCATGTCGGAGGTGGACTTGCCCGCGCGGCTGTCCAGGTACGGAGGCGATCACGTCAGGCTGATACGGATTGCCCTCACGCTCGAACAACTGGAGGGACTGCAGTCATTCCCGGCGGCCAATAAGAAGAAAGACCCGCGCTACAAATGGTTCGTCGCCAGCCACGGCCGTCACTGCTGGGAGCTTGACGCCATGGACCCGAACGATCTCCGCGATTGCGTCGAACGGGAGATCAAAGCTCTGATCGAGCCGGTGGCGTGGCAACGTTGCGAGATCGTCAACAAGGCCGAGCAAGAATCGCTGAGGACGGTCCTTGATTCATGGGGCGCGCGATGAGTGTTCACGTCCTCGTCTCCGGCTCGCTTTTCAAGAATCCCGAAATCAGAACCTCTTCGAAGGGCAAGAGCTACGCGACCGCAGCGATCCGCACGGCATCGGCTGATAACGCGACCACCGATTTTTGGAATTTGTTGATCTTCAGCGAGACCGTGCAGGCGGAGTTGCTGCGATTAAGCGAGGGCGACCAGCTCGCTGCGCAAGGTTCGCTTCGGCTCGAGCTTTACAACGGCAAAATTTCGCGGACGGTTTTCGTCGACGCGATCTTGCCGTTGCGCCGCGAGCGAAAGCCGAAGGCCGCGCCGGTAGGCAGCAAGGCCGCGGACGCGATCGTGAAGCAAACGATCGAACCAGGCACCGCCATGCCGACCAGCGCGGCGCCGTTCGATGATGACATTCCGTTTGCGCCGGAGTTTCGATGAACAGCACGGTCCGAGATATCGATCATCAAAGCGCGGCGCCGGACCCGCTCGTCGTCTTCAGGTGCCGCGCGGAAGCGAGGGCGGATTTGGTCGCGGCCGGCCTCTACGAATTGCAAGAGGCTGTTGATGGGCTGCAGGCGGACGCAGAGGCGCAGGGTCTCGTTGCGCGGTACGGGCAAGACACCCTGCAAGAAGTTTTGAGCCAGAGTTTTGCGCGATGGAGTCTGTAAACATGGCGCCGCAGATCGATCCGCTTCCAAAAAGCAAAAGGCAGACTCAATTCGAGGAGTTCGAGGGACGCGCGGAAGCGTTCGGTTCCCTTGTCCGCGACGGCCGCCTGAGCGCAGCCTCAGCGAGCAAAATGATTTGGGAAGACGGCCGCGCCAGGGACTTCAGCGACGAATACATCGCCGCTGTGATCGACAACGTGATCGAAGGTGAGCCGCGCACGAACGGCGCGGACGCGCAGTCGTTCGATGACTACGGCGCCAGGCGACCGGATGACGCGGCCGACATCGAACCGCTCGAAACGATAGACCCGGCAGATTGGGACGGGCAGAAGCCGCCGGAGCGGCAATGGATCATCCGAAATATGATCCCGCTCGGCGAGGCGGGATTGCTCAATGGACATGGAGGCGCCGGCAAAACGTTGCTGGGATGTCAGATTGCCGTCGGTGTCAACATGCAAACCGATTGCCTTGGCTTCGCCGTCGAGCACGGCGGGCCGGTGCTGCTTTATTCGCCCGAAGAGCGGGAGGAAGAATTACATCGCCGCCTCGTCGTGATCGTGGAGAGCCGCGGCAAGCGGCTAGGTGATCTGAAAGGCTTTCGCATCTATTGCCCGCCGCCGACGGAAACGATGCTCACGACCGTCGGCCGCGATGGCCTCGTCAAACCGACGATGACAATGCTGCGGCTCGAGAAAACAATTGAGACGTTGCGCCCGGTTCTCGTGACGATCGACCATATCTCCATCGCGTTCGGCGGCAGCGAGATCGATCGTTCCATCGTCGGGCAGAACGTCGGCTTCATGAAGCGGATGGCCGGTCTCTGCGGCAGCGCCGTGCTTGGTTTCCAGCATGTGAGCTACGCCGGGCTGAATAGCGACGAAGGGAGTTCGGGATCAACTCAGTGGCACAATGCCGCCCGCGCCCGCATGTGGCTTCGCAGTGTGAAGGACGACGAGGCATCGGAGCTTCGCGAGCTTGTCATCAAAAAGCAAAACTACGGGAAGGACGGCCAAAGGCACCTGTTACGCTGGCAGAAGCCGGGCCTGTTTGTGCCCGTCGGGACACCATCGCTCGTTGAACGCGCATCCGAAGAGGCAAAGGTCGATTCGGCCTATCTGGACTGCCTGAGAGCGGTCGAGACGCAAGGCCGGAGAGTTGGGCCATACACGGGCAGAAGCTATGCGCCCGCAATTTTCGAGAGCATGCCGCAAGCCCGCGGCTGCAAGGCCAGGGTCTTAGCCGCGGCTCAAGAGAGGCTGTTTGCGAGCGGCAAGATCGAGGTCACTACGATCGGGCCAAAATCAAGACAGGTGACGATCATCAAGCGAAAGGAGGCGTAACAATGAGCATCGGACCGGCAACCGTTAAATGTTTCCAAAAGCCAACGGCGATCAAGAGGAAACACTTATGAGCCGCGGACCTGGCCGCGTACAGCAAACGATCACCGACCTGATCGCCAGCGATCCACATGGCGCTTGGACCGTTCGCGAAATATGCGAGCGCCTGTATCCCGGCTGGCGCGTCGAGAAAAAGCATCGCGTCGCCGTAACCCGCGCGCTGCGGCGAATGAAATTGCCGGGGACGTGGGGCGTGCGCATGTTGCACCGACAGGGATCGGAATATTACCTTTACGACAAATGCGATGAGGAAAGCACCGAGCACGCGGATTATTTGGGATACTGGAAGGCTGCCCCGATGGGCTTTGCAGCATGGAAGGAAAGGTTTCCGCACCGCATCGACGAAGCGCGGAAGTCATGCTCGGAGGCGCGCCGTTATCGTGATGCGTCACCAATTGAAAAGCTCGAAATCGAGATCGCCGAATTGAATACGAAGATCGGTTTCGCGGGCATGGCTGGCATCAGCCCTGCGCCTTTTAGGCAGCAGATCGCCGAGCTGAAAGAAAAGAAAACAGAGCTTCAGAAAGCAACTTGACCCAATGCAAAACGGTAAATTTGTAGGGTCAATCGCCTTCGATCGCCCTTCAAACGCCCTTCGATCGGGGTTCGATCGCCCCTTCGATCGGGTTCAAACGCCCTTCGATCGCCCCTGCCAACATCCCCCCATACCCCCCCTCCGTTCGAAGGGCCCTCAAGGGCGGCTTCGCTGGAGGCTCGCCGCGGGCCCTTCTAACGGGAACAAGAAAGAAAACCGCGCCGGGCCGATCGCTCCGTCTCGCAAAACCCGAGCGTAAAATAAAATTGCCGAGCCGAGCACCAGGGGTGGCACCTTTCGTGCCAGTTTTCGGCACATCCGGTGCTACCGATCGCTGGCAATCGGGGCCGCTGCCGCGGTTCCGATCGGCCCGTTAAATTGTTGATTTTAAAGGCAAAATTCTTTGCGTCGGAGACATTCTCCGCCTGATAGCATTGAATTTGCTGCATTTTCAGGCCTGTCCCATCTTCCCGTCCCATCCTAAGCCCCTTGCAAGTGGCCCGACTCTGCTTATGCTGATGCAATGTCGGACCTCAGTTCACAGCGAGTTACGCGTCATCAAAAACAGGGCCGCTCCGCGGTCACGAATGGCAAGCGAACGCTGATCGGTGTCCGTGGAGCGAGCAAATTCGGCCGCCGATATCGCGATTTGATTGATCTTTTCTCGGCTGAGGTCGCGGAGGTCGGCGGCGTTCTGACCGAAACTGAAGCAGCCATGATCAAGACGGCCGCTGCACTCGCGATCAAGGGCGAGCAAATGCAGGCCGCGATCATCAACGGCGACGCGATCAATGCGGATGATCTGATCAGGCTTTCTAGTGAGGTTCGGCGAATTCTCGCCGAGATCGCCGGAAAGGCCGGCAAGCGGAAGCCGACCGGGCCGACGCTAAGCCAGTACCTGGCGGAGCACGAGGCCGAGCAGCCATGAGCAGCATTGATCATTGGCGTTCTGATCCGGTGCAATTCATCGAGACTGTCTTGCACGATCCCGAGACCGGCAAGCCGTTCAAGTTGCTTCCCGCCGAGCGCGACTTTCTCGCGCACGCGTTCAAGCTCGATGCCAGTGGCCGCTTGCTTTATCCGGAGCAGTGCTACGCCGCGCCGAAGAAAAGCGGGAAGACCGCCTTTGCCGCGTTGCACATGCTCGCCACCGTACTGCTGTTCGGTGGCCGCTTTGCTGAAGGCTACTGCATCGCCAACGATCTTGAGCAAGCGGCGTCCCGTGTATTCCAGGCTGCCAAGCGCATTGTCGAGGCCTCGCCGTTACTGAAGCGCGAGGCAAAGATCACCGCCGATCGCATCTTGTTTCCCGCATTTCACGGCGCAATGATCAGCGCCGTTGCCTGCGACTATACTGGCGCGGCCGGCGCCAACCCGGTGATCAGCTGCTTCGACGAACTTTGGGGCTTCGTCTCCGAGAACTCGCGCCGGCTTTGGGACGAGATGATCCCGCCACCAACGCGCAAGATCGCCTGCCGGCTGACCGTGACCTATGCCGGTTTCAGCGGCGAATCCGTCCTGCTCGAAGAGCTCAACAGGCGCGGCCTGGCGCAGCCCGAAGTCGGACCGTGCCTGCATGCTGGCGATGGCATCCTGCTGGCCTGGCATCACGATCCGATCGCGCCGTGGCAGACCGAGGCGTGGCCGAGATGCGCAGGTCTCTGCGCCCCAATCAATTCCTGAGGATGATCGAGAACCGTTTCGTCACGTCGGAAAGTTCGTTTGTCGATATGACGAAGTGGGACGCCTGCGTCGATCCGACCTTGACGCCGGTGTTTGCCGACAAGAACCTTCTCGTTGATATTGGCGTCGATGCTTCGGTCAAGCACGACTCCACCGCCATCGTCGCCACTACCCCGCTGTCAGACAAGCGGGTGCGGCTGGTGACGCATCGCATCTTCCAGCCGACGCCGGACCAGCCGCTCGACTTCGAAGCCACCGTCGAGGCGACACTGATCGATCTGTGCAATCGCTTCGCGGTGCGTGCCATTCGGTTTGACCCGTACCAGATGCAGGCCGTGGCGCAGCGGCTGCAGAAGCGCGGCCTGCCGGTCCGGGAATTCCCGCAGACCGTTCCCAATCTGACCCTCGCGTCGCAAGGCTTGTGGGAGCTGATCGAGGCTCGCGGCTTGCTCTTGTATCCCGATGCTGCCATGAGGCTGTCGGCATCGCACGCGGTTGCGATCGAGAGCCCGCGCGGCTGGCGCATCGCCAAGGAAAAACAATCGCACAAGATCGACGTCATCGTCGCGTTGGGCATGGCCGCCCATGCCGCCGTCCGTTTACGAGGCTCCTCAAGCGCAATTCGGCGTCTACGGCAGATCCGCCCCGACATTCGGTCAGCCCCCGCGCGTCGGAACGCCGGACAGCGCGAAGTACACTTCATCGCCGGAGGATTTTCGGAACATGCTCGCCGATATGGAAGAGATCGAAAGGCAGCGGGGGCGAGGATGGTTTTTTTCACGCAGGTCAAGCTCTCCGAATTTTCGAATATAAATGGCCGCGACGACCGGCGGATGTCGGAACCATGGCTGTTCGATCGTCTTGAATCTAAGCCATCCCCGAAACGGAGTTCTGCGTAAATGGCCCCGCGAGCCAACTGGAAGGGCTTTCTGCGTCTGTCGCTCGTCACCTGCCCCGTGGCGCTGTACCCGGCGACGTCTGATGTCGAGAAGATTTCGTTCAACCAGATCAACAAGAACACCGGTCACCGCATCAAGTACTCGCGCGTCGACGCGGAGACCGGCGAGGAGGTCCCGAACGAGGACATCATCAAGGGCTACAAGGTCGACACCGATACCTTCGTCGAGGTGACAAAGGACGAGCTTGAGAACATAGCCCTGGAATCCACCCGCACCATCGAGATCGACGAGTTCGTCAAGCGCGAGGAGATAGACCCGCGCTATATCATCCGCCCCTATTATCTGACCCCGGATGGCAAGGTCGGACAGGACGCGTATGCCGTCATCCGGGAGACGATCCGCAGCATGGACATGGTTGCGATCGGCCGAGTGGTCCTGACCAGCCGCGAGCACATCATCGCGCTCGAACCGATGGAGAAGGGTCTCGTCGGCACGCTGCTCCGCTATCCGTACGAGGTCCGATCCGAATCCGAATATTTCGATGACATCCAGGACGTGAAACTGACGAAGGACATGCTCGACCTCGCCAAGCATATCGTGGACCAGAAGAGCGCCCACTTCGAACCGGAAAAGTTCGAGGATCACTACGAACAAGCGCTGATCGATCTCATCAACCAGAAGCGCGCCGGCAAACCCGTCACTCCGAAGGAGCGCCCACGGGCCAGCAACGTCGTGGACCTGATGGAAGCTCTGCGTCGCAGCGTCGGTCAGGAATCGGCACCCACCAAGCCTACAAGAAAAGCGCGAAAGGCCGCGAGCGGGCAAAAGGAAATGCTGATGCCGATCGAAGGCAGGAAGAAGTCGTCGGCAAAGAAGTCGGCTGCCAGGCCGCAGCGCAAATCGGCCTGACGAACGGATACGATTTTGCAGAACGCTGCCGGCGCCTGAAGTTTGTTTTCGCCTCGGCGTCGGCTCTCAATCCTTCGGAGGGCACTCTGGGCATGCATCGCCAATCGAATCCAGCACCTCGCGGATTTCGGCGATGGCCTCGTCTGGAGAAACCCCGTGCGGGGGATCATCCCGGGCGACGGCCACGGCATGCTGTCGGGCATACGGATCGGCGCGGTCCTCGATCCAGCCGTGAAATTCGCATTCGCGGATGGCGCCGGCTTCTTGCAGCACCGAGATTGCCCAGCCCCTTAGGGTCCGAATGGCGGACCGCTGTGCCTTAGCCATCAGCATTGCCTAGCTCCTGCCCGAGACGAATCGCGTCGGGACGCCTTCTGTTCCGGCTGCTAGCACAGAGCTGGGATTCCGAATTGCGGCAGCTGCGCCTTTTTCCACCTGTTCCGTCGAACCAAACTACCAACGCCTGATGTTGGATTGACGGATGGACTGTGTTGATCAACCCGAAACAACAAACCAAACATCCCGTCCGCGCAAAACGGGTTCGGGCGATCCAGAAGCAGTTTCGCGAGATGTATGCTTTGAAGCGTTGATGGAGAAACCCCTTTGGTCGGGCGCCCGCGATGACGATTCTAGCTAAAGACGATGTCCGCTTTTGCTCAGACAACGGACTCAGGTCGGCCGTCGCGCGATGTCCGTTTCGTGCCACAAGCCGACATTGAAGCAATCAAAGTGAGCCCGAGGCCTAGGAGGAAACGGGCCGCTATACCTCGACATTGGGTAGCGGGCCAGTTTGATTGTGGCAAACGCCCCGAAGAGGGTGCCAAACGGCACGGCGGAAAGAACGAAGAGGCCGCCAACTAGGTGGCCTCGCAACAGCGACGGAGGGAAAAGGCAGGCGGAGCCTACCGAAGGGGCGGCCCCACGATTTGCATGTGGTGCGCTGCCATGAGCTTCTGGTTCGTCTCGGCATCGACACCCTGCCGCTCCGCAAACATCTTCTCCAACCCGCCGGGCGTCACGCCGAACAGCAACACACCGGGCTCCGTCCCAATGTTCTGGAACGTGTGCGGAGTCTTGCGAGGAATGAAGAGAAAGGACCCGGCGGGCGCGCTCACAACACGTTCGCCCAGTTTGAAGTTGAACTGACCGCTCACAACGTAACAGAACTCAGCTTCAATTCCGTGCAGGTGGGTAGGAGGGCCGCTCTTAGGCGCAATGGTTTGACGAAAGATGCCGAGCACGCCCCCAGTTTGCTCAGCTGTCGCCACTAGTTCGGTGATATCCGCCTCTCGGCCCTGCTGTCCGCCGTAGCGGGGTGCTTCGCCGGGCAAGACGATGAATGCCTCTCCTTCTTCGGCGGCGACTGCGGGAGATCCGGAGGGCACGACAAGTAAAATCATAGCGGCAACAAGTGAATACAGAAGGCCGAAACGCATCTTCAGGAGTTTGGATTGCATGGCAACCTCGTCGGGTTATGTGGCGGCGTGCGAGTGACGCCAGAACCGGTCATTTTGCATCGGAATGGATAGCCTAGCCTAAACGCAATTTCCGTTTTCTCCTACTGGCGGCTACGCTTTCGATACTTCAATCGAATTGTCTGAGCTTGAGGCGGATGGATAGACGGCTGTGAGCAGGCGTATGACCGCTTAGGGTCAATCGCGACTCAGCCAGCCGGTCCTTCCTGCCATTCGATGTCCGCTTGTCTCCAAAAGCGACGAAATTGCTGCGCGGCCGCGGAATGACGCGATGGGCCAGAGGGCGACATTACGCGCTTACTTCGACACAGGAGCGGCGCATCGCGTACTAAGATTCGTTGGTCAGCACTAGGCTCACGCACCTCGCGCGTCGCGCACTGCTTGAGCGACTTTCGTTGCTTGCGACACTCGTCCGATTTTTGCGCCTGCAATGATCTTTCTTCGGCGGGTGCTCGCCTTCGGCACCATGCCTTCGTTCGCGGTAGCTCCGGCAGGGGGATAAGTCATGAAATTCGCGGCTCTATGCAGCGCAAGAGCCTTTCGAGCCGCTTCGACATGTGCGGTCCGAGCTGCCAGATTGTGAAGACGCCTGAGTTCCTTCTTCAGCCGCTTCAGCGCCGCGGCGAAGACTTGCTTGCGTTCTGATGCATGCTCGGCGGTTCCTGGAAAGCTTGCTCCGCGAGCCTCGGCTTTTCCGCGCCCCTCTCGCCGCCTTTGTCGGTAGAGCGTTCGCTCCTTATCGCGCATCTTGCGCAATCGGGGTTGCATGGCCTCAAGCTGAGCTACCTCGACGTCATAGATGGCGGGATGGTGCGTGAGGCGGATCGTCTCATATTCTTCGTGGCTGAGGAGGCTGCATTCGAACTTGCAAGGGACCGACATCACCATTCCTCCATTTGATTTCTTGGCCAAGCTCGCCAGCACGGATCATAGGTAATCTGCTCAGTAATCGAGGCGCCCCCACCAGCAATTATCGGCCGACTGAGCCGGCTGTTCTTTCTTCTCGCTTGGTGGGCCGAGATCCCACTTTGTCGCCGGATCAATACAAAACAGGGTAAGCCCGCCGCTCGTCCAGTCGTAAACCTTTTTGACCCGGTACATTGTGCTTGGTCCGAAGCGGCTGCAGACGTTGGTGAACATGTCGGCCCCCGGAGCAGGGTTGTCCGGTAGGGGATGGCGGTCGACAAAATGCAGCGCCGCCGAGAGGCCATCCATGGCGCGCGTGCGTTCCAGCTCCTTGGTATTCTCCAGATCGAAGCAGGCGAGCGTTTGGACCTGCAACGTGATGATGTCGCCGACTTGGGGCGGCTTGGCCGCATGGGCTGAGGTGATGGCAGCTGCAGCCAAAGCTGCGATTGGCAGAGATGATGGCTTCATGGCTGTGGGCTTCCTTTCACGAATTTCAGCCCCTTGGCTTCCGCGAGCGTCGTCACGCGCCCGACAACAGGATGATAGGCGCGGGCGCCGGGACGGCAAGGCCGGATGCTTGATGTGGTCTTCCCAATTCGCGGCGGAAGAGAGCGACATCGATCGTGATATGTGCAACAGCGAAAGTGATGTACACGTCAGGCCAGCCGCGGTAACTCCACTGCGGCGGCCGGAGACCCCCGAGATGGGAATAAGGAGCTTTATCCGAATGCTATTTGGGGCAGACACTCCCGCTCCGCTGGATGCCGTGAGGCTTGACGGAACAACCGAGGCCACGCTTGTCCGCTCCTTATCGGCATTGCCAGCGGACGAGCGCGGCTGGGTGACGTTTGCCGAGGCGCGCGTCTTGTTCTCGACAAGGGCGCACAATACGCATTCGGAGAAACGGACCGGAACGGCAGAAAAAACATTGAATCGTTTGCGACGCAGCATCGCTCCGTTATCAGCTTCATGCCGGTCGAGGGTCGGGTCTATTTCGTACGCGACCGCTGTGACGATGGCTCCTGACGGGCATCGCAGCCATTCCGACCAGTGATTTGGAAGTAGTCAGATTGAAGCTCGACAATGTCGCTTGTGGGTCATTCGCGACTGATCCAGCCGGTCCTACCTGCCACTTGATGTCCGCTTCCCTCCAAAAGCGACTGAAAGCGGCTTTGCGGCGAAACGACGCGAAGGGCCAATAAGCGACATCGCACCTGTCCAGGCACGAGGCGTCTTTCCGCATTCTTGCCGATGGTGTAGCTTTTTATGACGTTTCCATGAGCGGGCATGTATCTGCCAGAGCAAGGGAGACTGGTGATGGCAAAATATTCTGGAGAGTGTTTTTGCGGTACTGTTCGAATTGAAGTCTCCGGGGAACCGGAAGCCATGGGTTATTGTCATTGCCGATCGTGCCGTTCTTGGTCGGGTGGACCAATCAATGCTTTCACCCTCTGGAAACCAGAAGCAGTGAAGATCACGGCCGGGGCAGAGCACGTTGGCATCTTCCAGAAGACGGCGGTGAGCCAGCGGCAGTATTGTAAGAAGTGCGGCGGCCATTTGATGACCAACCACCCTCCGCTAAGACTGGTGGACGTATTCTCGGCCACGTTGCCCACGCTAAAATACAGCCCGGGCGTCCATGTGAACTATGCCGAGACTGTACTTCCCATGAAAGATGGTCTCCCGAAGTTTAAGGATTTCCCGGCGGAATTCGGCGGATCGGGCGAGCAGATACCGGAGTAGTGAAGTCGGAGATGGTTCATTCTCGACCGACTCTGCCAATCCTGCCTGCCATTTGATGTCCGCTTAGCCCCGAAAGCGACCTTTGCTCCCGGCGGTCTAGTCACTCAACTGGACGCAGGCGAGCGAGCAAATTTTGGTCCCCCCAATCGCCCGTTGCGCGAATTGGAAACGCTTAATCGTCCGCTATGCCCCAGCAGCGGGTCGAAAGCGCGACTTCGACAAAGGTCCGAGTTGGGCCACTCGCATCATTTTTGGCCCGTTCGGCGGATGTCTGCTTATCCCCTGACAGCGGCGAGAGCTGCGCACAACTAGGCGAGACGGAAGCACCTTTGGGAAATTGCCGATATCGACCTAGTCGTGCCTCTAGTTCAATTAAGCTAACATGCTACTCTTGCGGCATGGGATGGAATTGACCAAGGGGAGGAAAACCTATGAACAGGATGCTATTGCTTCTCTGTGTCAGTTTTGCGGGCGTGGCGGTAGGGGCCATTGGCGCCACATATGTCAGTGCTCAAGGTACGCCACAAATAACGCGGTCAGAGATATTGCGGAAACCAATGTCAGGGTTAGAGGGCAAAGAAGTTGTCGTCTTCCTTGCGGATGTTCCACCCGGCGGCGTTGCTGCCTTGCACTACCATCCCGGAGATGAGGCGATTTACATGCTGCAAGGATCACTCTTGTTCGAGCCGGAGCACGAGCAGCCTTTCGAGTTGAAAGCGGGCGAAATAACTTTCAATCCTGCCAAGCACGTCCATAAGGCGAAGAACGCGAGTTCGTCCGAAACTGCCAAGGTCCTTAATTGCATGATAGCGGAAAAGGGTCAGCCGCTAGCGATCCCGATACAATAAAAGGCACACTTTGCTCGGCCAACCTGTGCCTCCGCCTGGCTCATTTTGACGAGGCAGCCCGAGCTGCACGTCATCTAGGTCCGCGCGGCGCCAAAAAGCTTGGTCCGCCTTACTCTCGAAAGCGGACATGTTTGAGCCTTTCAAAGTTTGTCAGCTCTGGGCCAAACTCGGACTAATGCATTGCCGTAAATCACCCAAACAGCTCATCGGCACGGGGAGCAACGATGGTGGCGAAGTCGGGCTGCCATGAGATCCAGCGATTGCCAACATGGGGAGCCCCGCCTGGCCTGAGGTTGCTGCTGGAATGTCGGCGTCCCTCTGACTAAGATGTAGGAGACGCTCTGTACAAAAGAGGGTGTTCGTGCGCTTTCTCCCGGACATTCGCTACGGCAGCGAGAATTATCCCGAAAAGGTTGCGCGGCGGCTTCGTGCCGTCAATCTGGCGGCATGGATCGGCGCTACGGTCGCCGCGTTTGGCTTCGCCAGCTTCCTGCGCCTCGAGTTCCTCAACCCGAAGCCGGGACTGTGGAAGGCTGCCGTGGTCTTGGCGCTTGGCGCGTCGATCTGGGCGTCGGTGCCGCTGCTTCACCGCTTCGGAGCGCTTTGCGGCGCGCTGACCGCGATCTTGACGATGCAAGCCTATCTCTTCTGTCTCACCTGGCTGATCGGCACCGGCAGCGGCCTGCAGATGCTCTATTTGGTGGCTGCAGCGCTCATCTTTGTCTTCGGCAGGGAGCGTTTCTTTCTCTTTGTGGTTCTTGGCATTCTGGCTGTGCTGCAAGTTGTGGTGCTGCAGATCATGGTGCCACACGATACAGGTCTGTTAGATTCGGCGGCGCTACTTACTACATTCGTTTTCACGGTCACCGTGACCGTGGCCGTCCTGATTGCGATCGTCACCTTTGTCGTCGGCGAAGCTGAGCAAGCTGAGGCAAATCTTGCCAGTCAGCATGCCGTGGTCCAGGACAAGAGCCGGCTGCTGGAGATGGCCAACAGGCAGCTGGAGATGGCCGACCGATACAAGTCGCACTTCCTCGCTTCGGCGAGCCACGACCTGCGCCAGCCGCTCCACGCCCTCAATCTTTTCGTTGCCCAATTGCCGACCGAAAAGAAGCCGGCGGAGCGCAAACGGCTGGTCTCTCGCATCGACGCGGCGGTGGCGTCAATGAACGAGCTGTTTGAGGCGCTGCTCGATATGACTAAGCTCGAGGCCGGCATCCTGCATGCAAATCCTGTTGATTTGCCCGTGCAGCGGCTGCTCGAACACATCGAAACGACGTTCACCGCACTCGCGGGCAAGAAGGGCCTCAGCCTGCGCGTCGTACCATGCAGCGCGTGGGTGCGCAGCGATCCGATCCTGCTTGAACGCATCCTGTTCAACTTGGTGGGCAACGCGGTGCGCTACACGGCGCGCGGCGGTGTCGTGGTGGGTTGCCGCGGCCGCGCTACGCAGTTGCGCATCGATGTTTGCGATACCGGCTCCGGCATTCCGGAGGATCAACGCCGGAGCATATTCAGCGAGTTCTACCAGCTGGCGACCCCTGCTCCGGATCGCACGGCGGGGCTCGGGCTTGGCCTTGCCATTGTTGATCGGCTCGGCCGCCTGCTCGGCCACCCGGTGCAACTGCAGTCCAATCCCGGTCGCGGCTCGCGCTTCTCGGTCTCGGTCCCGTTGGCGGCGGAACTCCACGACACGGTGCCGTTGCCGGTTGCCCTGCACGCTGCCGACCTCGCGCAGGGCAAGCGGGTAGTGGTGATCGACGACGATCTTCTCGTCCTCGACGGGATGCGCGGGATTTTGCAGAGCTGGGGGTGCCATGTTCACACAGCAGCGTCGGGTGCGGCCGCCCTTACCAGCGTCGCGGACGGTTGCGGGCAGCCTGATCTGATCATCTCCGACCTTCGTCTCGCCGAT
>NZ_DATMLW010000117.1:0-12182 GCF_035570375.1 Bradyrhizobium sp. | reverse complement strand
GGGATCGAAGGGCGCGGGCTGGTATTCTTTCGACGATCACGGCGTCCACTTCATCGGTCTTGTCAACGTCGTCGACCTGAAGGGCGGTGGCCTCGGCAACCTTGGCGCCGAGCAGCTCGCCTGGCTCGAGGCCGACCTGAAGGGCAAGTCGAACAGCACGCCGATCGTCGTCTTCGCCCATATCCCGCTCCAGGTGATTTACAAGGAATGGGGCTGGGGCACCGAGGATGGCACGCGGGCGCTTGATCTGTTGAAGCGCTTCGGCTCGGTGACCGTGCTCAACGGCCACATCCATCAGCTGGCGCAGAAGGTCGAAGGCAACATGACCTTCCACACCGCTTTGTCGACGGCGTTCCCGCAGCCGGCTCCCGGCAGTGCGCCTTCGCCAGGCCCGATGGTCGTTCCCGCCGACCAGCTTCGTTCCAGGCTTGGTTTGTCTACCGTCACGGTAATGCAGGGCAACAAACCACTCGCCATCGTCGACAAGACGCTGGCTAGCTGATTCGAGGTCTCACATATGCAAACTTTGATGAACCAGCTGCGCATCGCTGCGGCGCGATTCTCTCCCGGTCGCGCCGTGGTGGTTGCGATGCTTCTCGGTCCGCTCGTTGGCGCCCTGCTGGCCTACGGCGCGGTCGCCGCACAGGAGCCAAGTACAGATGAAGTCAAGATCGACAACTTCGTCTTCAACCCGCAGGAACTGACGATTGCGGTGGGAACGACGGTGAAGTTTGTCAACCATGACGACATTCCGCACACCGTGGTCGACAAGAACAAGGGCTTCCGCTCGAAGGCGCTCGACACCGACGACTCGTTCTCCTTCACGTTCGCCAATGCAGGCACCTACGATTATTTCTGCGGCCTGCATCCGCATATGCAAGGGAAAATAATCGTGAAGTGACACGGGCAGTTGTGCATCCTGGTGCGTCACATATGACGACGATCCTATCGGTACACCGGGACGCTTTCCGGTGTACCGAACCCGAAAAGGCCATGTTACAAGAGGGATCGGAAGGCTCAGATCGCTTGTCTGGCCCGCAACGAGTATCGGTCCCGATCGTGCAGAACACGGATGAACGAGCAGCATTTGATGAAGTCTTCCTGCCGCATATGCCTGAGGCCTATCGCCTCGCCCATTGGCTCACCGGCAATGCGTCTGACGCAGAGGACATCGTTCAGGAAGCGGCGATTCGTGCATTTCGCGGCATCAAGAACTTCGGAGCCGTCAATGCACGCGCATGGTCCTTAACTATCGTACGCAATACGGCCTTCAGCTGGCTTGCGAAGAACAAGCCAAAGAAGGTCGTTTACCTGAATGACCTGAGTGCGGCGGAGCAACAGGAACTTGAATACGAAGGCCTGCAAGGCACGAAAGTAGAGACACCTGAGCAGATCGCTCTCTTCAAAGCGGATGCTGAGGAAATTGAGAAGGCGTTGGCGCAATTGCCCACGCAGTTTCGCGAGGTCATTGTTTTACGGGAAATGAATCAGATGAACTATCGCGATATCGCCGAGATAACCAATGTTCCCATCGGGACCGTGATGTCCCGCCTGTCCAGGGGCAGGCAGCTTCTGTTGGCTCTCCTGGGAGATCGAAAGTAGTTGATGATGATGGCCTTGCTGAAGGACGACGACGAATTGCTGTTGAACGCCTATTTCGATGGCGAGCTTGATCCGGCTTCGGCACGCGAGTTCGAGCGGCGCCTGGCAAGTGACGAGTCTTTGAAGGCGCGGTACGACCGCTTGCAGAAGTTGCGAGAGGGGGTTAGTTCGATTCCGCAAGTGGACATGCCGGCGGGCCTGCAAGCTAGCGTCCAGTCGCGATTGGACGCGGAGCGCCCGAACAATGTCCCGGTTCTGCGCCGCCGAACCTGGTCGTATCAGGCGCTTGCCGCCGCCGCGGTATTGGGCGCCGTCATCTCGAGCTCCGTCATGATGACGATGGAGCAATTCGGCCAGCGCGACAACGTGACGAGCGAGGTGGTTGCCGGTCACATCCGGGGCCTGCTCGCGCCGCAACCCTACGATATCGCGTCTTCCGATCGTCATACGGTCAAGCCGTGGTTCACCGCCCGCCTGCCCGCATCACCCCAGGTGCCCGACCTCGCAGCCCAAGGCTTCTCGTTGTTGGGCGGCCGTGTCGATGTTATCGGCCACGATCCCGTCGCCACGATCGTCTACAAACATGCAGCGCACACGATCAGCCTGACCACCTTGCGGTCAGGCCAGTCCATCCCGGATCAAACGGTTTCCGGATATAATGTTCGCAGCTGGAGCGATCCCTACTTCACCTATGTTGCGGTCTCGGATTTGGCCGGCGCTGATCTCGCGGCATTCGAACGCGCATTTTCCAAAGCCTCACCGGCGTCCGAAATAAAATAGGGCGAGCCCGGCTCCGCCACTTTCGTCATGCGCGGGCTCCGACCGGCGCGTCCATCTACAACAAGACTTCGCGAAGACGATGGATGCCCGGATTCCGGGCATGACGGAAACTGCCCACGGAGTGTCCCGCAAAGCGGATATATGCTAACAGCGTCCCAAGGCAGCAAAGCTGGGACGGATGACAAGGTCTAAAATCGTTGCGGGCATCGCCGCGGGGCTCTTGATCGGCGGCGTGGTGGCGGCCTTTGCAGTGGCGTGGCGACCCGCGATCCCGGCGATCGAACCGCCCGCGCCGCAGTCCTTTGATGCAAATCTCGTCAAACGGGGACGCGACCTTGCGGCGATCGGCAATTGCAACGACTGCCATACGGTGCGAGGAGGCAAGGCTTTCGCCGGTGGTCTTGCGGTGCCAACGCCGTTCGGCGCGATTTACTCCTCCAACATCACGCCGGACCCGGAAACCGGTATCGGTCGATGGTCCGAAGCTGCGTTCCGCCGCGCGATGCGATCCGGCGTCGATCGCGCCGGGCGGCACCTCTATCCGACCTTTCCCTACGATCATTTCACCAACGTCACCGACGAGGATGATCGCGCGCTCTACGCGTTTCTGATGACACGGCAACCGGTCCACGCGCCCGCGCGCGCCAACGAGCTCGCCTTTCCGCTCGATCAACGCTTTGTGGTGGCAGGCTGGAAATTGCTGTTCCTGCGGCGCGAGACCTACCGGCCGGACGGCGCGCAAAGCGCGGAGTGGAACCGCGGCGCATATCTCGTCGAGGGATTGGCCCATTGCGGTGCGTGCCATACGCCTCGCAATGCTTTGGGTGCGGAACGCGTGAGCGCGCCATTCTCCGGCGGCGACGTCGACAACTGGCACGCCTATGCGATCAATGCACGATCGCCTTCGCCGGTGCCGTGGGATACCGAGGCGATCTTCCGCTATCTGCGCCAGGGCTGGGATAAGGATCATGGCGTCGCGCGCGGGCCGATGGCCGAAGTTGTCAGCAACCTGTCGTCGGTGCAGGAAAGCGACGTGCACGCCATCGCTGTCTATATGACCAGCGTGTTCGGCCCGCCCAGCCAGGATCGCCTCCGCAAGGCCGATGAAGTACGCGCGAAAATCAACTCGCCGCCGTCACAGCCCGCACCGTCCAACGCGGCCGGCGCATCGATCTATACCGCCGCCTGTGCGACATGCCACGAATCCGCAAGGCCGTTGCCTTATGGCGGGGTCAACCTCGCTCTGAGCACGACGCTCAGCGCGCCCGACCCGCGCAATGCCGCCAACATCATCATCTCCGGCATCCAGCCGGTCGAAGGCGAGCGCAGCCCGATCATGCCGGGTTTTGGCTCGAGCATGACCGACGCGCAAGTTGCGGCCCTGTTGAACTACCTGCGCGGCCGCTTCAGCAACCAACCGGGCTGGAGCGACGTTGAAAAGACCGTGCGGGACGCAAGGCGCATGCAGACCGTCTTTCTCAAGGCCCAGCCGGGGCCGCACAACGCTCCCGGCGACCCGATCCAGCGAGACTAGAGCTCCGATTCCGAAGTTCGCAAGCTATCGCGGCGACCTCTGATGCGAACTTCGGAAGCAAAGGAGCTATAGCAACCTGTTGATTTGAGTAGCGGCTTTGAATTTGAAGTTCCTATCACGAACTTGCCGCGATACCGATAGGAACTTCAAATCCGCCGCACTAGTGCACCTATTTGAAGTTCCTGCACCACAAGCGGCGAAATTCGATCAGGAACTTCAAATAGAAAAGCGGCACTAGTGGAGTGGATTTGACATTCGCAACCCAACCTGCCGTAAAGACGGAAAGCGAATGTCAAATCCAAAACTCCACTGGAATTCAACATTTGCTAGTGGTCCCATGATTCTAACATTCGCAAAAGCGGCAGCCGAGAAGGGATGCGAATGTTAGAATCGGACCACTAGTGGAGCGGATTTGACATTCGCAACCCAACCTGCCGTAAAGACGGAAAGCGAATGTCAAATTCAAAACTCCACTGGAATTCAACATTTGCTAGTGGTCCCATGATTCTAACACTCGCAAAAGCGGCTGCCGAGAAGCGATGCGAATGTTAGAATCGGACCACTAGAATCGATATGTTTGCCAGTGCCCACGACTTTCCGAAGTTCGTGAGAGTGGGTGGCGCGATGTAACACGAACTTCGGAAAGTGGGCACTGGCCATGATTTCACTGAAGGTCAATGGTCGCGATCACCAGATCGATGCTGATCCCGATACTCCGCTGCTCTACGTGCTGCGCGAGGAGTTGAAGCTCAACGCCGCCAAATTCGGCTGTGGTCTCGGCCAATGCGGTTCGTGCACCGTGATGGTCGACGGCAACGCCGTATTGTCCTGCGTGACGCCGCTGCTCCTGCTCGAGGGCAGGCAGGTAACGACGCTTGAAGGACTGGGGACGGTCGATGCTCCCGCCCCGATCCAGCGCGCGTTCATGGAGGAGCAGGCGGCGCAGTGCGGTTATTGCATTGCCGGGATGATGATGCGGGCGCAGGCCTCGCTGCAGAAAAATCCCAAGCCGACCGACGAGCAGATCAGGGCCGAGCTGCAGCCGAATCTTTGCCGCTGCGGTACCCATATGCGCATTCTGCGCGCGGTGCATCGGGCCGCCCGACTGATGGATTCTGCCGCATTACCCTCCACCACCCAGGGGAGCGCGCGATGAACGGCCCCGTGATTCTCGATCGCCGCCGCGTGCTTGCGGGCGGCGGTGCGCTGATTGTCAGCTTCTCGCTGCCGGATGCTTTTGCACAGGACCAGGCGGCGCAGGCGCATGCGCCTAAGCCGCCGGGCAGCCTGGCAAAGACGCCATATCTCGACTCCTGGATTCGCATCGATGCCGACGGCACGATCACGGTATTCACCGGCAAGGCCGAAATCGGCCAGGGGGTGAAGACGGCCATCCAGCAAATCGCCGCGGAAGAACTTGATGTCCCCTTTGCCTCGCCGAAGCTGGTCACGGCCGACACAGGCCGTACCGCCAACGAAGGTTATACGTCGGGCAGCAATTCGATGAAGGAGAGCGGCACCGCCGTCCAGAACGCGGCCGCCCAGGTCCGCGAGCTTCTGATTGCGGAAGCCGCGCGACGCCTCAACGTGCCGGCGGAAAATCTCAAAGTCGAAAACGGCGCGGTGGTCACTGCGGACGGCCAGCGCCTTGGTTACGGCGATCTGGTCGCGGGCGACATGCTGCATGTGCAGGCGCAGGCCAAATCGAAATTGAAGGACCCGGCGACGTACAGGGTAATGGGGCAGGCGGTGCCGCGCCTCGATATTCCGGCCAAGGTCACCGGAGGTGCCGCTTACATCCAGGACATGCGGTTGCCGGGCATGGTGCATGCGCGCGTCGTCCGGCCGTCGAGCTACGGCGCCGAATTGATCGAGTGCGAAAGTTCAGCCGTCGGGAAGCTGCCGGGCGTCGTCAAGGTGATCCGCAACGGCAATTTTCTGGCCGTCGTCGCGGCCAAGGAGTTCCAGGCGATCAAGGCGATGGGCGCGCTGTCGCAGGCTGCGAAATGGCGCGAGATCCCGGGATTGCCGAAGCAGGACGACCTCGTTCACGTGCTCACCAGCCTGCCGTCGCAGGATTCGACGATATTTGAGCACAAGGACCCCTCAGTGACCGGCCAGAAGACAATCGAGGCCACTTATACGCGGCCCTATCAGGCCCATGGCTCGATCGGCCCAGCCTGCGCGATTGCGCAGTCGTCTGATGACGCGATGACGGTATGGACCCACACCCAAGGGGTTTATCCCGATCGGGCGGGCATCGCCGAAATGCTGCGCATGCCGGCGGAGAACGTTCGCTTGATCCATGTCGAAGGCTCCGGCTGCTACGGCCACAATGGCGCCGACGATGCCGCGGCCGATGCTGCCTTGATCGCGCGGGAGCTGCCGGGCGTTCCTGTGCGCGTGCAATGGATGCGCGAACAGGAGCACGGCTGGGAGCCGTTCGGACCGGCGATGGTGACCAGGCTGAAAGCCTCGCTGGATTCAAGCGGCATGATAGCTGCGTGGAATTTCGAAGTCTTTAGCAACACCCATTCGATGCGTCCGGGCGGCGCTGGATCGATGCTGGCGGCGCAGCACATGGCGCAACCAATCGCCGTCCCGGAGCCAAAGCCCATTCCGTTGCCGGAAGGCGGCGGCGATCGCAACGCGATCCCGATCTACAAATTTCCCAACGCGCATGTGGTGCATCACTTCATCCCGGCCATGCCGGTGCGGGTGTCCGCGATGCGGGCACTCGGCGCCTATCACAACGTATTTTCGATCGAGAGTTTCATGGACGAGCTTGCGCAGCTCGCCGGCGCCGATCCGGTCGAATTCAGGTTGAAACATCTTGACGACCGGCGCGGCCGCGACGTCATCGAAAAGGCGGCGCAAGCTTTCGGCTGGCAGAAAGGGCGCAAAGCCCCGCCCGATCGCGGATTCGGTTTTGCGTTTGCACGCTACAAGAATCTGGCGGCCTACTGCGCCGTTGCCAGTGAGGTGGAAGTTAACCGGGAGACGGGGCGGCCGCGTTTGGTCCGCGCGGTGGCGGCGGTCGACAGCGGCCAGGTCGTCAACCCGGACGGGCTGATCAACCAGATCGAAGGCGCAATTCTGCAGTCGACGAGCTGGACGCTGTACGAGGCCGTCACTTTTGACGATACGAGGATCACAAGCGTCGACTGGCAGACCTACCCGATCCTGCGCTTCGACGCGGTTCCTGAAAAGGTCGAGGTGCATGTCATCAACCGGCCGGGCCTACCCTTCCTTGGCAGTGGAGAAACCGGCCAGGGTCCCGCCGCGGCATCCGTTGCAAACGCGATCGCCAACGCCACGGGAAAACGGCTGCGCGACCTGCCGTTGACGCGGAAAAAAATCAAGGACGCGATCGACGCGTGAAAGCGCACCGGCTAAGCGGAAACCAAGAGGGTATGAGTACTCGCTCTAGATCATGATGCGAATAAATGGAATCGCAGCATGATCTCATATCCTTGTTCGAGCATGATCTCCACGCAAACGCGTCCCGCGTTGGTCGCGAGCGGAAACCGGTTTCCACTTTGCGCCAACGCGGCCCTTCGGGGCCGGATCATGCCTAGCCAGGTCTAATTACGGTCGCCCATTAGTTTGCCCATTGCGTTTGTCGCGAGGGGAAATTTCATCGATCGCGACCACCTCGCCGCTCGCCACATCGATGATCCGGCACGCCTCGCCTGGCCGTCAAGTCTTCGTGAAATGTGGGATGGCCAACACATCCCTCGTGAACGCGTGGCTTATGTTCGAGCCAATTGATGTGTCGCATCAAGACTCGACGTCATCCACGGAGCGAGGCCTTTCTCCAAGTCTAACCAACGGAGACCACCATGCAAAAAACTGCACTCACCATCTTCGGTGCGCTGCTGATCTCGGGATTGGCGGTCCAGATGGCAGCGGCTTCCCCGCACCACCACCGCGGCAAGGTCCACCTCAGCCATTTTCGAGGAGCCTATAATCAGGTGAGCGGGCCGACCGGCGTCGGTCCAATCCAACCAGCCTTCCAGCCAGCCTTCCAACCGGCGCCGTTTAACGATGACTGGGATTACGTCATCGGCAAGCCGCTCGACTCACACTCGGGCGACTGAAACGAAGAGCCCGGCTCGTCGAGCCGGGCTTGTCCCGCTAATTGGGGCGCGTAGTGCCTCTCGGTTCATCGCGCTGCACTGCCCACCGCAATTGCAGTGAGCGCCGTGCTGATTACTGCCTTGAGCGTCATTGGTTCTGTTCTTTCCAAGCTTCGTTGTTGGTTACGCTGGCTCGTGATCGAGCACGGCGTCGAAGAGATCGTCGGTTGCAATCACTTCCAGCAAATCGCTCGCCAACTTGGCGCTGCTGAGTCCGCGTGCGAGAGCGCATTGCCGCAGCGTGGCCGTGGCGCGCTCGCTCAAGGCCCGCAGCCGCAGCGACTTCGGCGACTTTGGCAACTTCGGCGGCTTCAACTCTGCCGGTCTGCGAAGGCTGATGCCGAACTTGGAGCATCGAACCTTCAACGTGCCCGCTGTGCAGCCCAGTTGGGCTGCGATCTCCGCGTTGCTCAAGCCTTCCCCGACCAGCGCGGGAATGCTGGCGAGTTTGTCTTGGGTGAGGATGGCCTTTCTCATAGCTCGCACTCCAAAATAAGTTGGCGGCGCGCGGAGCCTCAAGCCTCTGTTGCGGATTGTCGTTGAGGTAGGCCGCACGCTTGGCCAATGGCCAGTGTTCGCGCTCGTTGAGCCAAAACGCGAGAGCCGCAGCGGTGACTTAGCTAATCGCTTCATAGGCGCAAAAGGCGGCTCGGCAAAAACATCGCGTTTTAGGGGGCGCTAAACAGAAAGTCTTGTTATTGTGCGCCAATAATTTGTGTTTTTGCGCCTTCGGGGACGACCTTGCGTCAGGGCCGGGGGAGGTTTTCCTTTCGGAGACTGCAGGAGTTTCGAACGCGCAGCAGTTGGTCCGCTCCGATCATCTGGAACGCTTTTCTCCAACTTTGCTGTTCGCTGGGCGTCGTCATTCGACCAATGTACTTGGCCGCCGTCGCGCTCGACGACTGACATACCAAAACAAAAGCCGATGATTCACCTTGGTCAAAACGCCGGTCACTATAGCGAGCACGACAAGCACGCAATCATCATTGGTTTGTAGATCGGGATGTGCTCGCGCACCATTCGCCGTTCGACTGATTCAATCAGGAATCATCCCGTTTTGGCGCGAGACCCTTCGGGTCCGGATATTGTTCTATCGCAGCGAGAGTCCCGTCGCCACCTCGAGCTCGGCAATGGCTTGCGACGCGCTGACGACCTTGATCGTGGTCATGCCCATTTCGCGCGCCGGCTTGAGGTTGACGCCGAGATCGTCGAGATAGACGCAGCGTCTTGCATCGACGCCGAGAGCCTCGACCATCATCCGATAGATGCGCGGGTCCGGCTTCCTCAAGCCGATCTTCGCCGATTCAATCACATGGTCGAACAGAGCCATCACCTCGGCGATGTAGAGTGTCCGTCCGCCGGCGCTGCCAATCGCGTTGGCTGGAAGATTGTTGGTGATGCAGCCGGTCTTGAGCCTCGATCCTGTTCGTCTGAGCGCCTCCACCATTTCCGGCCGCAGATCACCCGCAAGCAGCGGCAACACGTCACGACCCCGGACTTCGGCGCCGAGCGCCAGCGATTCCGTCGCGAACAGCTCGTCGAATGTTTCGATATCCACCTCGCCCCGCTCAAATCTCGCCCAGGCATTTTCCAGGTGATTGGCGGCGTTGGTGCGCCGGATGATATCGGCCGGCAAGCCACGTTCGGCCTCAAAGCGCGCGAACGCCTCGAAGGGCGATGAGGTGAGCACCCCGCCGAAATCCCAGATCACTGCCTCGATCATCCCGATCCCCGTCACGCGCACATCGGTTCCATGCGGCTAACATGGTGAGGCAGTCGCGCACCAGCCTCTCGGGCTCTCGCTTGCTTAGCATAGGAAAATCAAATAGTTATTTTTGGCGCGAGCCGTTCATTCGCCGGCTGCGGCTCGAATCAGGTCGGCACGGAGAGTTTCCAGATTGGCCGCAACAGGCAGGCTTTGGCGAAAGGCGGGCTGTCGCGCTGCGCCACCGTGCATGAGCGGCACCGACAATCGACAGACCAGGCCCTCGGAGCGCCAATCGAAGTCGGCCCGGCCTCCCAATTGCGATTCGATGCTGGCAATGACGCTTTTCGTTCCGAAGCCGCGCGTCACGGGCTTGTCCACGCACGGGCCATCCCTTTCTTCCCACAAGATCTGAAGCACGTCGGCCACGATCTCCCATTTGATCGTCAGCCGGCCCGCCAGCGTGGACAGCGCCCCGTACTTTGCCGAGTTGGTGACGAGTTCATGCAGCGCCATCGCAAGTGTTTGCGCGGTGGCAGGCTGCAGCTGGACATTGGCGCCGCTGAAGGCGATCTGATCGCCCATGCTGGCATAGGGGGCGAGCTCTTCATCGACCAGCTTCGCCAATTCCGCGCCTTGCCAGCTCGACAGCGACAGGATGGTATGCACCCGCGCCAGCGCGCTGATGCGACCTTCCACGGCCTGTATGTAGTCCTTGACGTCGTCGCCCCGGGTCAACCGCACAATCGATTGTGCCAGCGCCAGCGCGTTCTTGGCGCGATGGTCGACTTCGCGGGTGAGAAGATTTTGCCGTTCCTCGGCGCGTTTCCGCTCGGTGATGTCGACCGTAACCCCGCTCACACGGATGACGCGGCCCGACTTGTCGAGGGTCGCGGCCGCGGTGCCAGCGCACCAGCGAATCTCGCCATCGGGGCGAACGATACGAAATTCGGTTTCGTACGATCTGACGCCCTTGTTGAAATTGTCGATTGCCTCCAGCAATTCATCGAAGTCGTCAGGGTGCAACAAGGGCTGAACATTGGCCGGACTGACCACGAACGTCTTCGGATCGACCCCGAATATCCTGAACTGCCCTTCGTCCCACATCCAGTCGCCGTTGATCCAGTCCCAGTCCCAGGACCCCATCTTCCCGGCCGCCAGCGCCAGGCTTCGCCGCTGCTCGCTTTGCAGAAGCATCGCGTTGGATTCCTCCAGTTCCCTCGTGCGCGCACGGACGCGGTCTTCGAGCTCGGCATTGAATCGCTCCAGCTGCCGCGTCTTGCGATAGAGTTCGGCGAACACCCTGATTTTGGCGCGCAGCACCTCCGGGATCACCGGTACCGGCACGTAGTCGACGGCCCCCATGGCGTAGCCGCGAAGCCGATCCAGATCGCTGACCTGAATGGCGGAAATGAAGATCATCGCCGTCTTCTGGAAGCGGGGATGTTCGCGGATCATGGCGGCAAGCTCGAAACCGTCGAGTTCGGGCATGCAGACATCGACCAGAATGACGGCGACCTCGTTCTTGAGCAGGAATTCGAGCGCTTCCCGACCCGATTCCGCGACGATGAGATTTTCGCCAAGCTCCTTCAGAATCACCTCATAGGCGAGCAGCTTTGCCGGCTGATCGTCGACCAGAAGGATATTTACCTTTTCGTTATCCATCATTTCGTACACCAATCAGCGATGCAGCCACATGCGTATCGCAAGCAGCAACTGCTCGGTGTTGACCGGTTTGGCAAGATAATCGGACGCGCCGGCTTCCAGGCACTTCTCGCGATCTCCCTTCATCGCCTTGGCGGTCAACGCGATGATGGGAAGCCGGCGGAATGACGGATCCGCCCGGATGGCCCCTATGGTCTGATATCCGTCCATCTGCGGCATCATGATATCCATCAGCACCACCGCGATCTCGGGGTTGGATTCCACCAGCGTAACCGCCTCGCTGCCGGTCGTGGCGGTAAGCACATTCATGCCGCGCCGCTCCAGAACGCTGGAAAGCGCGAAGATGTTGCGCGCGTCGTCATCGACCAGAAGCGCCGTCCGCCCGACGAGATCCTCATCCGAACTGTTGAGCTTTTCCAGCATTCGCTGTTTTTCGATCGGCAATTCCGTGATGACCCGATGCAGGAACAGCGAGGTCTCGTCCAGCAGCCGCTCGGGCGATTCCACGCCTTTCACCACGATGCTTCGGGCCATCGTATGCAGTTCCGCGTCTTCCTCGACCGAAAGCTCGCGGCCGGTAAAGACGACGACCGGTACGTCCGATAACGAATCGTCATTGCGGATGGAGTCCAGCACCTCGAAACCACTCATGTCAGGCAACCGCAAATCGAGGACGACGCAGTCGCATGGATTTTCGCGCAACGCGGAAAGCGCACCCGCGCCGGTGTCGGTCGTCACGATCTCAATGTCGTCGTGG
>NZ_DATMLW010000116.1:0-36602 GCF_035570375.1 Bradyrhizobium sp. | reverse complement strand
TGACGATAATCTGTGAAGGCGAACACACCACGCCGCGCGCAATTGCAAGGTGAGCGGCGATCTCGCGCCGCAGCTCCGGCTCGCCGCACGGATCGGAGTGGTTGGCCGCTGCGCCGGCTTCTGCGCGAACGGCACGCGCCCATCGCCTTTCGCGCCATAGAGCCGACGAGTGTTATCTCATTTGAACCGCTCGGCCACCCGCTGGCCTTGCGCCAAACATAGCAGTAGCAGCTCATCGCGTAAGCTGCGCTAAAATTAGGATCGATGGTCGTCGCTTTCGCGAAGTGATCGAGCGCACGTGCATTAGACGCTCTCGTGCCCTCGTAAATAGCAGCCATACCTACTAGGAAGTGATCATACGCGGCATAGGCAGCAGTAGGCCTCTTCTTTGCGCGTTCGGTCTCGGCTCGCTCAAGGGAGGTCGCCAGTGCGCCGATGACGCTCCGAGTGATGTCATCCTGTCGATCAAATGTCGCATCGGCGTCGCCGTCAAAATGTTCCGCCCAGATATGCGCGCCCGTCATCGTATCGATTAGTTGGCTCGTCACCCGGATACGCTTTCCAGCCTTACGAACGCTCCCTTCCAAGATGTATCGAGCCCCGAGTTCTCTTCCGACTCGCTTGATATCGACCGCCTGGCCTTTGTAAACAAAGCTGGAGTTCCGAGCGACAACATTCAACGATCGAAACCGCGCCAGTTCGGTGAGAACGTCTTCCACTATTCCGTCGGCGAGATACTCCTGCTCCGCATCACCGCTCATATTCTGGAATGGTAACACCGCGATCGACGGTGTATCGAAATGCGCTATCGGTTCATGCCGGCCGATTGACGACTCAGTGTTTTCGGGCCGTGCACGCCACGCCCGAACGGGCTCGGCGATATTTTTCAACTCCTGCGGACCCATATCGTCGTATGCAATTTCAACTTTGCCACGAATTTGGCGATAAGCATCATCGGAAATGCAGACACCACCGGGCTCCGCAATGCCCTCAAGCCGGGCCGCTATATTGACTCCATCTCCAAACATATCCTGCTCGTCGATAATGATATCGCCAACATGGATCCCGATGCGAAATTGGAAGCGCAGCTCGTTTGGAACTCCTGCGTTACTCTTGGCCACAAGCCCTTGTATTTCGACCGCGCAACGTACTGCGTCGACCGCGCTCCCGAAGTCAACTAGGAGGCCGTCGCCCGTCGTTTTAACGATCCTTCCGTGATGCTCCGCAATTTTGGGATCGAAGCAAGCCTGGCGGCACGCCATCAGCCGCGCAAGCGTCCCTTCCTCGTCCCGACCCATCAGACGACTATAGCCAGCGAGATCCGCGGCCAATACGGCCGAGAGGCGCCTGCCAATTCGTCCCGAGGTAATCTGGCCGTCACCCTGTAGAGCGCGCTGTGTTTCGACTGACACGACGATTTCCTCGTGGCTGCCTACAGAGCCGCTTTCGATTTTTCGGAAAATTCATCGTCGCCCGAAAACCAAGTACCGGAAGCAACGGATACAGCAATGATGATTCCGTAGAGAAACATCCCCGCTGCATAGACGGCGAGCAGAAGTGAGGTCGATCCGGTAACGCGCAGCACGATCCAGCCGCCGCCTATCGCTACCAACACACGCACCAGACCGCCCACGAGCGACCAGCCTAGTTTTCCCGCACCTTGAGATGCAAAATACATCGAAATTCCGAGGCCGAAGAAGCCGTAGAATGGCCCGACCGTCCGCAAATACTGCGTGCCTATCGCAACGATATGCAGATCCTGGGTAAACAATGTAAGCCAAGCACGTGGCCATATGGCCGCGGTCGCGCCGATCGCTTCCGTCACGAAAAACCCGACCAGACCACCGACCAGCGCTATATTCAGCGCTCGTTTCTTTTGTTGCGCGCCGACGTTTGTGCCGACCAGCGCCACCAGCGGCGCACCGAGTCCAAACGAAATCGGCGGCATCAGATATTCAAGTCGGGTCCCGGTACCGAATCCTGCAACCGCATCCGGCCCAGCGTAGGCGGCCATAAATCCCATCGTGACTGCGATCGTAACGTTGATCTGTATCGTGTTAACAGCAGCTACGGCTCCAACTGAAAGTATCTCTCGTACCAATTCCCAGCGAATGCGCGTAATCTTAAACGCCGCCAGATTTCGACCACTGGCGATATACCAACCAAGAATAAGGGTCCCGATCGCATAGTAGATAAACAAGGCGACTCCACCGCCCGCGATTCCCAGACGCGGAAAAGGGCCCCAGCCGAAAATCAAGGCCGGTGAGAGCGGTATTAGCAGCAATGCGCCTCCACAAAAAACGACACCAGGCACGAACATGTTTCCGGTTCCCCGGATGATACTGCCAAGCGCGTTGAACAGCCAAAGCAGAACGACCACCGCACCAAAGATAATATTCGAATATGTGACCGCGGCCGTCAGAGCGGCACCGGTTCCTCCGAGCGCTCGGTACAGCCACGGACCGCCGATTAACATTGCGATGGAGAATAGGACACCAATCCCGACATTGACCACGAGTGCGTGGATCACGAAGTCATCAGCCTTATCGCGCCGACCGGAGCCAAGAGCACGCGCGATGGCTGATGAAATACCGCCACCAACCGATCCTTGAGACATGCTCTGCATCAGGACCAGCATCGGGAGCACCAAAGCCATGCCCGCAAGAGAATCGGACCCAAGCTTGGCTACAAACCACATCTCGATCAGGCCAGTGCTTGACTGGGCTGCCATAACGAGAACGTTCGGCCAAGCCAATCGGAGTAGCGAAGGCAAGACTGGACCACGAAGAAGAGCTTCTGTTCGTAAGTCCAGAACCTTCGTGGATGGCCCGGCGCCCAATGTCGTTGTTGTAGTCAAAGGCCGAGCTTCGCAACCCAATGACATTTGGTTGTCTCCGTCTCACGAGTTGGGTACCCGCGACACCTATAGAGCCGTCAATTACTTATCGTCGTCGTTCTTTCGTTCGATCGTTCATACCTAGGTATAGTTCGGCCGTCGGCTCGTAGAGCGCGCCTTTCCTTCCCCTGAATGTGCCAAAGCCGCTGAGACGGCGAGCGCCGCTCGACAGTGGCGCTCGCTCGTCTCCGATCAGCCGACTGCCTAGTTTCTATCGGGAGCCGGGATACCCATGTCGAAGCCGTTCAGCACCATCGAGACGTTGCTGTACATGCCTACAAGAAAGATCAATTCAGCAACGCCATCGGCACCGAAGGCTTCCCTCGCAAGCCGAAACGGAAGCTCCGGCATTGTTCCGCCGCTCACAAGCGCCGCAGCAGCATCGTAGGCCAGAGCCTGCTTGCGCGGTAATCCACTCGGACGCTGGCCCGCGATAATCGCCGAGATGACATCGTCGTCGAGATGCGCCGCTTTCTGGGCCAGTGCGACATGCGCATAAACTTCGTATCCCGCCTTGAAGCGTGCACCCGTCACCAGAATAGCGATCTGCCGACACTCTTCCGGGAGCGTGGATGTCGCAGTGAGCTGTTTAGAAAGTTCCCACGCAGCCTTGCCGACCTTCGGCCAATGAAGCCACGGATTCCAGGGCCCGGTTAGTGATCCATCGGAACACATGGAAATAAAGCCCTGATAGTCAGCCGAGATGCTCGCTTTCATGTCGTCATACAACGCGGCCTGCTCAGGCGTCAGCTTGCTCGGCGGGATCAATGGGAGGCGCATGATGGTCGATCCTTCAATAGATGAATGTGAATCGACCGTACCGACCGAGCGACGTTCGCGCAGCTATACAGATGAACCGATGCTTTCTACGAAGGTATACTTCGCTGTACCCCATGCATGATATTCGAAGGGGCTCTCGTGCGTTTCTTTGAACACCGAGCGGGACGCGCAACGCCCGCAGTGTCGGCAATTCGCGCCGGCCGAATCTTGGAGAGAGCAAATGAGTCTTGAAGATCACGTGATCGAAGTAGCACACGACGGAGCAGTCGCAACTGTCTCCATGTGCTTTGCGCCCCACAATCTAATGAGTAAAGCGCTGATGGATGGACTAATTGGCGCACTGAAGCGGGCGGAAGAGGATGGTGCGCGCGCGATTGTTTTACGAAGCAAACTGCGCAATTTCTGCGCCGGCGCCGACCTTACGCTCTTCGAGAACAAGGGCGCTGCCCTATACAATCGCCAATTCGAGATCCTGCCCTATCTTGAGGCGATCGAAGCAATCAATGTTCCATTGATCGCCAGCGTCCACGGCTTGGCCGTGGGGGGTGGGCTAGAGCTCGCACTCGCTTGCGACATCATCATCGCGGCCGATACGGCACGACTCGGCAGCGTTGAGGTCACACTTGGCGTTCATCCGCTGATGGGCGGTATCCAACGTGTGGCCGCACGCGCCGGCGTCGCGAGAGCCAAGGAAATGGCGTTGCTCGGCCGGCGTTACGATGCCGCAACGTTGGAGTCGTGGGGCATCATCAACACCGTCGTACCCGAAGCACGTCTGGACGAGGTAACGCGCACGATTGCACACGAATTGGCACACGGCCCAACCAAAGCGAACTCCGCGACGAAAGCCCTCATTACTAAATTTGTAAACGAGGGAATGGCCATCGCCGATCAGGCGATGTTCGATCTTCAGCGGCCTATTTTTGAAAGCGACGATCTCGCGGCGGGCTTAAAAGCCTTCCATGAGTTCAACTCGCCGGGTCACGCTTTGTTTACTGGGCACTAAGGAAGGAGCTTCATCATGTCACGTACTGGACCTTTGAGCGGCCTCCGGGTCGTCGATTTCACCCGTGTGCTTGCCGGCCCGCATTGCACGAAATTGCTCCACGACCTTGGTGCGGAGGTCATTAAAATCGAACCACCGGCAGGCGACATTACGCGCACCGCCTTTCCGCGGGATAAGACGGGCGCACTTTCTGGCTACTACGTTCAGCAGAATGCCGGAAAGCGAAACATTAGCGTTGACTTAAACTACCCCGAGGGCCGCGAGATCGTATGGAAAATGTGCGATTCGGCCGACATTATCGTCGAAAACTTTCGTGCGGGAACGCTCGAGTACTTTCAAATGGATTATGAAACGATATCGAAGCGAAATCCTCGTGTCATCTACGCTTCGATCAGCGGCTACGGGCAGAAGGGCCCTCTCTCGGGGCGCAGTGCATACGCGGTAACCGTGCATGCCGAAACTGGCTTTCTTGATGGCTTTGTGGACCATCTAAAGCCCGATCTGAAGCAAGCCAGGCATGATATTTACTCACATGCAGACATCTACACGGGTCTTGAGGCAACGATCGCGATTCTGGCCGCAGTTCACGGCCGGGAGAAAACGGGCGAAGGTCAATATATCGACGTCTCCATGGCAGCAACCATGCTTTCCGTAAATGAGCTGGTTCACGCCTTACTCTCGGACGTTGACATGGGCGCAGAGCCGCTAGCCCTAGGTCCAGGCGATTCACCGTTTTTCACCAGCGCCTACGGAGACAAAGTTACAATCGCAACGAGCCTATACAGCGAGCTGACATTCCCCAATTTTCTCGCGGCAATGCGGCGACCTGACCTCGCCAGCGATCCACGCTTTATGACGACCGAGCTGCGTAAGCAAAATATTGATGCGCTGCACGACATTGTTCAGGAGTGGATCAATACGTTCCCGACGCCCGGACTGCTCGACGCTCAGCTTGACGAGGTCAAGCTTGCCTTTGGCGACATCCACACGACGAAGAACTTCGCTAATTCTGAATGGGCGAAGTGGTGGGGCGCGATCGAGGAGGTTAGCGACCGCCAGGGTCGGTCTCTTAAGATTCCTGGGAAGCCTTGGCGCTTCTCGAAGGACCGACTCATGCCAGCAGAAGCCCCTTCCTATCGCGGCGAAGACAATGCTGAGGTCCTTCGAGACTTGGGCTACAGCGACTCACAGATTCACGGTTTCGCTGAGGCTGGCGTACTTTTGTCCAACGTCCCGCCGCATGTTGAACAACACGACTAGCTTGAACTAGCACGACAGGTAATGAAGCCGGAGAGACTACTTGATCTCTCCGGCTTCGGCCCGTAACTAATCTAAAGACGATGCGTCGCTAGCAGCGCGAAAGCACTATCGCCTTAAGCCTGATTGCAGTAAAAACATTGATTTCAGATTCGGCGGGCCGTCACGAATCCGCCGCGAAATGTGTAAGCCGCAAAAGAGCAGGGTTTACTGCGTGAATTTCCCATGGCGTAATCTTATAGTGTGCAATCGCACCCCCGAGAACATAGGGATCGCCTGCCATCAACTGTTCTGCAGACTCGAGCGTGTCAGTTTCATATAGGAATAATCCCCCGACATCCTCGGGAAACGATCCGGCCGCGACTACTAATCCCCGATCCCGTAATCCGAATAGATATTTCTGATGGGTTGGACGAAGCTTCAAAATCTTGGCTCTGTCCCCATACGTCACATAGTTCGCGAAGATCATCGAATTTTCCTCAACTACAAGCTCATTGCTACCCACAGATCTTCGTGAGTGTACCCTTGAGAGCATATCCGCGGCCGACCTACCGCGGGAAGAAGACAGCATCACTCGGCGATTGCCGATGCCTGCCTGACCGGCGGGACGCCGCTCGTCGGTTCGGATTTCGAGACGAATCCTTGGATCGGTGGGCACGTCGCAATAACTCCGTCCGACGTTTTCACCGCGAAGTTACGCTAGCTGTATGCCGATCCAATTATGCAGGTGTATCAGTGCTAATACATCGGTATAGCGAATCGGCCTGATGGCTCTGAGCTCGTAAGACCCGCCTAGGGCGACGTTGCGGCAAGACCAAGTAGTTGACAATTGGCGCGATAAAAAAATACGCGGCACGTCTTATTCAGACGTCCCAAGCTCCAGCGTTTCAGCCAACTTGACAAGGTCAGCTAGCGTGCGCGCGCCCATCTTGCGCATCGCTGAGGCCCGATGGATCTTAACCGTGATCTCCGCAAGATGAAGCGCTCCCGCGACCTCTTTATTCATCTTTCCGGAGGTGACAAGACGCATCACCTCCTGTTCGCGCGGAGAAAGCTGATGAAACCTGTCTAGGAGGTCCCTATTTGCCGCCGCAGCTTCACGCCTCACGCCATCGCGTTCGAGCGCGATAGAAATTGAATCCAATAGATCCTGGTCCCGGAATGGCTTCGTTAAGAAGTCTACGGCACCTGCTTTCATACCACGTACTGACATCGGAATATCGGCATGGGCGGTCATAAGGACGACCGGCATTTTGATCCCCAATCCAGCAAGCTCGCCCTGAAAATCCAGACCACTGGTGCCTGGCAATCGAACGTCGAGGAGAAGGCAGCTTCGCACGTCGGGGCGCTTCGTAGCTAAAAAGGCTGCCACGGAGGGGTATGTCGCGGCATGATAGCCGACCGATCGAATGAGACTAGCCAGCCCATCACGCATCGATGCGTCATCGTCAATTATATCTACCGTTGCGACCTCGGCCACCTCCGAGACTATGTGTCTAGTACCCGCTTTTGCAAGCGAGAGATCTATTGGCATTGAACACGGGCCCCGTATCTTAAGTCGGGTTTGCAACCCTACCGATCGCCGGCTCCGATAAATTTCAACCATCCTGATGTACGGGCTTTGACTCGTCGGCCTAGTCCAGAGCCCTGTATGAAGACAGACTGAGCAGTCTGCCTTTCAGCGGGCTCCATCGACTGAATGCCGGGCGACGCTCAAACAACTTCGGTATCACCCTTATTCAGGTGTAGGCGCAGAAGCAATCATTCCGCCAGCACTAAATACTATATCTGGGTATAGGCGCGCTCCAGTTCGCGCTGCTTCCTAAGGTCAAATAGACCTAGGTATGAGACACCCACCTCTATGTCTAAGCGCAATGTCGGAGCCGCGCGCGCTAAATGTGCAGCCAATCGCGGTCAGGCCGGTCTCAGCCTGCACAGTCGGCGCAAACGCGGGACGATTCCTCCAAGAAGTGGCTTGGCCATAGCCGCTTAAGGAAACATAGATAAACTAGCGAAGCTCGACAATATAAAATCCGGGTCGCGGCCCGGCCCAGTCATGAGCCCCATTCGCTCAAGCGGCGTCATATCATATGACAGGTCGAGCATCCTGAAATGCAGCCTGACGGCGTATTCGTCCGTTCTATCGAGGTCCGGCAGCTTGACCTTGGCAGCCATTGCTTCGGTCTGGGCGTTATATTGTGCGAGTGGTTTTCGGAGGTCCTGTCGGGTGCGTAACGCCTTGCGCACAAGGTCTCGCGCTTCATCCCGTTTTCCTTCGGCGGAAAGGCCCCGCTTGGCCCTGACGGCTTCCATGCCCTTTGCGAAGCCGCTCGAGACATCGAGCAAGTCGATGGCCAACTTCTTGAACGGATTCTTCGCGCCGACTTGCGAGAGCAATTGGTGGTTTCGAGAACTGCGGTTGACTGCCATTTGTCATTCTCCTTATGCTGGCCGTGCTGTGGCTCTCATTTTTCTGAAATAGCAGCGATCATTGATCGGAAGCCCTCCGCCGTCGCCGGATACACGGTGCTGTCGGGCTGCCCGGGGACACCGGGGGTTAACCAGTGGCCATTAAAATTGCCGCCGGTTGTGGTTGTTATTCCGAAACGCGGTGCCATCCACTCGACCGCCGGCGCCGCGGCCAACACCAGCGCGCCAGCCGCAGCATTGCACAGATCATCTTTGCCGCCCGGTCCGTGGTCGACGCGATCCTTTCCGACCGATGATGTGCGGCGTTCCAGCGACGAGAATTGAGAAACGAGGCGCTTGTGGTCGACAAGCCGCACCTTTCCGCTCGTAAACAACGGCAAGCAATCCAAATAAATCGACGACCGATCGCGCTCGCTGTGCTTGTACCGAATGCCGCATTTCGCGAAAGCATCGACAACCCATTGCGCCGCATAGCGGTCGCCCACCGTCTCGTGCAGGCCATAGCTTTTCAGCACCGCCGCGATCTGGGCGACCGCGCTGGTCGGATTGAAAGGCGCCTTGATCTCGACGACGCAATCAAGCACCGCGACGCCATTTTCATCATGTGCAATCGCCGCGGTGAAACTGTCCCGCGCACCGCCGCTTGGATCGCAAAAACTCCAATATTTAAATTTCCGATCCGCCAACGGTGGCCTCACGGTGCAACCGAAATCAACCGCCTGCTCAATCAGCGCAAAATCAGCCCATCCGCCGATGTCATCGCGAAATTCCGCCAACCACTCGGCTTTCGCCCTTGTAGCATCTTCCTCGAGCGCTTCGTCGACGAAGCTTTGATCAATGGTCGGATTCATCTGTCTGGTGGCGGCCCGAATAACGAGGACGTCGCCATCGGCTCGGCCGAAATGCTGCTTGAACTTCTTCCAAAGCAAACCCTTCTTTCGATATGGCGTTGAGATGCCGATGACAATCGACCCGGGAAGCCTCGCCAGCGCAGGCTTGATCGCGGTTAGCACTTCCTCATCCGGATTTGCGGAGTCTTCGTTCAACCAAAAACTCGTTTCGTCGAGGATGGCGCACAGTACCGAACGACCGCGGACGGCGCGGAAAGAGTTGGTCGTGATCGCGACGTCGATGCCGTTATTCAACTCAAAACCCAACGCAGTTTCCCGCGTCACCATGGAAGCCAGCATCGGAATATCGGTGAAAAAACTGCGCGTGTAGTTCAACACGATTTTGCTCTGATCGCGATCGGTCGCCAAACACATCACAAGCCCGCGCTCGCCCGGTCTCAACCTGTCGCCCTCGCTGAAAAGCGCCGCACTGTGCGCCGCGATGACGGATGCGATCGAATCCTTTCCCGCGCCGCGACCGCAGATGCACCAAAGTTCGCGAACCGGACGTTCCGGCGGCTCCCGATCGGCAACACTGTGAAAGAAATCGACCTCGTCGCCGGTCATCGGCAACGCGTAGGCCGCTTTCAGGATGGTCCGCCAGCCGTCCCAGCTCTCGCCACGAAACCACGGCTTGAAAAGCCGTTCGTCCTCGAGAGCCGAAATAATGTTGACCATCACGGCTTATCCCTCCGGCTCTTCGGCCGCGGCTTTGCTGGCGAGATAGGCCTGCAACGCCGGCACGGTCGGCTTCCGCTTGCTGGCCTTCCCGGCGATCTCGGCGAGAATTCGCCGCGCCTCACTGCTAAGCCGGATCAAGTCGCCCGAATCCACCATCTTGCCGTTCACAATATCGGCCTGCATCAGTTCGGCCGTCAGCGTGAGGCTCGCCGCCGTCTTAATCATCGCCATTTCGGTCTGGCTCAGATCGCCGCCGATCTCTGCCTTGAACGCCTGCACGAGGTCACGAAAGCGCCGCGCCGTTGGGCTGCGGCCATCAATGCCGACGAGCAACTTCGTGCCATTCGTCACGGCGGAACGATTGGTCGTCGAACTACGCGCGATTGGCTTGTGAACGGTTTGCATCCCTCGAAGATTGGGTGAGTCGCGCAATCGCGCAAGTCCCCGCCGTAAAGCGTTACACGCGAGCAACAGCCGCGCCGTCGCGTTGGCATTTTCGGAAATCAATTTCGGAAATTAAAATCGTGATCGACACCCGCCGGCAGCGGACAAGCGCTCGCCGAGCCATGCTTCGCGGCGGAAGCACGCGCGCCGCCTCGCGGGCCGGGCCAGCATGCGTTGGTTTGTGCTGGAGGCTGTGAGATACCCGCCAAGGCCCGAAACGCACCAGCGACCGTTTGCGGGGCGCCCAGTGGCATTTCTCTAGGAAACACGTTTAAGCTGTTTGGCGCTTTGCAGCCGCAGACTGTCAAACCGGCGGACCTCTCAGCGGTGCGGCAGCTTTGCAGCCGCAGACTGTCAAACCGGCGGACCTCTCAGCGGTGCGGCGGGAGTGCCTAAAACTGTCGGCATAATAGGAGCCTTGGTGATGCGTTGCCTCTCGCCGTTTTCGTCACTGTCGTTCGCGGCTATTATGGTGGGCAGCAGCGTTAGAATGAGGGACCTTAGGACCGACTTAAGTGCCCATGTCCGCTTAAGCCCGTCACCAACCCGTGATCGAGGAGGCTAACCATGAAGCATATTCTTCACCTCGTTTGTATCGCTCTGCCGCTTGTGTGCGGCGCAGATATCGCGACGGCGTTTGCCCAGGTGGGGCTGCCGCCCGCCCATGGCCCCGGTAGCCTCTTTTATGGTCAGCCAGAAAAGGGCGGCGACCCTGTGGTACCGACTCAGAAATCCCAACGAAGGCAGAAGAATTCGCAACAAGAGTCGGGTTCCCGCTCGCGCCAAGTACTCCCGAAACAATCCCAATAGACGGCATCTAGCCGCCCATTCGCGCACGCGCCTCTCACTTAAAAAACTTCGACACCCGTGCCGGTGCGGGAGATGCGGTCGGAGGGGGCCCGGTCTTGCTCTTCAATCCGCTACACCTAACCCGCGGTCTACCGACCACCGCTGGCTCTTGTCGGCTGGCCTGTTCGGTTCTGAGAAACAGGAGACACCTCGTCATCATTTGCTCTGAGAAGTTCGAGCAGCTGAAGACAGCTGTGTAGTGTCACTGGGCGTTTCATGTGATCTCCATTTCACCTGATGAGAGCAGAAGGCCCGCCGGAATCGATCCCATGTAAGCTATCATTGTTTCTATCGAACGTTGCTAGCGTCCGATGGACAAACATCATCGCGTAGTCCAGTTAAACGGGACATGAATGCTCGATTAAAGTCCTGTAAGGAAGCTTGACAAGTTCGTGACGCTGCAACCGCACTAGGAGGAGTCATTCCTGTGGGATATGCGGGAGACTAGTCCGCAGTGGATACCTAAGCTAGGGCTTGCAAACTGTCGGCAATATAGCCCTTTGGACTACAGTTGATTCTGGCAACCACTGATTTAGTTGGTATTTTTGCCCGCCATCGAACCGTCACCAAACAACGAAAAGTAGACAGTTGGCTCAACCGACGGGAATTACAGCACCGAAATTCCCGCTGCCAAGCGCAATTTTTCGTCGCGGTTCCACGCGCGAAACGGCAAGGCAATGACGGTGTGGCAAATGCATACAGTGCAGGGCGACATCCGCAGTTGACTGCGAATTTCGAACCGCAACAGCGGCCCGATCCCGCCGCGCTTGAACGAGCACCGCGGGAGCTTTACAGCCAGTTAATCGACTGCAGCGTGCCGCCCGAGGTCGCGCGCGGCTATTTCTAACATCAACCATATGCGCGGGGGAGGAAGAAGAGCGACGCGGCCAGCGGTTCAGATAAGGCTTTAGCGCGCGGCCTGAACGGGCTTCCACGAACGCTACCCCACCCGCCTTAGAGTGGGGTAGCTTCGGATTCAGTCGCCCGAGTGTGAGTCGAGCGGCTTGCCGATGAAACTCAATTAAAGCCGGTCATGCTTCCCCAGCCGCCCATGCCGCCGGACTCCGTCTGGGGCAAAGCGGGCGCCGGTTGGAAGGATGGTTGGATTGGACGGACGCTGATCGGCCCGTTCACCTGATTGTAGGCTCCTCGAAAATGGCTGAGGTGGACCTTGCTGCGGTGGTGGTACGGGGAAGCCGCTGCCATTTGGACCGCCAATCCTGAGATCAGCAGCGCGCCGAAGATGGTGAGTGCAGTGTTTTTCATGGTGGTCTCCGTTGGCTAGACTCTCTTGGAGAAGGCTCGCGCCTCGCTCCGTGGATGATGTCGAGTTTTGATGCGACAACATCAATTGGCTCCAACGTAAGCCGCACGCTCACGAGCGACAGTTGGCCATCTCACATTTCACGAAGACTTGACGGCCATGCCATCTCACATTTCACGAAGACTTGACGGCCATGCGTGGCGGTGCGATCGGCGGGCGTCGACAATTTTTCCGCCGTGTTGGTTTTTGCGCGAAGACGGGTTTTCAGGGCTATCCGGCGGAGGGGCGGAGCGTGCAGCGGAGGAGCCGCCAAGGCGACGGGAGCGAAGCGCGGAGGAGCGGAAGTAGTCCGCCTCCCCCGTAGGGGGTTGTTTCCTTGTTTCCGGCGTTGTTTCCGCGTTGTTTCCGATTGTTCGAGCCTTGTTTATCAGTGGTTTCCGCTCGTTTCCGTTTCATTGTTTCCGGCGATGTTTTTGGCCGTTTGGAAACAATCGAAAAAGGCCCATTTTGCTGGGTTTTTGATAGTCGGAAACAATCCCGAACAAGCGGTTTTATTGGGTTTTTAGCCTAAAGCATCCACTGCAAATCTCCGTCGCAAGCGATGCGATTTGCGGCGACGAGCTCCCGTCGGAACCTGTTGAAAATCGTCGTCGCGCTCTTTTCTTTTCTCTTGATGTCGATCAGACCGCGGGCGTTGCATTCGGCGGCCCAGTGATCGCGATGGGCGGCGCGGCGGCTTCCCGGCAGCATCACGACTTGGTCGCCGGCCAGGACGTTCATGAGCGCGTCCAGCGCCTTTTCCGTCTGCGGGGGCACTTTGCCGGGCCGACGCGTGTCGGTGAGCTCATATTCCCAGCGGTCATCGATCAGCGCGATCTTGACGTCCTGGAAATCGAACCGCGTCGCGGGCGTTCGCTCTCGCGCCTTTTTGAATTGGAGGCAGAACGAAATATCGGTCTCATCGCGCTTCACCACGTCGAGGTGAATGACGGTGTCCATCTGCCATTCGCGGGTTTTGGTGCCGTAGGATCGCGTTTCGTCGTGGCCGGTGTGATGGATCCAGATCTGGCCGACGGCCTGCCGCGTCAGCCATCGTACCCAGGGAAGCGTCTGCTGCCATGGTTCCTCATCTTTCATATCACCGGAAATCAATGACATGATGTTGTCGAAGATGATCAGGTCGATCCCACCGAGGCGCCTGATCAGAGCGCTGATCCAGAGCTGGCCTTCCGCGGTATTGAGTGCCTTAAAATCCGGAATGTCTTCGCTGCTTAAAGCGTGGAAGTTTCCCGGCTTTTGGCCAACTCGGCCAGCTTCGTCGATGATCCTCTGCCGCAAAAGGCGTCGCGACATCTCGCCGTCGATGAAGAGTACTTTCGCCGCGCGCTCATTGTCCCAGTGCAGAAAATTAACGCCGGCGGCAATGCGCATGCCCAAGGCGATGCCGAGATTACTCTTGCCCAATCCCGTCGTTGCCGAGAGGAGGACGCGGCTGGTGGTCGTCAGCCAATGCCCTGATAGAAAATCCGGTTGCGGAAGATCGCGGGCGATCCAATCGTTGATGGTGAGCGGCGGCAACGAAGTGATCTCGATCTGCGGCGGCGCATGATCCGGATCAGCGCCAGCACTTTCCGGGATCTCGATCTGCGGTGGCGGCTCGTCATCATGCCCGTTAGTCGCGCGCGGCTCGTCATCGATCGCGGTCGCTTTGTCGATCTCGTATTCGACCATCTCTTCAGCGAAGCTGTCTGGCTCGTCTGTCAGCCCGTTCGCCTGAGCGATGCCCCATAACTCGCGCTTGACCATCTCTGCGTCCGAGTTGAAGCGACCTTTGCGGAGTAGAATGCCGACGACGCGAACCTGGTCGACGAATGTTTTGAGCTTGTCGCCAGGCTCCGCGAACTCGATGACGGGGCTGATGAATGCGAGCGGACCGGCGGATGGTGCGAGCCTATTCATATTGCCACCTCGCAAAACTTTCCGCGAGAATTTCTTGTACGGCGTCTTGTCCGTGCGTTGCAACTAACCCCTGCGCTGCAGCCACTTCTTGCATTCCGTCGACCGCATCCTGCAACGTCATCAAGCCGGCCGCGCACAACGTTGCACGCGCCTCGCATCGCTCGCGAAAAATTTCGATCGGCGAGGCGTGTTGGTGTTTGATCGGTGCGGCCGCGGTCATCGGACTAAATAGGATCTGGGAATTCTCGGTTGAACCGTTCGAGCAACGCTTTGAGCACTTCTACGTACAGCTCGTCGGCCTTTGCTCGGTCCGATTCATCGAGCGCGGCCTCCTCCTGCGGCGTTTCGAGAAGCGCACGCTTTTCGGATTCCGATAGTGGTTCGATCTTCATTCGTCGGTCTCCTTGTGTGTGGTGGTCAGAACGGAATCGAATCGTCGAGATCCGGATCGGTTGCGGTGCTGGTGGTGGTGGTGGGTTGGTCGTGCGATGCCGTCGCCTTCGCCTTCGGCTTTCGCTCTTTCGGCGGCTGACGAACCGCTAAAACATGATCGACGAAAATCGTGCGGCTGACCTTCGTTTGACCGTCGTTTGCGGTGTAGACTTCGAGCTTCAATCCGCCCTGGATCGCCACGCGCTCGCCAACGGCGAGGCGCAACAGCTCGGCGCTCGCGGTGTCGCCGAACGCGAGCACGCTCCAAAAATCCGACGTGGTGTTGTCGGCCGCCGCGGCCTTGATCGTGGTGGTGACGTAGCGCTTGCCGCTCTGCGAGGTGCGCTGTTGCGGTTCGCGAAAGATGCTGCCGCTGATCAGGATGGCGACACTCATCGCGCGCCCCATTGTTCAAGAACGTCCTTGAGCGATTCTTGCTCCACCTTGTTGACGACTTCACAGCGTTGCCATGCCACGGGCTCAATCAACCCTATGATCGCCTGTTCAACGCAATCGCGGAGATAGTTCGGGTCCATTGCGTCGAGCTCCCAACAGTGACGCCCATGGTTGGCGACGAACCACTTGTAACGCGGGTCTTTCTTTTTATCGGCTGCCTGGAACGACTGCAGTCCCTCCAGTTGTTCGACGGTGAGGGCAATCCGCGTCAGCTTGATGTGATCGCCGTCATACTTTTCGAATCGTGCGGGCAGATCCTCCTCGGACATAAACATTCCGCTCGGATCGAAGTCACCGACATAGAGCACGATCAGCGGGCGACCGTCGTCATCCTCAGCAATGTTATGGGCTGCTGTGGCGCTGCTGAATCCATGCACTGGAAAGAAGCCGACGGCATAGTCATCGAGCACGGGCGCAAGCACGCCGCGCACCGTGCCCTTCTCGGACCAAACCTGTACTCGATGGGGCTGCTGGTCCCAGAAATCGCGGCGATAGGATCGAGCTACGCAGCGGGCGTACTCGTCGGGGTCAGCCCATGTTGGCACACGCTCGATGGCGCGGGTCTCATCAACGATCCACTCCCACGGAATCTGCCCGCGCTCGCGCGCCTCTTTCAGCAGGCGGTACACGCGCTGCATTTCAGATTTCGCCATTGATGCGATGAGGCCTTGGGTGAACAGCTTGTAACCGACGCCGCGACCTGTGATCGGCTGCGCAGCTTTGGCGATGACGCTCATCGCCTCGATCAGATCGAGGGACCGCTGCGCCATGCCGCGACCCTTTTTGGAACAGGTTTCAAAATGCTCGGTCATGCTCGCCCCCCTTGGCAAAATTGGAGCCATCGCGCGCGCCGAATCGGCCGGCCCGGTTTGCGCTCAACGATGGCGATGACAAAACAATCCAGCCCGCCGCCTTCAGCCAAATCCGCGGGCGTGAATTCGCCCGGAAACGGAAGGCGGGCTCGAATGGCGGCGCCGGGATGCCGCCTGAAATATGCGAAGTCGTCTTCGGCGGTGTTGTCGGGCGCGAAGGTCGGGGGAATATGCTGCATAGCCTTGCCCTCCGGGGGCTGTTCGGCTACATACAGCGCGTCTGCCAAGACTGACTGATCTAGCCTTATGAGAGTGTGGTGAGGCGGAGGGGGCTCGAACCCCTCGGGCGCGCTGATTTGTTGGATCTACGCCCGCAACCTGCCGCCTCTCGTAAAAATGCGAACGCCGCCCATGAAAGGGCGGCGTTTGTACGATCAGGCGGCTTCTGGCGCGGTCGGCTTCCTGTACTTGCGCTCGATTTTCAGCTCGGCCGGTGGTAGTCCGGCGACGTACCGCTCGAGCGATTCGACGACTATGAGCAAGTTGCGCCCGGACTTTTTTGCCTGAATCTGGCCCGTCGCGATGAGCATGTCGATTTTGGAAACGCCCTCGCCAAGCATGGCGGCGGCGTCATGTCGACGGACTGTGATTGCTTTCAGTGGTGAGTCGAACGTCATCGGGTGATTCTCCAGCTGGTGGAGACACCCAACACCTGTTCGCGAATTCCTTCACTGACATAAAATCGCGGGAAAATGTCAGTCGGTTTTTGGACCCATCTTCAAACGATCTCGAAGATCCTTGGCGAGGGTTTGTTCCCATTCCTGCTTATCACGAAGAACCTGTCGATCTTGGACGTTTCCGAATTGTCGACCTACTTCCTGCGCGGTTGGTTCCGACTTAGGTTTTGGCTTCACGTCTTCCGCCATGCGCCGATCGTACTCGGACACGCGGAAGATCTTTTGCATCATTTTCTCGAAATCCCTGTTGGCCTTAAGTTCCAGCCGAAAAGCGTCGATCGGGGGATCGGTGGGTGGCGAAAGCAGGTCTGCCAACGAGTGTCGGGCATAAGGCACCATCGGAACGTCGACGTTTCGCAGCAACCCTATTAGCGGTTTGACATCGGGAAAGGCAGCGATGGCGTTCATCCAAAGGCTTTCTGGGTTGGGCGCCCAATGATACGTCACGTGCCCGCTGAACGACCAGGGTCCGTCCGGAATGAGGGACTTTGTCATGACGCCGGCCGCATTGGCAGGATCTTGCCCGTCGACGGAGACCGGTTCGCATACTGCGACCATGCATCCATCAACTTGCGGCGCTTCTCCAAGAGATCGCCGCGCTGATAGGCCGCCTCAGTCTTGTCCTTGAGGGTATGCGCCAGCGCGGCCTCAGCGATCTCGCGCGGAAAGTTGGTCTGTTCGGCGCACCAGTCGCGGAACGAGCTGCGGAATCCATGCGGCGTTATATCGTCGCGCTTCATCCTCCTGCGGAGCAACTGCGTGAACGCCATCGGTGAAAGTGGGCGGGAACCGTCGCCAAAAACATATTCGCCGTTGCGGTTCACGGCCTTGATAACGGCAATGGCCCGGTCGCTTAGGGGAACGCGGTGCTCCTTGCCGCCCTTCATTCGGTTCGCGGGGACCGTCCAGGTCTTCGCGGTTTGGTCGATCTCTGCCCATCGGGCGCCCATCACCTCGTTCGTTCGCGCCGCGGTCAGGATGGCGAATTCCAACCCTCGCGCCTCAGCGCCCTTCTGCGCCCGCAGCGCGGCCATGAACTCGCCGATTCTCTCGTAAGGAAGTGCCGCATAGTGCGCGGTTGATCCAGTGCGCGCCCGCTTGGCCTCCTTGGCCGCGGCAACTGACGAATAAATATGATCGAGATGCCCGCGCCACCGAGCCGGATTCTCGCCGTCGCGTAGCCCGCGCGCCTTGGCCCAATTGAGCACCGCCTCGATCCGGCCGCGCACCCGGTTCGCTGTCTCCGGTTTGTCTTTCCAGATTGCATCAAGAATTTTGGTGACATCGGCGGTGTTGATATCGCGAACCGGTTTGGATCCGACGAACGGCGAGCAAAAGGTTTTCACCGAGTCGCACCACTGGCCGGCGTGCACGGCGCTGGTCCAGGTGTCTTCCTTTGCCTTGATGACTTCGGCCGCGGCCTGATCGAAGGTCATCAGGTCGAGTTTAGGGGCCACCAGGGCGCGGCGCGCATCGATCGGGTCTATGCCGTCAAGACGCCGCTTGCGCTGCTCACGGGCCCGCTCACGGGCTTCTGAGAGGCTTAGGATGTCGACACTGCCCAACCCCATGTCGCGCAATCGACCGCCGACGCGATAGCGAAATATCCAGGATCGATTGAGCCGCTTGCCGTCCTTGGCCGGGGTGACATGCAAGTAGAGACAGCCGCCATCGGCATACATGCCGGGCTTGGCGTTCTTGACTTTGAGAGGGGAGAGTTGGCGCTCAAGCTTGATCGGCATGGCCTTGATCCCTTCCTTGAACCCATACTTGCATATCGGGTTTTATCGGGTGATGCCAGGCGATGTCAAGACGCTAATTCCAGAAAGCCTTTATATTTTCGGGGTTTCTTGGGTGTCGTCGGGTGACAGCAAAACGGTAGTTCAAGACGACCCATCCTAATGCAGTGCCATGCCCCAAGCCAACATCCGCCGAACAACCGGCCCCCGGCCGCTCATCCAGCCCCACCTTTATCGGTTGGTTTTTCCGACCATCCCATACGGATAATGCCGGATTGTCGAACAAGCTTCAAAGCCTTAACCCCTTGGCCAGAGGCGCGCGATGCGCCGTTTGACTTCAATCAACGGGGAATAACCCATGATCGACGTAGCCATCATCCTCGGCAGTACCCGACCGGGTCGCCGCGCCGAACCCATTGCGAGGTGGATTCACACTATCGCCGACAAGCGCGGCGATGCGAGGTTTGAACTGGTCGACATTGCGGAATTCAGGTTGCCGTTCCTCGATGAACCGACCCCCGGCATGATGCAAAAATACACCCAGCCGCATACCCGCAAGTGGGCTGCAAAGATCGATGCCTTCGACGCCTTCGTTTTCGTGACGCCCGAATATAATCACGGGATTTCGGCATCGTTGAAGAATGCCATCGATTTCCTCTACCGGGAATGGAACAACAAGGCGGCAGGTTTCGTCGGTTATGGAGGCGGCGAGGGTGCCCGCGGAGTCGAACAGCTGCGCCTCGTCATGGCCGAAATGCAGGTCGCGACAGTGCGCGCGCAAGTCGGGCTCTCCCTGTTCACGGATTTCGAGAATTTTCACGCGTTCAAGCCGGCGCCCGGTCGCGAAGCCGCCGTAACCTCGATGCTCGATCAGCTCATCGCATGGGGTGGAGCGCTGAAGGCTGTGCGGGAGAGACAGAAGGAGTTGGCGATGGCCTGACAGCGCGGCCAGCGACCTTTCATGCACACATCGACCGGATTGAGCCCATCCTGCAAAAGAGGAAATATCGATATGCCAAGGTTGAATTCAGTCGATCCGGACGGCGCTACCGGCAAGACAAAAGAACTTCTGGATGTGGTCCGGCAAAGGACGGGCCGCATTCCCAACATGGTGCGGCTGATGGCGAATTCTCCGGCGGCTCTCGGTGGATATCTCAATCTTGCCACCGCGCTCGCCGGCTCAACGCTCTCCGCAGAGGTGCGCGACTCGGTCGCGATCCTGGTCGCAACCGACGGCGAGTCGGATTACACGCTTGCTGCCGTCTCGGCGCTCGCGCGAAAAGGCGGACTCAGCGATGACGACATCGAAAGGGCCCAACGGGCACAGGCCAGAGACCCAAGAACGGTTGCAGCGCTTCGCTTTTCCGAAAATCTTCTCGAGAAACGCGGGCACGTTTCACCATCCGAACTGGACACGCTTATGGAAGCAGGTTTCACCGACGGCGAAGTCGCCGAGATCGTCGCTACCGTCGTCCTGAATATCTATCGAAACTACTTCAATCTCGTGGCCAAACCCGACATTGATTTTCCGGTCGCGAACCGCAGCGCAGCGATCGGCTAGTTTTCGCCATTGAACAGCCGCGGCCACCTTTGATCTCTCACGGCTGGGCCTTGGCGAGGCCCTTCGCCACCAGCCGATTGAGTCGGCTGGCGAAGGCGGCCGGATCGTCGGGCAGTTCGCCATCAAGGATTTGCGCCTGCTCCAGCAGCAGGAAGGAGAGATCGGCGGCGGCCTCGCCGGCCTGCGGGAGGCTTGCAACCAGGGGATGGCGGAGGTTGATTTCGAGAATTGGCTTAGTGCCGACGCCACGATTGGCCCGCGCCAGCAACCGCTCCAGTTCGCGGTCGGGGCCGTGGCTGCCGGCGACAAGACACGAGGCGCTGGCGGTGAGCCGCTGCGAGAGGCGCACGTCGGAGACGCGATCGCCGAGGTGGGACTTGATCACCGCGATGACCATCGCTTCATCGGCATCCGGTCTGCTCTCTTCCTTCTTGTGTTCATCCAGAAGCGGAATGAGGCCGAAGTCGACATCGCCCTGGCTCAGCGACTTCAGCGGTTTGCCCTCAAAATCGAGCGGCGCCGAGGTCCAGAACGCGTCGACGGGATCGGTCAGGAGCAAAACCTCGATGCCGCGGGCGGCTGCCGATTCCAGCTTGGGATTGGACTTCAGCCGTTCGATGCTGTCGCCGACCAGGAAATAGATTTCGGTCTGATTGGGCTTCAGATCCGCGACATATTGCTTGAGCGAACGTTTTTCGCCTGACGTTGTGGTGAACCTCGACAAGGCCAAAAGCTTTTCGCGCCGCTCGAAATCCTCATAGATGCCTTCCTTGATCACGAGGCCAAAGGCATCCCAGATCTTGCCAAAATTCTCCGGCTGCTTCTCGGCCAGCGTTTCCATCTCGCCGATCACGCGGCCGGTAACAGCCTTTCGTATCTGCACCAGCTGCGGATTGTTCTGCAGCATCTCGCGCGAAATATTGAGCGGCAAATCTTCGCTGTCGATGACGCCGCGCATGAACCGAAGATAGCCGGGCAAGAGATCGGCGTCGTCGGTGATGAATACCCGACGCACGTAAAGCTTCACCTTCCCCTTGCGCTCGGGATCGAACAGGTCGAACGGCTTGGTGGAAGGTGCAAACAGCAACACCGCGTAGGAATAGCGCCCTTCGGCGCGATAATGCAGGGTCATCGCCGGCTCGTCGAACGCGCCTGCGATCGACTTGTAGGCCTGCGCGTAGTCTTCCGCCTTGAGCTCTGATTTCGGCCGCTGCCAGAGCGCGCTCGCCGAATTGATCTGCCGCGCTTCGCCTTCCTCCGCGACGAGTTCGATTGGAAACTGGATGTTGTCGGAATAGGATCGGACGACGCGCTCGATTTCAAAGGCTTCCAGATATTTCGCCGCGTCTGCCTTGAGATGCAGGACGATGCTGGTGCCGCGCGCGGGCGCAGCTTCCGCGCCAGCCGGCGCAATCTCAAAGCCGGAGCCGCCCGAGGATGACCATGTCGAGGCCTCTTGCGCGCCCGCCCTTCGGCTGGTGACGACAATGCGGTCGGCGACCATGAAGGCCGAATAAAAGCCGACACCGAATTGACCGATCAGGCCTGCGCCGTCCTTTGCCTCCTTCATGCGGGCAAGGAAAGACCTAGTTCCGGAGCGGGCGATGGTCCCGAGATTGTCGATCAATTCCTGGCGGTCCATGCCGATGCCGTTATCGGCGATTGTCAGCGTGCCGTCCTTCTTGTTCGGGATGATGCGAATGTTCGGTGCCTCGCCGTCGCCCATCAGCGCGGGATTGGCGATCGCCTCATAGCGCAGCTTGTCGCAGGCGTCGGAGGCGTTCGAAATCAGTTCGCGCAGGAAAATATCGGTTTCCGAATAGACCGAATGCACCATCAGGTGCAGAAGTTCGGAAACCTCGGCTTGAAATGGCTGCGTTTCGACGGTGGGTTCGGCAGTCGTCATCTTCTCGGCTCACGGGAAATGGAAAGCCTCGATATAGCGAGCCGGGCTCTAAGATCAAGCTTCCGTGATGGGCGCCGTAACGCCGAAAATCCTCAGACCGGCAACGGCCCGCTTGCGGCGGCGATCCCGCCGAGCTTGTCAGGGTTCGAGATGCCGTAGACCGAATAGATGCGCTCGCCATCGGTCTCGACCAGAATGGCGACGATCGGCTGGCCGCCCACCTTCAACACCAGGCCCGGCTCGCCGTTGAGCTCGACCACCTCAGCGCTTGCATCGGCAGGCAAGGTTCTGGTCACCGCGGCCAGGAACTGCGCAACCGCGATATTGCCGATCACCGGCTTCTTCAGCGCCAGCGCCTTGCCGCCGCCGTCGCCATGGAGCACGACGTTTTCGTCGAGCAATGCGACCAGCCCCGCTGTATTGCCGCCGCGCGCAGCTTCCGCAAAGCTTCGCAACAACGCGCGATGACGGTCGCGGTTGATCGCAAAACGCGGCCGCTGCTCTCGCATGTGTTCGCGCGCCCGACTGAAAATCTTGCGGCAAGCCGCGGCATCGCGCCCGACCACCGGCGCAATCTCCTCGAAGGTTAGGTCGAAAGCGTTGTGCAGCACGAACACCACGCGCTCAAGCGGCGACAGCCGCTCCAGCACCACGAGCATCGCGAAGGAAACGTCTTCGGCGCGAATGGCGGGCGCATCTTCTGTCACCAGAGGCTCCGGCAGCCATTCCCCGACATAGGTTTCACGTCGGGCCTTTTGGTCGCGCAGGCGATTGAGGCTGAGGCGGGCGGTGATTGTCGCAAGATAGGCTTTCAACGAACGGACCGCATCCTTCGGCTCGGCATCGTGCAGGCGCACGAAGGCGTCATGCACGATCTCCTCGGCGTCCGCGCGGTTGCCGGTGATCCGGTAAGCCAGCGCGAACATTGCAGGCCGCAACTCGGCAAAGGCCTGGTCCAGGCTCAAGCCGAATGGCCCGCCAGAACGGTCCGCACCCGTCGTACTGCTTCGTTCGCTTCGTGCCATGATACGCGCCGCCGTCCGAACCAGAAGAAGAAACCGGGCATCCTACGCTCGAGTTTGAGCGCATAGGAGATGAACCACACGAAAAAATTCCGGATGACCCGCGCCGTTCCCCCGGTGACGATGAACCAGGTTGGCTTGTCGTCAGGATAGCTGAAAAATCCCACGCCGCCTCGGCCGATGGCGATACCCTGGCCATAGGTCGAAAAGCTGAACGGATCGCTTTTGCGTCCACTCCCCCGCGTCAGGATCGCATCGGCAACATAGGCGCCCGTCGACAGCGCCACGAATGCGGATATTCGATAAGGGGCTCCGGTCGGGGCCATGGGATGGGCGGCGTCTCCGATCGCGAAAATATGCGGGTGCGAAATCGACCGCAGATTGGGATCGACCCAGATGCGCCCCTGCGGATCGCTAGAAACGCCCGCGTTGCTCGCGATGGGTGCCGAGCGCAGGCCGGCGGACCAGACGCAGATGTCGAATGCGAGCGTTTTCCCGCCTGTCGTCACGAGCTCCGCGGAACGCACCTCGGTGACCGTCTCATGGTCGATCATTCTGACATCAAGACGAGCCAGCTGGTCGCGTATGGCGTTTTCGACACCCGGTCCCTTGAAGTCACCGCAGCGGGACGAACTCACCATGGTCACTTCGGTGTTCGGCCATGCGGTCTTGATTTCGCCGGCGACCTCGACCGAGGTCTCGTTGCCGCCGACCGTGATTACGCGAATCGGCCGACTGCCGTTCTCTTTCAACCTGGCGCGGAGCGCTTGAGGAGAACGTGGCCCCTCGACAGCTTCCAGGCGATAGGCGTGCTCGGCGACGCCCGGCACGCTCTCCACGTCGGTGCGCGTACCAAGCGCGTAGATGGCCTCATTGAACGCGATCTCCTGCTCTCGGCCGTCCAACACGATGCCGACGCGGCGCCGGTTTGGGTCAAGCGATGCGACAAGGCCGCAAATGAACTCGACCCTGGTGCCGGCAAGAAGCATGGAAATCGACGGGATGCGCCGCTCGACTTCGGAGATAATGCTCTCTTGCAGCCTGACGCGTTCCAGAAATTGATCGGATCCATTGATGAGGGCGATGCGCAGGGTCTGCCTTTTTCGCCCCAGGCGGAATGCGGCCATCAGTCCCGCATAGCCGCCTCCCAGAATGACCACGTCATATCTGCGGACATCATCGCTTGTAACCATTGTACTCATGACACTCTCCTGCACGGGCCTTTGCATACAAGACACGCGAGGTGAGCGGAGCGTGACATCGCGGGCCGGAAAATTTCGGCCAGGGGGCGTGACGAGTTGTCGTGGTTCGCGATTTGGGTTCCGGCTCGTTGCTGTCAACGATCGGCCGGTTGCAATTTCCCGCGCTGATCCTCGGCCCTTTCGCTCAAGGCCCTGATCAACGACGTCTTGATGCTCGAGACGTGTTCGCGCATCAGCATCTCCGCGCGCCAGGGCTCCTGCGCGAGGATCGCCTCTGGACTCGCGGCGAAATTGAAGCGAATGTCAAATCCACCCCACTAGTGCGGTGAATTTGAAGTTCCTATCAGTGTTGCTGCAATCTCATCATAGGAACTTCAAATTCAAAGCCGCACTAGAATCAATAAGTTGCCAGAGCTCCTTTGATTCCGAAGTTCGCATCAGAGATCGCCGCGATAGCCTGCGAACTTCGGAATCGGAGCTCTAGTATGAGGAAAGCCATGAATCTTGGTGTCGATCGTCCCAAGGCCGCCGTCCTGGCCATTGACCTGCATCGCGGTCATCTCGACATGGCGGTCGCCACCATGCCGACTGCGCCCGATGTCGCCACCCGCGTCATCGCTGCCAACAAGCGGCTGTTTGACTGGTGCCGCGGCGTCGGCATTCCGGTGATTCATCTGGTGACATCATATCGCGACGTCGAGGAAATCCGCGCCAATCCGTTCTGGCGAACGCTGGCGGAGGATTCGACCGCGACGCGCAAGAACGCGATGCGGCACAATATCATCGGCGGCCCCGGCTGCACGGTGATGCCGCAACTGCTCCACGCCAGCGACTTCGTCGTCAACACCAAAAAACGCTATGACTGCTTCCTCGCAACCGATCTCGATTTTCTCCTGCGATCGCATGGTGTCAACACGCTTCTGATCACGGGCGTGAATACCAATTCCTGCGTGCTCGCCACCACCACGGCCGCAAATGTCCGCGACTATGCGGTTATCGTGGTCGAAGACTGCGTCGACAGCATGGACGGTCCGCAATTGCATGCGGCGGGGTTGGCCTGCATCCGCACCGCGTTCGGCTTCGTGATGAATACTGACGCCGTCATGGGATTGGAGGCGCTTTCCCCGCGTCGACCCAGCGTGGCGTAAACAAACGTTGTTCTCAACCGAGCAGAAAGAATATCCGACATGACCGGCTCGCCCCCGATGATCCCGCGCGAACGCTGCGAATATTCCGCCATCGTCGATCGTCCGCCCCTCAAACTGCCGGGCGGCGCCCGCATGGTGGTCTGGACCATCGTCAATCTGGAAGTCTGGGACATCTCCAAGCCGATGGCGCGGCAGGTTCTGCCGGCGCCGACCGGCGTCCCGCTTCTGCCTGACGTGCCGAACTGGAGCTGGCATGAATACGGCATGCGGGTAGGCGTGTGGCGGTTCTTCGATCTCTACAAGCGGCTCGCCATCGCACCGACGCTCTCGATCAACGCGCGCGTCTGCGAGGACTATCCGCGTGTGGCGCAACAGGCCAGGGATCAGGGGTGGGAGTTCATGGGCCATGCCTACGAACAGGGGCCGATACACAAGGAGAGCGATCAGAAGGCGATGATCCAGCGTTCGATGCAGGTGATCGAAAAATTCACCGGCAAGCGCCCGGTGGGCTGGCTCGGACCTGGCCTGACCCAGACCTTCGATACCCCGGAATTTCTTGCCGAGGCTGGCGTCAAATATATCGGCGACTGGGTCTATGATGACGAGCCGACCGTGATCCGCACGGCCAAGGGCCCGCTGGTGACCTTGCCCTATACCGTGGAGCTCAACGACATTCCGATGATGCTGGTGCAGCACCACGAAAGCGACCATCTGCTCAAGCGCACCATCGATTCCTTCGACCGCCTCTACGCCGAGAGCAAGGACCGACCGAAGATCATGTCGATCGCGATCCACCCCTACATCAGCGGTCAGCCGTTCCGGATCAAATATCTCGAAGCGATCTATGACTACGTCAACAAGCATGAGGGCGTGGTGCACTGGAACGGCGAACAGATTCTCGATTGGTATCAGGAGCAGGCCGGCAACGCCGGATAGACGTCATGAGCGAGTATATCGACGGACTGCCGCTTCATCTCACCATCGTGCCACCAGTGCGGCGAATTTGAAGTTCCTATCAATGTCACCGCAATCCCGTTATAGGAACTTCAAATTCAAAAAGCCGCTACTGGACCAAATATTTGCTGGAGCTCCTTTGATTCCGAAGTTCGCATCAGGGGTTGCTGCGATAGCTTTGCGAACTTCGGAATCGGAGCTCTAGAGAATTTAGCATGCTGCCTACCGAACGGATCAGCTATTCACCGATCACTGAACGCCCCAGGCTGAAGTTGCCCGACGGCAAACGCATCGCTTTATGGGTGATCGTCAATGTCGAGGAGTGGGAGGCGAAACTCCCGATGCCGCGCACCGTGCTCACCCCACCGGCCGGCGGCTCGCCGTCGCCCGACATTCCGAACTGGGCCTGGCATGAATACGGCAACCGCGTCGGCTTCTGGCGCCTGCTCAAGCTATTCGATGAGTTCAGGATTCCCGGCGTGCTCGCCATCAACGGCTCGGCATTGGCCGCTTATCCCGCGATCGTCGAGGCGGCGAAAGCGCGTCGTTGGGAGTTCATGGGTCACGGCTTCACGCAGCGCAACATGCAGAAGGTGGAGAACGAGCGCGAAGACATCCGCAAGACCGCCGATGTGATCGAGGCAGCGACCGGAAGACGTCCGCGTGGCTGGCTCGGCCCCGGACTCACCGAGACCTGGGAAACGCCCGACCTTCTGAAGCAGGAAGGTTATGAATATGTCGCCGACTGGGTTCTGGACGACCAGCCGGTGTGGCTGAAGACCACGACCTCGCCGATCGTCAACATTCCCTATACGCAGGAATGCAACGACGTCGCCATGATGTTGATCCAGCATCACAAGGCATCGGAATATTACGACCGCGCCATCGACCAGTTCGAACAGATCTACGCCGATGCCGCCGATTCCGCGCGCGTCATGGCGCTCGTGGTGCATCCCTACATCATGGGCGCTCCGCACCGCACCAGATATTTCCGTCGCGTCTTCGAGGTGATCCGGCAGAAATCCGACGTCGCCTTCATGACCGGGGAACAGATTCTCGATTGGTATCTGTCGACCGGACCGAAGGCGACCTAGAGAGCACCGAGTGAGCACCTTCCAGCTTCTCAACGGCCTGACCTTCGCTGGGCTCCTGTTCGTGGTGGCGAGCGGCTTCACGTTGATCTTTGGATTGCTGCGCATCGTCAATCTGGCGCATGGCGCGCTCTATCTGCTCGGCGGCTATATCGGCTTTGCGGTTGCGAGCAGGACCGGCAGTTTTGCGCTCGGCGGCCTGGGCGCGATGGCGGCAATCGCGGCAATCGGCTTTGTGCTCGACCAGGGCCTGTTGCGTTTCGTTCGCGGCCACGAGCTGCGCCAGGTTTTGCTGACACTGGGTTTCGCCTTCATTCTCGACGATCTGGCGCTGGTGATCTGGGGCGGCGACAGTTTTACGGTGCCGATTCCGCAAGTCTTGCGCGGCGGCGTGCGCGTGTTTGGCGTGTTTTATCCGATCTACCGGTTGTTCGTGCTGGCGATGGGGATCATCGTGTTCGCAGGCCTGTGGGCGCTTCTCAATCACACGCGGTTAGGCGCGCTGATCCGCGCCGGCGTTGACGATGCCGAGATGGTGGAAGCCTCCGGCGTCAATATCCGCCGCGTGTTCCTGGTCACCTTCCTGCTCGGCTCGGCGCTGGCGGGGTTGGGAGGCCTGATGGGCGGCGCCTTCCTGTCGCTTTATCCTTCGGCCGACGCCGAAATCCTGGTGTTCAGCCTTGCGGTCGTCATCATCGGCGGTCGCGGCAGCCTGATCGGCGTCGGCGTCGGCAGCCTTCTGGTCGGCCTTCTCAATACGCTGGGGCAGGTGATGTTTCCTGAACTCGCCTATTTCGTGATCTTCGGCCCGATGGCGGTCCTGCTCGCATTTCGGCCGCTCGGCCTGTTTGGACGGGCGGCATAAGCATGACGCAAGCCGTGCCGCAACCGACCAGGATCGCCGGCATGACCGGCCGATCTGCCATTGCGGTGCTCGCCGTGCTCGCGGTCGCGGCCGCGCTGCCCTTGATGCTTTCAAACTATCAGGTCGGGCTCGCCACCGAGATGCTGATCTTCGGCGTGCTCGCCATGTCGATCGATATTCTCGCCGGTTTTGCCGGCCGCACCTCGCTTGGCCACGGCGCCATCTTCGGCGTCTCCGGCTATGTCGTCGTCTATGCCTCCGCGCAAGCGGGACTCGCGCCCGTGGTCGCTTTCGTGCTCGGGGTGATGGCCGCAACCCTGGTCGCGGTGATCTTTGGCACGATCGCGGTGCGCACCTCGGGCGTCTATTTTCTTCTGCTGACGCTCGCGCTTGGCATGATCGTCTGGGGGATTTGCTTGCGCTGGACTCAGATAACCGGCGGCGAGAACGGCTTGCGCGGCGACGTGCGGCCGGCCTTTCTGGTGTCGCACCGCGCCTTCTACTGGGCGGTGCTGGCGGTTGCGACAGTCGTGAGCTACGCGATGTGGCGTTTCGTCCGCTCACCGTTCGGCCTGACGCTGCTCGGCATCCGCGACAGCGAAAGCCGGATGCGCAGCCTTGGCTATAATGTCTCGCTGCACCTCTTTATCGGCTTTGTGGTTTCCGGCTTCTTTGCCGGAGTGGCCGGCGCGCTCTACGCGATGTTCAACAATTTTGTCAGCCCTTCGACGGTGGCGCTGGCGCAATCGGTCGAGGGCGTACTGATGATGATTGCCGGTGGGGTCGGCACGCTGTTCGGCGGCTTTGTCGGCGCGGCTGCGATCATCGCGCTTGAAAACGCGGTGAGCGCTTATACCGAGCGTTGGCAGACGGTCCTCGGCGTTACTTTCATCCTGATCATGATTTTCGCCCCCGAGGGCATCATCGGCACGCTGCGCGCGACGCTTACGCGCAAGGGGCGCTAGGACATGACCCGAAAAGAGTGGGAACCGGTTTTTCCTCGCGACAAACGCAAAGCGCGTTTGTGCGGAGATCATGCTTCGACCAAGCATGATCCGAAAAAGTGGGGACCGGTTTTTCGAAAAGATCATGCTTCGACAGTGACAATCTTTTCCGTGAAAGGACATTGAAATGGACCGCAGGCACTTCCTCAAAAATTCCGCTGCCTTCGCCGCGACAGGGGTTGCCGCCGCACCCTGGAAACGCGCGTTCGCGCAATCGGGCCCAATCAAGATCGGCCTGCTGGCTCCGCTCACGGGCGTCGTGGCCTCTGGCGGCAAGGAAATGGTCGAGGGCGTTCAGTTCTACCTCGATTCCGCAAAGGGCGAGATCGCCGGCCGCAAGGTGGAACTGGTGATCGAGGACGATGCGTCCAATCCCGACACGGCGCTGCAGAAGGCGCGCCGCCTGGTCGAACAGGGCAATTGCCACATGCTGATCGGAGATCTGCTCGCCAATACCGGCCTTGCGGTCGCCAACTACGTCAAGGGAACGGGCACGCCGTATTTCATCCCGATCATCGCGGCCGACGACCTGACCCAGCGCCAGCGCATCAGAAACGTGATCCGGGTCGCCGGCTATTCGGCAAGCGCCTTCACCCATCCATTCGGTGATTGGGCCCGCAAACAGGGATACAGGAAGATCGCGACCATCAGCGAGGATTACACCTTCGGCCATGAGCAGTGCGGTGGCCTTGCCCAGGTGTTCGCCGAAGGCAGCGGCGAAATCGTGCAGCAGTTCTGGCATCCGCTGAACACGGCGGACTTCAGCCCCTATCTGGGCCAGCTCGCGGACCTCAAGGTGGACGCGATCTTTGCCATGGAAACCGGCGCCGATGCGACGCGTTTCATCCAGCAATATGCAAGCTTCGGGCTGAAGGGAAAAATCCCGTTGCTCGGCGCGATGAACGCCACCGACCAGTCGGTGATCCGCACATTGGGCGAGGAGTGCGAGGGCATCATCGCGGCCGCTCACTTCGCCGAGGGATCGGACAATCCGGTGACGCAGAAATTCGTCAAGGACTATGAAGCCAAATACGGCAAGATCCCCTCGCTTTACGGCTTCTCGATGTATTCGGGGATCATGTGGGTGGCGCAGGCGATCGAAAAGCTCGGCGGCAAGGTCGAGGACCGCGATCTTTTGATCGACACCGTGCTCAAGACCGAGCTCACCGGCTCGCCGCTCGGCAAGACCGTAAAGCTCGACGCTTACGGCAACCCGATCTACGACGTCCAGATTCGAAAAGTGGTCAAACGCGCCGATGGCAAATACTGGAACGTGCCGATCGCGAGCTATCCGAACGTGTCGCAGTTTTGGACCTACGATCCCGAGACCTACATGAAGCAGCCGCCTTATTCGCGGACCTTCCAGGGATTTAAGAAAGCCTGATCAGGTGTTGGCGGGACGCGGCTGCTGCCGTGTCCCGCTTCTAACTGCGGAAATTGCCGTGTCCGAGCCGATCCTGACACTTTCCGATGTGGTCGTTGCGTTCGACGCACTTCGCGCGGTCGACGGCGTCAGCCTCACCGTGCCGCGCGGCCAGCGTCGCGCCATCATCGGTCCCAACGGCGCCGGCAAGACCACGCTGTTCAACGCCATTGCCGGAATTCTGCCGCCGACCGCCGGCCGGATCGCATTCGACGGTCACGACGTCACGCGCCTGCCACCCTACAAGCGCGCCCGGCTTGGCGTGTCCCGCACCTTCCAGATCACCAATCTGTTTCCGCGGTTGAGCGTCACGGACAACATGGTGCTGGCCTTGCGCGGACGATCGCGGCGCAAGTTTTCGCTGTTTGGCACGCCGGACGTGGATTCGACTGAGGCACCGCAAATTGAGGCTGCGCTTGAAGCAGTGCGGATCGCCGCGCGTGCGGACGTCATGGTGAAGGATCTCTCCTACGGCGAGCAGCGTCAGCTCGAGATCGCATTGTCGCTCGTGACCTCGCCGCGGCTGTTGCTGCTCGATGAGCCGGCGGCCGGGCTCTCGCCGTCCGAGCGTTCGATGGTTGCGGGAATCATCCGATCGCTCGACCGCGACATCACCGTGGTGCTGATCGAGCATGACATGGATCTCGCGCTCGGGCTGGTCGATCTCGTCACCTGCATGTTCGAGGGCCGTGTCCTGGTCGAGCAGTCGCCCGACGACATCCGCCGCAACAAGCAGGTGCAGGAAGTCTATCTGGGGCGTCCGCGTCATGCTTGAGGTTCGTGACCTGCACTCGGGTTATGGAGACGCGCATGTGATCCGCGGCGTCTCGCTTGACGTGGCAGCTGGCGAAGTCGTCGGTGTGCTCGGGCGCAACGGCATGGGCAAGACTACCCTCATTCGTTCCATCATGGGGCTGGCGCCGCCACAAATTCGCGCAGGCTCGATCAGTTGGCGCGGCGAGAGTTTGATCGGTCTGCGGCCGCATGACATCGCCGCGCGCAAGATTGCGATCGTGCCGCAAGGCCGGCGCCTGTTTCCGTCGCTGACCGTGACCGAGCATCTGACCATGCTGAAGGCTGCGCGGGCGAGGAGCGGGTGGACCGTGGAGCGCGTGTTCGCCCTGTTTCCAAGGCTTGCCGAACGGCGCAATCACCGCGGTGGACAATTGTCCGGCGGCGAGCGCGGGATGCTCGCGGTCGGCCGCGCGCTGATGGTTGATCCGCAATTGATCCTGATGGATGAACCCTCGGAAGGCCTTGCCCCGGTCATGGTGCAGCATTTGGAGGGGATCGTGCTTGATCTCAAGCGCGAGGGCCTGTCGATCCTGCTGGTCGAGCAAAACCTCTATAGCGCGCTTGCGGTTGCGGATCGCCTCTATGTTCTGGAAACCGGCCGGGTCGTGCATCAAGGCGATGCGGCGACGCTTGCGCGAGAGACCAAGCTTTTGTTTCAGCACCTCGGCGTGCAGTAAGGGCGCTTCTCTCCTCGCTTCAAATTGTCTGCTGCCGTTGCGCGCTGGAATCGCTTTCCTGCCTTGCGCCCGCTTCCCTGTTCCGCGGCGGCGGCTTGATCGAGCAATCCGCCAGCCGATCGATTTCATCCAGCTCGACCGCGTGGTGGCGGCCCCATTCGCACAACGCCGAGAGCACCGGCTCGAAGCTCAGGCCGAGCGGCGTGGCGCTGTATTCAACGCGGGGAGGGACCTCGCGAAAGATTTCGCGATGAACGATGCCGTGCTCTTCCATTTCCCGCAGCTGCTGGATCAGCATTTTCTGGCTGACATCCGGCAGCAAGCGCTGCAACTCGGACAGACGCTGCGGTCCGCCGAACAGATGATAAAGAATGATGGCCTTCCAGCGCCCCGAGATCACTTTGAGCGCGCGCTCCGCAGGCAATAGCGGCAGGCGTTTTACGGGGTCGGCCATACTTACCTCCTGGTCTGTATCACACAGATTAGTCGGTACGACTCGCTCTCGCCAATACTCTAGACAGGCGGCTCCCTGAAATGTCGTCAATTAGGAGCTCGCCCGATGAAAGCCGTCCAGATCAGCCGCTTCGGCGGCCCCGAAGTCCTCAAGCTCGTGGAACTGCCGACGCCGGTGCCAGGAACCGGCCAATTGCTCGTGCGCATTCGTGCCAGTGGGATCAATTTGGCCGACGCACTGACGCGTCAGGACCGTTACGCGGTAACGCCGCCGCTACCTGCGATACTTGGCGCTGAGGCCGCAGGCGTCGTCGAGGCGATTGGCGGCAACGTTCACGGATTTGCGATCGGCCAGCGCGTGGCGGTGCCGTTGTTCGCGGCCAACAGCCTCGGCGCCTATGCCGAATATGTCGCGATCGACGCCGCTCTCGCCGTGCCGTTGCCCGACGTCATATCCTTTGAACAAGCGGCTGCGCTTCAGATCCAGGGGCTTACGGCGCTTTATTTGACGCGGCAGGCATCGCCAAAAGGCAAGATCGTTCTCATCAATGCCGCGGCCGGCGGCGTCGGATCGATCCTGGTGCAGCTCGCCAGACGCGCCGGCGCGCGAAAGGTGATCGCGGGCGCGAGCTCGTCGGACAAGCTCGACTTTGCCCGCTCGCTTGGGGCCGATGCCGGCGTCAACTATACGAGGCCCGACTGGACCGAAGAGCTGCGGCGCGTCACCGACGGTAACGGACCGGACATCATCTATGAGTCCGTCGGTGGCGATGTCACCGGCGCAAGCCTCACCGCGCTGGCGCCATTAGGGCAAATCGTCATCTACGGCGCGCTCAACATCCAGAGCTTCCAATTGGGGGTAGGCGAGCTTCTCGGCCTTATCTTCAAGAACCAGTCATTGACCGGATTCGCCTTCCAGCCGTTGCTCACTCCCGAGAGTCTTCGATCCGGCCTTGCCGAATTGTTCGATCTCGTGCTCAGGGGCGAACTTGTCGCGACGGTCGACGGAAAATACCCTCTGGCGGAAGCCTCAAAGGCCCACACCGCCCTGGAAGGACGCGGAACGAGGGGTAAACTCATCCTCACGCCGTGACGAGCCGTCCAATAAAATTATGATCATCATTTCATAAACCATGGAATGATGATCATAATTCATTTCATTTAATGATGATCGTAATTTAATCGTTCGGAACTCTCGCTTAAAATCGTTCCCATCCGGCGGATTAGTTCCCTCCTGGCGTCTCTCGTGTCCGCACGGTGGCCCAAACCGCTCTCTTGCAGCGACGGCCTGGAACCACCATCTGAGACGGCAAGGAAAATGACCATGCTGGATTTCATCGACGATACGTCAGACGAATTCGCCTCATCGCAGCCGAGCCCCGCGGCGCCGGGAAGCGATGCAGCACACCCGGGCGATCAAGCCCTCCTCGATGCCTATTCCAATGCGGTCATCGACGTGACCGAACGCGTCGGGCCCGCGGTGGTGCGGGTCGAAACCGGCTCCAGGGAGACCAGTTTGCGTGGGCGCGGTGGCCTCGGTTCGGGCATCGTCATCTCGCCTGATGGACTTGTCCTTACCAACAGCCATGTCGTCGGATCGTCACGGCAAATCAGGCTCCGAGACACCGAAGGCGCCGTCACGGATGCGCGCGTGCTCGGGGTCGATCTCGATACCGATCTTGCGTTGTTGCGCGCCGACGGCGCACGCGACCTGCGCTATGCCTTGCTCGGCAACTCCAAGAATCTGCGCCGCGGCCAACTCGTGGTCGCGATTGGTAACCCTCTCGGCTTCGAATCGACAGTCACCGCCGGCGTGGTGTCCGCGCTTGGCCGCTCGATCCGCTCGGTGAGCGGGCGGACGATCGAAGACGTCATTCAGACCGACGCCGCGCTTAATCCCGGAAATTCCGGTGGGCCGCTGGTGTCGTCAAGCGCCGAGGTGATCGGCATCAATACGGCGATCATCAGCGGAGCCCAGGGCATTTGCTTTGCGGTCGCCAGCAACACCGCGCAATTCGTGCTCTCGGAGATCATCCGCCACGGTTATGTCCGGCGCGCCTATATCGGTGTTGCCGGGCAAACGGCGCCTGTCCCGAGAAGGCACGCGGTGGTCGCCGGCGTCGACAACAAGATGGGCGCTCTTTTGGCGCAGGTCGAGCCGGATGGTCCGGCGGCTCGCGCCGGACTTTTGCCCGGTGACGTCGTGATCAAGCTCGATGGCGTCGAGATCAACGGCGTTGACGACCTGATCCGAGTTCTCGATCGCGACCGGATCGGACGCACGCTCGAAATGGATGTGCTGCGGCTCGGCCGGCGGCGCGCGATCGCCATCCATCCGATCGAGCGGAAGACGGTGCGACGGTAGCATCCCACGCGGGGATTTTCCTCCCGCACCGCTACACCCTCTCCCCTTGCGGGAGAGGGTGGCGAGCATCGTGTGATGCGAGCCGGGTGAGGGGTCTCTCCGCAGGAAATGACCCCTCATCCGGCGCGGACTGTCCGCGCCACCTTCTCCCGCAAGGGGAGAAGGGAAAAGCTGGAGGTTATCAAGCCTCACATACCGCCCCCGCCTGCGGGTTTCCGATCTGGATCCACGTTCATCGGAGGAGGCCACGCCGAACCGGAAGATCTGGGATCGCTGACGCCAGTGCTGTTTTGGATCCTCTTCTTGTTCTTCTCGATTTCCGCGCTGTTGTTCGGCGCGGCCTTGACCGATGTGTGCATCGGCGTCATTGCCAGCGCCACGGAGCAGGCGAACAGCGTCAAAAATCGGATCGCAGATTTGATCATGCGTCGCTCCTGCGGTGATTGCAGTAACCCAATGCTGATGCCCTGCGGTGGTACGCTGCGCCATTACAAACGTTACAGCGGAAATCGCTCCGGTTTGCGCCTTTCACGCAGATTTTAGCGCGCGCCTCTGCATTTTTGTCGGCTTTTCATTACGGCTGCAACGCCGCCAACAACTCGTCCGGCTGTTCGACCATCATCATGTGGCCGGCGCCCTTGAGCACGATGGTGCGGGCATTTGGTGTTGCGGCGGCGAGCGCCTTGCCGGCTTTGGCAGGCGTCATCATGTCGCGCTCGCCGAGGATCAAGGTCACGGGCACCTTGACTTGCGCCGCGGCGGCAAGCGCATTGTGGTACGAATTGCAGGCGGCAAGATCATTATAGAGCACGCCGGCAGCGCATCGCTGCAACATGCGCTGGGCGCCTTGATGCATCCAAAGCCCCGGTGCGAGGCTGCCGCCGAGTTCGGCCGCAAAACCGAGACCCCAGATCGACACCATGTCGATGGCCGCGACGTCATTGGCCTCGGCCGCCTTCAAGAGATCAGGTCCGACCGTCATGACAGCGGCGGTTCCGATCAGGCCTAAGGCCGATACTTTGTCCGGATACCGCGCCGCGGTCTCGAGCGCGATCAGCGAGCCCATGGAATGTCCGATCAGCCTGGCTTGCTTCGCGCCAGCCGAATCAAGCAATGCGGCGGTCCAGTCCGCCATGGCGGCGATGGTCGGCAGCGGCTTGCCCCCCGAGCGGCCATGGCCGGGCAGGTCGGGCGCCAGCACGCCAAGACCGTGATGAGCGAACCAGCGGCTGTGCAGCGCCCAGACCGAATGATCGAAGCCCGCGCCGTGCAGGAACACGACAGCCGGCAGCGATTCGTCGAAGGATTTGCCGCCGGTTGCGACGAAAACCTCAACGCCGTTCACTGAAAGCTGCATGGTGTGTCTAGAACCTATCTCAAAATTGCGGTGCCGAGTCGATCGGCTATAAAGGGCAGATGATTCGGCTGACGGACGAGCAGTGGGAGCGCATCCGGAAACACTTTCCGGAAGAGCACATTGCTGATGGACGGCCTGGCCGGAAAC
>NZ_DATMLW010000115.1:0-2974 GCF_035570375.1 Bradyrhizobium sp. | reverse complement strand
ACATTGCGCAAAGGTCACTCCGCCGCCAGTAACGGGGCCAGCGGGCTGCCGGATTTTTCCAGATCGGCCGGAGGTCCCTGGTCGACCAAGCGGCCGTGTTCCATCACCAACACCCGGTCGAAGGCCGAGGCGAGACGGGGGCGGTGCAGGCTCCACACCAGGCTGCGCCCGGCGAACTCGGTCTTCAGCCGGTCGAGAAGAGCCGTCTCCGTTGCCCCGTCGAGCACCACGGTCGCATCGTTGAGCGCCATCAGATCGGGGCGTTTAAGCACCGCGCCGGCGATGGCCAGCTTCTGCCGCTGCGCCTCCGACAGGCGAGACCCCCCGGTACCGACGGGATAGTCGAGTCCGACCTCGATCAAGGTGCGACGCAAGTCGAGCTCGTCGAGCGCCTCCGTGATCGCGGCATGGACACGCTCGCGACCGCCCGACTCCCCGCGCACGATCGTGCCGAACAGGACGTTCTCCTGCACCGAGGCTGCCGCGTTGTAGCGCTCGGGGTCGAAGAACTCGACCGAACCCCGCAGCTCCTCCGGCAGCCCCGCGGCGAAGGCGCGCCGCGCCTCCAATATCCGCTGCTGCATCTTTTCGTCGATCAGATCGAGCGGGTCGCGGGCGGCGGCCAATTTGAACGCCAGCGACAGGAGACGCTCTCGCGGGGGCTGCAGCAACTTCTCGACCCCGGCTGTCTCCATCCGCTTGAGAATGCCCTCGAAGACCGGCAGATCATCGGCGCTGATGAACGAGAACTGCTCGAACAACGCATGTTCGGGGCGCAAACCTGTGAACAACTCGATCATCATCCGGGCGACCCCGGCGCCGACCTCAAGGAGGTCGTGGGTGAGCCGGACTTCGTCGAGCACTTTTTGAACGTAGGCATTTCGGGCGAGGCCGTCGCCTTCAAAGGCCGGTCCAATCGGTGTGCCGAACAGCAGATTGACGGAAACCGGGGAATTGGTGTTGTAACGGTCCGGGTCGAAACGTTCGACGAGATGAGCCAGACCGCTGCCTTCGAGGCGCTCGGCAAGCACCCGGCGCGCTTCCAGGACGCGTTGCGCTGCATCCGGCTGGCGATCCGGATCGAGCCGGCCGCGCAAGCCGAAGAGGTGAACGTCTTCCTCGAAGTCGACGAGACGAAGGACCTCGACCATGCGCAGCTCCAGTTCGGCTGCGTCGGCCACTCCCGCCTGCTGGTAATCTATCCAGTCGGCAGCGATATCGTATTCGATGTTGCCCGATTTCCGGGCTTCCTCGATCTCACGTGCGCGCGACGGTTCGCCGGCCGAGCCATCATCTGGCACCCGGCGCGGCCGGTGACGCAAACCGAGCAACAGATTGTCCCTCACGCTCGCCGAAAAGAGATAGGTGATCGGGCCGACGTAACCGATCCGCCGGCCGGAAACCGCCAGCGGTACGCTGTTGAGGTCGGTATCGCCAATGGCAAGGCGCCCGCTCGTCGGAGTGACGAGGCGGGCAAAGAGCTGCGGGATGAGATTTCTGCCGCTGTTGCTCTGGCCGACGATCGCCACATCGGTACCTAGCGAAAACTCGAAATTGACCCCTTCGAGCAGAAGGATGCCATCATCGTCCACCAAACCGATATTGGCCGCGGTGACCTCACCGTGCAACGGCTCGACCTTTTCCGGCGCTTCGAGCAGCGAGCGTTTGTCGAGCATATCCGGAACCTGGAACTGCTCGACGACTTGCTCGTATTTGATCGCCACGTCCTGCTGGTTCTGATAGAAGTCGAGCAGTTCCTTCCACGGCGACGACAGGTCTTTATAAGCGGCGAGCACCGCGACCAGCGCGCCGAACGAAAGCTCGCCCTTGATCACGAAATAACCGCCGATCAAAAAGAACAAGAATGGTGTGAGATTTCCGATCAGATTGTTAAGGAATTTAACGAAGAATTTGCGATTATAGATCTCAAACCGAATGTCGTAAATTTCACCCAGGCGCTGAGAGACGTCCGCAAGTTGGTAAACAGCGGCGTCATTGGGGCGAATTTCGGCCCGCGCGGCGATCGTCTCGGCGATACGGTCCGAGAGCCCGCGAACTTTGCGCACCCGTTCACGGCCGAGCCGACGAATGATTCGCTGCATCTTGGGAATCAGATAACCTTGCAGCGGATAGAACGCGACAGCAGCGGCTCCGAGTATTGGGTCCTGCACGAACATGAAGACGAAGATCGTCAGCAGCGTGCCGCCCTGTGAGATCGGCAGCGCGAAAGCATCGCCGATAAACCCGCCGACCGGCTCTAGCTCGCCGGTCATCATCGCGATGACCTGGCCGGTCGCGGTACGATCGAAATGATGCAGCGGAAACCGCAGCACCCGCTCGTAAAGCTGATAGCGCAGGCGGCGCAGCATGCGCTCGCCGACCTGTCCCTTCCGCACGTTGAGGTGCAGTTTGAACCACCCATTTATCAAAACGAGAGTGAAGAATATGCAGCACAGCACCAGAAGATAGGGGATCTGATCGAAATCCCATCCCATGAAATTTTGCGGGAAATCCTTGCCGGAAATGGCACGATTGACGATCAGCTTCGGTAAATCCAAGGAATAGTAGAGGAACGGAAAAGAAATCAGCGTGACGACAACTAGATAAATCTGCTCCCTCAGGCTGTGATGCAGGATGTATCCATAGATCGAAGGAGCGAGCCCGTCGGTCCCGTTTTGCGGCAACAGGCGACGCACCACTGAGGGAAGCGGCGGCCATAGCGACTTCAGGCGTGCCGCGATAGTAGGGAGGAATCGCATAGGCTGCTCTCTAGTCCTCGGCACGACGAGCCGGTCCGGCTTCGTGCATCACCACCGGCCAATCGACGCTAGTTCCTGGCAAATAGTGGCACGGCGGTATGCGCGGGAGAGGCCGTTGAGGCATCTCCGCAGGAATTGATCTCGAACCCGCTCTTCGCGGGCGCGAACAGCGGTTCCGACCGGAACCTTTTGCCGCCGTTGCGCGTCCTCTTTCG
>NZ_DATMLW010000114.1:0-5266 GCF_035570375.1 Bradyrhizobium sp. | reverse complement strand
GCACTCGGTATCCCCTGGCGCGATGCCCGGCCGCACATCCAATGCCCCCACCGCGACCACCCAGATAAGAATTCGTCATGGCGCTTCGACGAACGGACGGGACGCGCGATCTGCACCTGCGGCTCTCACTCGATTTTCGATGTGTTGATAAAGGTCGAGGGCATCACCTTCGATATGGCGAAAATCCGGGTCGCCGAGATCCTTGGACGGCCAGATCTGATCCGAATCCGCAATGGCAACAAGCACTACCAACGACACGATGCCCACAGCTTGCTCAACCCGCCATCCGACAGACGCGATGACGAACTACCATTCATCTACCTTGGTTCACGTCTCGGAATAGAACCCGGCGAGGTACCGCGCCCGCTGACTCCGGTTGTGGGGGTCAAGGCCCTCGATTATTTCGATCCCCTCGCCAGCCCGCGCGCGAAGCCGAAGCTGGTCGGATCGTGGCCATGCGCTGTCTTTGGCACGATGGCCGCCGACGGTCGAAGGCATGCCCACCGGATCTATCTTAGCCAGGACGGGCGCGCGAAAGCCGATCTCGGCATCGGGCCAGACGGCAAACTACGCGATCCTAAGAAGTCGGCCAAGCGCGCCGACGGCCAGGGCAGCACGGCGGGATGCGCTGTCATCTGGGGCAACCCGGAAAAAGCCCGGCACGCTGTTTCGTTCGAGGGGATCGAGAACGGAGCGGTCGGTGCCCATGCGCTTCGTCCTGAGATCGAAGCAGAAGAAATCTACGTCGCAGCAGCGATCAACGCAGCCGGTGTCGAGGCGTTCACGCCCTATCGGGCGACGCAGTTGGTGACGGTTGGAGCCGATCGCGACGAGGCTAAAGAGGGCGCGGGATACCGACGCGGCGAGCGTGCCTCGCGCACCTTCGCTCTGCGCAACCGCGATCATGTTGAGGTCAGAATTGGGTTGCCTGGCGAGCCAGGCGAAACCGTCGACTGGCGTGATATCCTGCAGCGTGATGGTGTCGAGGCGGTCCGATTAGGCCTCCTCGGTGCCACTCCTTTTACCCCCACTGAAGACGAGATCCAGAACCGGCGGCAGGATGCGACCCAGGCGCAGCGCGTCAAGGAGATCACAGAAACCTATCCGCTCCCGCAGTTGGAGATGCTGCGCCTTGAGTATCGGCGGACAAGAAGCGGTGAAATCTGGGTGCACAAATTTGCCGGCGAGAAGAGCGATATGGAGACCGGCGAAAAAGTCGTGGTTTGGATTCCCGTCTCCTCGCCCTTCGGGGTGCCGGCGCTGCTGCGTAGGGCGGACGCGGACGATGCCTACGGGCTGCGGGTCTCTGTCCAGGACATGAGCGGTCAGCCGCGCGCTGTCGATTTCGATCGCTCGGAGTTGGCAAGGCTCGGTGCCAGCGAGATCCGGGCGCGCCTACTTGAAGCCGGGCTTCGCGTCGAGGCCGATGGGGAGGCTGTCGTCGTCCAAGTGTTGAAAGCGGCCAAGCCTTCGGATTGCATCATCGTCGTCTCGCGGCCGGGCTGGCACCGATTGCCTGAGACGGTATTTGTCACTCCTGCGGGTGAAACGGTTGGTGCCCCTGAGGGGCTTCGCATCGAACTCGCGGCTGCAGTGAGGCTTCCTGACCGAGTCTCCCACTCGGGCACGACTGAGGGCTGGCAAGCGGCCGTGAGGGCGGCCGTTACCGCCGAGAACTGCCCGCATTGGACCCTTAGTGGCGCCGCAGGATTTGCCGGAGCGCTGATCGACCTGATCGAATTCGACACGTGCGGGCTCCATCAAAGCGGGGAGACCTCAGTCGGCAAAACCACCGGGGAACAAATTGCCGTATCCGCTTGGTCTTCACCGAAGCAATCGGAACGAGGTTTGCTCAAATCGATGCGAACCACCGAGAATTCCGTCGAGGCGCACGCCCGGGATTCGAGCGGCACGATCCTCGTGCTTGACGAAACGGCTCATGCCGACGGCAGGGTCATCGGCCGATTGCTCTACTCACTCGCTGGTGATGTCGGCAAATCCCGCATGCGGTCCGACAGTTCGCTGCGTCGGCCTCACACGTGGTCGACTTTTGTACTGATGAGCGGCGAGAAGAGCCTCCAACAAAAGATCCGAGACGACGGCGGCCAGTGGACCGGCGGGATGGCAGTTCGGTTTCCGGATGTCGATGTCACGGGGGTCAACTCCCGCGTACCACCGGAAACGATTGATGCACTGAAGCAGATCTTTGCGCATTATGGCCATGCGGGTCCAGCGTTCGTCCGCGCATTGGTCGCCAATGGCCTCCACCGGGAGCCGGACCTCCTGAAGGAGCGGATCCTAGCGGGGGCGCGCGCGATCGCCGGCTCGGCCGCCACCAGCGCGAAGGTCCGAGCTGCAATCCCGTTCGCGGTCGTAGCGATCGCCGGCAACCTCGCTCAGGAATTTGGCATCTTTCCTGACGAGGCTGATGTCGCAGGTGCAATCCGGTGGGCCTGGAAGCGTTTTTGCGACTCTTCCGACGCGCTGGCACTCGACCCAGACCGGCAGGCGGTCATCAATATCAGGCAATACGTCGCCGAGCGCTGGGACGTCACAATCAAGACCGTGAAACCCCAAACCGGGATCAACAACCGCGAGGCGGTCGGCTGGTACGATGACGATACCGTCTATCTGCCTACCAACAGGATCGCTGAGGCCGCCGGCGGTGTCCTCAAGGAGCAGCGCATCGCGGCTGTGCTCGATCAGGTAGGGTATCTGTCTCGCCGCGGCGGTCTGACCCGGATCGCGATCAGATATGTACCCCGGATCGGCCATGTCGATTGCTATGCGCTGCGGCGTAGCAAGTTCGGTCGATCCGACAAGGAAACCGACCCCAACCAGCTACACGCGGTGACGGGTCATGACTGACACTTCAGGGATCCTCGCCTCGCTTGATCGGTTCATAGAGCGATTTGCACGCCACGGCGAGTTGATCAGTGACCAGCGAGTGGCCACTCAAAATGAGCCGATGGGCACAACTAACTCACTGACAAATAATGGCACTAACCAATCTGGCCATTCTGGCCACCCAAAACAAGAGACCTTCGCCGGAGTCGATCACGAGCGATGTGGCTCACATCCATCTCCTGCCGAAATTTCCGGTGCGGGTCTCGCGCGTAAAGTCTCATCTGTGGATGGTTACAGTGGTAAGAATGGTAAATCCGTTTCATATCAACAACTTGCCGGTAGCCATCGGGAGAATGTCGATGGCCACAGTGGTAAGTCCTTTTGGGATCAACAGTTTGCAAGCCATCGGACGGATACGGGCGATCAACCTGGACGCGAAATTGGCACGCCTCCCAATGCTTCCCGGTTGGACCCGACAATCTGGAGCGACCTATATGAGGAACGCGCCGCGCATCGGCAGTTTGATGGGGGCTATCCACGCATCGAGGCAGAATTGCTGGCCTGGCGGGATATCGAATGGCGATGGCATCTCGCACACCGCGAGCGGGCCTCGGCTGAGGTATGTGCGGGATGCGGTCAGCTCATTCTACCGGACGAGACCCTCGACCTGATCGACGGCGCTCGCGTCCACATGAAAGAATACCGCTGCCGGATCGCATACGAGCAGCGCTGGCGCAGCGCCGCGACGAACGCGCTGATCGCGCTTGGACTGCAGCCCCCGGCCACCGAATGGTAGCGAGAATGCCTGATCCGCTTCGGCCGGCGGTGGCGTGGCGAGGCGACTGCCGGATAACATGCGATCACGCTCGATCCGACTCTTCGGCTTCGAACCGCTAGGCAACATAGTGATCCTAACACGGACTGAGACGTGCGTCCAACTGACGTACACTCTAGATGAATATAAGGAGTTCAACCACGTCATAGTAGCGTTCAGAAATGAAATTACTACAACCTTAAGAAACGAAACTCGCGATCTCCAAGATGATGACAAAGAATACTTTAGCCTGCTGGCTGATAAATTGGTTCATGCTCTTGACTATATAGACCGCATGATGGTCTGTTCTCGTACAGAGACCGGCATGCGACTGACCTTCATCATCGACGAATATGACAAATTCAACGAGAACATAGGATTGTTACGGATGGATCTTTGCGGCTTTCAAGAATTTCATAATCATAGAGGTGAATATGAAAAAGAGGATGCCTTAGAAAATATTGAGGACCTAATTGATGTTTTTGTGCGTTTACTAGGGAATCGTATGATTGTGGACAGTTAACGCATGCAGAGGAGTGTAGTGTTCTTCGACAGGGAGACTAGCGCACTGAGTCAAATCAAACGGACGATACAAGACAGCGTTCGAGTTTAGCCATAATGGAGATTGCAGCGGGGCCGGGCCGCCGGCCCGCGCCGGCTGCCGGCAGGGCCGGGGTGTCGTCGACGACCGTTTCGAAACCTTCGATCTTCTCACGGAGTTCGGGAAGAGTTCGCCCTCGAGCAGAAGATCTCGCTGCGCGCTCCCTCGATCGCCGCGCCCTTTACCGACCATGTCCGGCGACGCGGTCAGCCGCGCGCTCGTCGACCCGATGCAACGTCGGCGCGACCGACCGCCTCGACTTCACCGTGATCTCGGTTGGACGGCGATTGACGAATCAAATCAGCGGCTCCCCACGATGGAGCCCGCGAGGGTCGACACCCGGGTGTTGCGACAGCGGGCTGCCTGGCTCGCCGTCGGCTGCCTGGTCCTGCGGTGGGTGAGCGGTAGGGGTCGGCCTGGGCGTCGCCTTCATGAAATCGGGGCATGGCCGGCGATTTTTCGCAGCTCATCGATCACCAATTGCGGGTCAGCGGGGTGTAGTCGCTCCGCTTCGACCGGGCCTCTTCTATAGAGCGGGGGACGGCAGGTTTTCGTGCCGACAGGGGGAACGCGGCCGCATCGATCGGGTACTTCCTGTCAGGTGCCCGCGGGCGAGCGCTGGACCGACGACGATTTTCAGTGTCGGAGTCGGGGCGCCCCAACTACCGGTAACCGTGATTATAGGCGGGTGGAGCTAATATCCGCCGGGCCGCGGTCCTGCCGCTTGGACCACCGGACCGAAGGCCGAAACGAATGCAAACAACTCGACGAGCGACGCATTCCCAAGGTTAATCGGCTGCTCGCCGCGATCAAACCGCTCCGTCATGCTGTCGGCGATCCGCCGGATCGCGGTATACATTTGATCTCGTGCCTCGGAAAGATCCGGTTCGGTGACCGCCGCCTCCGATGCGCGGCAGCTCCCAGCGGATCTCGGTGGATGGCCGGATCATAGTCAACGATACCGACTTGGCGGTTCGCGCGGCCGTCGACGGGTTGGGAATCGC
>NZ_DATMLW010000113.1:0-2022 GCF_035570375.1 Bradyrhizobium sp. | reverse complement strand
CCGCGCAAATTCACCTTCCGCAATATAAACCGGCTCCCTCGGGCGTCGCGCATCCTCGCTCGCGCAGACATTGCCCTTCAGCGCGGCTGACCGGATGCGCATCCGTCCCGGAACGTGATGCGCGATGTCAAATTTGAAGGTTGGCTTTCCCCAGCCCCAGTGACAATGGGGGCGATCGGGCGCAAGAACTCACGTTCGCGTCTGAGTCGCCGCTGGAAGAAGGGAGATTCTCTCAGCCTCTCTCGCGGAGGAGCCGCTTCGATCTCAAGGCTGCCACATGGCGCGTCGATAGCATCCCGGCGTCGAAATCGATTTTCTCTGTCGAAACCCCACGTAAATCCACCGCGCCGTCGAACTCCGTTCACTGCGCTCGCCCGCCGGCTTGACGACTCGCTGGCGGCACATTAAGTGACTTTCGGGTCATTTATGGCTTGACGATGCCGGATGACGAACCGAAATGGCGGAGACGCAAGGAGGCGCGGCCGGGCGAGATTATTGACGCCGCGCTGGAGGTGTTCGCTGAAAAAGGCTTTGCCGCTGCCAAGCTCGACGACATTGCGCGCCGAGCCGGGATCTCAAAGGGCGCCCTCTACCTCTACTTTGAGACCAAGGAAGACATCTTCGGTGCCGTTGCGCGGGCCGCAGTCGCGTCGCACCTCGAAGCGATCGAAAGCACGGCCGAGGCCTCTGATGGGCCGTTCGCCGAGCTTGCGCCCATGCTCCTCTCGCGCGCGGCCGGGATGATGAGCGGCGGCCGGGTGCCGGCGATGGCCAGGATGGTGATCAGCGAATCGCGGAATTTCCCCGATCTCGCGCGCATCTGGCACGACGACGTCGTCGCTGGCGTCATCCGCACGGTCGCAGGAATCATCGCGCGCGCCCAGGCGCGAGGCGAGGTAGCGCCCGGCGATCCCCGCCTCCACGCCTTTTCGCTGATGGGCCCGATGGTGATGGCCACGCTGTTTCGAGAGGTCTTCGGCGAGGTAGGGACCGATCCCCCCGATTTGCAGGCGCTCGCCGGCCAGCACGCCCGCACGGCACTCAATGGCCTACTGACATCGCCGGCCGAGGCGGACGCAGCTGATGGACGGAGGACGAAATGATTCGCAGCGACGTTCTGATCATTGGTGCCGGTCCGACGGGCCTGGTCCTGGCGCTCTGGCTGACCAAGCTTGGGGTTAACGTGCGCGTCCTCGACAAGACGGCAGAGCCCGGCACCACCTCGCGGGCGTTGGCGGTTCAAGCGCGGACGCTTGAACTCTATCGCCAGCTCAACCTTACCGACGCCGTGGTCGAACGCGGCCACAAGGTTCCCGCGGTCAATTTGTGGGTCAAGGGCGAACCGACGGCGCGCCTGCCATTTGAGAGAATCGGCTCGGACCTGACGCCCTATCCGTTCTTGCATATTTTTCCGCAAGACCAGCATGAGCGGCTGCTGATCGAGCGGCTGGAGGCGCTCGGCGTTTCGGTCGAGCGCCGCACCGAATTGGTCAGCTTTACGGACGGGGGCGAGCGTGTGATTGCCCGCCTTCGCGGACCAGAGGGCCAGGAGGAAACCTGCGAGGCGAGCTACATCGCCGGCTGCGACGGCACCCGCTCGATTGTGCGCGAGACGATCGGTACAGGCTTTCGCGGCGGCACCTATCGGCAACTCTTCTATGTCGCCGACGTTGAAGCCGCCGGCCCTGCGCTCGACGGCGAGCTGCACGTCGACCTTGACGAGGCCGATTTCCTGGCGGTCTTTCCCTTGGCCGGGAAGGGCCGAGCGCGCCTGATCGGAACCGTACGCGACGAGCGCGCCGATCATGCCAATACGCTTAAGTTCGAAGACGTCAGCGACCGGGCGATCACGAATCTCAAGGTCAACGTCCAGAAGGTGAACTGGTTTTCGACCTACCATGTTCATCACCGGGTGACCGAGCATTTCCGCAAGGGCCGCGCCTTCCTGCTCGGCGATGCGGCTCACATCCACAGTCCCGCCGGCGGTCAGGGCATGAACACCGGAATTGGCGACGCCATCAA
>NZ_DATMLW010000112.1:0-20158 GCF_035570375.1 Bradyrhizobium sp. | reverse complement strand
TCTATTCCCAAATCAGGAGTTTTTCCATGCGCCAACAGCGCAGGACCGCCTCGTCAACATCTGCACGCGCGATCAAGGCATCGACCAAACCACTCACGAGTGGCTACGCCCTCATCGTGGACGGTCAAATGAAGACCGAGTTCAAGACCAAAGATCGGGCTCTGAAGGAAGGTATGGAATTGAAGAACCGCTTTCCCAAATTGCAGGTCAAAGTCTTCGATGCTGAAGAAAAACGGCTGGAGGAGCTCGAGCCGGTTGCGGCGTGAGCGGATGGTCCCGTTCCGTGAGCGGAACAAGCACAACAAAAGCAAGTGCGCCGTGAGCCGAAGCCCTCACCGTCTCAATGACGAACCTCCTTCAGGCTAATGACGACGCCCGTCGGCTCGGGCTGATGCGAGGTCAGCGTCGTAAAATTCGCATCGCTCCAGTCGGCAATGCTTATCATCTCTCCGTCCTGAGCTTCCATTCCAGGAACCTCGAGCAGCTCCAACACGTGGAGTCCCTTGGTGTCGAGAAAGTAGGTATGATGCCCAAACAGTTCGCAGAATTGCGCGACAGCCGGGTGATCCTCGGCAAGCACCTGTGCTCTGAACTGAGAGAGAGTCCGGCTTATCTGGGCTTGGTTTAATTTCATGACCTTATCCTGAACGCGTTTTCCGCATTCGCCAATACGGCGCTGCGACAGCTCTTGCAGCCTTGTTCCAAGTCAGATCGCCGTTTTGCAGATCGCCGGCGTTGCGAAGCGTGAGACGGCTGCCTTGCCGCGCTCCGTCGCCCGACAGGACACCTCGCTGATGTTTATCACGAAGGCCATCAATCGGCTCAGTTCGAACAGGCGCTTGATATTTGTCCCGATCGACCTCGCCTATCATGGAGGCGTTCAACGACCCCCGCGGAGGCATCAGCTCAAATATTCCGCGATCTCCTCAAGCGAGGCATCAAACCGCTCGCCGAGAACAACGCTCTTGCTGTCTTCCTTGACGAGCGCGTATTTTCCAAGATTGTCCTCGTTAATCGAACGCGATCGAGACTTATGGATGGAATAGCCGAGCTTACGCGCCCGAGCCCGGAGGGTACCTTCGCTCGTCAGGCGCATGAGAACCTCCCGCGCTACGTGGAGGCCAGGCGAAGCCCCAATTGCAGTCGCCTCACCAGCGGTCGGAGGCGCTGCCAAGCCCGCTCGATCCTGGGATCGGGCGGGCTCCACTGCCAGTTCAGTACATCCGTGAAATGGCGCTAACGGCTCAAGCCAGCGACAGATTCTCCGCGCTGGTTTTGCCCCGGATCTTGTCGGCCTTGATTTCGAAGTTGACCTTCTGACCTTCAGCAAGGCCGGAAAGACCCGCCCGTTCAACGGCGCTGATGTGAACGAACACATCTTTGCCGCCGTCGTTCGGCTGGATAAATCCAAAGCCTTTTTGGCCGTTGAACCATTTCACAGTACCTGTCGCCATTCTCTTCTCCAAAGCGCACACGCGCGTTTTTCGCGCGGCTGTCCACGCGAACCAATTCAACTTCGTCGTCGACTTTGGAAAAGGAGCCCGCGGGCGCATTCAACAAGGCACAGCGGCTAATCGAATAGAAGGAAACCTATACACTTTTGACTGCTTTGCAAGCCGGCCAACCAATTTAATTGCGAAGTTCGCCAGCTCTTACATCTCTTTTCCTCGAGAATTCACACCCTAGTGTCCCGTTTTTCGAAGTTCGTATCATGACGCGGCATACTCATTTACGAACTTCGGAATCGAAAGGGACACCAGGAAATCCATAGTTCTAGTGTGGCTTTGGTTCAGAAGTCCGCATGACGAACGCGCGGCAATCATGATGCGGACTTCTGAACCGCCACACTAGTGTCCCGTTTCCGAAGTTCGTATCATGACGCGGCATACTCATTTACGAACTTCGGAATCGAAAGGGACACCAGGAACTCCACAGTTCTAGTGTGGCTTTTGGTTCAGAAGTCCGCATGACGAACGCGCGGCAATAATGATGCGGACTTCTGAACCGAACTCTAGCTATTTGCGTTGTGCCAGTCGGCGGGCACCAGCTTCCGTCAGCTCGAGCCGTCCAAGTCGCCTTAATGCGTAACCCAAAGCGACAAGGCGTTCCCAGTGATGCTGGGGTATATCGCGTTGCAAATCGCCCCTGCTGAGCTCATGCAATGAAGTGAACTCTTCGGAACTTAACGGGGGGATGGGCGCATCAGCCATCAGGGCACTATGCGCTTGTTGCAGGCCGCCGCAAGCCCGATCAATCTCCGCGCAGGGTTTATTTGAGCGCGGCCGTCAGAAGCCTTCTGATATTGTTCACTTGCCATCTCAAGGGAGGCTACAATGACGATTGCGGATGATATTCTCGACTTGTTGAAGCGGAAACGTCGATTAAAACTAACGGCAATCGATATCGCAGAAATGCTGTACTGGGAGGACAAGACCTACCAACAGCGTGTCAAGGCTGATTGTCTGATATTGTACGAACAAGGCAGGCTGGCTCGTGATGGCAAGGGCAGTCTTGCCGATCCCTATACCTACAGTATTGCTCCAATTGAACGGCAACCGTCATAATCGCCGGGTCGCCACCGGGCCAATGCTGTGCTTGCCCTCACGCAGCAGGCGTTGAATGAGGTGTTCAGGGTCGTCGCTTCCCAATCCGAAAGTCTGTCACGCCCCTGAGGTGGTCGAACATATTCTTGGGCAGGCGACGTCTGGCGGACGTGTTTCTTGCGACTAAAGCGCGATGAATTTAGGTCGAATCGCCATCGGGCTTTAGTCTCTTGCTAACGCGTGATCTCCGCGCAAACGCGTTCCGCGTTTGTCGCGAGGGAAAACCGCTGCACACTTTGCGCTAACGCGGCCCTTCGGGTCCGGATCATGCGTTAGTTCTGGAAGTCGATGCTGCGCAAGACAATGCCGGGGGGCTTTCCTTCGAACTCCATTGCCAGGAATTTGCGATCGGCACGCTCTTCAATCCGGTCGCGCAGCCGCATGAATTGCGCCTCGCGCTGGTTCGGCTTCGACTGCGCCAGGCTTTCCAGACTATCCATGGCGGAGGTCGAGATGGCGCAAGGTATCTCCCTTTGGCCGTCCATCATCGAAAACAGCATGACCATCCTGTCAAATTCGTAACCGATAAGGCGTCCACGTGTGAGCGTCATTTGCCCTGCTCCGTTAAGCGGTGGGCCACACTTCGAGCGAAGCGATCGTCAATGCAGGGGACGCTCGTCCGACCCCTTCAGCCTTCGCGAGTGAGGCGCGCAAAATCATCCAATATCGCAGCTACGAGATCTCGATGACGGGTGTCGTTCCGCGACAATCCAGCGGCATATAAATTCAGGACGTAGCGTGCCTTGGCGGCCGCGTCCGCCCAGGATAGGGCGGGGACCGACAGGAGCTGGTTTTCCAGGGCGGCCTGTCGATCGCGCAGTTCCTTTGCGTGGTTTTCAACCTCGGCCAGAATACGACGGAGCTCAGTCGCCTTCTGGGCGGCCATGCCGCGATGTTTGTCGAGATCGAGCGGTTCGTCAGTCATCGCGAATGCTCGCGTCGATTCGCTGCGCATCGGACAGATCGACCGAGCCGATCGATATCATCTCCGTCGCCAAGCCGTGCGAGGCCGCCACAGGCACCACGATCATGGTCGCAACGCGGCGGAATGCGGCGAACGAAAGTCCTTCGATCATCTCTTCGTCGGTGATGACCTCATAGGCGCCGGCGGGCAAAAGGCGTTCGATGCCCCGGATCCGGAACGGGTGTTTGAAGGTGACGGTTTCCCGCCGCGAGCGGATCGTCATTGCCCGCCTGCCTTTCGCAACAGCCCTGCGCCCACGCTGAATGCCTGCAGCATGCGCCCTTTCGCCTTGATTAGCTACCTCTTTGTTGCGCGACGACGCGGACAGCTCCAGGACGTTCAGCCCGCAGGACGGGTGGAGCGCTTGCGAAACCCACCAACCTCGTGTGCATTGTGATGCGATGGGTATCGCTGCGCCTCCACCTTTCCTACGAACTGGATGAAGTGCGAAACGTGCGGATCAACGACGGCGTGTTGGTGATCAAGCGATGATCGTCATCGCCGTGCTTATCACGGCCATCCACGTCTTTCCTGTTTTCGAAGCGAGGACGTGGATGCCCGGGACGTCTAGCGCGAAGACGCGCGGAGCCTGTCATCGGGCCGCGCCCTGCGCGGACCCGTTGGCGCTTTTGCCCGGGCATGACGAGGCAATGACGATGAATTTCTCTCGCAACCCTGCAGACAAGAAGCCGTATTCTCGGCCGCGAAAGCCTAATTTCCAAGTTGCACGAAGCGCAGTTCGCCCTTGACCAGATCGGGCACTACCACCATCAGGCCTTTGTTATTCGGGAATGCGCAGAAATCGGCCGGCCCCTTGAAGTCGGCCGCGAGCTTCTTCATTCCCATGGTCTTGTTCCACTGGAATAGCGATCCTGACACCCAATCGGTTGCCAGCACGTCGCCATTGCTCATCACATAGAGCCCGTCGAGCATGCCGATCTTGTCGGACAAAAGCTCGGGCTCCTTGCCGGGTAGCATAGAGTAGATGCCGCGCGGATCATCCTTTCCCTTGAATCCGACCATCATCAGCGCGCCGCCCTTGCCGGAATAGACCCCGTTGGGATTGATCGACTTTTCCTTGAACACCACCGTGATCTTGGGATCCGCTTTCGATTCGAGGAAATCGGCGGGCTCCACGCGCACCAGCTGGTCGGAGCGGTTGTCGCTGACATAGAGCGCATCGTCCATCACCGTCACGTCATTGGCAAAGGTGACGTCGGGCAGATCGAGCTTCTTGCCTTTCTTGGTCTTGAGATCGAATACCCAAACCGAATCGATGTCGGTGACCCAGAGGCGGTTGCCCTTGATCCAGATGCCTTTCGGCTTGTTGAGCACCTGGCCCTTCACCGGGAGAAAACCATCCTCAAGGATTTTTCCGTCCAGCGATACTTTGGTGATCTTGCCCCTCGCATCCTTATCCGCCGGCTTGAGGTCGGGACCGAAGTCACTGGTGTAAAGCACCTTGCCCTTGGGATCATAGGCAACCGATTCCACATGGCCAAATCCCTTGGCTGTCTGCTCCGAGAGCACTTTTAGTTCTTTTGCCGACGCCCCGTGGGCGATCATCGTTTGGAAAGTGACGAGGCAGATCGCGAACGCCAGATTAATCGAAGATTTTCCGATCACGTTTATTTCCTCCTTTTGCGGTGCGGCTCGCGACCGCTACGCCAGCCGGATAGTGACGCCAAATAAATTCAGGCGGTTTGGCTCATCATGTGCGAGGGAAGGACCTGACAGGTCCTTCCCTCTCCGTCCCCGCCTGTTCGAGATAACAGACCATGTCCTCGGAAGTTTATCAAAAAAACGATCAGGCCACGGCCACGTCGATGACTTCTCCGCTCGCGCTGCCTTCGGCGCTCCGGGCATAGGCTTTTTGCGACGTCGTCGGCGCGCATTCCGGGCGCGAGGTGGAGTGGTTCAGTTCGCCTCTCCCGCTTGCGGGGAGATCGCCACACTCGCCGAGCGCGGCGACCTGGGGCGGTACTTCGAAAGCGGCGTTGCCGACGATTTCCCCCAGAGGGATATCGCTTCCGCCGCGACCGCCTGCTGTCATGAGACCGGCATAAAAGCCGACCAAAATGCAAGCGGAGGTAGCAATAGCGCTTGGGATTGGCTGATCCTGCCGGTACCATATGCTTTGGATGAATGCTTGGCGAAGGCGCCTGATCGGGATGTTCATGAGAAGTTTTGTCGTTGCCGCCTATGCGGCGTTAACGCTGATCGCAACCGCATCCGCACAAATGCCGTCCCCCAGAGGCCCGGAGCCCGCCCCTTCGGCATTTGACCCTGACCCGATCATCCAGATCACGACGACCTTCCGGGCACGGATCGAGGGACTGGCGGACCCCCGCGCCGTGCCGAGCCCCACCGCCCAGGACACCGCCCGTCGCGCGGTCTACAACATGGCTGCGAACGAATGCACCGTCTTGATCGAAATCTGGCGCGCTGAATGCCGGCTGAATTCGCTTTCGGTGTATATGGCCCTTGTGAACACCGGCGAGCCCGGCCCGGAGCCGCCTCAATTCCCCTCGATGATTGGCACCGCAGTCTTTGAACTCAAGCCCAGGTCATCCGGACCATAGGTCCTACGACCGGTGACCGGCCGCGACCACGCGCTCTTGCATTGAACCCGGCTGCATCGTCGGCAGCTTTCATCACAAAAAGGATCAAGTAACAGCCTTTCGCGCGTCGATGACCTCGCCGCTCGCGCTGCCCTCCACGCTCCGGGCATAGGCCTTGGCGACATCGTCGGCGGGCATGCCGGGCGCGGGGTCCATTTTCAGCGCCACAAGCGTCTCCTTCACCCAGGGCGGGCTGACGACGTTCACGCGAACGTTGGCCGACTTGAGTTCGAGTGCGGCTGCGCGCGCGAAGCCTTCCAGTCCCGCGTTGACCAGGCTGATGGCGGCGGAGCCCGGAATCGGGTGTTGCGCGAGAATGCCGCTTGTCAGCGTGATCGAGCCGCCCGACAAAATCTGCTGGCTACCAACGCGGACGACGTTGACTTGCCCCATCAGCTTGTCGTGAAGCGATTTTTCGAAATCCGCATCCGCCAGCGCAGCCAATGGCTTGAACACCGCGCTTCCCGTCGTGCTCACGATCGCATCGACCTTGCCGATCGCGCCAAGAGCTGCCTCGAGCGAAGCCTTGCTCGTGATGTTGGCACGGTGATCGCCGCCGGAGCGCGAGACCGCGATGACCTGATGCCTCTGCTTCAGCAGTTTCACCACTGCGCTTCCGATCGTCCCGCTCGCGCCGATGACAACGATTTTCATGACTCCCTCCGTTTTCTGTGCGCTCCGCTTTTCGGACCATTGAGGCGGCAAGGCTTGTGTCCCGATTCCGAGTTCGTATCGTTTCGTTTACGAACTTCGGAATCGAAAGGACACTGGCAACTTATTAATTCCAGTGTGGCTTGGGTTCAGAAGTCCGCGCGATAAACTCGCGGCAGAAAATGATGCGGACTTCTGAACCGCCACACTACGTTCAGTTCCCGCCCGGCGACAGCGAAGTCACTTGGTCTCCCATGCGGACAGTTATTCTCCCGGGCGCCGATCACGCCGGTTTGATGTTTATAAAGTGCAATTTAATGGGGATGGCGAAAAACCGTTCCAAAGTCAGTTGTGAAAGGAGAACGGTCATGACGAAATTCGGATTGATGGCAGTGACTGCACTTTCGCTTGTGATGGCGACCCCTGTGATGGCAATGCACGGTCATCATCACCATTACGGTTACTATCACGCCCTTAAACATCACTTCGGTTCGACTTATGCAGCCTACGGCTTCTACCGCGGGTCCGACTTCGCGCGGAAAAATACCTTTGACTAGCGGCTGCGCAAGCCAGGGCTTGACGCGAGGGCTCTAAGAAGATCGTCGATTTTCTCTTTGTCGAATTCGACGATCAGATCATACGGCCGGTGGCGGGTGCCCTGCTCGTCGCGAACGAGCGTGCCGGACATCTGGTCGTGATCGCACAACCGGCGCGGCGCGGCCTGCGCGCGGCTACCCGCGCCGGTCACGTTTGGCCGACCAGCGAGACTACGTCAGACCGATAAAGCCGAGGTCAGGCGGCAGCAGCCGGAATGACCGCCTGGACGCCTTTCAGGGCAGCCTGCAGCGCCGCTTCCTTGGTGTGGTCGAGCGATGTCTTGAGGATTGTACCGCCTTCGCCCTTGAGCCCTTCCAGCACCTTGTCTGCCGTAACCTTGCGCACCAGGACGAACAGCGCCGCCGAGCCGGGCTGGATGGCAGCCGCGGTATCCTTCATGAATTTGTCATTGATGCCGACATCGGCGAGATAGCCGCCGAGAGCCCCGGAAGCGGCGCCCAGGGCAGCACCAGCGAGCGGCATCAAAAAGATCAATCCGATCAGCGTGCCCCAGAAGGTGCCGCCTACCGCACCTACCTTGGTCGTGTTGATCAGCTGGTTCAGTTTCACATTACCCTGGGCGTCCTTCACGGCGATGACCGCATCGCCCAACTCGAGCAGGTATTCGCCCTGCATTTTCAGCAATTTCTGGCGGACTTCCTCGGCTTTCGCTTCAGTGGGAAATGCGATTACGACGAGATCACTCATCTGGGATTCTCCTCTTTTTTTCCATCGCTTCAATTTGCTGAGTTCACAAACGTGAGACGGTGAATGCGCGATCTCCAGCCCACAAAAAGCTAGGATGCCGAACCGCTGAAGGCGTTGATGTGGATCAACGCCCTTCGATCGCGTGTCGAGGAAGGGAACCGCCGGGGGTCGGCAATTCGAATCTCTTCGAACCTGGTTTCGGAGGTGCGACAGGAGCGCGTCAAGTCGTGCCGGATCCGCCCTCCACGATCCTCTCATTCAGCTTTTGATCCACGGTCTTGACCGTGTGATCGATCTCGGCATTGGGCAGGCCAAGCTGATGCGAAATCAACTTCACCAAAAGATCGACCCGCTCGATGAAAGGCGCTCCGTTGGCGACCGCTCTCGCCGCCGAGGAGGGCTTGAGCAGGCTTTCCGCCGCCTTGGCGTATTTCTCGAAGGGCACCTGATCCTTCGCCTCGGCCCCCAGACGCCGAGCGATGGCATCGACATGATTATAGATAGACTCCGAGAGCTCCAGATCATCGTGCACCGCGTCGCGGATCGACTGCGGCTCGTGCGTTGTGATGCAGCGGTAGTTCCCGGTCAACAGCATCGACCATTTGGCCAGAGGCACGAACAGTGAATCGAACACCTTGAGTTTCACCGGAACGTCCTGGCCGTCGAGCTTCACGGCATCGATGTCGGCCTCGAGTTCCCGAAGCAGCCGGTTATGTGTCTCATCGGCAAATATCGCCGCCTTGAAATTTGTTGGCAGGCCGACGTGAAGGACGTTCGGCGCCTCTTCCGGTGGGCGGAAGGCCTGTGGATCGGGCGAGCAGAGCGACACCAGTCCCGGCTTGAAGCGCTCCCAAACTTGCGCATTGGTATAGGCTTCCTCGAGATCCATTTCGGCCAGGGCCGGGATCCGCTTGAGGTAGGGCAACGGCGGCATGTTCATGATCGAAAGACAAGGCAGCCTCGCCTCCGCGATTTTGACCATCAGAACCCGGATCGTATGGTTGGTGTATTGGGGTTCCTGCATGGCAAGACAGACCAGATCATAACGGGAAAGGTCCACGTCCGCGGGCGGAGTCGCGTCCAGCTTACCGGGCAGATCGCTCGAGGGGATCGAGCGATGCGTCGCCTCGTCACGCAGCCTGATGCGAACCACGGTGCCTTCACGATTGATGAGCTCGGCGGTCTTCTTGCGACAAACCAGGGTCGCATGGTGACCCGCCATCAGCAGCTTTGTCGCCAGCAGAGAGCCATACGAGGCTCCAAGGATCAGAATGTTGCGCGCCATGCGCCCTCCTCCAAAGATTTCGCCAGAATTTTCTCAAGATCATGATGCGATTAAGCGGATCGCATCATGATCTTATCTCTTTGTTCGAGCAGGATCTTTTCGGAAAACCGGTTGCCACTTTTCCGGATCATGCTCCAACGCCGCACAATTTCAGTCGGCAATGTAACCCTTCGACGGACCGACGATCCTGCCACCTCGCGTGAGAGTGACGGCGTCCGGAAAATCCTGCTCGAAAATGACGCCGAGATCATGGAGCCGTTGAAGCAGTTCGCCCAGACGGACGAGACAGGCGTTCTCGACATCGTGCAATACCACAACGCTCCAATCCTGTTTTAAAACCTGGGCGATGCAGCTCTCGACCCATCCGTCCGGATCCCTCCAGTCTTCCGGCAAATTGTTCCAGATCACCGTCCTGAAATTTTGCGCAAGCAGATGCTCGAGTGCGGGGCGGCTCAACAGATGCGGTCCGAGCCGGCCGGAGTTGCCGTAAGGTCGAAACAGTTTTTCCGGATGGGCGAATTTTCCGATGCGCTGCTGCGCGCCTTCGATCTCGTCGATGGCGTAAGCAAGCTCCGGCCGGTCGCCCAAGGCAACCGTATGCGAAAGCGTGTGATTGCCGATCCAGTGGCCCGCCGAATGGGCCTGCTTCATCAGGCCGGCCGTGGCGCCGTCATCGAGTTTCCGTCCGATGACGAAGAACGTCGAAAGGATTTTCGCCCCTCCCAGGAGGTCGAGCACGCGCTCGGTAACACCCGACGTCGGGCCGTTGTCAAAGGTGAGCGTGACGCGTCTTTCGGTCAACCGACCGCTCCTTGTTCCGGATCGCATCGAGACGAGCGATCTCCTCAAGATGAAAATACCCGAATAGCGAGCTCGCAAGCCGAAAATCGCCCGATTACTTCCATTCTTCCTTCGAGGTACAGCTTTCGGACGTATCCTCAATAATCAGTTAACCACCAAAAAGTACCATCGCGGCCGCTCAGGTCACGAAGGACACAGGATGCGGCATCTTACAGTCTACAAACGGTTCGCCTTGATCATTGCGGTTTTGACCGTCGTCTTCGTTTCGGCGCTTGTCGCTCAGGTGATGGTTCTCCGCGAGACTGTGATTGAGGAACGTCGGACCAAGGTGTTCGACGTGGTCGAGGCGGCAAAGAAAATCCTCTCGAATTACGAGGAGAAGGCCAGGGCCGGCAAGATTTCGCCGGTGGACGCACGGCAGCTTGCTTTTGACGCGATCGGCGCCATGCGCTGGGGCAAATCCAGCGACTATCTCGGAGTCTATGGCGCTGGCAGCTCGAATGCCGGTGTGACCTACGTTCATGCCAACCCGAAATACATCAATGTCAACCGCTGGGATTACAAGGACCATAATGGCCAGCTGGTGATCCAGAACATCGTTGGCAAAGCCCGCGCCGGCGGAGGATTTCTCCAATACGAGGTACCGAAGGCAACAGGTGGTCCCGAGCTGCCGAAGCTCACCTACGCCGGCGGCTATGGCGAGGGCGAACAGCTGCTCGCAATCCAGGCGGGCGTCTACACCGACGATATCGAGGCGGTTGTGTTCGCCAAGGCGATCTGGATCGCCGTCGGGGGTCTGGGTGGATTGCTCATCGCGGCAATAGCGGCATTCGCCCTTGGCCGAGGCCTCGTTCGTCCGCTCGACAGAATTTGCAACACCATGGAGCATCTGGCGAAGGGTGACTTGAACGTCGAGGTGCCCTTTACCGGACATCGCAACGAGATCGGCCAGATTTCACGCAGCCTGTCCATTTTCAAGGATCGGTTGTTCGATGCCGATCGTGTCCGCACCGAGCGTGAGGAGGCCACCGCTCGCGCCATGGCCGAACGCAAAGCGGCCATGAACCGGATAGCAGGCGATTTTGAAAGGAGCGTCGGCAGCATTGTCGCGGGTGCTGCTTCCGCAGCCGCCGAAATGCAACGCTCGGCGCAATCGCTGTCGGCAATTGCAAAGGAGACGACGCGGCAGAGCACGACGGTGGCATCGGCGGCGCAGCAGACAACCGGCAATGTGCAGACCGTAGCCGCCGCTGCCGAGGAGCTTTCGAGATCAAGTCAGGAAATCTCGCAGCAGATCGACCACTCGGCGTCGATCGCGCAAAGCGCCGTTGCCCAGGCAGATCGCACCAATGCCATGGTGGAAGGGTTGCTGGCCTCGACGCAAAAGATCGGCGAGGTGATGGGTCTCATTCAGAACATCGCCGCTCAGACCAACCTGCTGGCTTTGAACGCGACGATCGAAGCCGCGCGAGCCGGCGATGCCGGGAAGGGCTTTGCGGTGGTGGCCAACGAAGTGAAGGCGTTATCGACCCAGACCGCCAAGGCGACCGAGGAAATTGCGGATCAGATCCAGGCGATCCGCGACGCTACCGGGACAACGGCCGAAGCGATCCGCGAGATTGGTGCCACGATCGGTCAGATCAACGAGATCGCAACCACCATCGCCGCCGCGGTCGAGGAACAGGGTGCATCGACCAAGGAGATTGCCCACAGCGTGCACCAGGCCGCGCAGGGCACCCAAGGGGTCATGCAAAACATCGCCGAAGTGAATCAGGCTTCGGGCCAGGTGGGCGCCGCCGCCGAACTTGTTCTAAGTTCGGCCGGCGAGCTGGCAAGGCAATCCGAACGCTTGAAGCACGAGGTCGAGAGCTTTCTCACGACAGTGCGGGCGGCGTAACACGAGCCACATCCGGGGACCGCAAGCTTGCCGTCTTCGAATGCCGGGTCGGCTCGGCTTCGTCATCGATGTCGCGAACCGGAGTGCACCACGAAAGGCGCCAACTGGCGGTGGCAGGAATGCCCCCTCGCGCTCAAAGGCGGACATCAGGGACAGGCAATCTCATTCCGCCAAGGGCCCAGCATCAGACATCCGCTCAACCGGCCAGATCGCCTTCTGGATGACGACCGAGGCCTGCCACGGGCGGGCCGGCCCCAGCTACGATCAGGCCGCGATCACCAAGCCTTGGAGCTTGGCTTCCACTTCCTCGCTCCCCTGGCGCATCCGCTATCGGAAACGCACAGCGATCAGGTAAACCAGCATACCCACTATCGCAAGTCCGATCAGGCTCGGTGTCGGTACAGCACCTGCAAATCTAAGGACGTTGTCCACGACTGACTTGACATAGGCTCCGGAATTGTCGCCCAGGATCAGGTGGATCAGAATGATCGAAAGTAGCGCAAGGAAGGCGCATTCGACGAACGCCCAGAGAAACTTCTGCACTTTGTCCAAAAGGATCATGACGCTGCCTTCAGGCAAAATAAGTGGGCGGAGAGAGAAGCTCTCTCCACCCACGCCTTCCGCGTAGAAGCCTGCTCCACTGCGGAGCTTCAGCTTAGTTTGCGGTTGGAGAACAGCCAGACGATGAAGCCGAGCGAAATCAAACCGACCAATCCGGCCGACCCCATATCCGAAACAAACTTGACGATATTCCCCGAGACCGTTCCGATGAAAGGAACCTTATCTCCTGAAAGGAGAGCGGCAACGATGCCTAAGGCTATCAACATTAGACCCAGCTCGGTCAACGAACCTACCCAACCTTTTACTGTGCCGATGAAGTCCATCTGTAATCCCCCAATTGCAAGTTTCCCCTGCTGCTGATTCGGCAAGTGCCGCAGCAGCCCTTCAACTATCGGTTTCCGCTGATTCCAGTTCAAGCAATTGTTGGGCTCTTTGCACTGCAACCATTTTTGCGGTGCGGCGACAGGCCGCCCAGGTTGGCAAGCAAGTGGCTCACTCGGATGCCAGGAGGCCCGAACGCCAAAGGTGTGGCTGCGCCGGCGGCTCGGCATTTATCACCGCATTGGCGCACGCACGGATCAGTTGATCACCGAAAGCGACCTTTAGGCCGGGCAGAACCTTGAAGGGGTAGCGAAATAGTCTCGCCGCGCCGCGCGGTCGGAGCGCTCAGCCGGCGACAGCGTGACCCCGAGCGAGGGCCCCGATGAATTAGATCACAGCGCCATCCTTGCGCAGCGCCTCCCGAAGCTCGGTTACGTTGAGCCTCCGCGGCGCCTCCTGATTGCGCAGGCACATGGTCGCTGCCATGCCGATTGCCTGGCCGTAGGAGAAGCATTGAGCCGTAACACGCGCCGATGCCATGGCTTCATGTTCGGCCGACAGACAACGTCCGGCGACCAGAAGTCCCTCGCCCCTCGCCGGGACGAAATTGTCGTAAGCGATGTCGTAGTAGTCGTCGAGCAGCCACTCCAGACGCGGCTTTTCTCCGGAGTGAAGCTCGATCGGCCAAGCCGAGCGTGCGATCGAATCCCTGCGCTTGGCACCTGAAACCACATCGTCGTTGGTCAACATGCCGACACCCCTGATCTGGCGAGTCTGGCGCACGCCGACCTGTACTCCGGTGTCGTTAACAAGCGCATTTTCGCAGCCGACCAGACGGTCCCTGAAGAAGCGCGCATATTCGCGCACCTGCCTGCGTCCGTGAATCTCCGCTTCGGTAATGTCTTCCACGAACAGCGGATTAAGCTCACGGCCGTCGCGGCCGATGATGCGGGTGCAGTTGCAGAGCAGTTCGTTCGGCCGCGGCGTCGGAAACATAAACACCTTCGCGCGCGGCAGATCGTATTCCCGGCTGTTGTGCAGGTTCCGGATCATCTGAGAGACTTCGTCGCCGAGAATCGAGTCTTCGCCATAGCATGTCAGGAAGCGCGTGACATCGACGCCGATCAAGCGGAAAATCATGGTGGGATTCTGCACGATGCCGTCGCGGCCGACGAAGGTCTCGAAGCCAGCGAGCGCTGCGACGTCCGCGTCGCCGCTCGCGTCGATCGTGATGCCCGCCTGGACGTCGATGCGTCCCTGCTTGGTCCAGGCAACGACGCCTTCGACACGTTCGCCGTCGTTGAGCACGTCGACGACGGCGGTGTGAAACAGCACCTTGACGCCGGATTCCTCGAGCAGATGGTCGCCTGCCTCGCGCCAGACCAGGGGATCGTGGCTGTGCGTGAAAGTCTTGCCATAACGGATGGGATCCGTGATGCCGCTCTTCATCTTCATCACGTCCAGAAAGCGATCGGCGAAACCGAACACCACTTTCTCGGGCGCCGCCGAGCGGTTGTCGGTTGCAGCGTAAAGCCCGCAGACCGTGCCGGACAGGCCCGCCACTGCCGCGCCGCCGCAAAAGCCGTATTTCTCCAGCAGCAAGACGCGGGCACCCGCTCTTGCCGCGGTGCAGGCGGCAGCGAGGCCAGCCGCACCTCCGCCGACGACAAGGACGTCGGTTTTGAGGTTTTGTCCTGGCCTCTTATCGCTCACGCGCACCATAATGTGTCTCGTTTTCCGCCCGTGATAACTATGACACGCCGCGGCGCTCCTTGCGCAGAAAATTCACCAAGGCCTTTAGCGCCGGCCGCATTTGGCGGCGGCTCGGATAATAAAGAAAAAATCCTGTCGCCGGAGTCGGCGCCCACTCGTCGAGGACAGTCACCAGCCGGCGTGCTGCGAGATCCCGCGCAATGAAGATTGGCGGCGTCTGTACCAGCGCGAGGCCTTCGATAGCGGCCTGTCGAGCGACGGCCACCGAATTGACGCCGAGCCGGCCCTCGACGTGGACTTCGAGATCGCGGCGCTTGACGCGAAAGCGCCAAGGCACATAGGTGCCGCTTGAAAATCGAATGCGCACGCAGTCGTGCCCGACGAGATCGTCCGGCGTCCTGGGTTTGCCCCGTCGCTCGAAATAAGCCGGCGAACCGACGACGACGAGGGGCAGTTCGTCGGTGACGCGCACCGCAATCATGTCGCGTTCAATCCGCTCGCCGATGCGAATGCCGGCATCGAAGCGTTCGGCCACGATGTCGGTCAGAGTATCGCTAACGGACAAATCGAGGGAAATCTCGGGATATTGCGCCAGAAAGCGCGGAATGGCGGAGGCAAGAAAAAAATCCGCCGCTGGCTGCGGTGCAGTGAGGCGCAGTGTGCCGGCCGGCTTGCCGCGGAACTCGTTGGTCGATTCCAGCGCCGCCTGATACTCGTCGAGCGCCGGCCGCAATCGCGCGAGCAACCGCTCGCCGGCCGCAGTCGGAGCCACCGAGCGCGTCGTACGCTCGACAAGACGCACGCCAAGTCGATCCTCAAGATTCCGAACCATTTCACTCACGCGCGGCGGCGACAGCGCCAGCTGCTTGGCCGCCTTGGTGAAGCTTTTCAGTTCAACAACCGCAATAAAGGCGGTAGTTTCGGCAAGGCTCGGGCCGTGCATCGGCATTAGCCCCATTATTCGGAAAACCGGAATAGCCCATGAGGACTATTCCAGCTTATCGATCATGTCTGCCCGCGTCCATCTTCACGGGGAAGCACAACAGAGCTCGTCGTGAAGGAGAACTGCTATGAGCAAACTGAAGCTCGCCATCGTCATCGGAAGCATCCGACCCAACCGCTTCGGCGGTCATGCCGCGCAATGGATCGAGGAGGTCGCCCGGCGGCGCGGAGACTTCGAAGTCGAATTGATCGACTTGAAGGACTACCCCATGCCGCTGTTCGCGGAGGAAGCTTCGCCGCTCTACGCTCCGTCGAAAGATGAGGTCGCCCGGCGCTGGCAGAAGAAAGTCGGCGAATTTGACGCCTTTATCTTCACGGCTGCCGAATACAATCGCGGACCGACAGCGGTTTTGAAGAATGCGCTCGACTACGCCTACGCTGAATGGGGCAACAAGCCGGTCGCTTTCGTCGGCTACGGCGGCGTTGGCGGCGCTCGCGCGGTAGAGCAGCTGCGGCTCCACGCCATCGAATTGCAGATGGCGCCGATCCGCAACGCCATTCACATCCTGTTTCCCGATTACCTGGCCGTGATCAAAGACGGCAAGCCGCTGGGCGAACTCGAGCATCTCAATCAGGCCGCCCGACAGATGCTCGATCAGCTGGCATGGTGGACCGCCGCCCTCAAAGCGGCGCGCGAGAAGAGTTTGCGCCAGGCGGCCTAGTACTGGCAGGAGGAAGCCCATGGCGATCACGCTCAACCACACCATCGTTTGGGCCCGCGACCAGGAGAGCGCCGCTCGCTTCTTCGCGAAGATCTTTGGGCTGCGCTTCGAGGATTCAGGCGGTCACTTTGCGGCGGTACGCGTCAATGACACACTGACGCTGGACTTCGCTGACGCGAAGGGAAATATCGCAAGCCAGCATTACGCGTTTCACGTGAGCGACGCCGAATTCGATGCGATTCTGCAACGAGTCAAGGACGCTCGGCTCACCTTTGGAAGCGGGCCCCGGAGCCTGGAAGACGGCAAGCTCAACGATTGGAATGGCGGCCGTGGCTTCTATTACAAGGACTACGACGGCCACGTCATCGAGCTGATGACCGCGCCGCAGTAAACTGCGGGCGTGGTGCGCAGTAGCCTTAGCCTTTCCGTTGGCGCCGGTCTCGCAAAAAGACGGAGCGATTATTGCCGCAAGTGAAAGCAGGTGGATCATGAGGCAGAAGCTTGCCGTCGTCGTCACGGGAGGCACGGGTAAACAAGGTGGCGCTGTGGTGAAGAGCCTGCTCGAGCGCGGTCACGAGGTTCGCGCCGTCACGCGCAGTACCGACTCCGCGAAGGCGAGGAAGCTCGCAAACGCGGGTGTCACGCTCGTCCGCGCGTCACTCGAAGACACGGCCGTGCTCACGAAGGTTCTCGAAGGAGCGACCTCGCTCTTCGCGATGACGACGCCATACGAAGGAGGCCCGCAAGCCGAGACGCGGCAAGGCATCTCTGCTGCGGACGCGGCCAAGGCCGCCGGCGTACACCTCGTCTTCGCCTCGGTCGGCTCCGCCAATCGGCAGACGGGCATCCCGCACTTCGACAGCAAGTACGAGGTCGAAGAGCACATCGCCAGGATCGGCGTATGCGCCACCGTCCTGGCGCCCGTCTATTTCATGGAGAACCTCCATTTCGGCAAAGAGCAGCTCGCCAAGGGCATCTACGCCACGCCGCTCCCGCCGGCGAGACAGCTCACGCAAGTCGCTGTCAAGGACATCGGGGCCGTCGCCGTTCGCCTCCTCGAGGACCCAGGCCGCTTCGCAGGCAGGCGTTTCGACCTCGGGAGCGACGAGCTCACGGGCAACGACGTCCTCGCCATCCTCTCGCGGGTCACCGGTCGCCCGTTTACCTATTTCCAGATTCCGCTGGACGTCATCCGCCAACGCATGGGTGAGGACGGCGCCAAGATGTATGAGTGGTTCGACCGTGTCGGCTTCACGTTCGATCGCGCGGCGCTCCGCCGTGAGTTCCCCGATGTCTTCTTTCACGACTTCGAGTCGTGGGCGAAGGCGCAGGATTGGAACACGCTTCTCCAAGGCGCATAGGACGTCCGCGCGTCCGACGCATTCAGCAAGCCACGAATGAGGTGATACCGATGGGGCGAATCCCTACCCATACAGTCGAGGACGCACCCGCTGCATCGCGCCCGCTCCTGCAAAAGATCATCCAGTCCACCCCGACGGGACGCCCCGCGAACCTGCATGCCCAGATGGCGCATTCTCCAGCGGTCCTGACGGCATACACGTCGCTACGCGCCGTGCTTACCGAGCACAGTACCTTCGACCCGAAGGTGGGTGCGGCACTAACTCTCGCAACGGCGGCCGGGGTCGGCAATGGCTACATGATCCGTATCGCCAGTCGGCTCGCCCACATGAACGGCTGGACCGAAGAGCAGGTCACCGCCCTGCGGACGGGTACCCCGACGACCGACGCCAAAATCGACGTGCTGACCGGTCTGGTCAGGGAAGCGGCTGCAAATTCGGGAAACGTTACCGACGCCACCTGGAAGGTCGCTCAGCAAGCCGGCTGGAGCGATGAGCAACTCACCGACGCGTTTGCTTATTTGGGGGCGACGGTATTCACGGGATACTTCCTCAATTACGCGCAAACGGACCTAGACGTCTGAGCGCATCAAGTGGTCTGCGGCGCAACCCGGCAGACGCCCCCAGTCTCGTTCGTCAACACACTCCCGGTCAAACTCGGACCTCAGCGGCAGCAACTGTGACGTCTGTTCTGCCCTGCCGGCTCAACCGGTCGACGCAACACAGGCGTTAAATCTCTCGGCTGGGGTTTCAAATTGCAAGGTCTCACGTGGTCGTTCGTTGAGCTGACGAGCCACTTTGTTCAGATAGGCTTGCGAGTGGACCGACAAGTCGGTGCCTTTCGGAAAGTACTGTCGCAGCAGGCCATTGGTGTTCTCGTTCGAGCCGCGCTGCCACGGACTTTGCGGATCGCAAAAATATACGCCGCGTGTTGTCTTGCTCCCGCTGGCTGGATAGGTTCAGACCTCGAACTCTCGAGTGTGGCTAGACTTCGATGACTGCGGCTTCATTCGACCAACAAGCTTGGCTCGATCGCATCGGATACAATGGCTCACGCGAACCGACGCTCTGCACGTTGCATCAGCTCATCTTCGCGCACTCGCATGCCATTGCGTATGAGTCGTTGGACATCATGCTCGGGCGGACGCCGAGGCTCGACCTCGCGTCGCTGCAGCGCAAAATGATCTTCGGCGGGCGCGGCGGCTACTGCCTGGAACAGAACATGTTGTTTCGGGAAGGTCTCCGGTCACTGGGTTACAAGATCACGAGCCTGCAGGGCAGGGTCGTGCGCGGCATGGCCATCGATGCCCCGTGCCCGGCGATCCACATGCTGCTGCAGGTTGATTTGCCAGACGGGCCATATCTGGCGGATGTGGGCTTCGGCAACCTCGCTCCCACATCGGCTCTCTTGCTTCGAGAGGGCATTGAACAAGCGACACCGCACGAGCCGATGCGCTTCATCAATGTCGTCGGGGAACTGACGCTGCAAGCGAAGCTGCGCGATACGTGGGAACATATCTATCGCGTAATCCCGTATCCGAGGTACGACGCCGAATACGAGATCACGAACTGGTATACCGGCACCCATCCAGATGCGCCGTATCAAAGCAACATCATCGTGGCGCGCCCAGGCCCCAATCGGACGCGCATCACAATGTTTAATAGGCGAGTGACCGTGCGCTACGCGACGGGTGAGGCTGATAGGCGTCACTTGAAAGACGAGGCGGAGTTTAGGTCCGTATTGCGCGGTGAGTTCGGATTAAACATGACCGATAATGAGATTCGCAGCTGCATCGATGTGATGGAGCGCAAAGGCGAGAAGGGAGCGCCCCATCCATTCTTTGCGTAATCAGACTTTGATGTCCGTTTTCACCTGAAAGGGACCTGATTGTTGCGCCCATGCGAAATGACGCGAAGGGCCATTTGCCGACATACCGAGGCTCATCTCATTCATCCTGCGACCGCACGCTCGCGTCGCGGCAGCCGCACCGTGAACTCGGTGAAGTCGCCGACTTCGCTCTTCACCGTGATGGTACCGCCGTGTTGCTGGGTTATGATCTCGTAGCTTATCGAGAGGCCAAGCCCAGTGCCTTCCCCGGTCGGCTTGGTTGTGAAGAAGGGCTGGAACAGTTTCTCGTGGTCCTCCGCCGGAACGCCGACTCCGTTGTCACGAATCCGGACCTCGACGCCTTCGCCGAACTCGCGGGTCGCGATCTTGAGCGTCGGGTAAAAAGCGCCGTTGCCCTCGCGTCCACGCTTGGTGACAGCATAAAATCCGTTGCTGATTAGGTTAAGGAGCACGCGATTCACATCCTGCGACACGACCTCAATCGGAGCGAGATTGCGGTCGAGGTCAAGTTCCACTGAGCCTGTCGCAGCGATCACTCAGCAGCCCCGGCAAATATTGAGCTTGC
>NZ_DATMLW010000111.1:0-4566 GCF_035570375.1 Bradyrhizobium sp. | reverse complement strand
GGCGCCCGAGGCGGTCACAAAGGACGCGACCGTCGTCATGGTTGCCAGTGACGGCAACACGCGCACATTGCGTCAAGGGAGCGGGCAGTGGACGTGTATGCCAGGCCACGCGGATCCGGCGAACCCAGACCCGATGTGCGGCGATAAGAACGCCATGGAATGGGCGGCGGCTTGGATGGAGCATAAGGAACCCCCGCCGAACAAGGTCGGGTTCATGTATATGCTTCGTGGGGACGGCGGAGCGAGCAACACAGACCCGTATTCAACCAAGGAAGAGCCCGGCAATAATTGGATCAAGACGGGCGCACACGTCATGATCGTCGGGTCTGGCGCCAAGATGCTGGATGGCTATCCGCGAGACCCAAAACCGGATCCGACGAAGCCGTACGTGATGTGGCCTGGAACGTCATACGAACACCTGATGCTGCCGGTCCGCTGAAGTCCTATCGTCGTCTGCAATCGGCTAACGACGCCAATCAGCTGTGTCGGGTCGGTGCCGTCGATTGGCTGGTCTTGGCCGGTTTGCCTCGAGAACTGAACTGGTCGCCTGGGGCCGGCTAGTGCTAAGCCCATTCGCCGATCGGGAGTCGAGTCGGTTGCTCTTCCCCGCCGGATTCCGCGTGTTCGCTGTGGGCTTGGACGTGCTGCGCCGAGCATTTTCATAGCGTCGCAAGGCTTAAACGCCGCCGGAAAGATCGGCTCAGCTGCGTGTCGCCTCGCGCAGTGCGGCCTGCAGGGCGGTATCGAGTGCGCTTAGAAACCGCGACCTATCCTGCTTAGTCAGCGCGGCTGGCCCACGGGTATTCTCCCCCAGCTCCCGCAGATGCCGGGCTATATCACGACCGGCAAGCGCGTTTCCGATATTCGCCTCTGTCCACTGTTTTCCGGTCGGGGAGACGACGCGCGCTCCTTTCTTGAGACACCGCGATGCCAGCGGGATGTCAGAAGTGACGCATACGTCGACGGCCGAGATGTGTTCCGCTATCCAGTCGTCGGCTGCATCGGCGCTGTCGCCAACCAGAACCATGCTCACGTTCGAGGTCCCAGGTGGGCGGATTGGTCGTGAGCCGTTGGAGACCACGAGAACATTAAGCTGGAGGCGCGTCGCCACGCGGTAGATCTCCTCGCGGACCGGGCACGCATCACCATCGACGTAAATGTCAGTCAACTCTCGGCTCGCCTCCTGCCGGGCGCGGGATTCGGTGCATCGGCAACCGCCATGCTCGGTCTCCCGGCGGCAATCAGCCATTCCCGTAGCTTTGACCACCGCCTCCGAGCCCGCGCTCCCTTAACTGCGATCGCCAATGCCTTCCGCTGCCCGACCAGGACGACAAGGCGCTTGCCGCGGGTCACCCCGGTATAGACCAGATTTCGCTGCAGCATCGGGTAATGTTGGGTCGTTAACGGGATAACCACGGCCGGGTATTCCGAACCCTGGCTCTTGTGGATTGTCGTCGCATAGGCAAGTACCAGTTCGTCGAGCTCGCCAAAGCCGTAGGTGATTTCGCGGCCGTCGAACTCGACCATGAGTTCGCCTTCCTCCATGTCGATGCGCGACACGACGCCGAGATCGCCGTAGTAGGCGTCCTTGTCGTAATCGTTCTCGACCTGCATGACCTTGTCGCCAGGACAGAAGGTCCAGCCGAAGCGCTCGATGCGGATCTCGCCCGGTGGATTCAGCGCGTTTTGCAGCTCGATATTGAGCGAGCGTGCCCCGAGACCGCCGCGGTTCATCGGGCAGAGAACCTGTATGTCGCGTATCGGGTCGAGCGCGAAACGTTTCGGGATGCGTTCCCGCACGATCGCCAACAGCTTTCGCACCCCCTCTTCCGCATCCGCTGCGTCGATGAAATAGAAATCGCCTCTTTCGACAGGCGCCAGATCGGGCATCAGGCCGTGGTTGATCCGGTGCGCATTAACGATGATCCGGCTCTCGGCGGCCTGCCGGAAGACCTCGGTCAAGCGCACGACCGGCACTGAAGCAGACGCGATGATATCGCCAAGGACCTGCCCCGGGCCCACCGAAGGCAGCTGATCGACATCGCCGACGAGCAATAGCGCCGAGCGCTCCGGCAGAGCCCGAAGGACCGCCCGCATCAGCGGTACATCCACCATCGATGTCTCGTCGACCACCAGGAGATCACAGTCTAGAGGCTCGTCCTCGTTGCGCCGGAACGTGCCGGTCCTGGGATCAGTCTCGAGCAAACGATGGATTGTCTTTGCCTCCAGGCCCGTGCTTTCGGACAGGCGCTTTGCGGCGCGACCGGTGGGGGCACAGAGGGCGATCGTGACGGCCTTGGCGATCAGAATTTTTAGCAGTGGGTTGATCAGCGTGGTTTTCCCGACGCCGGGCCCGCCAGTGATGACCGTCACATTGGACGAGAGTGCGACCCTGAGCGCTGCTTTCTGGCTGTCAGCAAGCGCCAGCTTCGTCCTCTGCTCGACCCATGGGATGGCCCCCTTGACATCAATGGACGGCCAGGGCGGCTTTCCGACGGCGAGCGTCCTGAGTTTCTCGGCAATTTCGCGCTCGGCTCGGTAAAGCGCGGCAAGCAAGGAGGCAGCGGCGGCCTTCAAGATCGTCGGCGACAACAGCGCCGTCCTCGAGCTCAAGGCGCATCGCCGTCTCGACGAGTTCCGCAGGCACTTCGAGCAGTTTTTGGGTGAGGGGAATGAGTTCTTCGACAGGAAGACCGCAATGCCCTTCGTCCATCGCCTTGGCGAGCGCGTAGGAGATGCCGGCACGGACGCGAATCAGAGCTGTCTTCTCGATGCCGAGCTTGGCTGCGATCTGATCAGCGGTTCGGAAGCCGATGCCGCGGATGTCGCGGGCCAAACGATACGGGTTCTCCGAGATGAGCCGAACGGCATCGGCGCCGTAAGTCTTGTAGATGCGCACGGCGCGCGACGTACCGACTCCGTTGCTGTGCAGAAACAGCATGATCTCTCGAATCACCCTCTGCTCGGCCCAGCCGGCGATGATCCGCTCAGCACGCTTCGGGCCGATGCCGGTCACCTCGCGCAGGCGATCGGGCTCCTGCTGGATGACCTCGAAGACGGCTTCGCCGAAGGCGCGGACGAGCTTCTTCGCATAGACCGGCCCGATGCCGCCGATCATCCCGGAGCCGAGATATTTCTCGATGCCCTCGACGGTCGTCGGCGCTGTAGCCTTGAGGAACGAGGCTTTGAATTGGACGCCGTGGGTGCGATCGTTGATCCAGCCTCCGCTCGCCTGGATGAACTCACCAGCCGAGATCATCGCTGCGTGGCCGATAACCGTGATCAGGTCGCGTTGCCCGCGAGCTTTGACCCGCAACACGCAAAAACCGTTCTCCGGGTTTGTGGAAGGTCACCCGGTCGACCAAGCCCGCCAGGACCTCTGTCGAGCTCGCCGTCGATGTCCGCGCCATCCTGCGATGATGGACGGAGAGATTTTGGGATACCAGAACTCCTGTCCCAACTCTCGCTGAAGCAGATGTCGTGGGCGGTATTTAAGCGGTCCTCGGTCGCCCAGGTTCGCAGTAGACTCGCCGGTGGGGAGAACCGGATTCGAACTCCTGGTCCCATCGAAAGAGAGAGGCCGTTCCGAGGCCACGCCGCCCCGGTGCAGTCTTCGGCGGTACCGAGGATGCTAACCTATTGAAGCTGGATTACGTCTTCACCCCGGCATCGAGCCGCCACCGAGCTTGTCCTCGGCGGGCGAAGCGATGCCGAGTGAGGAGGCCGGCGACGAGCAGGCTCCTCAATGGCAGCCTCCCACACCTTGCTCCAGCATTTTTCGCGCTCCCTTGCCGCACGCTGCAATCCGTCAGTCGGAGAATAGTCGTACCCGTTCGTCAGACCGGCTTCTCGCCCTTTAGCATCAGGCGGTAAAGGTACCGTCTCTCGCTCATATTGTAATCTGGGTTAGCCTTGTGGATAACGCTGCGATTGTCCCAGATCACGAAGTCGCCGTAGTGCCATTGATGACGGTATTCGTATTTTTTCTGGAGCGCATGCTCCATCAACTCGGAGACCAAGTTGAGCGCTTGCTCGTCCGCCATCCCGAGGATCGATTCGATCCGCACCGGATTGAGATAAAGAGCCTTGCGGCCGTTCTCGGGATGGGTGCGCACCAGCGGGTGCACCCCAGGCGCGGGCACCTGACGAGCGCTGTCCTTGCTCAGCGGCCGCAATTCGCGCGGGCTGTGCTTGCTCAGATAAACATGCACTGCCTTGAGCTCGTCGATCCGCTCCTTGGTCGCCGCCGGCAGATCGTCGTAGGCCTCGTGCATGTTGACGTATTGGGTGTCGCCGCCATGGCTCGGCAACGAGACCGGGAATAGCATCGTCGCCTTGGGGGGCGCCGGGTGATTGGAATGATCGGTGTGAAAGGTCTCACCCGAGATATACCGCTTGCCCGGCACGGTCTGCTCGTTCGAGACATAGTAGATCTGCGGGTATCCCGGCACGTGCAGCTCACGCTTATCGTGCTGAAACAGTTCGCCAAAGACCTGGGCGGCGGCGATGAATTGTGGCGGCGTAAATTGCTGGCCGCGGATCACCAGCACGTGATGCTCAACAAAG
>NZ_DATMLW010000110.1:0-9710 GCF_035570375.1 Bradyrhizobium sp. | reverse complement strand
ATCGTCGAAAGAATACCAGCCCGCGCCCTTCGATCCCTTGCCGTAACGCTCGAGATAGGCCTTGCCGCGCTCTTCGTCGATGATGTCGTGCTCGCCGGGAACCCAGTGGATCGGAACGCCGGTCTCACTGAATACCTTGTCAGCGTTATCGAACTCGGCCGGCTTGGAAAGATGGGTGATGTCGCCGGTGTGAATGATGAAGGACGGCTTGGCCGGCATTGCCTTCACCCTGGCGACCGCCTCGCGCAGCGTGCCCAGCGCATCCGGATTGGCCGCCTTGTCGAAGCCGATGTGGCTGTCGCTCATTTGCAGGAAGGTGAATCCGGTCGGCTCTGCGGCCGCCGCCTCACCGATCAAACCCACGGAATGGGGAATACCCCCGCTGACAGTCCAGAGGACGCCGGTTCCCGCCCAAAGCATGCATTCGAGCACTTCGCGGCGGCCCAACCCCTTCTCGTCAAGGCCTCTTTTACCCATGTCATAGTTCTCCCTATGGGGCCGATCGAACCCCAAATGGCGCTGGATTGCGCCGTACACGGAAGACTCCGTCACCTTCCGCTTTATTCCAGCGGCGCGATTTTTCTGATCAGCCAAATGCGAAAATTGAAAGCGCGACGGCGGGAAGAGGTGCCCAGTGGTGTACGGCATCGACCTGAGCCCTGGGGCAAGCGAGTGCCGCCGACGAAAAGGAGAGCGAACTCAGCAATTACGAGAGCAGGATGGCTTGGTTGCGCGCCATCCCGCTCCAGACCTGTTCCCGACGATTATTTGACGTTGGGCTTGAGCAGTTCCTGCGCACGCGCAGAAGTCAAATTCGCCTTCGTGATCAGGGTCGCCTCTGTTTCGATATTGGCCGGCACCTTCTCGCCCTTCGCGGCGGCGAATGCCGTCTTGACACCATCATAACCCATGCGAAACGGGTCCTCGACGATCAGCCCGGTAATCACATTGTCCTGCAGGAATTTGACGAGCTTTTCGTCCGATCCAAAACCGATGATGTGGATCTTGTCCTTCGTCGTCTTTTCGGCCACGGCCTGGCCCACCGCCTGCGTCATGACCGGATCCGAGACGAACACCCCGCGCAGGTCCTCCATACTGGCAATAAACTCCTTCATGATTCCGATGGCTGCTGCGGGCTTGCCGTCGGCGGCCTTTTCGGCAGCGACATTAATCGCACCATATTTCGCGGCGACCGCGTCCTTGAAGCCCTTGGCACGCTGATCGAGCGAGGGAACCCCGGAAGTGGAAGTGATGATCACGACGTCGCCTTCCGCATCGGCATACGTTTTCTGGATGGCGGTAACGAGAGTGTCGGCTGCGATGCCGCCCGCTCTCAAGCTGTCGATCGCAAGCAGTGAGGTCATCGCTTTGGTGTCAGCAGATGAGTCGATGCCGATCACCTTGGTTTTTTTGGCCGCCTCATCGATCGGCTTTCCGAGGGCGGCAAATTGCGCCGGTGCGATCACGATTGCCGCCGGGTCGGTTTCCACCGTTTTTTCGAGCACGCCAATCTGACCGTTCACGTCGGATTCGGACTGCGCGCCGAGGCCTACGACATTGACGCCGAGCTCCGCGCCCGCCTTGCGGGCGCCGGCGAGGACAGCCTGCCAGTAAGGCGAGTTCAAATCCTTTACGATCACAGGAATCGTCGACTTTGTCTGCGCGAAGGCTGGTGTCCAAAGCGCTATACCGGCAAGCATGCTGGCAACAAGCACTATCTTTCTCATCCTCTTCCTCCTGATTTGGGCTCAGCGCCCTTATGTTGAACAGGCAATCGTGGGTTCTCACGTTGCGCAGGCGCGGCTTTGTCAAACCCGCGTCATGCCAACTTCGAAAAACTCGCTTCCGGCCTTACGCCCGCGTGCTTTGCATAGGCTGCGCCGTATCACCGAGGCCCGAACCTTCGCCAGGGAGATCGGTGAAGGATCAGGCTCCGGTGACACGCCGCCGCGCCACTGACAGAAAGATTCTTTGCAGCAGGGCGATAATGAAGAATCGAAATGCCAGTCGTGCGGAGTCTATTCAGACCGCCGCAAGGGGTTGATCGGTGACGGCGAGCAACTCCTTGCCCTGCGTGTAGACGACGGTTCTGATGCCAAGCACCGAGCGCAATTTTTCTGCCGGAACGACCAGAGGCGTCGGCGCAGGGGCCGTACCCGGCGCTGGCTGAGGAAACGCCGTGGACCTCGCGGTGTGGAAATTGACGCTGCCTTCAACCTTTTGCATCAACTGATGAATGTGCCCGTTGAGCACCGTCACCGAGCCGAAGCGCTTCAACATCGATAGCGCTTTCTCTGAATCCTCCGTACCCCAACCCCAATCCTTGGAGACCGTCCATAACGGAATGTGGGCGAAGACGACGATCGGCGTGGAAGCGGAAAGACCCTTCACATCATCGGCAAGCCACGCCAGTTGTTCAGGTCCGAGCTTGCCCATGCCGCCGGCCTCGAGGTTCATCACATTGTTGAGACCGATGAAATGCACACCGTTCTGATTAAAGGAATACCAGCCGGTGCCCTTGGTGTTCTTGCCGTAACGCTCGAGGTAGGATTTGAGGGGAACCTCATCGAGGTTGTCGTGCTCGCCTGGCACGTAGTGCGTCTCGAGCCCCGAACTGCCGATGACTTGCGCGGCGTCGTCGAATTCCTTCGGTTTCGACAAATGGGTGATGTCGCCGGTATGCAGCATGAAGGCCGGCTTGTTGGGAAGCGCCTTGATCTTGGCGATGGCCTCTTGGAGCGTGCCAAGCGCATTCGGATTGGCCGCTTTGTCAAAGCCGACGTGACTGTCGGAAATCTGCAGGAAGGTGAAGCCGTTACCTTCGGCTGCCTGCGCCGATCCGATCAGGCTGGATCGCGGAATACCGCCGCTCACTGTCCACAAAACGCCAGTGCCGGCCCAGAGCATGCATTCGAGGGCATGACGGCGGCTGACACCATCTTCGTGATTGTCCTTACTGTGTGACATACGTTTCCTCATTTTTGTTTTGACCAGCGTTCAACCAGACAAAACACCGGACTGAGGATGCGGAAGAAATATTCCTTGGCGCGATACACGAATAGGTGATGTGCTCGTGCTCTCCACGTGAAGCACCCGAATCAATCTGCAAGATGCGTTGCAACGATTTCAACTTGCGACCCCAAGCTACCGGTCTCTGACCGGTGCTCCGCGTCCGGCTTTGCTCAGTGACGCGCTTTGATTAGGGGCACTGGCGGCAGCGCTCGCCAAGGCCCAGGCCGAGATAGCGAATCCAAAGAAATCTTTGACCGCGACAATTGTCTCACCGTTCCCGCGCGAAGGTAGCCGGACCTTTCACTACGCGCCGTTGTCCTCCGGGCTTAATCTTGTTCGCAAGTGCTTAGGTCAGCACGGGATCGCAACCGTCCAGGCCACGGCAATCGACCAGGACACCAAGCTGATCAGACTCACCACCACCCTTATCCACGCGTCCGGAGAATGGATCTCGTCGGACTGGCCGGTCTGCCCGGTCAGCGAGACAGCCGCGCCCCATCGGTTAGGCGCTGCCCTCACCTACGCCCGCCGCTATGCCCTGTTCACCCTGGTCGGCATTGCCGGCGAGGATGATCTCGACGCGCCGGACCTTGTGCCGCCAACTGGGCCCTCCGCCTCACAAGACGCATCGGCAAGTCCGGACAACGGAGCTGCAGGTCCATATTTGCAGACCCCTCAAAGGCGGGTCCGTTCAGAAAGGTCCAGGCCACCGACTTTGTCGGCTGATGCCTCGGATGAGCTACGTCGTCGGTTGTTATCAGAAATTGAGCAGCTGAAAAGTTCAGAAGTTCTTGCCAGCTGGGCGCAGCAGGCCCTGCCCTGAAAAACCAGCTCTCAACGGCAGATGCCCAGGCCCTCGAGCAGGCCTTCAGTGCCAAGCTGAGCCGACTTTGACAACCTTCAATCCGCTGCACCGAAAGATCAGAAAGAGAATGGTTATGGTAACCCGTCATTCGAAATCGATGCTGGCGAACAGACGGTCAGTGTCATCTGCAAGCCCGTGCGCGAGCGCGACCGCGAGCATCTGAAGTTCGTGGCCTCTCAGCCTTGTTATCTGCGGCCGAACTCCATCGGATCCGCACCACATCAAGTTTGCCGAACAGCGGGCGATGGGGCGGAAGGTCAGCGACCGCTTCACCGTCCCAATCTGCCGACTGCACCGTGAACTGCACCGGAAGGGCAATGAGCGTGCCTGGTGGGAAAAGCAGGCGATCGATCCGTTACTCGTTGCGGCCAGCCTTTGGGCCAAGACTCATGGGTTCGCTTCGGCCGCAATAGACATCGATGGCGAAAGAGCTCAGCCTGCGCTGCGGGCTGGTCTCAAATTGACGAAACGAAGCCAATTCTTCGGCCGGAGGCCGAATGACATCCTTCCGGCAAATCGAGGCCAACCGCCGCAACGCGCAGCTCAGTACGGGACCTGTCACCGAAGAGGGCAAAACAAGGTCGCGGCAAAATGCGGTTCGTCATGGGCTCACCGCAGAAACCGTGATCGATGCGCTGGAAGATGCCGAAGACTACGCGGCCTTCGAAATGGCGATTACGGCCGACTATGACGCGCAATCGGCGGTCGAGAGAGAACTGGTGCTCAGACTGGCGAGCTTGTTATGGCGGCTGCGTCGCGCGACCGCCATTGAGAGCGGGCTGTTCAAGATCCAGGCCCAGCACCTGCTGCTGTTTCGCCAAAGCCGCCGCGCTCATCGAATGCGGCAGAATATGATTGACAGCATGTATCGAGATACGGTGGCGACCGATGTCGACATGCGGCACAATGAGGACGAGCCAACCGGCAGTCTGGAGGCTGGCCAGCCTTCCACCGCAGACGCCGCTGATCAACCGGACGACCTCACACGCTCCTTTATCCGCCTGTCCAACCTGCCAACTTACCCGCTCGATCGGCTGAGCCGTTATGAGGCCACGCTCTGGCGCCAAGCTTGTCAGATCCTGTTCACACTGCGCTGCCTAGACCAGCGCAAGCCATGGCAAAGACTAAGATTGCGTTGATCCCTACCAACCTCTTGGGCGCGCCGTGGGGAGAGGCAGAGGCCCAGCAAAACTAACGGTATCGCCGGGGGACAGCGCTGTCATTCCGTCGGATGATTGCCTACAACGGTCATTCGCATTTGGAAATTGAAGGCGCGACTTAGCCAAGCGAGAGGTACCGAGCCAGCAAGCCAAGCGATTCTGTCATTAGGGCACCCGCATGGAGTTTTCGGAAGCACGGGCTACTGGTACCGTGCTTCCGCGTCTGCGATCTAGTTTCCAAGTTTAGAGAGGCCGACAGCTATGGGATTCATCGACATTTCGCGTTCGAAGCGCAGCCCGGGCGTTCAGCGGAACAAATCGGTTGAGCAGTTCCGCGCCATATCATCTTTCGGGCTCGCTTTCGATCGTGTTCACCTCAGTCGAGGCGGCCGCCGGATTTTCGACGCCTTGTCGCTCGATCTACGGGAGCAGCGCGTTGGCCTCGTCGGCGACAACGGGTCGGGCAAGAGCACGCTCTTGCGCCTCGCCAACGGCCTGCTGTTGCCGGAACGAGGCGAGGTGATCGTCAACGGTCGTTGCACAAAACAGGCGCGTAGGGAACTGCACGCCGATGTCGGATTCGTGTTCCAGAATCCGGACCATCAAATCATCTTCCCGACGGTCGGCGAAGAAATCGCCTTCGGCTTGATTGAGCGCGGTGAAACCGCGGCGGTGGCCAGACGCGGAGCCGAGGATCTGCTGGCCAGACAAGGCTGTGCCGGCTGGATTGATCGCGCGATCCACGAGTTGTCGGAGGGGCAGAAGCAGCTCGTCTGCATTCTGGCAATCCTTGCCACGGAGCCAACGATATTGCTACTCGACGAGCCTTTCTCCAGTCTCGACCTACCGACACGGCTGTCGCTGTCGGCGAGGCTTGCGCGGTTGCCGCAGCAGATCGTAATGGCGAGCCATGACCTCGACTTGTTGCACGATTTCGATCGGGTGATCTGGTTGGAGAACGGACAGGTGAAGGCCGACGGGATGCCTTCTGAGGTGCTTCCGGACTATCGTGCGCATGCCAGCGCACAGGGCGCGTCCATGCTGGAGAGCGGCGCGGCATGATGGGCGGCTACCTTTCCCGCACGACGTGGCTCCATCGGCTGCCGGCGGGTCTCAAGCTCCTGATGGTCGCGGGCATGAGCGTTGCGCTTCTGCCGGTTCAGGACTGGCGACTTCTCGCGCTTTGGCTGGCTGTCGTGACCGGAATCTATGGAACGTTGGGCCGCGACGCCGTGCGGCGGCTCTGCGTGTTGAAGCCGATCGTTCCACTGCTGGTCATCATCGGTGGTTTGCAGGGCCTCTCCACCCAGTGGAAAGACGGCGCCAGTGTGGTGCTGCGGCTTCTGCTCATGGTGCTCGTCGCCGATCTGGTCACAATGACGACTACGATGTCCGCGCTGATGGACGCCGTCGAGCCGCTATTTCGTTTGCTTCGTCCGCTGGGTGTCAACTCTCGGAAAATCACGCTTTCGGTCGCGCTGGTGCTACGCTTCATCCCCGTGTTGCTGGCCAACTGGCGCGCTCGCGAGGAGGCGTGGCGGGCGCGGTCGCGGCGGCGCGTTCCGCTTCGGATCGTCGTCCTGTTTCTGATCGAGACGCTGCGTCTCGCCGATCAGGTCGCTGAAGCCCTGGATGCGCGCGGCTATGGCCGCGCGGGTCGCCAACCATAAGGATCACGTGCATGGACTCTCGCGCCGTCGCCCGAATCTCGCTCTTCGCCGCCATGATCGCGGTGCTGGGCCTGCTGCCGACCTTCCAACTTCCCGTAGCCGGCGGGGTGCCGATCACCGCGCAGACGCTCGGCGTGATGCTCGCCGGCATCGTGCTCGGTCCGCGTCGGGGTGCGCTTGCCGTGCTGCTGCTACTTTTCGTCGTGGCGCTCGGTGCACCGCTCCTGGCGGGTGGCCGAGGCGGGCTCGGGGTCTTCTTCGCGCCCTCCGCCGGATTCCTCCTGGGCTGGGTCCCGGGCGCGTTTGTCACCGGCGTCGTCATGCAGCGCCTTGCCAAAGCGCCGGTGGTTGCCGCCGCGCTCATGGCCGCGATTGCCGGCGGAATCCTCGTTGTCTATGGCTGCGGCATCGTTGGTCTCGTGATTGTGGCACACATGGGTGCGCTCCAGGCAATGCTGGCCACTGCGGTGTTCCTGCCGGGTGATCTGATGAAGGCGGTTGCCGCGGCCTTCCTGGCCAAGGCCGCTGAGCAGGCCTATCCGGCCGCGCTCGGGCATCGCACGTGAGCATCACGGCGGCGCTGTCGCATCACGCAGCGCGGACGCCGGACCGCGATGCGTTGGTATTCGAGGATCAGCGGGTATCCTGGCGGAATCTCGACCGCGAAATCAACCGGCTGGCCGGTTTCATTGCCTGTGCAACCCCTGAAGGCGGTGGCGTCGCGCTTCATCTGCCGACCAGTCCTGCGCTCGCGCTGCTGTTCCTCTCCGTCGCGCGCGCGGGGCGGGAAGCGCTGGTGCTCGACCCGGATTGGCCAGTCGAGATGACTGGGGCAATCCTGGCACAGCTATCGTCTGCCCTGGTGGTCAGTTTCGACGCGCGCTTCGCCGGAAACCAGGCGATCGTTCTTGCAGATCCCCTGCTGCCCTTCGCGCAGATTGCGCCGGCGCTGGGCGCCTCAACCGATGCGGTCCCAAAGTCGGAGCCGGACGCCCTGACGCCGTTTTACGTGGGTTTTACCTCCGGATCGACAGGCCTGCCCAAAGGCTATCGCCGCCATCACCGGTCGTGGACCGACAGCTTTCGCCATGACGCGCTGGAATTCGGAATCACACGGGACGATGTGATCCTCGCGCCGGGAACGCTGACCCACTCGCTGTTCCTCTATGCACTGGTCCATGGGCTCAATGCCGGCGCCCGCGTCATTCTCTGCCGGCGGTTCAGGCCTGACGCCGTCGTGCGCTTGATCGAAGGCGAAGGCGTCACGGTGCTGTATGGCGTGCCGACCCAGTTGCAGCTGACGATCAAAGCAGCCGGCAAAGCTGCGCTCGCTTCTCTACGCTGGATTCTGTCATCGGGAGCCAAGTGGCCCGCCGGCGAGCGTGAGCCGTTGCGGCGCTTGTTTCCCAATGCTCGGTTTGCCGAGTTCTATGGTGCATCGGAGACGAGCTTCATGACGGTTGCGAAAGCCGACGAAAGCGGTCCCGAAACGTCGGTCGGCCGCGCCTTCTCCGGAGCGGTGGTAACGATCCGGGATCGGGCCGGGCGATCCCTGGCGGCCGAAAGGACGGGCTATGTGTTCGTCGAGAGTCCGTTTCTGTTCATGAACTACGCCTGCGGAGATGCATCCGACCTGCTACGCCACGGCGACGCGATCTCGGTCGGTGACATCGGTTTTCTCGATCCCCAGGGTTTCCTACATCTGGTCGGCCGGGCCAGCCGGAAGATCGTGACGTCCGGCAAGAACGTTTACCCCGAGGAGATCGAACGGGTGCTCGAGTGCCATCCCGCGGTGGCGGCCGCGGCCGTGCTCGGCACCCCCGACTCTAGTCGTGGCGAGCGGCTGGTCGCGCTCGTGCATATACCAGCGGATGCCGCCGTGACCGCCGCGGATCTCATCGCGTACCTGCGAGACGCGTTGCCGCTCTACAAGGTGCCGCGCGTCTATGCGGGCTTGCCGGACTGGCCGCGGACGCGCTCCGGGAAAACCGACTTTGACGCGCTGCGCCAGGTCTGGATCGCGGGCGCGATCGCGCGGAGGCTGCCATGAGCGCAGTGTTCATCGCCGCCGCGCGCCGCACGGCGGTCGTACCCCGTGGGGGCATCTTCGCCAAGGTCGAGGCTGTCGACTTGGCTGAAGCATCCGTTCGAGCGGTGCTCGACGACGCCGGCCTTTCATCGTCAGAGATCGACGAGGTGATACTGGGCAACGCGCTCTATGGCGGCGGCAACCCTGCACGCGTGGCGGCGCTGAAGGCAGGGATACCCGCTGAAGTGCCGGCAAGTACGATCGACACGCAATGTTGTGCCGGCCTCGATGCGATCCTGCTGGCTGCGGCCCGCATCAAGGCCGGAGAGGCCGATGCGATCGTCGCAGGTGGCGTCGAAAGCTTCAGCCGCGCTCCGATCCGCTCCCGCCGTCCGCTCCTTCCCGATGAGGTCGTGCAACCATACGAGAGGCCGCCGTTCACGCCGTGGCCGGAACGGGATCCGGAGATGATCCCCGCCGCCGCGACCCTCGCTGCGGAGTGGGACATCACCCGCGGCGCCCAAGAGGCGTTCGCGATCGAGAGCCATCGCAAGGCGTCGGCGCGCGGCGCAGCGGCGCCGGAATTTGTCTCTGTCTGCGGACATAGGGGGGACCCTTTTGCCCGCCGCCTCACCGCCGGCCTCTGCGCGCGCCTTCCCGTTCTCGCGGGAAGTTCGACCCACGGTGTGACCGCGGCAACCATCGCGGTCGAGGCCGATGCGGCTGCTGCCGTGCTGCTGGTGTCTGAGCGGGCGCTGGCGGCCATCCGTCCTCCGGCCCGCATCGTCCGCATCGCCGGCGGTAGGCGGGCGGGTGGCGATCCCGAACGTCCCGGGCTAGCGCCGATCGAGGCGGCGCGAGCGGTTTTGCGTCATGCGGGATTGTCCGTATCCTCTGTTTCGGTCGCCGAAATCATGGAGGCGTTCGCTGTTCAGGCCATGGTCTGCATTGCCGCGCTCGAGCTCGATCCGGTC
>NZ_DATMLW010000109.1:0-2435 GCF_035570375.1 Bradyrhizobium sp. | reverse complement strand
CTCGAGATGCTCTCGCTCGAAATTGGCGAGCTGGGCGAAGCGGGGTTTGACCTCAGCCTCACCGGCTTTGACGAGTTCGAACTCGGCGAGTTATCCGCCGAGAGGACCCAAGGTCGGACCGATCCCGACGATGCGCCAGAGCCTCCCGCGCACCCGGTCGCGGAGCCGGGCGACTTATGGGTGCTCTGCCGTCATCGATTGCTCTGCGGCGACAGCACAGTGGCGACCGACGTTGAGCGCGTGCTCGGTGGTTTCGCGCCGCACCTTATGGTCACCGACCCACCCTACGGCGTTAATTACGACCCGGCTTGGCGCAATCAGGCCGGCGGAGATGGATTCGAACCATCGGTACCCCGCAAAATTTCTTGGCTGCCCCGTCGATCCCCCCAACTCACCTTCCGCAATATAAACCGGCCTCCCTCGCGACAGGGGCCGATGGTTCGAATCCATCTCCCTCCAGCGGCGAGTCCGGGATTGAAATCATGGCGGGAGGCTATCGGCAATCGCTTGAGCTTGTCGATGCATTCATGGGTGGCGGCCAGAGCTCGCGCCATCGGATGCCAACCGTTAGCCCGAGCGGCGGGCTTGTTGGCGCATTGCTATCGGCCGCTGCGCAGGCTGGCTCGCCCACGCGATAGAGCGACAAAAGAAAGGCCGATTGATCCGGCCATCCTCGGGAAGTCGGACTGCCCGCCGAAGCCTTTGCTCACACGCATGGCGACCGTTTACACAACCTGAACGAGCGCCAGGCTGGCGGTGCAAAAAAGTGGCGTCGGAGAAGATCCGACGCCGCAGTTTGCAGACTTGGCACAGGGAGACAAAGGCCAAGCCGACTTACCATGTCGTATCTTGGTCAACAAATTGCCAGGCCCGCGACCTTAGGTCTCGGCTATGCCGGCCAGCTCAAGAGATTCGAGACACCCTAGGCAGCAGATAGTGGAAGCCAGGCCTTACTTCGCTGTCCGATGCTTGACAGAGACGGTACCATCGGCCCCAGGCAGAACACCAATTCCTGACGTTTGGTATACGGAGCCAATTCAGCAGTCTCATCCCATCCGGACGACCCCAACATGACGCGCTCGGCCGGAACACCGGTATAAGCCCCGCCGCCGCGTGGGAGGACCAGGAACCCGCGGTGGGGGCAGAAGTTCACCGCATTCAGTGGGCTATACATGAATTGGAAAAAGGTGACCTGGGGGTTGGGCTTGCGGCTTAGAGATGCTGCAAAAGGAGATAGATAATGAGCCCGGCCATACGGACCGAAAAAGATCCGGGACTCCGTGCCGACGCGCTGGGCCTCGTTGAATCGGTAATCATGGGCGTGGCCGGAAGCGGGCCGGCCTATAGTGTCGCCGTAAGCACGGCAACACTGATCGCCGCCGTCGGCGTGCTCGCACCGGCAAGTCTGCTCTATTGCAGCCTTATCATGTTCGGTGTCGTCTTCGCCTTCCGCCATTTGAACCGCCTGGACGTGAATGCCGGCGCCTCCTACGCCTGGGTTGCTAAGGTTTTTGGGCCAGCGCTTGGGTTTTTCGCCGGTTGGTCGGTGATCATCGGTTCGATCTTGTTCATGGTCTCTGGCACCCTCCCCGCTGCGACCGCGACTCTAAAGTTGTTCGTGCCCAGTCTGGTCGACAATCAGAACGCCGTTACACTGGTTGCGTCGGGATGGTTGGTGGTTATCGGCGGTGTCGTCGCGAAAGGGATCAAGCTCACGAGCTATACACAGATTGTTTTCACCGTCGTGGAAGTCGGTGTCTTGGCGCTGCTGATTGCGCTTGTCGCCATGTGTTACCCTTCTGCCCCGGCGCATGCGTTTTCTTTTGCGTGGTTCACCGGCGCGGACTTTACCCCGAGCCTGTTCGCGGGCGGTGCCCTGATCGCATTGTTCGCCTTCAGCGGCTGGGACGTTACGGTCAACCTCAACGAGGAAACGCGCGACGGCGCGCGCATCGCTGGGCGCGGCAGCATTGTCGCGGTGGTGATCGTCTCCGTACTTCTGGTTGGTTTCGGTGCGCTCGCGCTTCTCTTACTCAGCGACGCGGAGATTGAGAGCGCCGGCATCAACATCGTCTTCGCGGTGGCAGAGAAACTGCTCCCGGATCCCTGGGATTATGTCGCGGTGATCGCCGTCATGCTAAGCACGGTCGGCACGCTGGAAACCTCGATCCTACAATTTACGCGCACCATGTTTTCCATGGGCAGAGACAACGCGCTTCACCAGCGCTATGCGCGACTGCATCAAACCTATCGCACGCCGTGGCTCCCGACGGTGCTGATTATCGTGCTCGGCCTCGTGCTGCTCTTTTTGTCCTTATACTTGCCAGGCATCAAGACGGTCATCGCTGATTCGATCAATGCCATCGGGATGCAGATCGCCTTTTACTACGGACTGGCGGGACTTGCCTGCGCCTGGTATTTCCGCAGGCAGGCGC
>NZ_DATMLW010000108.1:0-19221 GCF_035570375.1 Bradyrhizobium sp. | reverse complement strand
GGCCGGCGTTGGAGCCGAGAAAATAGGTTCGCATCGCCGGGCGGTGTGACGTCATCACGATCAGGTCGGCCTTGATCGCCGCGGCTTCTTCGAGGATCTCGTGATAGATGCCGCCCTGCCGCACCACGCTGGAGATGCGCGCGGCGTCGATGCCGGATTCGCGCGCCACGATCGCGAGCGCCTCCTCGGAGGCCTGGCGCTGCTGGGCGTCAAAATCGGCGGGCACATATTCCGCCAGCATCACCGGCGTCATCGGCAACACATTCAGAAGGCGCACCGAGCCGCTCCAGGTTTGCGACAGCGTCGCCGCCGTCGCAATCGCGGGTTTCGCCAGATCGGTATCGGCGAGATCAAGCGGCACGAGAATGGAATTGAACATCTGCACCTCCCTGTTCAGCATCAATCCAACATAATTGACGGCCGGGCGACGCGGTGACGCGTCTGCGCTAGTCGTCGGAACCTAGCTTCAGCAATTTCGGGCTGAGGAACTGCACGAGCCGTCCGCGGCGGAATGCCACATCGGCCCAATCGTCGACCGCAAAGTTGAGTACGGCAAGGCCCGACGTCGGAAGATTTCCGGCGAGCGCCTTGCGTCCGGCAGCGTCGCCGCTGCCGGTGAGCGCGAGCGCCAGTTCATGCATTCCCGGATTGTGCCCGACCACCATCAGCCGCTGCGGATCGGCTGCGGAGGCCTCGTGGATGGTTTGCAGGAGCCGCGCCGGATCGGCGCCATAGAGCTCCGGCAAGACCTCGACCTGCGGCTGCGGAACCAGATGCTTCATCGTCTCCCAGACGATTTCCCAGGTCTGACGCGTCCGGACCGCGGTCGAAACCAGCACGGCATCAGGGAAAGGCGGGTGACGGCCGATCCAGCCGCCAATCTCGGCGGCATCGCGCCGGCCACGGTCGTCGAGCCGGCGGTCCTGGTCGCGGCCGCTGGGTGCGTCATGTTCGGTCTTGGCGTGACGCAGCAACAGCAAACGGCGCATGGCGCGATCCGATTCGTTTCAAGTCTGCCGATTAATGCACAAGCCTTTAATGTACAAGCCTTGGCTCATGAGGTGACAAGCGCCTGATCGGTCCGTAAGAAAACAGCATGAGCGAGACTTCTACAAGCACGACCAACGGCCCTGACGCCGGGACGACACCCGAGCCCTTGCGGCTCACGTTCGATCTGGATGTCGACATTTGCGTCGTCGGCGCGGGGCTCGCCGGCCTCACAGTGGCGCTGGAGGCCGCGCGGCTTGGCGCCAGCGTCGCGGTTCTCGAAGGCCGGCATGTCGGCTGGAACGCATCCGGGCATCAGCTCGGCACGGTCATGCCGGGCTATGGTCTGCCGATCGCAGACCTGATCGCCCGCATAGGCTTCGAGGATACCCGCGAAATCTGGGCGCTCTCGAAGGAAGGCGCCGAATCCATTCGGGCCAACGCGTCGGAACAATTGATGCCGGGCATTGCGCTGAGCGAGGGCGCCCTGGAAGTCTCCAATGTCGATGTCGGCGACCAATTGATCAGCCGGTTGCAGATGCTCGGTGAGGATTTCGAAACCGAGGTGGAAGGCTGGCAGGTCGATCGCGTTCGCGATCATCTCAAGACCGACCGTTATTTCCACGGCGTCTATTATCCCAAGGCGTTTCAGGTCGACGGCCGCAAATACGTCCACGGTCTGGCGGCGCTGGCGCGGCGGGCGGGGGCGCGGATTTTCGAGGATACGCCGGTCGTCAGCATCGATTCGTCGGGCATCCGCAAGCGTATCGTGACGCCGTCGGCGCGGTTGCGCGCTTCGCACATCGTGCTTGCCGGCAACATCCATCTTGGCGCGTCGCTACTGCGGCTGTCGCGCACGCTGCTGCCGGTCTGGCGCTACGCCGCGGTGACCGCGCCGCTCGGCGAGCGCCTGGCCGAGGCCATCACCTTTCAGGGTTCGGTGACCGACTCCGATGGTATCGATCATTTCCGGATCGTGAATGGCGACCGCCTGATGTGGGTCAGTCCGGAAACCACCTGGAATGCGCGGCCGGAGCGTTTTGCCCCCGCCGTTGCGCGCCGGATCCGTACGATTTTTCCCCAGCTTGGCCGGGTCGAGATATCCGAGACCTGGGGTGGCGCGGTCGGACACACCGTGCATGGCATGCCGCAGATCGGCCAGTTGCGTCGTGGCCTGTGGGTCACGAGCGGCTTCGGGCGGCAGGGGATGAACACGTCGGCCATGGCCGGGCGGTTGATTGCTCGCAGCATTTTGTGGGGCGACGAACGCTGGCGGCTGTTCTCGCCGTTCGAACTGGTCTGGGCCGGTGGTCCGACCGGACGGGTCGCCGGACATCTGATCGGGATCTGGGGACGCGGAAGCTCGGCTGCCGCCGGTGCGTTGGCCCGCTACCGCGAGAGGGCGAGGGCGAAGGACCGCCAGCGCGATGTGCGTCGGGTCGAGGCCAACCGGCAGGCGGGAACCCGTCCGCCACGGCCCCGCCCGCCGTCTGGCCGGCCGCGTCCCGAACGTCCCGGGCCGCCCGCCACGGTCCCCTCCGGCGAAGGCGAACCCGTGATGGCGCGCTCGCAGGAAAGTGAGAATTTTACGCCGGGACCGGTGTAACGTTGGTGTCTGCGCCCCGTATCTGAAAGCGAACACCCCGTATTTCGCTTTGCACGGAGACCATCATCATGATTGACCGCCGTATCCTGCTTGCGTCCGCCGCCGGTTTCCTGGGCCTTGCCGCCTTGCGCTGGTTGCGAGGTTCCCCGGCGCGTGCCGAAGAGAAATTCGAGGTCGAAAAGACCGACGCGGAATGGCGCGCGCAACTGACGCCGCAACAGTATGAAATCCTGCGCAAGGAAGGCACCGAACGCCCGTGGACGAGCCCGCTGCTCAAGGAGCATCGCAAGGGCATCTTCGCCTGCGCCGGCTGCGACCTGCCGCTGTTCTCCTCGGAAACCAAATTCGAAAGCGGCACCGGCTGGCCGAGCTTCTTCAAGCCGCTCGACAATGCCGTCGGCACGACCGAGGACCGCACGTTCGGGATGCTGCGCACCGAAGTTCATTGCCGCCGCTGCGGCGGACATCTCGGTCACGTCTTCGACGATGGGCCGAAGCCGACGGGCCTGCGCTACTGCATGGATGGCGTTGCCCTGGTGTTCCACCCGGCGGCAGCTTCGGCGACCTGAACGGAAGAAGCGGGCCAGGATCTTTCCCGGCAATTGTTGCCTGCCCGGCAATTGTGCCCCGGTTAAGAGACCGGGGCATTTCCATTTAAGCACCTGAAATATCAGGATTCTTGCATCTGGCACGGTGCTTGCGACGTCTCCTCCGATCACGGCCATGCGCGGGCCAAAGCGGCTCGCTGCACGCAATCGAATGTGGAGACAAAGTTATGGGTATCTTCGACGCGCTTAATACCTCGGTCGCCGGCCTACAGGCTCAATCCTTCGCATTGCAGAACATCTCCGGCAACATCGCGAACGCCTCCACCGTCGGCTACAAGGGCATCGAAACCAGTTTCGAGGATCTCATTCCCGACGCCACGACGCCCAACAAGCAGGTTGCCGGCAGCGTGACCGCCTTCTCGCAAGCGACCATCACTTCGCAAGGAACGGTTTCGACTTCCACCGTTGCGACCAACATCGCGATCAATGGCGACGGTTTCTTTTCGGTGCAAAAGCCGACCGGGGTGACCGACAACGTGCCGGTGTTCGACGGCATCACCGACTATACGCGCCGCGGCGATTTCCAGATCAATGCGAACGGCAATCTGGTCAATGGCGCCGGTTACTATTTGATGGGCGTGGCGGTCGATCCGAAGACCGGCAACCCGCTCGGCAACGTTCCGCAGGTTCTGCAATTCCAGAACAACTTCATTCCGGCACAGGCGACGACCGCCATTCAGTACGCCGCAAACCTTCCAACCACACCCGCCACGGCGGCAAGCGCCGGCGCGCCGGCCGGATCGATCACGGCGGCCGGCGGCATCAATCCCGCCGACTTCGCGACGAATCCCTTGCCGCTCGGCACGCCGGCGCCACCCGTTGACGCTTCCATCACCGGCACCGCCGTCAACGACCAGGAGGCAACGCCGCAGCCGATTACTGCCAACACAGCACTATCCGGCACGGCACCGAGCAACTCGCTGGCCGTAGGGTTCGCTGCTGGCGACAGCATCACGGTTGATGGCACGACCATCAACTTCGTCGCTTCGGGGGCTACCGGCAACGATCTTAACATCACAGACAATGTCGGAGCGCTGCTCAACAAGATTTCAACGATCACCGGTGCCACGGCAACCGTGTCGGGCGGACAGATTACCCTGAACACCGGCACCTCCCAGGATCTCAATATCACCGGCAATACGGCTAACGCCACGAATGTCCTCAAAGGGCTCGGTTTCGCCACGGTCCCGATCGTGCAGGCGCGTGCGCCAGGTACCAACGTCGGCGCGGGCGTCGTTGCCGCCAACGACGTACAGACCTTCACCACTGAATCCATCAGCGGCGGCGCCGTAACGGCCTTCGACTCCGCGGGAACGCCGGTGAACCTGCAATTACGCTGGGCCAAGACCGACAGCTCGACGCTCGGCCCGGGGCACCAGGACGTCTGGAATCTCTTCTACCAGACCTCTACCACCGCGACAGGTAACCAGAGCGCATGGGTCAATGTCGGCATTCCTTTCACGTTCAATGCGAGCGGCGCGTTGACGTCTCCTGCCGGTTCGTCGGTCGCCATTCCCAATGTGAGCGTCGACGGACAGTCGCTTGGTAATCTGTCTTTCAACATCGGTTCCGGCGCGCTGACGCAGTTTGCAAGCTCGAGTGGGGCTGCAACCATCGGCGCCATCACGCAGAATGGGTTTGCCGCTGGCCAGCTTCAATCGGTCGCGATCAACAACAGCGGTCTCGTGGTCGGAACTTTCTCGAACGGCCAGAATATCGATCTTGCCTCGATCACGCTGTCGCACTTCAACGGCACCAATTACCTCAAGGCACTCGACGGCGGCGCCTATGCGGCCACCGATCAGTCCGGACCGGCGATCATCGGCGCCTCCGGCACGATCTCAGGTTCGTCGCTCGAGGGCTCGAATACCGACATCGCCGACGAGTTCACCAAGCTGATCGTGACCCAGCAGGCCTATTCGGCCAACACCAAGGTGATCACCACGGCCAACGACATGGTTCAGAGCCTGCTCAACGTGCTGCGCTGATCGCCTGAGATAAGAGCAGGCATGATCGAAAGCGGGTAACGAAGATGGGTTTGAGTTCAGCCCTTGCCAGCGCGCTGTCCGGTCTGACGGCCAACCAGGCCGCGCTGTCGATCACCTCGTCAAATGTCGCCAACGCCCAGACGGCGGGCTACGTCGCCGAGACGCCCAACCAGATCGAAGTGTCGACCGGGGGAGCCGGCGCATCTGTCAAGATAGCCGGCGTCACCCGTGAGCTCGATACATTCATCCAGGGCCAGTTGCGCACTGAAATCGGCGGCGGCGGCTTTGCCGACCAGACTTCCAATATTCTCGGCCAGCTGCAGAGTCTTTACGGGACGCCTGGCGGCACCGGGACGCTTGAGACCGCGTTCAATAATTTTACAACGGCGTTGCAGGCGCTCTCGACGAGCTCGACCGGCCTTTCGGCGCAAACGACGGCGCTCGGCGCGGCGCAGGCTCTTGCGCAGCAGCTCAATGTTACCTCGCAAGGCATCCAGACGCTCCGCTCGAATGTCGAACAGGATATCGGCACATCGGTGACGCAGGTCAACGCGGATTTGAATCAGATCGCGGCCATCAACACCAAGCTGCAGGGCCTTCAGCCGACCGATCCCACCGTGGCAACGCTTTCGGATCAACGCGATCAGGCGATCAACGATCTGGCGAAATTTGTCGATGTCAAAACCACCACCGACAATAACAACCAGGTGAGCGTGTTTACGACCTCGGGCTTTCAGCTGGTCGGCGCGGGGCTTGCTTCACAGTTTCACTTCAGCTCGGTGGGTGCGCTGACACCCACCTCGCTCTACAACACCGATCCGACCAAATCCGGTGTCGGGAGTTTGACGCTTACACTTCCCAACGGTGCCAGTCTCGATGCGGTCGCCAACCAGGTGTTCAGATCGGGGCAGATAGCCGCCGACCTGACGCTGCGCGACCAGACGCTGGTGCAGGCGCAGACCCAGGTCGATCAACTCGCCGCGAGCATTTCCAGCTCGCTTTCTGATCTGACTACGCCGGGAACGGCCGTGACGGGTCCTCCGGCCGGTTTGAGCCTCAATGTCGGCACCAACGGCAGTAATCTGCAGCCGGGCAACACGATCAACCTCACCTTCACCAACACTGCGACGGGCGCGCTGCAGCAGGTGCAGATCGTGCGCGTGGACGATCCGGCCGCGTTGCCGCTGCCGAACGCCCCGGGCGCGACTCCAAAGGTGATCGGAGTAAATTTCTCCGGTGGCTTGGCATCGGTGGCCACGCAATTGAACACGGCGCTTGGTCCGGACCATGTGCAATTTTCCGCGTCAGGTTCCACGTTGAACGTAACCGATGACGGGACCAGCAGCGCGACCGTCAACGCGGCTTCGGTCACATCAACGATTTCCTCGCTGACGTCGGGCAATCCGCAATTGCCGTTATTCACCGATGCCGGTACGACCTATACCGGCGCCATCACCGGTAACGGCTCACAATTGACCGGCCTCGCCGGACGCATCACCGTCAACAAGGCGCTGCTTGCAAATCCGGCAAATCTCACGGTCTTCAGCACCTCGCCGGCGACGCCGGCCGGCGACACTACCCGGTCCGACTTCATCTTTTCGCAACTGACCTCCGGCGTGTTTAACTACTCGCCGCAAAGCGGGCTAGGTTCTGCAACCGCGCCCTTCAGCGGCACGATCGGCAGCTATTTGCAGCAGTTCTTGAGCCTGCAGGCCAATGCTGCCTCTACGGCGACGCAGATGCAGCAGGGCCAGAACGTCGTCGTCAGCACGCTGCAGCAGAAGTTCGATTCAACATCCAAGGTCAACATCGACAGCGAGATGTCGAACCTGATTGCGCTGCAGAATTCCTACGCCGCCAATGCCCACGTGATGTCGGTCATTCAAAGCATGATGCAGACGTTAGAGCAGATCCAGCTGTAAGGCGATCCAGATGGCGATTAGTGGTATCTTAGGTCCCGGTGGTTCGCTGTTCGGCCAGGCAGTCCAGAACATCAACAGGCAGTTGACGAACCTGTCGACGCAGCTTGCGACCGGCAAGATATCGACGACCTATTCCGGGTTTGGCGCCAACGAGGGGTTTGCGATTGCCGCGCGATCGCAACTTTCCGACATTTCTGCGTTCACCACGACGATCACCAATGTCAACACGGTGATCGACTCCGCCAATACTGCGCTGCAATCGTTCAGCACTATCGCGGGGCAGGTGCAGAGTGGTGCTGCATCCGGCGCGCAGGACATCACCAGCACCGGGCAAACCATCGCGCAGCAGAACGGGCTGAGCCAATTGACCGGGCTCGTCGGAATCCTCAACACGCAGGTGGGTGACCGCTTCATCTTTTCCGGCAGCGCCATCAACACCCCTGCGGTCGCCCCCGCCGACACGATCCTGAACGGCAGTGGTACGCAGGCCGGTTTGAAGCAGGTGATCGCCGAGCGCGCGCAGGCGGACGGTACCACGGGCCTCGGCCGTCTCGTGATCACGCAGCCGACGGCGACGTCGGTTTCGGTCGCCGAGGACGTCGCCGGTTCGCCGTTCGGGTTGAAGCTGAGTTCGGTGTCGTCGAACCTGACCGGCGCGACCGTGACCGGTCCCTCCGGCTCGCCCGCGGCAATTTCGATCGCCCTTGGCGCCACCAATCCCAAACAAGGAGATCAGGTGAACATTACCTTCAATCTCCCTGATGGTACGACCGATTCCGTTCAGTTGACGGCATCGAATTCGACGCCGCTGCCGGCCGACAGCTTTGCCATCGGCGCGACCCCGGCGCAGACGGCCGCGAACCTGAATGCGGCGCTGAACACGGCGATCGGCACCCTTGCCAACACGTCGCTGGTCGCCGCCTCGGCGGTCGAAGCTGGACATGATTTCTTCGATGCGGGAACGGCCACGGGAAGCGCAGTCAACAATCAGGGCTCGCCGCCAGCGCCGATCACCGGCGCGACCACCTTGTCTGGCGCCGCCGGCACGGATTCGCTTGCGAGCGGCTTTGCGCCCGGCGACTTTATCACCGTCAACGGAACACAGATCACGTTCGTGGCCTCCGGCGCGACCGGCAACGAGCTCAATGTCACCGACAGCGTTCAAACGCTGTTGTCCAAGATCGACCAGGTCACCGGTACGTCGACGCCCTCGACCGTCAGCGGCGGCGTGATCACGTTGCACACCGAGGATGCCTCGAACCTGTCGGTGACGAGCTCCAACCCGTCGCAGCTGGCATCGCTCGGTTTGCAGCCGGTGACCGCAACCCAGGTGTCGTTGCGGGTCTCGGGCTCGCCACTGAGCTCCGCGACCTCGCTCGTCAGCGATCCGACCAACACGGTTGCCTGGTACACCGGCAATTCCTCACCCTCGCCACGGGCGTCATCGACCGCCCGGATCGATTCGAACATTGTTGTTGCCTACGGCGCGCAGGCCAACGAACAGGCGATCCGCACGCAGCTCGAAGGGGTGGCCGTGTTCGCGGCCGTCACGGTGTCGCCGACTGCGGCCAATTCGAGTGCGACGATCGCAGCGCTCAGCCAGCGCATCGCGACCAACCTGACGCCGCAGCCGGGACAGCAGACGATCGCCGATATTCAGACCGATTTCGCCAACGCGCAGAACACGATGAAAGAGGCGACCGACCGGCAGACCCAGACCCAGACGCTTCTGCAGAACATCGTCGACCAGACCGAGACCGCCTCGACGCAGCAAGTGGCAAGCCAGATTCTGGCGCTGCAGACGACCCTGCAGGCCTCTTATGAAACGACCTCCATGCTTGCGGGCCTCACGCTGACCAAGTTCCTCTTGCCCGGTGGCTAAGCGCGATCCTGCCTTAAGAGCCAACCGCAACGACAGGTAGAGCGCTGAAGTAAAGCTTTCGTTAACTATACCGATTTACTCCTCGGTAAGCGGGTTAACACCGCGTTAGCCGCCATTGCAGCCTTGTGCGCAGCGGCCGGCACAGCTGTTATGGGGTGGAGGCTCAGGCAATGCTCAATGGTGGGGTTCGGTTGCAACTGGTCGAGAAGGCGACTTCCCGGGATCGATCGGCCTCGGCCTCTGCGATGGCTGGACTGTTTGCGCCGTTGGATCGGCTCTTGTGCGGCGGCGGCGATTCACGGCTGAGCATCAATCCGGCGAGCGGGCTGAATGAATATGGTTGCCAGCCATACCCTTGTCCCCAAACGCTGAGTTTTTCCTCGAGCACGGCGACATCGATTTCGCAGCGCGCCTACGATCGCGCCCAAAGCGCGCGCGATGGGTTGATGCAATCTGCGATTGTAGTCGGAATGGAGGCCGCGTTCGATGCGCGCATCGGGGCGATGCGGGACGAATTACGCGGCTATCTTTCGCTCTCGCGAGCCAACGCCGACGTGGTCCTCTCTCCGTCGGGCACCGACTCGCAGCTTCAGGCGCTCTTCCTCGCGCGCGCGCTGCTCGGTCCCGCCATGACGACGGTGGTGGTGGCGGCCGATCAAACCGGAAGCGGAACCGTCCACACCGCCCGTGGCTGCCACTTCAGTGCCTCGACCGCGAACGGAGGCCTGGTCCGCAAGGGAGAGCCGATCGCCGGGCTTTCCGGCTGCGTCGAGAGTATCGCGCTGCGGTTGTTCGATGAGACGGGGCAGGGACGGCCGCATGGCGCCATCGATTCACTTGTTCTCGGCGCGGTCGAACGATCGGTCGCGAGCGGAAGCAACGTGCTTCTCCAGATCATGGACTCCTCGAAATTCGGCTGGCGGGCGCCGAGCGAGACATGCCTCGAGGAGATCGCGGCGCGCTGGCCCCGACAGGTCCAGGTCGTGGTCGACGCCTGCCAGATGCGCCTTGGGCGCGCACGGCTTCGAACCTACCTCGATCGCGGATATTGGGTGATCATCACCGGATCCAAATTCTTCACCGGCCCGCCCTTCAGCGGTGCGCTGCTGATGCCCTCGATTTTCGCCCCTGATATCGATCAGGCCAGCGATATTCCGTCAGGGTTCTTCGAATATTTTTGCCGCAGCGACTGGCCGCAAGACTGGTCGAGCCTGCGATCGCATTTTCCAGTCAGAATGAATCTCGGCCAATGGCTGCGATGGGAAGCAGCGCTGGAGGAAATCGGCAGCTATTTTCGTGTTCCGCCGAAGTTTCGCCTGGCGACTCTTTCGGCGTTCCGCGAAGGTGTCGAACGAATCATCGGCTCATCGCCATCGCTTTTCCTGCTGCCGCCACAGCATCAAGTCGAAGGCGCCGGCGCTGGCGACGAAGAGATGGCCCAGCGGACGATTTTTCCATTCATGGTCCGCCGCGGCAACCGCATCCTTTCGCTGGAAGATTGCAGGACGCTCTATCGCAGGCTCGCCCGCGATGCGGCTTGCGATGATCGGGAAACAGAACCAAAGCCCTGCCTGATCGGCCAGCCCGTCGTGCTTGGTCGTGCCGACCACCATCCGGCGGCGGCTCTTCGCATCAGCGCGAGCGCCCGGCTCGTCTCGGAAGCCTTCTCGTCGAGCGAAGACCTGGCGCAACGCAACCTGCAGCGCGCGCTTGATGACGTGGCCACGGTGGTTGCGAACATCGAAAGACTGCTTGTCCATATGGACGGCCTTGAACCAGCGGGAGTTTGCCATGGCGCCTGACAATCGCACCGGTCTTGCGTGCTACCCGAGCGCGGAGCGGATTGGATTCGCGCGATTGACGACAAAGGCGTTCGAGGGCGCCGACCTTCGCCCGCTGCGGGACGAACTGATTTCGAAAGTGGCCGCGGGCACGGCCGGGGCGGGCGAGGGGCTTGATCTGTCGTTGATTATGCAGCTCCTGGGTGACAAGCCGATCGGAATGGCTATTCAGGCGGAGGTGCTCGGCTTTCATCAACTGTACCGCTCGCCCGGTCCGTTGGAGCCGAAACTGCGCGTGCTGGCGCTGGCTGCAGCGATTGACATGGGAGGCAACACGCCCATCGAGTTCCTGCTGGAAAATTCCGGAATCGAATTGCAGACGCTTTACGTCATCTCAGGGGTGGATTTGCCGGCCCCACTGCCCGAGCACGACGTTGCCATCGTCATTGCATCCGATTCACCGGAATGCCTGGAGGCGCTGCGCAAGATCGATTCGCTTGCCGCGCGCTGGCCGCGGCCATTGCTCAATCCGCCGCGTCTTATCCGCAGTCTCGATCGCGACAAACTGCATCACATGCTTGGCGGGATCGAGGGTCTCGACATTCCCCCAACCGCTTGCCTGAGCCGCGGGCAATTGTCTGAGATCGTTCGGTCGGGACGCGCCGAGGTGGCGGCCGGCCTGAAATTTCCGATCATCATCCGGCCGCGGGGCTCGCATGCGGGTGTCGAGCTCGCCAGGCTGGAAAATGCTGCCATGCTCGAAGCCTATCTGGCCGTTTGCGCAGAGCAGGAATTTTTCGTCGCGCGTTTCGTCGACTACTCCGACGACGACGGCCTGTTTCGCAAATACCGGATCGTGTTCGTCGATGGCCGCGCTTACGCCTGCCACATGGCGATCGCCGATCGCTGGGACATCTGGTATCTCAACGCGGGCATGGCGTTCAGTGCGGCAAAGCGCATGGAAGAGGAGCGTTTCATGCGCGACTTCGACAGCGATTTCGCCGTCCGTCACCGTGGCGCGCTGGCGGCGATCGCCGAGCGCGTGGGGTTAGACTACTTCACGATCGATTGCGCCGAAAACAAGCGCGGCGAGCTATTGATCTTCGAGGCCGACAATACGGCGGTGGTCCACAACATGGATTCGCCCGAGGTGTTTCCCTACAAGCCACCGCAAATGCGAAAGGTCTTCGATGCCTTCGCGACGATGCTTTATCGCCATGCTGAGGTCAGGGAAGAAAAGGCAGCCTGAAGGATTTTTGGGGGACCGACGCCGGTTCGAGCGCGTCCCGCGTCGTTGCAACATCGCGGCTCGTGCGCTGTTAATACTTAAGTTCTGTCCGCCGCCGGGCATCCTGCTCTGCGAAGGCAGAATTTTTCATTTGATAAATTGAACGGAAAACCCAACACTCCCGGTCCGCAAGAGAAAAAACGGACGGGAGATGAAATGGCCGGGGCGGTCGAGCAGGACGACATGCTCATTGAATGGGACGTCGGCATCGCAATGGATGACGGCGTGGTGGTGCGGGCCGACGTGTTCCGGCCGAGGGACGAAGGCAAATGGCCGGTCCTCCTGACGTATGGCCCATACGCCAAGGGCCTCGCTTTCCAGAAGGGCTATCCGAGCGCGTGGCAGGCGATGATCGCAAATCATCCCGACGTGGCCTACGGATCGACCAACAAATATCAGAACTGGGAAGTGGTCGATCCGGAAAAATGGGTATCACACGGCTATGTCTGCGTGCGCGTCGACTCGCGCGGCACCGGAAGTTCGCCGGGTTTTGTCGATCATTTTTCGCCGCGCGAGACGCGCGATTTCTACGCGTGCATCGAATGGGCCGGCGTGCAGCGCTGGTCGAACGGCAACGTCGGCCTCAATGGAATTTCCTATTATGCCATCAACCAGTGGCACGTGGCTTCGCTGCAGCCGCCGCATCTGAAGGCCATGTGCATCTGGGAAGGGGCGGCCGACTGGTATCGCGACATGACCCATCACGGCGGCATCCTGTCGACGTTCTGGGCCAACTGGTACGACATGCAGGTCAAGACCGTGCAGTACGGGCTCGGGGAGCGGGGACCGTGCAGCGTGGTGACCGGCGCGCTGGTTTGCGGCGATGAAACAATGTCCGACGAGCAACTCGCACAAAACCGATCGAGCTTTGGCGACGAGATTCTTAGGCACCCTCTCGACGATGATTACCACAAGGCGCGTTCGCCGATCTGGGACAAGGTCACCGTCCCGTTGCTGTCGGCGGCCAACTGGGGCGGTCAGGGCCTGCACCCACGTGGAAATTTCGAAGGTTTTGTCCGCGCTGCGTCGAAGAACAAGTGGCTGGAATGTCATGGTCTCGAGCACTGGACGCATTTCTACACCGACTACGGGCGAAACCTGCAGAAGCGCTTCTTTGATTTCTATCTCAAGGGCGAAGCCAATGGCTGGGCCGAGCAACCGAAGGTGCAGTTGCAGGTCCGCCATATCGATCGTTTCGTCGAACGGCATGAAACCGACTGGCCGTTGCCGTCCACGGTCTGGACCAGATTCTATCTCGATCCGAAACAGCAGACGCTTTCGCTGGACCCGCCCGCAGAGGATGCTGAGATCAGTTTCGCAGCCTTAAGCGACGGACTGACCTTCATATCGCGCCCCCTGAGCGAAGAGACCGAGATCACCGGCCCTCTGGCTTGCAATCTGCGAATTTCTTCCACGACCGAAGACGCCGATATCTTTCTGGTGTTTCGCGTCTTCAATCCCGATTTGCGGGAAGTGACCTTTGTCGGTGCAATCGATCCGCACACGCCGATCGCACAGGGCTGGCTGCGCGCCTCTCATCGCAAGCTCGACGAAAGCCTGTCCCGACGCTGGCGTCCCTACCACACCCATGACGAGGTTCAGCCGTTGCAGCCGGGCAGGCCGGTTGATCTGGCGATCGAAATATGGCCGACTTCGATCGTGGTGCCGAAGGGATTTCGCATTGCGCTTAGCGTTCGAGGAAAGGATTACATGTGGCAGGCGACCACGGGGGCGAAGCTTTCCAATTTCAAGAATGAGTTGTTGGGGTGCGGGCCGTTTTTGCATGATGATCCGCGCGACCGGCCGCAGCTTCTATTTGCAGGAACGACAACGCTGCATGTCGACCGCAAAGGCGCTTGCAGCCTCATGGTTCCGATCATCCCGGGTCCTGAAAAAAATCCGACCAAATAAGTCAGCAGGACCAGCCGATCGCATTCAAAGAAAATACGAGGGAGCAAACATGACGAGGATTTCACGCCGCCATTTCGTATCGGGAGTTGCAGGAATCGGCCTGTCGAGCGTGGTTGCGCCCGCCATGGTGCGCGCCGCCGACGGGCCGATCCGCGTCGGGCTGTTGACTGTCAAGACCGGAGCGCTGGCGTCCGGCGGCATCGATATGGAGCGCGCGCTCGTGATGTATTTGAAGGAGCGCGACTACATGATGGCGGGGCGAAAGGTCGAGCTGGTAGTCGGCGACACCGCAGGCATTCCCGCTACCGCGCGCAGCAAGACGCAGGAAATGGTCGAAAAGAACGACGTGCATTGTCTGATCGGGCCGCTCGCGGCATTCGAGGCGTTGGCCATCGACGACTATATTCGCCAGAACAAGATCCCGACGCTCTCGGTCGCGGCCGCGGAGGATATGACCCAGCGCAACGCCAATCCGTGGTTCGTGCGCGCAACCTCCACCTCTTCCCAGTGCGCGCATCCGTTGGGAGAATACGCGGCCAGTGAACTGAAGTTCAAGAAGATGATCACGATTGCCGACGACATCGCCTATGGCCAGGAGATGTGCGCGGGCTTTCAGCGTGTTTTCGAGGACAATGGCGGGCAAATCGTTCAAAAGCTGTTTCCGCCGCTGACCGTGCCGGACTACGGAAGCTATGTGGCGCAGTTGAAGAATGCGGACGCCATTTTCCTGGGCTTTGCCGGATCGAACGGCTTTCGTTTTCTTCGACAATTCGTCGATTACGGCTTGAAGGACAAGATGCAGGTCATCGGCGGAATGACCGCACTCGACGAGGCGGTGCTGCGCAACATGGGTGACGAAGCGCTCGGCATCATCACCACCTGCTGGTATTCGGCGGAACTCGACGCCAGGCCGAATCAGGTCTTCGCGCCGGCGTTCCGGAACGAATTCAAATACGATCCCGGATTCTATGCCGCGAGCACCTATGTGAACGCGGCGGTGCTCGAAGCCGCGGTCAAGGCTGTCGACGGCAAGGTCGAAGACAAGGCTGCGTTGATGGCTGCGCTTCGCTCCTCCAACGTTGAAACGGTACGGGGGCCGGTGAAGTTCGACGATCTCGGCAATGTGGTCGGCAACGTCTATTTGCGGAAAGTCACCCGCAAGGACGGTCGGCTTGTGAATTCGGTGTTCAAGACCTATCCCGACGTCAGTCAGTTCTGGACCTATGGCAAGCAGGCATTCTTGGCCAATCCGGTTTACTCGCGCGAATATCCGCCGGCCAAATACCTTGAGCGATAGATCGGCTGTTTGTCGCGAGGGAAAACCGGCTTCCGCTTTACACAGACGCGGCCCTTCGGGTCGCGATCATTTTGATGCTCCCTAACACTGCTGCCACGCGCCGTGCCCGTCCGGACAAGAGTGGTCCGGCCGCACGCCAAAGAGCCGGCTGCGATTGAATCTTTGACCGGTCACCGGGCGGGCAAAACGACTTTTTACTTACTGCATGGTGACGAGCGTCAAATCGATGAACCAGGATTGCGGCGAGACAAATCCCTTGACCTTTGGGCTCATGGCGCGGGGGTTCAGGTCATGGACGATATAGAGCCACGGTGGATTGTCCACGAGCCGTTCATGTGCCTTGCGCAGCGCGCTTGCAATCACGGCCGGGTCATTCGCCTCCGACAATGTCGTCAGCGCATTGTCGAAATCATCATCCTTCCACTGTTCGAAATTGAAGCCGTTGGGCGAGAAATTTGCTGACGAAAAATAGCGAGCCATGATGCCGACATCGGAAGAGGGCGAACTGATGTTGAGCACCATCGCTCCCTTGAGGTTCGGACTGTCGGGTGTCACCCGCGCCGCGTTCAGAAGAATCTGCCACTCGACCACATCGAACTGGACGTCGACGGCACAAGCCTCTCTAAGGTTTTGCTGGACGAATTCATTCATCGGCAAGGGCAACATCTGTCCAGAGCCCGATGTGGAAATCATTGCCTTGAAGGCGAGCGGCTTTTCGCTGGTGAAGCCGGCTTCCGCGAGCAGCTTCTTGCCTCTCGCGGGGTCGAACTTGTAGCGGTTTTCGGGTGATCCGAAATTGGGGTCGCTGGTCTTCAGCCAGCCGACCGAAGGTTCGGCCGTGCCGTTGAGCAAGGTGACGATTCCATCGCGGTCGATGCAATAATTCAGAGCCTGCCGGACTCTGACGTCCTTGAACGGGCTGCCGGCGGCGCCGATGTTGTAAAACCACGGCCAGACATGGGGGTAGGAACCACTCGTGATCGTGAACCCGGCCGATTTCAGCGAGGCAATGCCGTCGGACGGCGGCACTTCGATCCAGTCGACTTGACCCGAACGCAGCGCTGCGAGTCTCGTATTGGCTTCGGGAATCGGCATCAGCACCACACGGTCAAGCTTTGCTTTGCTTGCGACGTCCCAGTAGCCATCCCACCGAACCAAATCGACCTCCTGGCGCGGCACGACTTTCGAGATGCGGAATGGCCCCGTGCCGGCGGCAGGCAGCGTCGCCACTTTTGTCCAATCCCTCCCGGCCTGCTCGAACGAAGCCGGCGAGGTGAACAGAATGTAGACAGCCATGAAGGGGAAGTATGAGGCCGGCTTCGTCGTTGAAATGGCCACCGTTGAATCATCGATCTTCTTGTACGAGGCGACCAGCGGCGCGCGGGCGCGCGTCATCGCCGAACTCGCGATCTCGAATTGAGGACTGTCGCTCTTGAAATAGCGGTCGAGATTCCAGATGACGGCGTCGGCGTTGAATACAGTCCCGTCGTGGAATTTCACGCCCGGTCGCAGGTGGAAAATCCAGGTCCTGCTGTCGTTGGGTTCCTGTTCCCAGCTCTCTGCCAATCCCGGCCGCAAGCCCGCCAGACGGTCCGTCCTCGTAAGGTCCCAAAGTACAAGGCCCTCGAAGATCGGGTACCCGAGAAAGCGCATGCCCTCGAACCCGTTGTTGGGAAGGCCGGTCGTCGTCGGGATATCGGACGCAGTCATGGCGATCCGAAGCGTGCTTTCGGCGCGGGCAGGGGGCTGCGACCAAAAACATGCCAGCAGGGCCGAGACGCAGCAAATCCGGGAAAAACGCATGGGCATCACCTGTGTCACGAGAACGTTGCGCGGTTTCGATGCAAGTTGTGGACCAAAAGCCGTTGACAGTAGAGCGAGAGCATCGCGTGGTCTGCAGCATTCAGCCGAATGATGTACTGCATGATAACCTTGGCGCAGGCGATTGATTCGAGGGCGGTTTTCGAATCCGCCTTCAGAGGGACGCTCGTTGTCGGCTCATTGGAAGAATTCCCCAGCGCGGATGCCGAACCTGTCGCGCCTGCAACGCCAAGCTCTCCATTCGTTTCAGGAAGGCCGTCTCGACAAGGCCGAAAGGCTGTGCGGGGGGATTCTGGATCACCGGCCGGACGATTTCGACGCGCTGCAATTGCTTGGCCTTCTCAATCTGCAGCGACGCCGCCTCACGGAGGCGCTGCATTTCCTGTCGAAGGCGCTGAAAGTCAATTCCGCTTCTGCGGAGGCGATGTCAAATCTTGGTCTTGCGCTGCATGCAACGAAACGCTTTGAAGAAGCGGTTGCCTCCTATCGCAGCGCGTTGCTGATCGCGCCTCTGCACCCGGAGATCCTCTACAACCTCGGCAATTCGTGCCTCGAATTGGGTCGCATCGATGAAGCGCTTGCAAATTATGAAGAGGCGCTCGCGAAAGACGCATCCCATGTCGGTGCGCTCGTCAACCGCGGCAATGCGTTTGCTCGGCTCAACCGCCCGGTCGAGGCGATATCGAGCTATGAGGCGGCGCTCGCGCGGCTGCCGGGGCATCCGCAAATCCTGACCAATCGCGGCCACGCCCTTCGCCGCCTTGACCGCCCGGTCGAGGCGCTCGCCGACTTCGAGGCTGCGCTCGCAAAGGCGCCGGGATTCGCTGAGGCTCATTTCGAAGCCGGCATGACACACCTGACGCTCGGCGAGTTCGAGGCTGGCTGGAAGGAATATGAATGGCGCTGGAAGACCGGCACCTTTGCGGACAAGCGGCGTGAGTTTGCGCGGCCGTTATGGCTGGGAGAGGCGGGCGTTTCCGGCAAGACCATCTTGCTGCACGCCGAACAGGGATTCGGCGACACCATTCAGTTCATCCGCTATGCACCGCTTTTGGCCGCACGTGGCGCGAAGGTGATTTGCGAGGTTCAAGGAGAATTGCACTCGCTGCTGTCGCAGCTCGATGGTGTCGATGTCATCGCCGAAGGCGAGGTGCTTCCCGCCTTCGACATGCACTGCCCGTTGCTCAGCCTTCCGTTCGCTTTCCGAACCAGGCTCCAGACCATTCCCACTGACGTTCCTTATCTTGAGGCTTCCGCAGAGCGCATCGCCTGCTGGCGCGATCGCCTGGGCGAGGGGCGGCCGCGCGTCGGGTTTGTCTGGTCCGGTTCGACGTCGCACAAGAACGACGCCAACCGCTCTATCCTCCTTGCGCGCCTCGCTGCGCTCTTGAAGGATTTACCGATTCGTTGTTTCAGCCTTCAAAACGAATTGCGCGACGCCGACCGCGAAACCCTGCGCGAGGCGCCGCAGCTCGTTCATTTCGGCAGCGAGCTTGCCGATTTCGCCGATACGGCCGCGGTGATCTCCCTGCTCGATGTGGTCGTTTCGGTCGATACGGCCGCGGCGCATCTGGCTGGCGCGCTTGCCAAGCCGGTGATCGTCCTTCTGCCTTATGCGGCCGATTTTCGCTGGATGCGCGAGCGCGGCGACTCGCCCTGGTATCCGACGGCGAAGCTGCTGCGTCAGCCGGCATTCGGCGATTGGGATAGCGTGATCGCTCGTCTGCGCGATGAATTGCAGGCTGACGCGTGTCCGCGGGCAAACATCAAGCGCTAAAGGCCAGCGCCTTGCTGTTGTTGCCGCGCGCCGCGCGCTCCCGACATTTGTCCCTGTCGCGATCTTTGGCCGGCCGGTCACCGCCGGTCGCTCAAGTATCGCGAATATTCTTCAATCATTTTAAACCACGAGTTTTGAAACCCACCGGTATCAGGAACCTTCCCGGTGGGATTCATAGTTCGTTGAGCATTTGCTTCCTACGGTCCGGCATTCGGCCAAGAAGGCCGACTGTTGCGTTACACCAGAAAGGTTATCCCATGTCTCTGAATCCCGTCACTCTCACTGCGGCAGTCCGCGCGAACCTGCTCTCGCTTCAGGGCACCGCCGACCTGCTTTCGACCACGCAGGAGCGT
>NZ_DATMLW010000107.1:0-18787 GCF_035570375.1 Bradyrhizobium sp. | reverse complement strand
GGACGATATGTCCGCCGACGAAGCCGCCCGCCACAAGCGCGCGCAGGAAGGGACAGGGATTGTTGGGGGAAACGAGAGTCTGCTGGTCGGGTGTGCCGTCTGCAGGTGAACCAACGCGGTCGTCTTGCATGAGACTTCAACCCCCAATCATTCAATTACTAAAGCTGCTATTTTCGTTTTTTACGCAAGCCGACGAATCGAAAAACGCGAAATCTCAAAACCAAGCCACTTCAGGGTGTGTCGAAGCTTTGGCAGAATCCGGATCGGTGGCAACAGAGAACCCCCGGCCATCCACTAGAGCCGTTTCGGTTCTGATTGAATCAGAACCGAGGCTCTAATCTTTTGTTTTGACGCGTTTTCTTCACGCGAACCGGTATCCACTTCGCTCGAAAACGCTATAGGGCTCCGATTCCGAAATTCGCAAGCTATCGCTGCGACCTCTGATGCGAACTTCGGAATCAAAGGAGCTCTGGCAACTTGTTGATTTGAGTAGCGGCTTTGAATTTGAAGTTCCTGTCGCGAACTTGCCGCGATACCGATAGGAATTTCAAATTCGCCGCACCAGAGCTCCGATTCCGAAGTTCGCAAGCTATCGCGGCGACCTCTGATGCGAACTTCGGAATCAAAGGAGCTCTAGCAATTTTTTAATTCTAGTGCGGCTTTGAATTTGAAGTTCCTATCACGAACTTGCCGCGATACCGATAGGAATTTCAAATTCGCCGCACTAGAGCATGATCCGGAAAAGTGGAAACCGGTTTTCCGAAAAGATCATGCTCAAACAAAGAGATGAGATCATGATGCGATTCCACTTAATCGCATCATGATCTAGAGCTAATGCTTCAGGCCATGCGCTTTTGACGCGGGATCGACGAGGGTCAAGTTGCTCAGGGGTACGCCGGCCTTCAGAAGCCCTTCGCGATAGTGGGCGATGTCGGCCTCCGTCTTCCAACGGAAATTCCTCAGATGCCGCTCCACGGTCAGGCCCGGAAAGGTGTTCAGCAAAACCGCGGCCGCCTGTGCCGCTTCCTCGGTTCGACCAAGCTGCGCAAGAGCTGCCGCCCGCAGGGCCAGCATCTGAAGGTGAGTGGGATTCAAATAGAGTGCCTCACGCGACCATGACAGCGAGGCATCATACTGCGCGAGAAGGTAGTGGCTGAAGGCGAGCAACGCGGACCATTTATACCGGGGGTCACTGTTGCCGCGCTGCACGGCAATTGAAAACAGTTCGATGGCCTGTCGATGCTCTCCGATGACGAGATAACAAATGCCGAGAACGCCGCGGGCGCCCATGTCGTACGGATTGAGCTCAACCGCCCGTTTGCCGGCCTCGAGCGCTTCCTCGTGATGCCCCTCCATCGCGTGTACGTAGGACAAGATTGAATAGGCAAACGAGGATCGCGGATCGAGCCTGACGCTGTTTTCCGCAAGACACATCGCCTCGGCCCATAATTCGCGGGTGCTTCGGATCCACCCATACTGAATGTTCTGTACCTGGATGGTGGCGAGATAGGCGCGCGCGATCGAAAGCTCCGGATCGAGCGCGATCGCCTCCCGGAACAGCGCGATCGAAGCTTCGAAATCCGTCTTGGTCTGGCGATAGTAGTGAGATAGTCCTCTCAGAAACCGGTCCCATGCGGTCAAATCGGTGGACGACGATCGCAAAGGCGCGGAAGCCTCCGCCCGATAGATCTCGGGGGCGAGCGCTGCGCACAGGCTTACGGTGATTTCGTCCTGCATCGCAAACAGATCGCCGATGTCCCTGTCATATCGGCCGTTCCACAATTGCTCGCCCTTTTCGGGCGCAATCAGCTCGGCCGTCACGCGGACCTTGCTTCCGGCGCGCCGGACCGAACCCTGGATCAGGTAGGTCGCGTCGATCTCCCGCGCGATGAGACGCGCACTCAGGTTTTTGCCTTTGAACGAGAACGTCGCGTTTCTGCTCAGCACGCGAAAGAACGATTGCAACGACAACGCGTGAATCAAATCTTCCGTAAGTCCGTCCGAAAAATATTCGTCGGCGCCGTCGCTGAGATTGACAAACGGAAGCACGCCGACGATCGCGGTCCGATATTGGGCCGGCAGCCCCGACATATCCTTCGGCGACGGGTTACGGCCTCCCAGGGGTTCCCAGGTCCACACATTGATCGGCTGATCGATGTTCTTGAACCGATGGCAGCCGGCGTCGACGAGGGGCACCGGAAGATGTTTGCCGACCTCATGATACGCCTTCGCCGAAACGGCGATGCCGCCGGGCGCAGCGACCGATTCTAGACGCACGGCGATGTTCACGTCATCGCCGAAAACTTCGCCCTCGTCGGCCATCACGTCTCCCATGTGAATGCCGAGACGGAATTGCATGACGCGGTCGGCGGGGAGGTGGTTGTTGCGCTCCGCCATCAGGGTTTGCATCGAGATGCCGCACTCGGCGGCTCCGACGATGCTCGGAAACTCCAGCAGAAAGCCGTCGCCGGTGTTTTTCACGATCCGGCCGCCATGATTGAGAATGATCGGGTGTATTGCGCTTCGATGGGCCTTGAAGGCGGCATGCGTTCCCGCCTCGTCGACGCCCATCATGCGGGAGTAACCGGCGACGTCCGCGCAGACTATGGCGGCCAGGCGTCTGTCCATCTAGCAAGCGTCTCCTTTACTGGCGAGCTGTTAGATTACCACGGTATGCGGTAGGTCAAGTGAAGCCAATTACCTTAAGGCCAAATTCCAGGCGAATCCTCGTGATGGCAAGCCGTTTTCAGCCGTGAACGATCGCTTTTGCGATCATGCAATGGATGCCTTTCGAGCCGTTAACGGTCTGGGTGACCCGCAGGTCGGCAGCCAGGCTGCACAGCGTGTAGGCATCCTCCCGGGACAGGTTCCGCTTTTCCCCAAGCAGCACGATCATGTCGCGCAGCGCGCGCACCACGCACTGGTCGAGGTCGGGATCCATCGCCATGGTCATGTAATGCGTTGGTGTCTCGGCGCGCGGATAGCCGAGCCGCAAATCCTTGCGCAACGTCAGTTTGAACCGTCCCTGGAGGGCGGTTTCGATCGCGGTGACGCAGACTTCACCGTCACCCTGGACGCCATGGCCATCGCCGCAGGAAAACAACGCACCCGGCACGAACACCGGCAGATAAAGTTTCGCGCCAGGCGTCAGTTCCTTGTTGTCGAGATTGCCGCCCATCGCGCGCGGGACCAGCGAACTGATGCGACCCCAGGCCGGTGGCGGCGCAACTCCCATCACGCCGAAGAACGGCGCCAACGGCAGCTCCAGCCCCCACGGCAAGGTTCCCACCAACCGTGTGCGGTCGAGCGGAATATTGATTAACCGCGGTTCGCTGAAATCGTCCGGCAGCGTGCCGGCAAGCGGCCGGATCAGGTTGTACCCCCAGTCCTGGCGCAGCCTGACATCGAGGATTTCGACTTCCAGCACATCGCCGGGCTCGGCGCCCGAAATTGCGACAGGCCCAGTCAGGATATGCCCGGGCACCATGCGCTCGTTTCTGGCGTGGACTTCGGCGAGTTCTGGCGGGACGTGAAATTTGCTGCGGTCCGGCACGACCTCAGGGCCGCCGCTGATCGTATCGATGGTCACCTCGTCGCCGCTTGAGACCGTGAGCACCGGCTTGAGCTTCGCTTCGAAGAAGCCCCAGTGACAGGTTTCGGGGCTGGAATGCAGGTGATGGTGCATGATGAGGGACTTCTGGTTCAGGCGAGGGTCGCGTATGACGCTGTAGCAGACATTCGAAGGGGCCTCTTGTGTTTTTTTTGCTCTCCAAGACGCTCGGCATCATGCTTTTGCCGGCGAATTTTCTGATCGGCGTCGGCGTGATGGGTGCGATCCTGTTGGCGACGCGACGGGCGGCTCTCGGCCGGCGACTGTTGATCATATCCGCTGTATTTCTGGCGATTGCGGGTTTTTCGCCGCTCGGAAAACTGTTGCTCTATCCGCTTGAGCAACGGTTTCCGACATGGGATGCCTCGCACGGCGCACCCGACGGCATCGTCGTGCTCGGCGGCGGCGTCGATCCCGACCTATCGGCTGCGCATGGCAGGGCGGCGTTTCTGCACGCCGCGGACCGCGTTGTCGCGGCCGCGGCCCTTGCGCGGAAATATCCGAGCGCCCGAATCCTTTATTCCGGTGGAAGCGCCAATCTGATTGCGGAAGATTCCGCCAAGGAAGCCGATTATGCCGTCTCAGTCCTCGAAAACCTCGGCATTGCCAGGGAGCGAGTGACGGTGGAGCGGCTTTCCCGCAACACCCAGGAAAATGCCGAATTCTCCAAAACCATCGCGAAACCGAGAGATGGTGAACGGTGGTTGCTGGTGACATCTGCCTTTCACATGCCGCGCTCGATGGGGCTGTTTCGCAAGGCGGGCTTTGCCGTAGAGCCTTATCCAGTGGACTGGCGTGTGGGCGGCGCCGCCAATCTTCTGACCTTTTCGCCGATCGCACTTGATGGCCTGGAACGCACCGACACGGCGGTGCGCGAATGGATCGGCCTTGCCGCCTATCGGATCACCGGCAAGATCGATGCGCTGTTGCCGGGACCTATAGCGTTTTCGAGCGGAGTGGAAACCGGTTCGCGTGAAGAAAACGCGTCAAAACAAAAGAGTAGAGCCCGGTTTTGATTCTATCAAAACCGAATAGGCTCTAGCCATAACCAGTAACTCGTCCGATATCGTCAACGCCCCACCGTCCTTTGCCCTTTCTCGTACCGGCTTATTAAAGCCTTGGATCGATCGGCTCGCTCTCAAGCGCGAGCACGGCGAACACGCATTCGTGGACGCGCCTGAGCGGTTCGCGGGCACGAAGCGCTTCAATGCCTCGTGACCAAGGGCGAATTCGCGAAGGGCGAGATTGCGCTTGCCTCCCAGGCCGCGCTCGCGCAGTCGCACAAGATTTTCGGGGGCGTCGTATTCCGGGCCATAGATGATGCGGAGATATTCGTGGCCGCGGACCTTTAGAGCGGGCTGAACGAGGCCTTTCTTGCCGCGCGCAACGAATGGGTAGGGTACCGGAATCCATCCGGTTGCTCCGGTGCGCCAAAGAGGTCGCCCGCGAGCTCCGCGCGCGAGGGCCGGCGCGGCCTCGATGAAGGACTAGCCATAATCAGTATCTACCCCGATCAATCGATAGAATCGGCCCGAGCGCGGCTTGCATGTGCTACGTTCGGGGACGTTTACTCTTTCCGTCCCGAATCCCTCCATTCGGGCACCTGTCACTGAATCGATCCACTGCGCGGTCCACGACGCCGCAAATCGTGGCGGGTGAAGAACTTCCAGTCGTTTCGTCAGCCTGCAATCCTTCATACCGACAAAACGTCGTGAGAGAGACGTCTTCAGCCGTTCCTTGCCGGTGAGCTGAATCTCGGTGACGACGCTTCATCTCTTCGGTCAGGATACCCACGATGTCTCCTTGAATTCATTCATTCATGCTTATCCGGTTGTTACTAATGGCCGTTATGAAGCCGCACCGGATCTGCGCGTTTCCATGCTTTCTCAATACAGGTATCATCAAGTCTATGAGTGACTGCTATTTTCATTTCCTTCCCTCAAATTGGGTGAAAACCGGATAAGCATCTCCTCGTGCCAAGCGAGTGCGGGCCTTACGCTAGGCCGATTCAACTACGAAGCCGGCGCGTGGAAAATGCACACAGACCTCGCCGATGGCGGGATCGCTGCGTCGGATGACGATCTCATGGACGCCCGAGGCGACCAATTCGCCGATGACCGGGTCGCGCCCGGTATCATCCGGCGTGACGGTGACGGTCTGGCCAGGCTTCCGGCCGACGGGGTCTCGCGGATCGGGGGTTGCGCTAGCGATTGACGTGGCGGCGCGGGCTACATCGAGCGCCTGCTCAGAGGTCATTGGGCTCCGCCGGCCGTGGCCGATTGCGGCAACCCGCTCGGCCCAGCTCAGCAGCCTTGGAAAGCCATCGAGCGGCGCCGCCGCTGGTCCGAAATTTTGCTGCAAGAACCAAACCGGATGATAGGCGGCGAGATCGGCAAGGCTAGCGGCAGAGCCCTGCAAGAATGAGCGCCCGTCGGTCAGCATCTGGTTCAGCCAATCGAAATGCGCGCGCAACTGATCGAGCAAGTTCGGTACTGCCGCCTTCATCGCGGCGGGATCGATATTTCGGCCAGAGAATTTGGCCCGGTCTTCGAGAAATCCCTCGAGCAATGCGTCGGGTCTCTTCGCGAACGCGATGCTCACAGCCGGGCTGAACGTGGTCTTTTCGGCCCACCAGGCAAGCGCGTCGGCCGCGCCGTGGCCGGCCGGATAAAAGCTCGGGCTGGGGTGCAGGCGCTCGAGTTCGCGCATGATCAGCTGGCTATCGCAATAAATATCTGCGCCGATCTGCAACACCGGCGTCTTGCGATAGCCTCCCGTCAGCGCCGTCAGATCGGGTTTTGGCATGATGACAGGGATCTCGACCGATCCCCAGGCCAGGCCCTTGAGACCAAGACCGAGCCGAACTTTCTCCGAATAAGGAGAGGTCCCGTAGTGATGCAGGATGATATCGGTCATCGAGACGACCCTCGTTTTGGGGTGATGCGTCCCCCTCAACATCGAGTGCGGGTTGCGGACCGGCAAGCGATAGATTTGGCGGGTAGGTTTAGCTGTGCTAAACTTGCATCATGATCAGACGCTTCGCGTTGCTGCAGACGTTCGTTGCCGTGGCGCGCGCCGGAAAGATGAAGCAAGCCGCGCATGAGCTCGCGCTCACGCCGGGCGCGGTCAGTCAACGCATTCGCCAGCTTGAGGAGGCGGCCGGTCGTCGGCTGTTTTTTCGGAATCCCTCGGGCGTCGAGCTCAGCGCCGCGGGTGAAGCCATGTTTGCTGCGCTTGCCGAGCCCTTTCGGGCGATCGAAGCGGTCGATCGCGAACTCGGCGGCCGATCATCGAGCCGCGTGGTGATAAGTACGACGCCGTCATTCGCGGCGACTTGGCTGGTACCGCGACTTGCGATGTTCGCGCAACGATATCCGGATATTGAAATTGCCGTGGAGACCGGCAACCGCCCAGTCGATCTGAAGCGAGAGCCGATCCATTTGGCAATTCGGCATGGGTTGGGAAAGTACCCTGGCTTAGAAGCCATTCGGCTCGTTGCTCCCGAACTTATCGTCGTCGCAAGCCCCGATCTGCTCAAAAAGCGTGCCCCCCTCAAGGGGCCGGTCGATTGCTTGGCATTTCCTCTGCTCCACGATTTCAATCGCCAGGACTGGCCGCTTTGGTTTGAAGCCCATAGCGTAGACGCGCCGAACTGCAAAAAGGGTCCAGCGTTTTCGGATAACCAACTGATTGTGCGCGCGGCTGTTGCGGGACAAGGATTGGCGCTGGTGCGAGATATTTATGTCAATGACGAGCTTCGCGCACAGCGTCTGGTAAAGGCGCTGACGGTGAACTGGCCCGTGCAATTCGCGTACCATGCCGTCGCGACAACCGAGGCCCTACAAAAGCCCGCGGTCCGACGGTTTCGGGATTGGTTGGTTGAAGAGGCGCGACACGAATTCTCGTCGCCCACCTGACGAAGTCGGGTTCTCCCACGGCTACTCGAATGGCCGCTTTCGACGCATCGGCGTCGGCCAGTTTCGGAAATTTCTTCTCCACCGATTCACGGATGCGGTCGATGCGCAACTGCTCGGCATTCTGAACCAAGTACCACGCTTCTTAAGATTTTGACATGAGGCTAGATAACCAATTTCCGGCCTTTCATCCAGTCGCCTCTGTGAACGTCGCAAGCTCATGCTGGCGTCGCGCGCAACAAAAGTCACGAACGTCCGACGATGATGAAATCGATGATGTTGGAAATAAGTGATCGACATGGAAGAGAGCCAAAAGACTGCCCGACGGGCAAATCAGACGCACCCCGGGCTTCGCACTTGTCCAGTCCCTCCGCGAAAAAATATTCGCTTTTCACGTCGGGCAAATCAAATTTACGACTCGCCCCATCCCGTCTCACTCAGAGGGGCGGCTCGCGATCGTCAGGAAACGCGGGGCGGGATGCGGTGGACGCGGGAAGCGCGCTGACGAATGCGCTTATCTCGCGGACGGCGAAGTCGTGTGGTCCTGACGCCCCGACGCTGGCGTCAAGTTGGCGACGATGCTTCGCATCGTGGCCTGCGACGGTGGCAAGAAAGCCCGGTCACCGGGGAGAGCGCGCTATAAGCCGTTAAAACCATTGCGCAGGGAAGGCCGGATTGATCCGGTGAACCTGTGGTGACTTGCTCGTATGCTTTTTCACTTTTGCATACGAGGCTGCGGGTGCATCAGACACCCGGCTTTCCCTGCGCCCTCTGTTTTCGGAGGGACATGGTCCATGCATCACTCGGGCGCAATCCGCGCCGCGGGATGGAACAGGCGTGATCTGCCAGTCGCAACCACCGGGCAATCAGGCTAGGATTGCCCCTTACAGGCGGGCAGCTCAGCCGCGCCAAGCTTCCAGAGCTAACGCCATGCACCAGCAAACCCCGCCGGAACAGTTCGACTTCGCCGCCATGCTAGCCGATCTGAATGCTCTCTTGCGCCTCAAGGCCACGGTGATCGGCCTGAAGATGTTCGAAAGCGTCGCGGAAATGGCGGCGATCCCGAAAATCAGGCGGCCGACGGCGGTTCATACCACCGACCAGATCGTCAGCATGGCCTCGCGGCTCGGCTGGACAGTCGGCATCACGGCGGAGGACCTCGTCGGCGCGCAGTGTCGCGCGGTGATCGGGCTCGCGCCCCAGGACGAGAAGTGGCGCGCCGGGGAGGCCTATGTCGGCGTCTGGCATGAAAATGCCGAGGACGCGCGCAAACGGCAGGAGGCGCTGGACGTCGTTGCCTACGGTCAATACCGGGCGATGGCGGTCTCTCCGCTGGCGAGCGGGCGGCTCAACCCGCCCGACATTTGCCTCCTCTATGCCACGCCGGGCCAGATGATCATCCTGATCAACGGCCTGCAATGGAGCGGATACAAGAAGTTCGAATGGGGTGTGGTGGGCGAGACGGCGTGCGCCGATTCATGGGGGCGGGCGCTCAAGACGGGCGAGCCGAGCCTGTCACTGCCGTGCTATGCGGAGCGGCGGTATGGTGGCGTGCCTGACGAGGAGATGCTGATGGCGCTAAAACCTTCGCACCTCGCCAAGGCGATCGTTGGAATGAAGGCGCTTGCCAAAAACGGCCTGCGTTACCCGATTCCGCCATACGGCATTCAGAGCGACGTGCGGGCCGGAATGGGCGTGTCGTATGGAAAGAAATGAATTGACCGGGCGTCATTGCCTCATGGAAAAGTGAAACATGAAATCTTCGGCGAAGTTCGACATTGTTGTCTATGGCGCGACCGGGTTCACCGGTCAGCTCGTTGCCGAATATCTCGCGACGCATTACGCAGGCCACGACGCGCCGAAATGGGCGATGGCCGGGCGCAGCCTCGACAAGCTTGCCTCGGTTCGCGACGCTGTCGGCGCGAGCGCCGACATTGCCCTGATCAGGGCCGATGCCGGCGACCCCTCATCGCTGCAGGCGATGATCGAACAGACCAGGTCCGTCGTGACCACGGTAGGTCCCTATCTGCTCTACGGAAATGATCTGGTGGCTGCCTGCGCGGCTTCGGGTACCGACTATTTCGATCTCTGCGGCGAGGTGCCGTGGATGCGACGGATCATCGATGCTCATCAGGCGACGGCAGAGCGCAGTGGCGCGCGCATCATGTTTTCATGCGGCTACGACTCGCTGCCGTTCGAGCTTGGTGTGTTCTTCTGCCAGGAAGCCGCAAAGAAGGCGATGGGCGCGCCGGTCGCGCGGGTCAAGGGACGGGTTCGCGCCATGAAGGGGACCTTCTCGGGCGGGACGGCGGCAAGTGGCAAGGCAGTGTTCGACGCAGCGGCGAAAGATCCGAGCCTGCTGACGTTGGTACGCGACCCATTTGCGTTGACGCCGGGGTTCAGCGGGCCGAAGCAACCGCCGGGCAACAGGCCGGTGTTTGATGACGATCTTCAGACCTGGTTGACGCCATTCTTCATGGCGAACATCAATACGCGTAATGTGCATCGCTCCAACGCGTTAATGGGCTTCCCCTACGGTCGCGATTTTATCTATGACGAAATGCAGATCGCCGGCCCTGGCGAGGAAGGCGAGGCCAGGGCCAAACGCATTATGGCGGCCAGCAACAGTCTGGGTTCATCGGCAGTGCCCAAGCCCGGCGAAGGTCCCTCGAAAGAGGAGCGCGAGAGCGGGTACTACGATCTGCTCTTCGTCGGAATTGCCCCCGATGGCCGCCAGGTCCGCGCATCCGTGAAGGACGACCGCGACCCCGGCTATGGGTCGACGTCGAAGATGATTGCCGAATGCGCGATCTGCCTCCTGCGCGATGCGCCCGACGTGCCCGCGGGGATTTGGACGCCGGGCGCGGCCATGCAGCACCGGCTGATCAAGCGGCTGGTCGATCACGCCGGCATCAGCTTCGAGGTCGAAAAGTAAGTCAGGCCACGCTCGTGTTTGCAGCGGTTTCAGCCCCCTGGCCGTGCTTAGTAGGCGTTCTCGCTTTTGGTCAACAACGCCAGCGGCGTCTTGAGAAGAATGTAGAAGTCAAGCAATACGGACCAGTTCTCGATATAATAGAGGTCGAATTCGACGCGCTTCTGGATCTTCTCTTCGCTATCGACCTCGCCGCGCCAGCCGTTGACCTGTGCCCAGCCGGTAATGCCGGGCTTCACCCGGTGACGTGCGAAATAGCCGTCCACCGCCTCGTCGAACGGCCGGCTCTGCAATTTTCCCTGCACCGCATGCGGGCGCGGACCGACGAGCGAGAGATTGCCCTTGAACACGACATTGAACAGCTGGGGCATCTCGTCGAGGCTGGTCTTGCGGATGAAGCGGCCCACGCGGGTGACGCGGCTGTCATTCCTGGTCACGACTTTCGAGGCCATTGGATCCGCCTGGTCGTGATGGAGCGAACGGAACTTGAAGACGTCGATGCGCTCGTTGTTGAATCCGAAACGTTTTTGCCGGAACAGAACCGGCCCGGGACTGTCGAGCTTCACCGCGAGCGCGACCAGCGCCATGACGGGTGTTGCCAGCAGCAAAACGATGCCGCCGACGAAGTGATCGAACATCCACTTCATCACCAGGTCCCAATCGGTGATCGGCGCCTCGAATACATCGAGCGTCGGAACCTCGCCAAGATAGGAATAGGAGCGCGGACGGAAACGCAGCTTGTTGGTATGGGCGGAAAGCCTGATGTCCACCGGCAGCACCCATAACTTCTTCAGCATTTCGAGAATCCGCGTTTCCGCCGAAATCGGCAGCGCGAACAGCACGAGATCGACGCGGGTGCGGCGGGCGAACTCGACGATATCGCCGACCTTGCCGAGTTTGGGACTGCCCGCGCAAGTGTCGAGCGCACGACTGTCGTTGCGGTCGTCAAATACACCGAGTATTTCGATATCCGAATCTTCCTGAACCCTGAGCGCTTCGATCAGCAATTCGCCGCTCTCGTCGGCGCCGACCACGATGGTGCGGCGATCCAGACGGCCCTGGCGCGTCCAGCGCCGGACCAGGGTGCGCAAAAACAGTCGTCCGGCAATAAGGGCGGCAAGACCGAGAAAGAAGAATGCGGAAAGCCAGAGTCTCGAAATCTCGCCGCCGAGCTTTGCGAAGAAGGACGCGCCGATGAACAGCAGGAACACGAATGTCCACGACGAGATCATTCGCGTCATCTGGCGGAGCTGGCCGCGAAACATCTGGACATCGTAGAGGTCGGCGGCCTGAAAGCAGATCACCGCCGTCAGGGTCGTTGCGAAAATGGCTGCGACATATTCCCAGTGAAAGCCGGTGAGGGGGACCATGTAACTCAGATAGAGCGCAATTCCGACGAAACTCAGCAGGACAAAATCAGCGAGGCGTACCAGACCCGCTATTACGATCGGAGAGTAAGCGCCGCGTACCTTCTGGTTGACGACGGCCAGGGCGGCCGGGGACAACCGCTGGCGCCGCTCGATCGGCGGGCGGCTTTCGGCCGCCGCGGCGGAGGCGGCAGATGCGGTTTCCAGCATCGAGCGTGCGCTGATCGGTTCCACTGTCTCTAGCCCATGCTCGCACAGGCCGTCAGGCCGGCCCCGGCGAATTCCCCGCCTTCGGGCATAGGGGACAAATCGGAAGAAACAGTTATCGCTAAAGGGGCGGGCACCGGCGGGACTGCGAGTCCAAAAGCAGCGTTGGATCGGTCCGCCGGTGGAAGACGGTTAACGGTCCGCAAACACATCGCGGTAGCCGGCCATGACCCTTCGACCATTGCCTGCTGCGAAAAATGCATGAAGAGTTTGCAGCCGGACTGCCCCGTCTGTGGGCAACACGCGGCAATAAAGTTTTTTTAACCTGAAATTTGCGCGTTTTCCGGCCCAAGGGAGGTAGGGTTTCCGCCTGCGCGCGAAAGGACGAGCGTTTGTCATCCGACCCGACATTTCTAAGCAGCCTGAAACTGGAACTTTCCTATTTCAGCGGTCGTGCATGGCTGGAGAGCCATGGTGTGGCCGTCATCCTCCGGTTCGAGCGCGTTCGTCCACGGCGTGTTGATCGCTTTCAGCCGCTGAAGTCTCGCGAGATCACACCGAGATTCCTGGAGCGGACGATCCGCGCCTTGAAGCGCTGGAAATACGATATCGTTTCGATCGACGAAGTGTGCCGGCAGGCGGTGAGGTTGGCTTCGCGGCGACGGTTTGCGTGCCTGACGTTCGATGGCGGTTACAAGGACGTGGTCACTTCCGCCTATCCCGTGCTGTCGCGGCACGGTGTGCCCTTCACCTTGTACGTGCCGACGGCCTTTCCCGACGGAATCGGCGAGGCCTGGTGGCTTGCGCTCGAACAGGCGATCGCGCGTGAGAGCCGCATCAGTCTCGTGATCAACCGTGAAGAGAGGCATTTTGAAATCGCGCGTGCGTCGGAAAAATATCAGCTCTATGATTTTCTTGCGCAATGGATGCGCTCGCTTGCGCCTTCCGATCTCTCGATTGCAATCAAGGACCTGTGCACACGCTATGCGGTCGATCTTGCCGCGCTGTCGCGTGAGGCATCGCTCGACTGGAACGATCTGGCGAGGCTTGCAGCCGATCCGCTGGTGACGATCGCAAGCGCCACCGTGAACTATCCCGTGTTGTCGAATCTGAAGGACGCGGCCGCGATGCGCGAAATCAATATGGGCAAGGCGGTCGCCGAAACTGCGTTGCGACGCGAGATCAGGCATTTCGCCTATCCATTTGGCGATCCCGCCTCGTGGAGCCGAAAGCACGTGGTGATGGCCGAAGAGGCTGGTTTCGTCAGCGCGGTCTCGACGGTCCCGGGCGTCATCGAGGCGGAAGGGCGAACCAGCCTGCACGCGCTGCCGCGTATTTCCTGGGATGGCCGGCAACGCTCGCTTCGCGCCATGCGTGTCATTCTGTCGGGTGTTCCATTCCCACCGGTAAAAGCTGCCCCGAGCAGGATGTTTTAGGCGTCCGGCCGCGACATCCAGCTGACGATCGGCATCGCCGGCAGCACCCATCCGATGCCCGCCACGGCGTAAAAGATCGCCTGCAACAGCCCCGAATTCGCAAGCCACGGCGTTTGCGCAATCGTCATCCCCATCAGTGACCACGCCACGACCAGCGACAGCAGGGCGAAGGTTCCGAACAATTTGCGTGTGCGTATCTTCATAAGCGTCTTGCGCGGTTCGTCGATGTGCGCGCTTTGCGCGCGGGAAGGAGCGGACTATAAGGAGCGCGCCAATTACTACAAGCAAACAGCATCGATGACAGGTATTTCCGTCCACCAAGTCTCGAACGATCGCCTTGTCCGCGGGTGGCTGATTGCCGTCGCGGCGTTGATCGCAGCCATGGTGCTGGTCGGGGGGGCCACGCGCCTGACCGAATCGGGGCTTTCGATCGTCGAATGGAAACCCGTCACCGGCGCCTTGCCGCCGCTCAGTCGGGCACAGTGGAGCGAGGCTTTCGAAGCCTACAAAACCATTCCGCAATATCGTCAGCTCAACGCCGGCATGAGTCTCGATGAGTTCAAGACGATCTTCTGGTGGGAATGGAGCCACAGGCTGCTCGGGCGGTTTATCGGCATCGCCTATCTCGTGCCGTTCCTCTGGTTCCTGTGGCGCGGAGTCCTGGGCTCGGAGCTGAGGCGGCGGCTGTGGCTGATCCTGGGCCTCGGCGCGTTGCAAGGCGCAGTCGGGTGGTGGATGGTGGCATCGGGACTGTCGCAGCGGGTCGAGGTTTCGCAATATCGGCTCGCCACCCACCTGATGCTGGCGCTTGCGATCTTTGCTGCTGTCGTTTGGACGCTGCGCCGGCTCGGCGAGAGGCCGGCTGCGACTTCATCATCGCGGCTCAAGGTCACGGCGATTGCGCTCTTGGCGCTGACATTCGTGCAACTTTATCTCGGCGCACTGGTCGCGGGCCTGCGCGCAGGCAAGATCTACAATACCTGGCCCGGGATCGACGGCGCGTTGATTCCGTCGGCGGCGCGGCTCTTCTTCGAGACGCCGTGGTGGCGCAATCTTTTCGAAAACACGCTGACGGTTCAGTTCGAGCACCGGATGGTTGCCTACGCACTGTTTGTGACCGCAATCCTGCATGCGGTGGATGCGGTGCGCTCGCATGCCGACAGGTCAATCATCAATGGCGCGTTGTGGCTTGCGGGCGGCGTGATATTGCAGGCGACGCTCGGGGTTCTCACGTTGCTCAATCAGGTGCCGATAGATCTTGCGCTCGCCCATCAGGCTGTGGCGATCGCCGTTTTGACGTTCGCGGTCCTGCAAGCGGAGCGATTGGCTGATCGGCGAGCGCAGCCGCAACAGGTCGGCCAGCCGGCTGCACAGTCGGGCTAGACGGCGAAACGGCTAGCAATAACCGTAGACGCCGCATGCATAGGGCAGACGATACCAATAGCTGAGATTGGGCCCGCCGTAATAGGGGTGGTACTCGTAGGAGAAGCTGGTTCCGTAATAGCCAGGCAGCGCCGACGATCCCGGAAGAAGCGGCGTGGATGGCGGAATCCGGATGTAGGGAAACCGCTCATCCGGCGTGAAAAGGAGACCGGGCTCGGGCGCGACATAGACGGGAGCAGCCGGCGGCGCGGCGCCGTAAACGTCCGCGCCTCTCGGCAAATCGGCAGCGAAAGCGGGGCCGACCAACGCAGAACCGACCAACGCAGAACCGATCATAGCCATCACGGCCGCAAGTGGCATCAACCAGCGCAACATGGTTCTGCTCCGAATCATCCGATATGATTCAATGCCAAATGATGCTGGAAGGAGTGTTAACGAGCGCCCTGAAAATGCTGGTTTGACCGAAGATCACAAGGCTGGTGGTACCCGAATCTTGCCGAACGCATGTCGCCGCCGAACCAGGTCGGACTCGCCACCTCCCAACAGCGACGATCAAGAGAGCGCGCCGCTTACGCGCTCAGGGCCTGACCGAGGTCGGCGATCAGATCTTCCTTGTCTTCGATTCCGATAGACAGACGGACCACGTCGGGCGCAGCGCCTGACCTCACCTTGGCGGCATCATCGAGTTGGCTGTGCGTGGTGGAGGCGGGGTGAATCACCAGTGAGCGGGTGTCGCCGACATTGGCCAGATGCGAGAACAGATTGAGCCTCGACACCAAATTGACGCCCGCGTCGTAGCCGCCCTTGAGGCTGAACGTGAACACCGCGCCAGCGCCCTTCGGGGCGTATTTACGTGCCAGGTTGTTGTATTTGTCGGCCGCCAGTCCGGCATAGTTGACGGAGGCGACCGCCGGATGAGCCGATAACCATTCTGCGATCGCCTTGGCGTTGTCGCAATGCTTCTGCATGCGCAATGGCAGCGTTTCGATGCCAGTCAGGATAAGAAAGGCGTTGAACGGCGAGATCGCGGGGCCGAGGTCGCGCAGGCCGAGCACGCGGCAGGCCATCGCAAAAGCAAAGTTGCCGAACGTCTCCTGGATCCTGATGCCGTGATATTCCGGCCGCGGCTCGCTCAGCATCGGATATTTGTTGTCCTTCGACCAATCGAAGGTGCCGGCATCGACGATGATTCCCCCGATCGAATTGCCGTGGCCGCCCAGGAATTTCGTCAGGGAGTGAACCACGATGTCGGCGCCGTGATCGATTGGGCGGATCAAATAGGGCGTTGCCAGCGTATTGTCGACGATCAGAGGAACACCGGCGTCGCGGGCGATCGTCGCGATTGCCTCGATATCGGTGATGCTACCGCCGGGGTTGGCGATCGACTCGATGAATATCGCTCTGGTGCGCGGCGTCACCGCGCGCTCGAAACTCTCGACATCATCCGGTTCGGCCCATACCACGTTCCAGCCGAAACTTTTGAAGGCGTGCGTGAATTGATTGATCGATCCGCCATAAAGCTTGCGCGCCGCGATGAACTCGTCACCGGGATTGAGCAGCATCTGAAAGGTAACGACCTGCGCGGCGTGGCCGGAAGCCGTCGCCAGTGCCGCCGTGCCGCCTTCCAGCGCTGCGACACGCTCTTCAAGGACGGCCTGGGTCGGATTTCCAATCCGAGTGTAAATGTTTCCGAACGCCTGCAATCCAAACAGCGAGGCCGCATGGTCGGCATCGTTGAACACGAAGGATGTGGTCTGATAGATCGGCGTCGCCCGTGCGCCGGTGGTTGGATCGGGCTGCGCGCCGGCATGGACGGCCAGAGTAGAAAAACCGGGAGGACGATCGGTCATGCGTGTTCCTGTTTTGCCCTATTTTGCGAGACGCTGGATTATGCTGATGGCCGAGCGGCCCGCCGTCAAGGCGACTTCGCTCTTCAACGGGGCTGTCTTGCCCTGCATCGCGCGTTAAAGAAGCTGCAGGCATTCGCATCACATCAGGAAAGGTCGTTCCGGTCTTTCGCGGCGCGATCGGATGCGGCGGTCTGGCCACCGCTGACACTCATGCGGTTCAGGGAAAGCCGCATGCCCTGAGTCGGCACCGGCGCGCGCTTCGAACTGAGCGTGCGCGAATTCACTCCCATCCAGGAAATTTCCGAGGACAGCCGTCCATACTCGATTTTCGGGCAGCGGTTCATCACCACCTTGAGCCCGGCGGCTTCGGCCATTTCAGCAGCAGCGTCATCGCGCGCGCCAAGCTGCATCCAGATCACCTTGGGCAGCGGCTTCATTTTCAACGCTTCATCAACCACCGCCATGACGTGGCTCGAATTGCGGAAGATGTCGACCATGTCGACGGGGCGTCCGATGTCGAGCAGTGACCCGACGAAGGGCTTTTCGAGCAGGCTCTTGCCGACATGGCCGGGATTGACCGGAATCATGTCGTAGCCGCGCTGCGCCAGATACTTGAAGGCGAAGTAACTCGGCCGCACGTTGACCGGCGACGCCCCGACCATCGCGATCGATTTCACGCCGTTGAGAATTTCGCGGATATACGTGTCGGCGTAGGCGTCATGGTTCATTTTGAAGTGTCATTCCATTTTCAGCCGTGATTGCAAGGCGTCGTGACGAAGCAACCAGGCGTCATTCCGGGGCGAGACGCATCGAACCCGTGATCTCGAAATTCCCCGACGTGCAATTGCTCATCTGAAGTCTGGTGCTTGCGCACCATCCCGAAATGACGGAGTCCGAAAGGCTTCGCGGCCCCTGCAATGAGGCGCATGAAGTTTACCTGTCCTGCCACTTCGGCTCGCGTTTCTCGATGAAGGCGCCGATGCCTTCCTCGGCGTCGCGCGCCATCATGTTTTCCGTCATCACCTCTGCAGCATAGCGATAGGCGTCGGCAAGACTCATTTCGGCCTGGCGATAGAACGCAGCCTTGCCGAGCTTTATCGTATAGGCGGATTTGAGCGCGACCTTTTGCGCCAGCGTGATGGCGGCGTCCCGCTCGGTTCCGGCGGCGACGACGCGGTTGATGAGGCCGATATCCCGCGCCGTCGTTGCCGGGACCGGCTCGCCGGTGAGCAGCATTTCCATCGTCTGCTTGCGCGGAACATTGCGCGACAGCGCCACCATCGGTGTCGAACAAAACAGTCCGATATCGACGCCGGGCGTGGCGAAGGTTGCGGCCTCCGATGCGACTGCAAGATCGCAGCTTGCCACCAGCTGGCAGCCGGCCGCGGTGGCGATGCCCTGGACGGCCGCGACCACCGGCTTTGGCAGTTGCACAATGGCCTGCATCATCGCGCTGCATGCGGTCATGATGTGAGCGAAATAAGCGCGTCCGCGATCGGCATCGGTGCGGCGGGCGGTCAGTTCTTTCATATCATGGCCGGCGGAGAACGCCGGGCCGTTGGCCGCGATCACCAGTGCGCGCACCTCGGAATCGTCGTGAATGTCCCTCAGCGCCGCGTGCAGTTCGGCGATCATGGCTTCCGACAGGCTGTTGCGGGCTGCGGGGCGATTGAGCGTGAGCACGCGGATGCTGCCGACGGTCTCGCGCAGGAGAATCGGCGTCTGTGGTGCAGCGGCGTGTGCGGCCTGGGGCGTCATCGAGATATCCACGAATAATCCACGAATAATCCATTTGGGCAGATGTGACAGCTTAATGTAACAAGCAAGACGAGGCGAGGGTGGACAAAACAAGATGGCGATAGCGAAAATGAGCGTGGCTGAACTGGAGAAGTTTCTCCACGTCGAGTTCCCCCAGGCCTTCAGCGGCGGCGATATATCGATCGAAAGTGCAGATGGTGCTTCCTGCCTGCTGCGCCAGCGCTACAGCGATCAGATGCTGCGTCCCGGCGGCACGGTGTCGGGACCGACGCTGATGGCGCTGGCCGATTTCGCGATGTATGTGGTGCTGTTGTCGGCGATCGGCCCGAT
>NZ_DATMLW010000106.1:0-4238 GCF_035570375.1 Bradyrhizobium sp. | reverse complement strand
CCGGCACAATGATCTTTCAGCGGAGAGCAGACATGACCGACCGTGCCACGCCTGACGCAGCCTCGGACACCACCGACCTGTTCGAGATCATCCGAACCACTCGGTCGATGCGGCGGCTGAAACCAGACCCGGTGCCGAACGAGCTGATCCGAAAGATCTTGGAGGCTGGTGTGTGTGCGCCGAGCGGCGGAAATATGCAGCGCTGGCAGTTCCTGGTAATCCGCGATCCAAAGGTCAAGGAGACGGTCGGAGCCTTGTACAAGCGTGCGTGGGACGAGCAGGTTGCCCCACGGTATCGGTCGGGTGAACCCGCCCCTGGCATGATCCGCGAGCGATTTTTGCGGTTGCTCGATGCGGCGGAATATTTGGCCAATCACATTCATAAGGCTCCGGTGTGGATCGTGCCCTGCCTCGAAGGCGCGACACCGACCCGCACGTCCGGTTCATCGATCTATCCAGCAGTGCAGAACATGCTTCTGGCGGCGAGAGCGCTCGGTCTCGGTGCGACATTGACGACGCTTTATTTGAACTTCGAGAAGGAAGTGGAGGCCGCACTCGGGTTGCCGCCTAACGTGCATTCCTACGCCCTGCTGCCGATCGGCTACCCCATAGGCCGGTTCGGGCCAGTCCGCCGTATTGCCCTCGCCGATGTCGTCTATGAGGATCGCTGGGGCCAGCCTTCCCACGATCTCTAAGTGCGGCAAACTCGGCATAATGCGCTTCTGATCGGCGCTCTCGAAACCGAGATCGTGCTGGCCCCAGGTCGATGACAGTTTGAGACTTTAGCATACAGCGATCTAATTTTAGTGGATGGGTCAGTCTCCCCGCCCCACCTTTGCCTCGGCGGCCTTGTCCAATATCGTCTGAATGTGGACTCGAGAGCACTCCTTGCAAAATGCCACTCTTCGGGATCGGGCTCGCGAGCGACCACGGTCAATTGCTCCTCCATCGGTTGATGCTTGCCGCAGAGATCGCAAACATAGATTGCGGGCATGAGAGATCCCCCTTTTCGTTGAGAGCGCCACCTCGACGATCCCGATCGCCTTTCTGGACGCCGACCCGGTCGGGACCGGGCTGGTCGGGAGTCTCGCCCGGCCGGGCGGGTATCTCACCGGTTTCAGCATTTTCAGCAGCGAACTGGCCGATTTGGCGTGTCGGGCTCGGACACGGTAGTCGCAAGTTGACTTAAAGCGAAGGGACCGCAATCGGAAAGCGCCGTCGCGAAGCGGAAGGGGCGGGTTATTATCTGCGCGGGTTTTTTTGAGGCAGACGATTGTGGGAGAATTCGCGGCGGTGCAACCGCGGGAACCAACGAATCCGCCTCAGGGAATGTTGCCGCGTCGGGGCCGGCGACCAGGATGAAGGTGCGGCAAAGCAGATACGGATGGGAAGACCAAACAGGCCTACGGCTCGGTCGGAACGGCCTCGCGATGGCCCTCTGCATCGTGGTCGTGTTTGGAGCCGGATTAAGGGCCTATGCGCTCGACTTTCAGAGCCTGTGGACCGACGAAATCTCTTCGCTGATGATCACGGACCCGACGCTGCCGTTCCGCCAATTCTGGGACCGAGTGCTGGCCGACACTCATCCGCCCATCTACTATCTGATTCTGCGGTGGTCATCGTCGGCGCTCGGCCAATCGGAGATCGTTGCGCGCGCTCCGAGCGTCTTGTTTGGAATATTGACTGTCTGCGCCGCCGGGATACTCCCCAGCGCGTCGCTATCTCGCAGCTCGCGCGTCGCGTTGGCGCTGCTCCTCGCCGTTTCACCGGGTGCGGTCTGGTATGCCCGGGAGGCACGCTCTTATGCGCTCCTACTGCTGCTGTCGACGCTCATCACCGTGGCTTGCATTCGATTATTACGCTGCATGCCGCGCGAAGACCGCGCCGCGCGCGGGGCACTCACTATGCTCACAATGGCGGCGTTGCTCGCTTCCTTCACGCATTACTTCGGCTTCCTCCTTACGATGGCGGCGTTTTTCACTTGCTTTCTTCTGGTTGACAGCCGGCACAGAGCGCTTGTCGTACTTTCCGGTTGCGGGGCTGTCGCATTATTCATGCCATGGGTGGTTTACCATTCTCGGTTCATCACCAGCGAGCGAGCGACCTGGATCGGAGAGCTTTCGGTCGCGGCTTCAATTGACTGGTTCAAACACCTGGCGTTCGGCGGAAGCGCCTCGCTGCTCGTCTTCATCGGTGCGGCCGTGGCACTCCTGGCGACGGGAGGATGGCGTTTCGGTGTGGCACTGAATTCGACGATCGGTGCCTGCGCCCTGCTCTGCCTGCTGACACTGGCCGCCGCGGGTGTGATCTCGGTCCACACACCAATCCTGACGAGCCGCAACATGATCGTCGTTCTTCCGGCTATATATGTGATTGCCGCAGAGCTGACCTCGTGCCTAATGCGCCGCTGGGGCACTATCGTGGGCACGGCGTATCTGGTCCTTCAAATCGGGCTTATGTGCCAGGCGCTGGCCGCCTACTATACGATCGACGTAAATGAGCAATGGCGGGACTCGGCGGCACTGGTACTAGACACGCCCGGCTGCGCCTCGGGCAACATTCATGTCTACGGCGATGCGTCCAATTACCGCTTCTTCACACGATCCGTCAGACCAAACCTGCAACTGATCGAAATCCCGAGGGGAGCGGCAGCGGACCTCGGCAATGAGCCCACCACCACCTCCTGCCAGATCGTGCTTTGGATAGTCGGTGTAGCGCTATGGGATCTCGACGACCTGCTCGACAGACTTGGTCTCTCACGCTCCTCCTCTGAGGTGTCGGAACACCACTCGGCCTACGTGATTTTCCGCAAGCACCCATAACCTCTGCCTCAACCACCGCCCCCGCGCCGCTCGACTTGGCTGAACTCGACTGATGATCGGTAGTTTTTTATCCTGCAGCCAGCAAGGCCGCTAGCAAGCGTCGCCTTTGACCGTGGCTCGCTTCGCATTGTCCGGGAGGTTCCTGATAGTCGGCTCCGGGGCAAATCAGAAAAGGAGCTGCGGCTCGGCCGGAGGATCAATGAGGCAACGGGAGCACGCTTGGTGAGGCAACGCTTGACGTCTCGGGAACATTCCCCGGTGAGGCAATACGGCTTTCTATCCAGATTGCCGCGCTACAGTCTTTGCCCTTTAACCGCGCTACGGCCAAATCCCTGGTACGACCCACGCTATGCGATACCGCTCCTCGGCATGATTCTAGGCAACTGCATGACCGGCATTGCCTTAGGTCTCGACACCTTGACGACAAGCCTCGTCAGCCGACATGCCGGTGTCGAAGCTCAACGGTGACGCTTCCTCATCGCCGGCCCGCTCGGCGGCCGGCGCAGTCTCGTCGGTATTGCTCCCTGAGGTCAGGCCGCTTCCCGCTGACCGGCTGCCCTGGTGCTCAAGACAACCGCGTCGATCGAACTGCGCCGCAGCACATCATCATAAAGCTCGATGTAGTCGCGCGCCATGCGCTCGACCGAGAACTGCTCTTCGAAGCAACGTCGAATCCCGCTCCGATCCAGGGCTGCGGCACGCGGAACTGCGGCCACCGCCCTATCGACGCTATCGACTACAAAGCCCGTAAGCCCCTCGTCGATAACTTCTGGAACGGAGCCTTTCCTGAACGCAACGACTGGGGTGCCATTGGCCATCGCTTCGATCATGACCAGCCCGAAGGGTTCCGGCCAGTCGATCGGGAAAAGCAGCGCCATCGCCCGACCGAGAAATTCTCCTTTGTCGCGGTCACCGATCTCATCGATGAACTCCACCCCCGGACCCTTGAGCAGTCTTTTGATCTTGGCATTGTAGTAATCAAGATCCGCTTTGTCGACCTTGGCCGCGATTTTCAGCGGGATTCCGGCGCGGCGGGCAATTTTGATCGCGTTTTCCACCCCTTTCTCGGGACTGATGCGGCCGATAAAAGCGAGGTAGCCGCCGTCTCCGCGGCCCGGAAGATAAAGATCCGTCGGGAGGCCGTGATGAACAGTGCCCTGCCAGCTCGCCCAGGGCACCGGTGCCCTCTGAGCGTCCGAGATGGACACCAGTGGCATCATCGGAAATTCGCGAAAGAGGGGCTGCAGGTCCGGAAGATCAAGGCGGCCATGGGCCGTCGTCACGGTCTTGCCCCAGAGCCGGGCAAACAATGGAAAATGCAGAAAATCCGCATGAAAATGGATGATGTCGAAGGCTTCGGCGCTCCGCGCAACGCGGTTCAGCATCACCAGGTGACGCGGAAGAGGATCTTTGCAT
>NZ_DATMLW010000105.1:0-10284 GCF_035570375.1 Bradyrhizobium sp. | reverse complement strand
ATATTCGTTTTCTCGCACGTCATCGTTTTGGTCCGACCAATGTTGAACCTTCATCGATGTCGTCGGGCAGGTGAAGAGGAACGGGGCCATCGGTCAGGATATGACGACCTGTGACACCGGGGCCATGATCTAGCGCAAGGTCCGGCCGGCCATGACGGTGCCCTGCTTTTCTTGGACCGCTGATCTTCTAATTCAGTGACTCTGACTATCGATGTGCCAGCAAATTGCGCCGACGAATGCGACGCCGAGTCCGCTCGCGCGTCTTGATGAGTGCCCGCACCGCGGCGCGCACTTTCGATCTGCAACTCGCCATTGCCCACCCCTTCGACTAGCGTCCCCAGCTTTAGTCGAGGCTGGAATGATTCCGATAGTGTGTGGCGGCAACAGGGCGGACCTTTGTTCTAACCTCCACCGGGGCGCCTGGGCCCGAGGGCTGCGACAATTAGAACAATGACGGCCAACATGGCCGAGCGTAAGTTGAACTGTATCGGTTGGCCTCTGCGAGATGGTGACGGCCGACCCCTAGAACCCCAGCCCGAGCGCATCCGGGCTGGGGTTTTCTTTTGGAGGGCGCGGGGCTTCGGTCCCGCTGCGACAAATTTGAACACTGACGACCGACACAGCCGAGCGTAAGTTGAACTGATCGGCTGACCGCTACCAGGCAGCCGACACCTCTAGAGCCCCAGCCGCTTCGCTCGCCTTGGCTGGGGTTTTCTTTTGCAGGGCGCGGGCCGGCGTCTGTTGCCGGCGGGGCTTCAACGGTCTCGCGCTTACTCAGACCCGCTCCGGCGGCGATGTTTCGCTGCTCGCTCGTCTATCAGACACTTGAGAAACTGTGCAGCGCTTGCGAAAGTTCTCTCAGGTGGGAACCCATCCACACGACGCACGCAGCGCGCGAGATGACTCCAAGTCTCCGAGTCAATGGGATCATCGTAAGCAGTAACGGCAACGCAAACCCGGCTAATCGATATCCGATGCATGTCTAGGCTGATTTCGGGCTCGGGCTCCCCGGAACGCCAGCTACCGTAGTGGGCAATTGCCTCGCTGAAAGCGTCCCGAAGCTTAGTTGGAATCCCCTGCGGCATTTTGCCTTCCCATGGTCTTCCCAATATGATTTTCTGGGAAGTTTTGGTCTCGAAATTTGAGCTAAGTAGTTGATTTTGCTGGCTGGGGAACTAGGATTCGAACCTAGACAAACAGAGTCAGAGTCTGTTGTGCTACCGTTACACCATTCCCCACCGAAGTAGCTGATTTGACAGCGCTTTTTTCGGAAGTTTTCCAAGATCGCCAAGGAGTTTTCCAAATCGGGCGTCTGGCAGCGGTGATATAGCGGTCCAAACGTTCGCGGTCTAGTCCTCCTTCGAGACCAGCCGAAGCCGCTTTTGCCCTTGGGCCGCGACCTGCATCTGATCCTTGAAGCGCATGTAGTGCTCGACGTTCTGCCTGGACATGCCGATGTCATTGGCGATCTGGTCCACCTCGTAGCCTTGCTCGGCGCGCGCCAAGATGCCGGTGCCGCGCAGCCCGTGGATGGTCGGATGGTCAGTGTCGTCGGGCTCGATGTCCCAATCGTACTTCTTGACCTGGGCGGCAACCCATTCTTTCCAGCGGCGACATATCTCCCGGCCTTCCGGGGTGTCGGCAAGCCAGCGACCCCAACGCGCGCGCAGGCCGTCAGCGGTGTATTGCGCGCCCTTCGGCGAATAAAGATAGAGGTGTTCGCGGAAGCGATCGATCGGCTTCAGCCACCGTGAATTCGTGAAGGTCACCGGCGTCTCGGCCCACCGGTCGATCTCGAGCGCGTCGGCTGCCGCGAGGGGAATGTGAAAGGACCTGCGGCGCTTTCTGGTCTTGAGCGGGCGACACCAGAGGCCGTTGCGGTCGCGGTGCTCGGGCCCCATCCTGATGAGATCGCTGCCGCGCTGGCAGGTCATCACGCCGAGCCGCATCATGCGCACCAGATCCGGCCAAGCGTGCGTTCGGACATAGTCGATCACCCATGACGGCCACGGCACATGCCCGCGGTCTGGGATGTCGAAGTCTCTCACCTTGTCGAACGGATTGAATTTGGCGAGGTCCAGCGGAATCGCCCAATCCCAGATAGTGCGGCCGACCGACAGCATCTGGTTTGCCATCACCGCGGTTTCTTTCATCACGTCGCGTGCGGTCTGGACCGTGATCGGCGCCAGGTCGCGAACCGCCACCATGCCCCAAGTATCGTGCGCCTCGAAGCGGCGCATGTGCACTTCGTAATTAGATTGTGTGCCTTCGGAGAGCCGTTTGAATTCGTCGCTTGCGCGGTATCGGGTGATGAGATCGCCGATCGAGCCGGCCGGATAACTGGTAGGAGTCGAGTTCCGGCGCCGCTCGACTTCGGCGAAAAACCGTGCCGGGTGCTTGATCGCATCGGGCAACTTGATCCGCTCGCCCTCGCGGTCGGTGTTTCGTCCGGGATTCCAATAATAGTAGGTGTAGGCCTTTCCGCTTTTTTTGCGGATGGTTTTGGTCTCTACCCCTTCAGGCAGTGTCACGCCGGTTTCCCTTTTTCTGGCCAAATCTCAACGCTCCACGCATGGCCGCATCGGTGGTGTCCGACGCCGTCCGGCCGCAAAGTTTACGGTCTACGTCTTCCCAGCGCCAGCGGGGAGTGCCCGAAGGGAACGTGTCGCACGGTGGGGGCAGGCGGCCTTCCTTCACCCATTGATCCCAAGTGTCTGTCGAAATTAGCAATTCGGCCGCTCCGGTTTCCCGGTCGACATAGGCTGGCGTCCGATCGCCCCGAAGCAAGTTGTCCTTCTTGCGCACTGTCATTCGGGCCTACTGGAGGGCTTTCGTCTTATCGCGGACGCGGTCGCAATTGCGTTTTCGCCAATCGAGAAAATGTCGGACGTGTTGATCATCCCGAGCATCATGCTCAGGCGAGGCCAAAAGTGGAACGGCGGCTATAAACTCATCGTGCGATTGGGCCGAATAACGCCTTCTCCATCGACCGTGACTTCGCCTGCGCTGGCTGCCTTGGCGGCGCGGATCGCGCGGGCAATATCTGCTTGTATGATCTTGGCCGGACGCCGCGGCATTGCGCTGCTCCCATATTCGCGTGAAATTGACAGCTATTCGAGCCGAGCGCCTCGAAAACTACTTCGGACGGTTCGCGGTGTTCGAACGGTCGGCCGCTCCCACTGGAGCTGAACTCTCAAGTATGGAAAACGCAGAAGGCCGCGGACGAAAGAGTAACAAGCTCTTGGTCGAGCGTCCGGCTAGATTAGCGTGCAAATCGGAGGGGTAAGTCTGAGATGAGGACAGCCCGAATTTGCCTCAATAGGCCAATGGCCGGTCCTTATTTCTGCACACTTCCAAGGTCTTGTGCGGACTATTTCCGATCCACTGTCTGAACTTTCGCCTTGAATCTAAGGCATCGCTAACAGCACGAAAGCATTGATCGACGAGGCCGCCGCCAGTGCAACCAAGACAAAAATCCGGCCGTTCGGGACCATCAAGCTGTGCGACATACCGGAAACATGGAGCGATTCCGAACCCAGAGTCTCGGGCGAAATTTGGTGCCCGGAATTTCAAGTTTAACTTTCCGTTTACGACTCAGCAGGGAAGGACAGCTCGCATGGTTTTTGCGAGTAGAGCAGCTGACTCTTAATCAGCGGGTCCCAGGTTCGAGCCCTGGTGCGCCCACCAAGCAAACCCCTTAGAACCAAAGGCTTTTCAGCTCCAAGGCCGGGGCTACCTTACTTTTGCCTAGGCCAAAGTAAGGGAATTGGCGGGTCGTGGGAGGTCGGCTTGTGCGCCGATCCAGTCGGCATCAAGATCACAGACGATCGCGCGTATCCATCCCACCGGCGCCAGGGTGCCGAGCGCGCGAGGAAAAGGAGCACGGATGGCATTCTATTCAATACGCTGGGATATCGAACTGGAGGCAGACAGTCCGGAGGACGCGGCGAAGGAAGCACTGGAAATTCAGCGCGACCTTGATTCGTTCGCCACGTCGTTCGAAGTGTTCACTTTGGACGGCACAGGCCAGTGCTTTGTAGTCGACCCAACGGAGAAAACCTTTGATGTCGCTTCAGAGGGAGAAGCCGTCGCAAACGGAAGAGAGGAGCAGCCAGCGGAACTGATCGCAGACCTCAAGCGGGAGCTGATCGCTCCCCTGGACGACAACAAGCTGTGGCCGAGGCTGACCAAGCTCGTGCTCACGCAGCCACCACCGCCGTGGGCGCAGATGTACTTTCAAAGCGACTACGAGACGTTCTTCCGGCTCATCGTTGCGGTGGGCATGCTCCGCAACGAGCTGATCGCGTGGGCACGCGCAGCATAGATTGTTACGCGTTGCGCGTGCTAGACTACTCAACTGGAACCACTGGAACCAGTTGGTTCAGTTGGCGAGAGGTCCGTCATGCGCACCACGGAGCTGTCACGGGTCAGCAGAGCCGCCGAGGCCAGGAGCATCAGACGGGCCACGGCCGCCTCCTACCTGGCCACGATCAATAAGGGAAACTCGGAGAAGGTGGTCAAGGTCGCTGGCCAAGGGACGAGGGCGCGCTCTACCTTCTTAGGGCGCGGTATCACAGACCATATCTGCGGACTACCCAGCCATCGACCAGGCCGGGACCTTCAGCAGCCTCGCGCCGGGGAGCGTCGCGCTCAAGCTGTAGCCGCGCCAAAATTTTTCACCGGAACGTCTCCTGGGGAGGTTCGTAGCCGGGCGCGAGGTGGGCGCTCACGCATCGGTTAGCTCCCAAAAATGGCGCTTATGACGCGCCGCTATTTGCGAGTTTGCAGGAAAGGCAATTTCCAAACAAACTCAATGCGGCCCAAAAAACAAAGTTTGCTCTTACGCCATTGATCTCAAATGAAATCTGTCTGGATTCTTAATCAGCGGGTCCCAGGTTCGAGCCCTGATGCGCCCACCACGCAGTCTTCGCAAACCTCGCGTTTCCAAGACGACCCTCATTCGGGCTCTTTCTGCGGGGATTTGCGGGCCTTCCATTTCTTGGATTTTGGTCTCTGCAAGTCACCAGGCGCCTGAGCGGCGATTTTTGGCGTCCCGTCTCCGGGCCCCAAAAAATTCCGTTCCCGGCGGCTAGGTCTTGAGCCCGCCGGATTGCGGGTTTTCCACTGCCGTAATTCGTTTCATAGTACAACGATCCAAAAGGGGACGCAGAATGTCACATGCCTACCGTCTACAAGACGAAGTCATTCATCGCGGTCAAGGGCCGCAGGGGTGGGTGCAGGTCGAGCTGCCAGAGATTTACACCTTCGTTCAATGTATGCCGGTCGAAGCGGACGGACGTCTTAGATACCGGATCAAGTCGGACAAGATTGAGCGCGTCGTGACGGAAGATGAGCTATCCTGCTGCCAATAACGAACGATGACTGTGGACGCTATTCGACGCCGCCGGAGGCTCAAGAGGACAAGGACTTCAGCTCCGGCGGCGGGGCGCCCTTCCCCTCGAGCATCCCCAGCGCTAGCGCGGCCTCGACCCGCACGCTCGGATCCTTATCACCCGCGAGCTGTCGGAGGGGGAGGAGGGCTTGTTCGATCCCCGGGAAGGCCGGACCGAGGCGCCCGAGGTGCCAGGCCGCCAAGCTGCGGACGAAGGCAAGCTCATTGCCCAACTCCGCGATGAGGACGGTGACCGACTCTCCACCTGGCGGCGCCACCCGGGCGAGGGCCGCCGCCGCCCACACGCGCACGAACCCGACCGGGTCCTGGAGGGTCGCGGCGAGGTCGGACACAGCCTCGGTTGCCGCGGGACCAATTTCGCCTAGGGCATATGCGCCGAGGCGGCGCTGGAGCGGATCGCTGCTTGAAAGCTCCCCCACCCAGCCTACGATGGAAGTCCCTAGGTAAGCGACCTGCGCGCTCATGGTCCGACCCTACTCAAGGCCTTAGGGCCGAGCCGGCGGTCCAGGTTGAACGCGGCGCTGATCAACCCGATGTGAGTGAATGCCTGCGGGAAGTTACCCAGCGCTTCGCCACACGGACCCGTCTCCTCGGCGTACAGGCCGAGGTGGTTGGCGTAGGTCAGCATCTTCTCGAAGATAAAGCGGGCCTCCACGGTGCGGCCCGCCCGGGTCAGCGCTTCCACCAGCCAGAACGTACACATATTGAACGTCCCCTCGCTCCCGGTCAGGCCGTCGCCGGCTCCTCTGCCGATCTCGTAGCGGTGCACTAGGCTGTCGGAGACCAGCTCCGCCATGATCCGATCCAGCGTCCCGCGCATGCGGGGGTCAGTCGGCGACAGGAAGAAGACGAGCGGCATGATCAGGTTGGACGCGTCCACCGCATCGGTGGCGAAGTGCTGCACGAAGGTCTGCCGCTCCGTGTCCCAGCCGCGCGTCATGATGGCCTCGTAGATGCGGTCTCGCTCCGCGGCCAGGCGGGTGCGGTCCAGCGGCAAGCTCCGCTTTTGCGCAAGGCGGATCGCTCGGTCCAGCGCCACCCAGCACTGCACCTTGGAGTAGACGAACTGCTGCTGTCCACCGCGCACCTCCCAGATGCCATCGTCGGGTCGCTCCCAGTTGTTCGCTACCCAGTCGAGCATCTTGCGCAGGTGGCACCAGAAGTCATAGGCGGTCGGCGTCCCGTACTTGTCGTACAGGTAGACGGCGTCCATCAGCTCACCATAGATGTCCAGCTGTAGCTGCTCGGCAGCGGCGTTGCCAATTCGCACCGGACGCGAGCCGCGGTAGCCATCGAGGTGGCCGAGGACCTCCTCGGGCAGCTCGTGCCCGCCGTCGATGCGATACATGGTCTGCAACGGGTCGCCCCGGGCGCCCTCGACGGCCCGCTGCTCCAACCAGGCCATGAACTGCTCTGCCTCCGACGTCAGCCCCAGGCGCAGAAAGGCGTAATTGGTGAAAGCGGCGTCGCGCACCCAAGTATAGCGATAGTCCCAGTTGCGCACCCCGCCGATCTCTTCCGGAAGCCCGCAGGTCGGCGCCGCCACGGTCGCGCCGGTCGGCGCGAACGTCAGCAGCTTCAACACCAGCGCCGAGCGGTGGACCATCTCGCGCCAGCGACCTGAGTAGTTGCACTTCCTTAGCCACTGCCGCCAAAAGGCAAGGGTCTGCGTCAGGGCCTCCGTGCCGACCAGCCGCGCCTCGAGCAGGATGCCGTCATGAACGCTGTCGTGGCCGTTCTCCTCTACCTGGCGGAGGATGAACGTGGTCGTCTCGCCGGGGTTGAGGACGAACTCGGCAGCGACGCCGTCGCCCTGCCGACCAAGCGGGAAGCGGCTGACTAGCGAGACCTTCATGCCTTGCGCCTCGAAGATCGCTCCCCGGCCCTCAAGGACGACCTGGTGGGGTCGGCGGGCGAAGTCGAAGGCCGGCCGGCAGTCGAGGCGGAAGCGGACCGACCCGCGCACCGCCCGCACTACCCGGACGATCTGGTGGATCTTTCTGATCTCGCGCGAGCCTTGAACCGGCATGAAGTCCACGACTTCACCGACGCCCTGGTCGCTAAGAAAGCGCGTCACCAGGACGTTGCTGTCAGGCATGTACATCTGTTTGTGCTGCGCCTCGTAGAGACTGGCGATGCGGAATGAGCCCCCTTTCTGGTCGTCGAGGATCGCCGCGAAGACGCTCGGCGAGTCAAAGTGCGGCAGGCAGCACCAGTCGATGGACCCGTCGATGCCGACTAGGGCAACGGTGTGCAGGTCGCCGATGACGCCGTAGGACTCGATCGGCTTGTAGCCCATGATCTCGTCTCCTCCGCTCGCTCGGCACTGATCGAGCCCCACGATGGGCGTATCGTCAATGCCCTGAGGCGGCGAAAAGAGACACGGGATATTCAACTTTTTTGCTCGCAACCTCGCTCCCGCGGCCCTCGCCAGTCGCGAGGGAGCCGGAGTGGGAGGTCAGCTCCTCGCCCGTCGCGACATATTGCAGCGCCACGCCATCTCGGTCGCTTCTCTAATCGGCCGTTTGAGGTCAAGCACTTTCAGACTATCCGCCACTGCAATGTCGATGTCGCTCACGGGCTCGCGCTTCTCTTCGGAATACGACAACTGAACAGTGACAACGAGTTAGCCTGAGAGTGGGCCAATTCTCGTTCTATGATCTTCCAAGGCTTTTCGAAACAATGGCCCACCGGAATCGCGACAGCGCGGCATCTCGCGCGGATGCGTTGGAATCTCGTCCAGTGTCTTGGGTCGGCGACTCGAAAATAACCCGCGCCAACTTGTTGGCTAGGGCAGTCGCCAACACGTTGTGATGCAGGCGGTTTGCCGCTGCCGTTAGCCACGGGCCAAAACTGTGTTTTGCCCAGTTTGCTGGCCTTGCAAAATAACGCGAGCGCCTTGCATTAACAGCGTGCGTAGATAGCGATTCCCACTCACACACAGATCGTCTGCGGTTCGATGCCGCAAAAAAGGCCCTGCTCCTTTGGGTGAGCAGGGCTGAGGTGGCGCCACGGAGCAGGACGGGACAATGGCGCTGCAGCACGTACGCCGTTGATTCGTATCGCCCATGAGTCGGCCATCATGTCTCTTTCTGGGCAGGCTTTTCTTGCCAACGGAATCCGTGAGACCTGAGGCCCGGGTGATCCGGAAAACTGGGTACCGGTTTTCCGAAAAAGTCATGCTTAAACAAAAGCATGGAGCGGGATGACGATTCGAAGATAAGTCATCCCGATCTAGCGAGACAGCTCACGCCTCGGCACTGAGTTCGGCGTGGTCCAATTCTTCCTCGATCTGATGGAAGGCGTCGTCGCCGATTTCTTCCGAGCGGCGCAGTTTCAGGAGCGAGCGGCGCGCGGCGCCGATCGCCCGTCGCCGCAGCGGATCGGCCGGCAGCTCGCTGGTGGGGACCCCGCCATGGGGATCGCTCTCCGCGCGCATCAGCATGGCGCGATATTCGAGCCGCAGGATTTCGGCTTCCTCCGACGGGTCGCCCTCGATCTCGTCGAGCGCTGCCCGATAGGTAATGGCGCGGGCGCGAGCGGCCTCGACGGCCACTCGATTATCCTGCTTCAGCTTGAGCGCCAGGATGAGCGGGCGAAGCGTCAGGCCTTGAATGACGAGCGAGCCGAGCACCACGGCGACAGCCGTCAGCAGGATCAGGTCGCGATAGGGAAAGTTTTCCGGCAGCGCGAAGGCGGCAGCGAGCGTGACGATGCCGCGCATGCCGCACCACGCCACCACCATGCCGCCTTTCACCGTGGGCACCACTATATTCCGGCGAAGAAGAAGCCGCTGGGCCACCCGCGTACGCAGCGTGACGACATAGCTCATGAGCCAGACGATACGAGCGAGGATGACGGCGGCCAGCACGCAGGCCGCGACTGCGACGTATTCGGTGCGCACCACCTCGTCAAGCCGGCTCCAGATCGGCCGCAACTGCATGCCGATCACCATGAACGCCAGTACATTGAGGATGAAGACGGTAGTCTCCCACACCGCATAGGCCGGCACCCGAAGCCGTGCCGGGGTCCGCGCCGGGGCGGTCCGCGCGATGGTGATGCCATAGGCAACGATGGTCAGGATGCCGGAAAGGCCGATGCGATCGGCAACGATCCACACCGTGAAGGCACCGGCGAATTGCAGGATGATCGCGCTCGGCGCCTCGCTCACCCGACGTGACAGCAGGAGCCATAACCTGGCAAACAAATAGCCGGCCACCAGGCTGCCCGCTAATGCCAGCACCACCGAGGGCGCGAACTCGCTCCATTTCAAATGCTCCACCGCAACGGCGCCGACCGCGACCCGATAGATCAATAGCGCGCTGGCGTCGTTGAGCAGGCTCTCGCCCTCGAGGATTTTGAGGATGCGGTAGGGCAGGTTGACCTGGCGAAGGATGGCGGTGGCCGCGGCGGCATCCGGCGGCGCGACGATGGCCCCGAGCGCGATCGCGGCGGCCCATGGCATGTCCGGGACCAGCCAACGTGCCAGCACGGCGACGACAGCGGTCGTCACGCCGACCGCGAGGAACACCAATGTCGAGACCGGCAGCCAGTTGTCGCGGAGGTCGCGCAGTGAGGTGTCGTAGGCGGCGTCGAGCAGCACCGGTGCGACGAACAGCGCCAGTGCCAGATCGGGCTCCAGCGTCCAGGATGGTCCGTGTGGTACGAACGCCAGCAATACGCCGCCGATGGCAAGGAAGGTCGGGTAGGGCACCTTGATCCGCCGGGCCAGCGCCGACAGCGCGACCGCACCGAGCAGCAAGCCGATGATCCATTCGAAAGTCGTCAAGCCGTAAAATCCTCAAATGCGCATTTCATAGAGATCGGTAATCTAGAGTATGATCCGGAAAACGTGCTGTTCGTGACGCCGC
>NZ_DATMLW010000104.1:0-9632 GCF_035570375.1 Bradyrhizobium sp. | reverse complement strand
CAGGCATTGTCCTCGCGCGAGGTAGCCGCCTTCATTGTCGAGCCGATCCAGGGCAAGGGCGTCAACATGCCCACCGACGAGTTTCTCCCGGGGGCGGCCGCGCTCTGCCGCAAATATGGCACCTTGATGGTAGCCGACGAGATCCAGACCGGAATGGGTCGAACGGGGCGATTCCTCGCGGTCGAACACTGGAATGTCGAGCCCGATATCGTGCTGCTCTCCAAGGCGCTGTCGGGCGGTCATGTTCCGGTGGGCGCATTGCTCACCCGCAAGGCGGTGTTCGACAAGATTTTCAGTCAGATGGACCGCGCGGTCGTGCACGGATCGACCTTTGCCAAAAACGATCTGGCGATGGCGGCCGGTATAGCCACGCTCGAGGTTCTGAAGTCGGAGAAGCTGATCGAGGCCGCCGCCAAACGCGGCGCCGAGCTTCGGCTGGCTCTGACCCGAATGGTTCCAGGCTATGAGCTCTTGAAGGAAGTGCGCGGCAAGGGCCTGATGATCGGTTTGGAGTTCGGCTCACCGAAATCGTTGCGGTTGAAAGCGTCCTGGAACGTGCTCGAAACCGCCAACAAGGGCTTGTTCTGCCAGCTCATCACGGTGCCGCTGTTCAAGGATCACAAGATCCTGACCCAGGTCTCCGGCCACGGCAGCCACACCATCAAGCTGTTGCCGCCGCTGACCATCACCGAAGAGGACTGCACGTGGATCGAGACGGCGTTCGACAATGTCATCGCTTCCAGCCACAAGGTTCCCGGTGCGATCTGGTCGCTCGGCAAGACGCTGGTCGACAACGCGGTGCGCAAGAGCGCTTAGGCGAAATGCTTTAATTCACGAGACCAGGCGGATCAGCGCGAATCCTCAAGCATCATCGCCGCGCCTTTTTCGGCAATCATCGCGGTCGGGGTGTTGGTGTTGCCCGAGGTGATCGTCGGCATCACCGACGCATCGGCGATGCGCAGGCGGGCAATGCCGAAAAAACGCAAGCGCTCATCGACCACCGCCATCGGATCGCTCGCCACGCCCATCTTCGCGGTGCCCACGGGATGAAAAATCGTGGTGCCGATATCGCCGGCAGCCCTTGCCAGCGACGCCTCATCATCGCCGACCGAGGGGCCGGGCAAGAATTCCTCAGGCCGATAGGGGGCGAGCGCGCTCTGCTTCATCAGCCGCCGTGTGGTGCGGATCGCGTCGGCAGCAACCTGACGGTCCTCTTCCGTCGACAGATAATTCGGCGCGATCGAAGGTGCCTCAACGGGCGAGGCCGAGCGAATGCGCACGGCACCGCGCGAGGTTGGCTGCAGATTGCAGGCGGAAACGGTGATCGCGGGAAAGCGGTGCAGCGGGTCGCCGAATTTGTCGAGCGATAACGGCTGCACATGGAACTGGATATTGGCGCGCTCGCGATGTGGATCCGAGCGGGTGAAGATCCCGAGTTGAGAGGGCGCCATGGTCAACGGTCCACGACGGCGGAGCAGATAGTCGAGGCCCATCAGGCCGCGCCGCGGCAGGGAATAATAGGTCTCGTTGAGGGTGCGTATTCCGTACACCTTGTAGATCGCCCGCTGTTGCAGGTGATCCTGAAGATTTCGCCCGACGCCCTGCCGATCGAGGACGCTATCAATCCCGAGCGGAGTAAGCCATTCGGCGGGCCCGACGCCGGAGCGGTGCAGGATCTGCGTCGAGCCGATCGAGCCCGCGCACAGGATCACTTCGCCCCTGGTGCGGGCCTCCATGATTTCGCCGCCGACCTCGAAGCGCACGCCGGCCGCGCGGCCCTGTTCGATGATCAGGCGATCGACCAGCACGTTCTTTTCGAGACGCAGATTGGCGCGATTAAGCGCGGGCTTGAGGAAGCCGCGCGCCGAAGACCAGCGGCGTCCGCGCTTTTGGTTGACGTGAAAATAGCCGACCCCTTCATTGTCGCCCGTGTTGAAATCCGCAATCTTGCGAATTCCCATCTGTTCGGCCGCTTTTCCGACCGCGTCCAAAATCGGCCATGACAGGCGCGGGGCTTCGATCCGCCAGCCGCCGCCGACGCCATGGTGCTCGCTTTCGCCGAGGAAATGATCCTCGAGGCGGCGGAAGGCAGGCAGCACGTCGTCATATCCCCACCCCCTCAGCCCGAGCTGACGCCAGTGATCATAATCGGCGGCCTGTCCGCGCATCGAGATCATGGCGTTGATGGCGGAGCAGCCGCCGATCACCTTGCCGCGCGGGTAGGCCAGCGAGCGGCCGTTGAGACCGGTCTCCGGCTCGGTGCGAAACATCCAGTCCGAACGCGGATTGCCGATGGCGAAGAGATAGCCGACCGGGATGTGAAACCAGATCCAGTTGTCGCTGCCGCCGGCCTCGAGGATGAGGACACGTTTGCGGCCATCGGCGGAGAGGCGGTTGGCAACAATGCAGCCTGCGGTGCCCGCGCCGACGACGATATAGTCGAATTCACCTTCAAGCCGCCTTGCCATCCCGAATTCCGGTCCAATCCCTGACGGTCGTCATGCCCCTCCCATGCATTCAGTCAGACACATGTGGCGGGGACAAGGGCTACTCTTGTCAATGTTATTGGGCCGATTTGGGCTGGCGTGCTAGTGTGGCGGTTCAGAAGTCCGCATCATTATTGCCGCGATGCGGACTTCTGAACCAGAAGTCCGAAGTTCGTAAACGAGTATGCCGTGCAATGATGCGAACTTCGGAATCAGGTCAGATGGTGAATACCTGAAGGTTTTAGCCCGAGCTTTTTCCATGCCCATCGTCAATCGCGTCGCCGATCTGCAACCCGATATCCAGGCCTGGCGCCGGAATATCCACGAACATCCCGAATTGCTCTACGAGGTGCATCGCACCGCCGCATTCGTCGCCGAACGGCTTCGACAGTTCGGCTGCGATGAGGTCGCCACGGGACTTGGCCGCACCGGTGTCGTCGGTGTGATCAGGGGGCGCAAGCCGGTCGGCCGCGGCGATATCAGGGTGATCGGCCTTCGCGCCGACATGGACGCGTTGCCGATCGAGGAGGCGACCAGCCTGCCTTACGCCTCCAGGACGCCGGGCAGGATGCATGCGTGCGGCCATGACGGCCATACCGCCATGCTGCTTGGTGCGGCGCGCTACCTCTCGGAGACGCGGAACTTCGCCGGCAAGGCCGTGGTCATCTTCCAGCCGGCGGAAGAGGGCGGTGCCGGTGCCGCCGCGATGATCAAGGACGGGTTGCTCGACCGCTTCGGCATCGAGCAGGTCTACGGCATGCACAACGGTCCCGGAATCCCGATCGGCTCCTTTGCGATCCGTCCCGGTCCGATCATGGCATCGACGGATGCCGTCGACATCAGGATCGAGGGGCGCGGCGGACATGCGGCGCGTCCGCATACCGCGATCGATTCCGTCATGGTCGGCGCGCAGCTTGTCACCGCGCTGCAATCGATCGTGTCACGCAGTGTCGATCCGCTGGAATCCGCCGTCGTGTCGATGTGCGAATTCCATGCCGGCAATGCGCGCAACGTGATTCCGCAAACCGCCGAGTTGAAGGGAACCGTCCGCACGCTGACGCCCGAGGTGCGGGAACTGGTCGAGCAGCGCCTGCGGGAGGTGGTCGACGGCGTGGCGCGGATGACCGGGGCGAAGATCGATCTGAGCTTCGAACGCGGCTATCCGGTAGTGGTCAATCACGCCGCGCAGACGGACATCGCGATCCGGGCCGCGAGAGAGGTCGCCGGCGAGAGCAATGTCCACGACATGCCGCCGCTGATGGGAGGCGAGGATTTCGCCTATATGCTGGAACAGCGGCCGGGCGCGTTCATCTTCTGCGGCAATGGCGACAGCGCGGGACTCCATCATCCGGCTTATGATTTCAACGACGAAGCCATCGTCCATGGCACGTCATACTGGATCAAGCTGGTCGAGAACACGCTCGCCGTGTGACGCCTGGGACCACAGGCATGCAAAAGGCCCGGGTCATCCAACGCGGGCCTTTTTCTTTCTAAGGCGTGATGAAGCCAGGCTGCGCTGTAACTACGACGGAAGTGAACTCCCTCTCCCGCTCGCGGGGGAGGGCTGGGGAGGGGGATTCATTGGGACGGCTCGCAATTTTCAAAGTACGGCCCCCGCCCGCCGCACTCGGGAGTGCGGCGACCTCCGCCGCAAGCGGGAGAGGTGAACCGAGTTCTGCCGAGAGATCGATTCAACTAAAAATCATCGCGCTTTAGTTACGTTCGCAATCAGAACAGGCGCGCGAAGATCACGTACAGCGAGCCGGAAATCAAAATTGCCGCGGGCAGCGTCAACACCCATGCCATGAGCAGGTTGCGGATGGTCGCCATCTGCAGTCCCGACCCGTTGGCTGCCATGGTTCCGGCGACACCGGATGACAGCACGTGGGTGGTGGAGACCGGAAGCCCGAACATGTCGGCCGCTCCGATCGTGGCGGCGGCGACGAGTTCGGCGGATGCGCCTTGCGCATAAGTGAGATGGGACTTGCCGATCTTTTCACCGACCGTCACCACGATCCGCTTCCACCCGATCATGGTGCCAAGGCCAAGCGCGATCGCCACCGCGATCTTCACCCAGTTCGGAATGAACTTGGTGGCGTTGTCCAGCGAGCCCTTGTAGGCGTTCAGGATGCCGCTCTCTTCCTTGTTGAGATCGTTCTCCTTGTCCTTCATCAGGAAACGGATGGCTTCCGACGTCAGGTACATATCATTTCGGGTGTTGCCGACCGCTTCCGCGGGCATCTTCTTCAGTGAACCGTATTTCTGAACCTGCTCGCCGACTTCCTTCACCAGCACCGCAAGCGAGGGGTAGGTGCCCTCGTTGATGTGGCGGTGGGCGACATATTGGGTCACCGCCGGGCGCGGATCGCCGATGATGCTGTGGCCGGCGCCCTTGGCCGAGATCACGGCAGAAGCCGCAGCCGAGGTCTTCGCAAACTGCACCACTTGCGATTCCGGCAAAGCGCGGTTCAAGGCGTAAGCCGTCGGCACGGTGCCGATCAGGATCAGCATGATCAGGCCCATGCCCTTCTGGCCGTCATTCGAACCATGCGCAAAGCTGACGCCGGTGCAGGTCAGGATCAACAGGCCGCGGATCCACAGCGGCGGCGCCTTGTTGCCCTCCGGCGCGGCATAGAGCGCGGGGTTGCGGACGATGAATTTCAAAAGCAGCAACAGGACCGCCGCGCAGATGAAACCGACCAGCGGCGAGAGCAGCAGCGCATAGCCGATTTCGGTCGCCTTGCTCCAATCGACGCCGGAGGTGCCGTCGCGGCCGCGCAACAGCGCATTGGCGACGCCGACCCCGATGATGGAGCCGATCAGGGTGTGCGAACTGGAGGCCGGCAGGCCGAAATACCAGGTGCCGAGATTCCAGATGATCGCAGCGATCAATAGCGCGAACACCATGGCAAAGCCCGCACTACTCCCGACCTGAAGGATCAGTTCGACCGGCAGCAGCGAGACGATGCCGAAGGCGACCAGGCCGCTCGAGAGCAGCACGCCGAGAAAATTGAAAAAACCGGACCACATCACTGCGACCTCGGCCGGAAGCGAATGGGTGTAGATGACGGTCGCCACCGCGTTGGCGGTATCATGGAACCCGTTGACGAATTCAAAGCCGAGCGCGATCAAGAGCGCCACCATCAGCAGCAAGTAGGGCAGGTAGGTGGTGACCTTGGTGCCGGTCTCTTCGACGTCGGCATAAATGCTGTAGGCGACAAATAGCAGGCCGGCAGCGAGAACGCCGAAAAAGAGTATCATCGTCAGTGGGTTGAAACCCTTATCGAGATTGGGCCTTGAGGCAGGCTGAATCGGCCCACCGCCGGTCCCACGCATGGTTTGGTTAAGTGCAAAATCGGTCATGGCGACGCCCCTGATACGGTAAGCCTCGATCATCGACCGCGTATTTGAAGGTTAGATGACAGGAGCGGGATATACCGCTTCACGGCGAGAGATGGCGCCGGCCTGGGCCGCGACGATCTAGATCATGATGCGATTAAGTGGAATCGCATCATGGTCTCATCTGTTTGTTTGAGCATGATCTGCGCGCAAACGCGTTCCGCGTTTGTTAGCTAAGGGAAAACCGGTTTCCACTTTGCGCTAACGCGGCCCTCCGGGTCCAGATCATGCTCTACGCCGCATGCGCCGATGTTCGTAACAGCGTCGCGGCGATTTTCAGGTCATCGACGAAACGTCCATATTCGCGAGCCTTGGAATCCTCATCAGGCAGCCGCAGCAGATAGGACGGATGCACCGTGACCAGCGCCTTCATTCCGTGATCGAGGTCGATCACGCGGCCGCGATTCCTGTTGATGGGTGTGATTTTGCCGAGCACGCTTTGCGCGGCGGTGGCGCCCATCGCCACGACAAGGGCCGGTTTGATGGCGGCGAGTTCGCGTTCGTACCATTGCCTGCAGGCTTTGATTTCGCCCGTTGTCGGTTTCTGATGCAGGCGGATTTTGCCGCGCGGCACGAATTTGAAATGTTTGACCGCATTGGTGACGTAGACCTTGGTGCGGTCGATGCCGGCCTCGATCAGGGCGCGGTCCAGCATCTGCCCTGCAGGCCCCCGAACGGTTTTCCGGCAAGGTCTTCCTTGTCGCCGGGCTGCTCGCCGACCAGCACGGCCTGTGCCTGGGCAGGGCCTTCGCCGAAGACGGTCTGGGTCGCGTTCTTCCAGAGCGGGCAGGCGCGGCAATCGGCCGCCTCTTCGCGCAGGGTTTTGAGGCTCGTTGCGGTTGCCATGGCCATTTCCCGATTGGTTTTGAGAGAGATCAAGCCGCAAGCCCTGGTTTAATCAGGCAGCAGCTACAGAGTTCCTTCGATCTCGTTGGAATTGTTCACAAAAAATCTTCCTTCCATCCCGATTGACTCTTTTGACGATGTTAGCTTTAAATTAGAACATATCATGAACAAATGAGCCGGCTTCCGGTTATCTCCCAAAACAACCGGAAGCGGTCCAGACCTGTAGAGGGAACGGTGATGCGAGAGCGCGCGCTTGCGGTCTTGCGCGGCAGAATCGAGCGCATCGAGGCGCATGGCGAGACCTGTTCACCACGCAGGGTGAGGCTCGGGCATGCCGATGCCGATGCGACGCTGCAAGGCGGGCTCGCCTTGGGCGTCATGCACGAAGTGTTTGCGCAAACCGGCCGGCAGAGCGCTGCGGCGACCGGTTTTGTTGCCGCTCTTGCCGGCCGCTCCGCTGGCCGGCGGCCATTGGTGTGGATACGGCAGGGTTTCACAGAGATTGAATCGGGTGCGGTGTCGATGAGCGGGCTGGCCGAACTTGGTCTTGATCCGCGTCTTCTCGTGAGCGTGCGCGCAGCCGACGTGGAATGCGCGTTGCGGACGGCCGCCGACGCGCTGGTCTGCGATGCGGTTGGCGCCGTCGTGCTGGAAGTCTGGGGCGAGACGCGACAGCTCGACCTCACAGCCAGCCGCAAATTGACGCTGGCCGCGCAAGCCTCAGGCGTCACAGCCCTAGTGCTGCGGATGGCGGCGGAGCCTCAGTCGTCAACGGCCGAGACCCGATGGATCGTTCGTGCCGCGCATTCGCCGCCTCCTTCATCGGCGTGGAGCGCGTGGGGCGTGCCTCTGTTTGATGCGCAACTTGTCCGCAACCGTCATGGCCCTGTTGGCCGGTGGATCATGGAATGGAAATGTGATGAGTGCCTTTTCGCAAAACCGGCGACGTATCCTCAGCCTGTGGCTGCCGCGCCTGCCGATCGACCGCATCAAGCGCCTGCTATCCGGCGACGCGCGAGCTGAACATATCTCTTGCGACGCGCCCTCTTATCCCTCCCCCCGCGAGCGTAAGCGAGTGGTGGGGAGGGAAGACGCGAATGAAATGAGCGTCAGGGTGGGGGGTGCAAGAGAAGAGCCCCCCACCCTGGCCTCCGCTTCGCTTCGGCCTTCCCTCCCCACCGCTTCGCGGGGGGAGGGATCAAACCTCTATCTGACAATCCCACAGAATGGTTCAAGCGATACGCCCACGATCGTCATCGCCAAGCAGAACAACGCATTCCAGATTTTTGCGCTCGACGATGCCGCCGCGCGTTCCGGCCTGGCTATCGGCATGACGCTGGCCAATGCCCGCGCCATCTGTCCTCACGTGCAGGTGTATGATGCCGATGAGGCCGCCGACGATCATGCGCTCAATGCCATTGCCGAGTGGTGCGACCGCTTCACCCCGCTGGTGGCGCTCGATTCCCCGCACGGCCTGTTTCTCGATATCACCGGCTGTGCGCATCTGTTCGGCGGCGAGGCTGCGATGATGCAGCTTTTGTGCGGCATTCTGACCGCGCAGGGGTTTGCGGTCTCGGCCGCCATCGCCGGCACGGCCGTGTGCGCGCGCACGCTGACGCGGCATGTCCATGGCCGCATTGTCCGCGAAGGCGAGGAAGCCGAAGCGGTCAGGGCGCTGCCGGTTTCGGCGCTCGGTGCGGACGCGGCTATCGTCACGGGCCTGCGCCGCGCCGGTCTGAAAACCATCGGTGACGTGGCGGACCGCACGCGGCATGAAATCACCGCAAGGTTCGGCGCTCCTTTTACGACGCTGTTGGAACAGGCGCTGGGCCAGAGCGATGCGCCGATCAGTCCGCGCAAACCGCTGCCCGATTACATCGTGGAAAAGCGGTTCGCCGAGCCGGTTTTGACCGAAGGGGTGATCTCGGCGACCTTGTCGGGGCTGGGGCGGATGCTGGTGGCGGCGATGTCGCAACAGGGCAGGGGCGCGCGGCGGCTGGAAGCGCGTTTTTTCCGGACCGATGGCATCGTCCGCGCCATCCTGGTCGATACCGGTCAGCCCGTGACCAAAGGCGAGGTGGTCGATCGCCTGTTTCGCGAGCGGCTGGAGGCCTTGAGCGACCCGCTCGATCCCGGTTTCGGCTTCGATCTCATCCGCATGTGCGCAAGCCGCACCGAAATCGTCGTGCAGCAGCAGCGCGATCTCGACGCCAATGTGCACGACAGTGACGAATTGACCGCCTTGATCGATCGCATTGCCGCGCGTATCGGCGGCAAGCGCGTGGTCGTGCACCTGCCGCAGGACACCCATATTCCGGAGCGCGCGGTGCGGGCGGCGCCTGCGCAGTATCATCTGGTCGCCGCCACGCACGCCGCATGGCCGGTGCGCGCCGTGGGCGAACCGCCATTGCGGCCGTTGCGGCTGTTCGAACGGCCGGAACAGATCAAAGTGATCGCCCAGGTGCCGGATGGTCCGCCGGCACGCTTTGTCTGGCGCCGCGCCACCCATGCCGTGATCCACGCCGAAGGTCCCGAGCGCATCGCCATGGAGTGGTGGCGGGCGAAAGGAGTGATGTTGACGCGCGATTACTTTCGGGTCGAGGACGAAACGGGATTGCGGTTCTGGCTCTATCGCGACGGACTTTACGAGACCGAGATCGCGCAGGCAGACGGCAGGGCCGTGCAACCGAACTGGTTCATGCATGGATTGTTCGCATGAAGCTAAAGCCAGATGAAGTTAAGTTGAACAGCGACCACGATGAAAGTGCGCCCCTCTCCCATTGGGAGAGGGTTGGGGTGAGCGACTGTGTTGGCTGTCAAGCGGGTTGCCATGGCGTTTTGGTCCTGAGCATGGCGTTGAGGATTGTGAGCAGCTTGCGAGCGACGGCGATCAAGGCGACC
>NZ_DATMLW010000103.1:0-26587 GCF_035570375.1 Bradyrhizobium sp. | reverse complement strand
CGATCGGCAAACCAATATTGCGTGGCTTCCACAATCACAGTTTGCGAAGGCACATACCCGCTTGGACAAAAACTGCTCACGATGCCCCCTCAGTTGCTGTCAACGAATTCAACTTTCACTAGCAATGTGGGAGCACATTCGGAAAATGCTACGCCAAAACGATCTTAACGTACGCTGGGCTCGGCATTCCCGGGCAGGGGGCAGACAGCCCAAAAACCGCGGTCGTTCCTCGATGAAATACCTGATATGGAAGCCATGAGACCTCGCGCAAATCTACTTTGCATGGGGTTGTTTTCAGGATTTCAGTTGAAGGGCCCGTCGTAACAGCAGGACTTGCTCGGAAAGACCGGCGTTTAACCGCGCTCGTCTGCGATCACCTTATTATCGTTCGTTGCTGTTAGCCCGGCGGGGACAGAGCTCTGGGCTGGCCGCCGCAAGAATCCACTGTTTCAATCGTAAAAGCCACAGTCAGAACGTTTCCGTAATCTTGCTGAGACGAGGAGGACGATCCGGGTCATATCCCCACCGGCGGGCTGTCTGCTCTATCACGCGATAAGCCGGAACGAGCATGGTGATCGGGTCAGTGGCGGGATCATCTTCTTGCAGCCAGGGCAGCGAGCCGTGTGGTCCGCCACACAGATGCAGCGCGATCTCTTGCGCGCGCAGCTCGTTTGCCAGCGCATCCACGGTGGCAGCTGTTTCGTCCATAATGCGCATCATAATAACGGGCGTCCTCGATGATAATGCCGCACGCGGACCATGCTGCAGCTCCGCGGCGCTTACACCGATTGCCGGCAAGCGAAGGATTTCGGAAAGCTTCAAAGCGATCTCTCGGGCCCAGCCCAAGCCCAGCCCCCGAGCAGCCACAAAAACAGCAGACGCCTTGGCAAGGTCGTCGGAAACTTCAGACCAATCGAGTGCCAAAGCGCGGTCCAGGCGGTCGGGTAGTCTGTCAAGCGCCGATCTGAGCGCCTGATCTTCAGCCAATTCCGCAATAAGTGCAGCACCTGCAGCCATCGAGCCGATCACCGTTTTTGTCGCTGCAATGGAGTGCTCCGCGCCCGCTTCGATCGGAATGACGAACTCTGCAGCCGTTGCGACTGGCGACGAAGTCGTATTTACGATGGCGATTGTGCGGGCGCCCGTTGCGCGAGCCGACCTGGTCGCCGCGACAAGATCCGGGCTGCGGCCAGATTGTGAGACTACGATGAATAATGCATCCCGAAGTACCAGCGGGGTACGAAATGCCGTGGTGACCGACGGAGCGCTGGCCGAAACGGGAAGGCCAAGTCGCGTCTCGATAAGATATCTCAGGAAAACTCCGGCGTGGCCCGAGCTTCCTCGGCCGCACAGGACGCACAGGGGTGCGCAGCCAATCCTCAGCCCTTTTGCAATTTCGGCCAGGGCGCGGCGGTTGCGAACAATCCGTGAGACAACGTCCGCGCTTTCACCGATTTCGCTCGCCATCGCTGAAGTCGTCACAGCTCAACGGCTCCGTCTTGATTGCGCGTCGCCTTTCTTGAGCCGCTGGATGCGATCATTGGCGAGCTCGGCAAGCACGCGGCGAAGATTGCCGTCATTGCTTTTGAGAACAGCTTCGGCCTCCGCTTTATCGGAACCCAGGGCCAAAAGGACTGCTGTTTTGATATCGCCGTCGGCCTGTTCAAGAGCGCATGCCGCTTGCGCCTGATCACAGCTGGCGATTTGAGCAACCATTGCTTCTGCGCGCCGCTTCAACTTGGCATTGGTCGGCTGCATATTCACCATCATGCCGCAATAAACTCTACCAAGGCGCAGCATGATGCCCGAAGAGATCAGGTTGAGTACAACCTTTTGGGCCGTTCCCGCTTTCATTCGCGTCGAGCCGGCGATCAGCTCTCGTCCCGTCTCGATCAACACCGGGCACCTTGCCGATGTGAGCAGGGGGACGCCCGCATTGTTGGCAAGGCCAATCGTAACAGCACCAGACGCTTCAGCCCGCTGCAGCGCCGCTACCGTGAACGGCGTTGTGCCGCTGGCTGACACGGCTATAACCACGTCCTGTGCCGTGAGCCTTGCTTCATCGATCTGACGGATCGCATCCTCGATATCGTCCTCGGCGCCCTCGATGCTTGTGGCAAGTGCACTGTCCCCGCCAGCAACAATGAAGTGGAGCCGCTCCCTGGGCCACGCAAAGGTCGGCGTCAGTTCGGCGCCGTCCTGGACGGCAACGCGGCCTGAGGTGCCGGCGCCGACGTAAACGATACGTCCGCGATCCCGCAGCGCGTCCTTGGCCAAGTCCGTAGCCGCGGTAATGGCAGGCAGCGCACGGCCGACGGCCGCAACAGCCGCAAGTTGGCCCTCCCACATTGCTTCCATCGCCGAGGCCAGCGACCAACCGTCAAGATCGGCAAAGCGGGGGTCGACTTCTTCAGTAGCCATGCACCTGATCCATGCACCATCAAACGCGAAACTTTGGAATCGGTTGGCGGTCGGTTTCCCTCTCGGGCAGGACAAACCGCCGTCGAGCGACCATTAACGCGCCGGCAACCGCATCGGCGTCAGGCCGCTTCAGACGGCTGCGCAGGTCAGGCGTCAACCAAGGGCTAATTTCGTCCGACAACCCGCCTACCAGGGAGAGCCGGTCAATTCCCTTCGCCAAGAACAAATCGAGCAGATCGCCGATCGCGTCAGCTGCACGTTCGACGATGCGACGGCCAATCGGATCACCTTGGTTTGCGTGGCGCAGTACGAGAGGTGCGAAAGCGGCATAGTCCGTGGCCCTTGCTTCTTCGGACCAGGCGACCGCCTGATAAGGGTCATCATCGAACGCGCTCAGCACCTCCGAAAGCAGCGGGGACATCTTGGCGCGGCGATCCGCCGCGCGAAGAGCCAATCGAACGACCTGCAGACCGATATCGGCACCGCTGCCTTCATCCGAGATTGGAAAACCGTAACCAGCCAGACGGATTTCGCGACCGCCGATCAGGCCAACACCGACAGAACCTGTGCCGGCTACAACAATCGCCCCGTCCGCGCCGCTATGGGCGCCGAGACACGCAGCCATGCCGTCGCTTATGAAGAGAACAGACGCAAACGGATGTGCGATCCTTTCGAGTGCCGCTTCCGCGCCTCGACGCCCATGACCGGCGAGGCCGATTCCGGCGTGCAACCGCGATAAATCCTCGTGCTTCAGTCCAGCCTGCGCGGCTGCCGCTTCGGAAGCTTCCATAATAGATCGCCAAGCCTTCTCGACGCCAATCCGCGTTGTGGCTGGCCCCGAGGTCCCTTCGCCGAGCAGCCTACCATTTCCGTCTTCGATGCGAGCTCGGCATCGACTGCCACCTCCGTCAATTCCGAGATAAGTGGTGTCTTTTCGCGCCATCTCTATTTAACTCGAAGGGTTTCCTTGCAGGTCCTCGCAAAGGGCGGATGAAGGAATATGTAGCTCTTGGACAGCTCTGTAAAAGCTCCGCGACCGGTGTACGCGGCTCGTTTCACGAGCCCGTGACTTGCCTTGTTGGATGGATGCCAATGGGTCATCTAGTGTCTCCGAACACCTTTACAATTGGTGCAACGCAGGTCTTCGATGGAACCGCCATGCGCGGGCCCGCATCGGTGAGGATTTCGAATGATCGGATCGAGAGCATCAGCTTCGGAGAGCAAAGGGCGCGCGCGTCAACGAACCTGCCCCAAGATGTTATCCTTGCACCAGGATTCATAGACATCCAGGTCAACGGGGGTGGGGGAGTTCTTCTCAATGACCAGCCAACGGAGGCTGGGGTACGACGCATTGTCGAAGCGCATCGCGGCGCCGGCACCACAGGCTGCTTGCCGACGCTGATCACCGATCGAATCGAAGTGATCGAACGGTTGGCTGCGGTCGCTCAGGCCTGCTTGCAGATTCCCGGTGTGCTCGGCTTCCATCTGGAAGGCCCGGCACTTAACAGGTCTCGCAAGGGCATTCATCCGGAATCCGAAATACGCCTGCCCAGCCGGCGCGACATTGCCGCCATCAAAAGCTTTGGAATTTGCGGCCGCTCCATTGTGACCCTGGCTCCGGAATGCGTGCCTGCGTCATTGATTGGAGAATTCATTGCGGCTGGATTACGTGTCTCTGCCGGCCATAGCGAGGCGACCGCAGCCGAAATGGAGCTAGCTGCTGATCGAGGCGTACGTGGCGTTACCCATCTATTCAATGCCATGTCACAGTTGAGCGCCCGAGAACCGGGATTGGTAGGCGCCGCGCTGCAAGACAACCGTTTATTTGCAGGGATCATCTGCGATGGCGCCCACGTGGATCGCATTAGTTTGCGCGTTGCATTCAGTTGCAAGGGATGCGATCGACTAATGCTGATCACGGATGCCATGCCGTTGATTGGTACACACGATCAGGAATTCATGCTGCTTGGAAGGCGCATAGCGTTGCATGATAATCGTTTGACCAGCTCCGACGGCACACTCGCGGGTGCTCACCTCACCATGATCGAGGCGGTGCGTAACGCCGTTGCTCTTCTCGAAATCCCGCTTGTTGACGCTCTTGCAATGGCATCTCGGACACCGGCCAGATTTCTGGGCCTGGACTCCGAGCTTGGACTGATCGCGCCGGGATATCGAGCGGACCTGGTAGCGTTCAACGCAAGGTTCGAGGTCGTCGAGACGTGGATCTCTGGTAAAACTCTCGGTGTCGCTGCAGAGGATCGTTGACGCGCCAGCTCGTCGAACGACGGTAGAATCCGGCCGCCGAGTATCCGAATCCGTTCAATATTCCTATCAGATATCCAGACTGGAGACGTTCAGCGCTCGTCCGCGATCACCTTGCCGTCGTTCGGCAGGCTTCCCGGCGCCATCAGCTCGACGTCGCCGCCGAGCTTGGTCACGGTGCGGAGCGTCGCGGCGATTGCGGCTCGAAGCGCTTCGCTGGACGAAGCGCTTTCGCATCGCAGCGTCATCGTGTCCTGTTCATTCTCGCGCGCGACGACGAGACGCAACCGCGCGAGCTCGGGATGACGCCTGGCAATTTCCGCGATCTGTTCGGGCCGCACGAACATGCCCTTCACTTTGGTGGTCTGGTCGGCGCGGCCCATCCAGCCCTTGATGCGCATATTGGTGCGGCCGCAAGGACTTGCGCCCGGTAGCGCCGCGGTGAGGTCGCCGATCGCAAGGCGTATCCAGGGGTGGTCGGGGTCGAGGGTGGTGACCACGACCTCGCCGACTTCGCCGTCTGCGACGGGGTCGCCGGTGCCGGGCCGCACGATCTCCAGGATCAGGTCCTCGTTGACGACCATGCCTTCGCGCCCCGCAGTCTCGAACGCAATCAGGCCGAGATCGGCGGTGCCGAACGACTGGTAGGCGTCGATGCCGCGGGCCTTGATTTCCTCCTGCAGTGATTTTGGAAACGCCGCGCCGGAAACGACAGCGCGCCCGAGCGAGGAGACATTTCTCCCGGTATCTTTGGCGGCATCGAGCAGGATTTTGAGAAAATCAGGCGTGCCGCAGTAGCCGACTGGCGAATAGGCCTCGATCAGCTCGAATTGCGCTTCGGTATTACCGGGGCCCGCCGGAATCACGGCGCAACCAAGCGCGCGCGCCGAAGTATCGAAGATGAAGCCGCCGGGCGTCAGATGATAGCTGAACGTGTTCAGCACCACGTCGCCTTTGCGAAAACCTGCCGCATAAAGCGCGCGCGCCCCCCGCCAGGGGTCGGCATGCGCGCCTTCAGGCTCGAAGATCGGACCGGGCGAGGTGAAGAGCCGGCCATAGGCGCCGGGCGGGCTAGCTACGAAGCCGCCGAAGGGAGGGGCGGCCTTGTGCAGGGCAGGCAGCTCCGATTTGCGCAGCACCGGCAGCGTTGCGAGCGCTGAGCGGCTTGTGATGCGCGCGGGATCGACGCCTTTGAGCCGCTCAACATAGGCGGGCGCTGCAAGCGCCTTGCGCAGCACGTCCGGCAAGTGCGAGAACAATTCCACCTCGCGCTCCGCGGGGTCGCGGGTTTCAAGGGTGTCGTAGAAGTCGGTCATGAGAGGCCTGTATTTTCGTCGTCATTCCGGGATGGTCCGAAGGACCAGACCCGGAATCTCGAGATTCCGGGTTCACGCTTTGCGCGCCCCGGAATGACGAGTAGCAAATTCACAGCCACCGCTTCCGCCGCTTGAAGCTTTTCAGGTTCTTGAAACTCTTGCGTTGGTCGCCGGCGCCGCCGAGATAGAATTCCTTGACGTCCTCATTATCGCGCAGTTCGGTGGCCGTGCCGTCGAGCACCACCTTGCCCTGCTCCATGATGTAGCCGTGGCTTGCGACCGAGAGTGCGGCGCGCGCGTTCTGCTCGACCAGGAGAATGGTGACGCCGAGGTCGCGGTTGATCGCCTTGATGATGGAGAACACTTCCTTGACCAGCAGCGGCGAAAGGCCCATCGAGGGCTCGTCCATCAGGATCATCTTGGGGCGCGCCATCAGCGCACGTCCGATCGCCAGCATCTGCTGCTCGCCGCCGGAGAGATAGCCGGCCAGCCCCGTGCGCTCCTTCAGGCGCGGGAAATAATTGAAGACCATGTCGATGTCGGCGGCGACCTCATGGTCGCTGCGGGTAAAGGCGCCGAGCCGCAAATTCTCCAGCGACGTCATGTCGGCGATGATGCGCCGGCCCTCCATCACCTGAAAAATACCGCGGCGGACGATCCGTTCGGGATCGATGCCGTCGATGCGCTCGCCGTCGAAGACGATTTCGCCGCGCGTCACTTCGCCGTCCTCGGTCTTGAGAAGTCCGGAGATCGCCTTCAGCGTGGTGGATTTGCCGGCGCCATTGGCTCCCAGCAGCGCAACGATAGCGCCCTTCGGCACTTCGAGGCTCAAGCCGCGCAGCACCAGGATGACGTCGTCGTAGACCACCTCGATGTTGCGCACGGCAACCAGCGGCGCGGCGGTAGGGGATGTGCCGGGCGCGGGGCGTGTGGTGTCGAGGTTTTCGCTCATGGCCTGCCCGTAGTTGTCGTCCCCCGCGAATGCGGGGGACCCAGTATTCCAGAGACGCCTGTGATCGACCGAGAGGCCGCGGCGCGCTGGATCCCCGCTTTCGCGGGGATGACGGCCGAGCCTGCCGGGCGGTCTGCGGGCAACCTCTACCTCACCACCCAAGCCATTCCGGCTTGCGCGGCAGTTCGACGGTCTTGGCCTTCTCAAGCTTGATCGCGCCCTTCGCCATCAGGTCGTTGATGTCGCCATCGGTCGAACTCGAGACCTTCATGCGGTAGAGATCGACCTTGAGCGTGCCGCGATGGTCCTTTTCGGTCCAGGTCGAGGGGTTGCAGACGCCATCCATGCCGGCCGGCACCCAGTCCTTCTTCTGGTAAAAACCCTTGGCGACGTTCTCGCCCCCGGTGCCGCCATTCTTGGCGGCCCAGTCCAGCGCCTCCTTCATGTAGAGCGCCGAGCAGACACCGGCGATGTAGTGCACCGGGCGATAAACCTTTCCGCTCGGGTCGGACATTTTCGAGATTTCCGACACCGTCTTCATGCCCGGAGCATTGCCGCCCCAGGTCACCGCCGTGCGCAGCGGAAAGACAACGCCATCGGCAGCATCGCTCGCCGTCTTGGCGGCGTTCTCGTCCATGCCCCAGACGTTGCCGAGAAACTGGACATCGACGCCCGCCGTCTTGCACGCCTTCAAGACCGAGATATTGGAGGCGGCGGTGTTGCCGAGATAGGCGTAGTTGGCGCCTGAACTCTTCAAGGAAAGGCACTGCGCACTGTAATCACCGGGGGTGAGCGCAAACACCAGCGGGGGCAGCACCTCGAAGCCGAGTTCGTTGGCGAGCGCTTCGCCGGCCGCCTTCGGCGCGTTGGGATAGGGGTGGTTCGCGCCCATATGGACGAATTTGGGCTTGCCTGGCTTGCCCTTGGCCTTCCAGTCCTCGGCCGCCCAGGTGATCAAGGCGCGCATCGCGTCGGAATAGCTTGGACCGTAGAAGAAATTGTAGGGCGAGGGTTTTGCCTTGCCGCTGAGCCCTTCGGGGTCGGTCAGCGCGGCCGCATAGGAGGCGGAAAAATACGGGATCTTGTCCTGCGCCACGAAGCCGGTCAGGGCCTCGGTATCCGCCGTGCCCCAGCCCATGATCGCGGCGACCTTGGTGTCCTGCGCCGACCATTTCTTGTAGAGCGCGATCGCGCGCGGCACCTGATAGCCGTAATCGTTGCTATCGACATTGAGCTGCTTGCCGCCGACGCCGCCATTCTTGTTGACCCAGGCGAAGGTATCTTTGACGCCCTGTCCATAAGGCGTGCCGACGTCGGATGTGCCGCCCGAGAGATCTTCGAGATGACCGATCGCGATCTGGGCCTGTGCCGCCGAAGCGATGGCGCCAAACAGCAGCGCCAGCGAGACGGTTCCGAGCAGGGATTTCAGCTTCATTGGACTTTCCTCCGGTTCTTTTGTCAGAGAGTATTTTAGGCGTGATCCGGAAAAGTGGGAACCGGTTTTCCGAAAAAGATCATGCTCATACGATAGAGTCCCGTTCCAAGCTCAATGTGAAAACGGGTAGAGTCTCCAGTAGGTCTTGATCTGGCGCCAGCGATGGGCCAGCCCGTCGGGCTCGAACATCAGGAACATGATGATGATCAGCCCGATCGCGATCTCGCGCAGAAAGGTGATGTTGTTGTTGAGCGAGAGCGCGTGATCGATCGCGCCGCCTTTCAGGTGCAGGCTGATCCACTCCATCGATTCCGGCAGCAGCACCACGAAGGCGGTGCCCATCAGCGTGCCCATGATCGAGCCGGTGCCACCGATGATGATCATGGCGAGAAACAGGATCGAGCGCTCGATACCAAAACCCTCCTGCGAGATCACGAGCTGGTAGTGCGCATACAGCGCGCCGGCGATGCCGGCAAAGAAGGCCGCCAGCCCGAACGAGAGCGTGCGGTATTTCGTGAGATTGATGCCCATGATCTCCGCGGAAAGGTAGTGGTCGCGGATCGCCACCAGCGCGCGGCCGTCGCGGGTGCGCATCAAATTGGTGACGAGCAGGCAACTGACCACGAGATAGGCGAGCACGACGTAGAAATATTGCCGGTCGCCGCGCAGCACATAGCCAAACAGCGAGAATGGTTTGGCGCTCGCCGGCACCGAGCCGCCGGAAAACCACTCGGCGCGCGAGAAAAAGTCGAGCAGGATATATTGTGCGGCCAGCGTCGCGATGACGAGATAAAGCCCCTTCAACCGCGCCGCCGGGATGCCGAAGATCAGGCCGACGAGCGCGGTCGCCACGCCCGCGAGCGGAATGGCAAAGAACACCGGGACCGGCAGGTTGTTGGAAATAAAGGCCGAGGTGAAGGCGCCGAACAGGAAGAAGGCGGCGTGCCCGATCGAGATCTGGCCGGTGAAGCCGACCAGCACGTTCAGGCCCAGCGCCGCGATCGCAAAGATGCCGATCTGGATCGAGATCGAGAGCCAGTAATTGGCGAGGATTTGCGGCGCGAAGCATGCGGCGATAACGCCGAGAATCGCGAAGTTGCGGCTGGTCGTGGTCGGAAAGATGGTGGTGTCGGCCGCGTAAGAGGTGCGGAAATCGCCGGCGGGGATGAGGATGGTGCTTGCCATAATGAGTTACACCCGTTCGATGTCTTTTGTGCCGAACAACCCGTAAGGCTTGATCATCAGCACGATGATCAGCACGTAAAACGGCGCGATCTCGTACAAATTGCCCCAGTGCAGGAATTCGCTGTCGACATACTGGGCGACGTTCTCCAGAAGCCCGATGATGACGCCGCCGACCACCGCGCCCGCAATCGAGTCGAGCCCGCCCAGGATCGCGGCCGGAAACACCTTGATGCCGTAGGCGGAGAGCCCCGATGACACGCCGTTGACGACGGCCACTACCACGCCCGCGACCGCCGAGACGGTCGCCGAGATCGCCCAGGCCATCGCGAACACGTTTTTCACGGAAATGCCGAGCGATTGCGCCACCTGCTGGTTGAAGGCGGTGGCGCGCATCGCAAGGCCGTACTTCGATCTGCGAAAAAACCAGGCCATCCCGATCATCATCAGAAGCGAGACGACGAGGCTCATGACATAGACGGTCTGGATCTGCAGGCCGAGAAGACTCACGGACTGGCTGGTGAACACCCGCGGGAACGGCTGCGGATTGACGCCGAAAATCCATTTCAGCGCTGCCTGAAACACCGTCGAAAGCCCGATCGTGACCATGATCACCGCGATGATCGGCTCGCCGATCATCGGGCGCAGGATCACGATCTGGATCGCGATGCCGAAGATGAACATGAAGACGAGCGTCAGCGGCATGCCGAGCCAGAACGGCACTTCATATTTGGTGAGCAGTGCCCAGCACACCCAGGCGCCGATCAACAGCAATTCGCCCTGCGCGAAATTCACCACCTGGGTCGCCTTGTAGATCAGCACAAAGGACATCGCGACCACGCCATACAGCGTGCCGACCACGAGGCCATTGACCAGAAGCTGAATGAGGAATGCGATGTTCATGCGGTTCGATCATAACGAAAGGTGAGCCGAGCACCCTCTCCCCTTGCGGGAGAGGGTGCTCGAGCGAAGCGAGGGCGGGTGAGGGCTTGTCTTGACAACACGCTTAGGGCGGGAGCACCCCTCACCAAATTGAGTCCAGGTCTTGCGGCAGTGGAGCCCTCTCCCACAGGGGGAGAGGACACATCAATGCGCATCCCGGCTTGTTCATCAGGGCGCCTCATTCCGCGGCCTCCGCGACACGAGCCTCATGCGCGAGGTCGACCACTTTCAGCGTGGTGCGGATGCGCTGGGTGGTGCCGTCCTGGAAACGGATCGTGGTGTCGACCGGGATCGCGCGTTTTCCGCCGTAAATGGCTTCAATAATGTCGGCGTATTTCTCGTTGATGACGCCGCGGCGGACTTTCCGCGTGCGCGTCAGCTCGCCATCGTCGGCGTCGAGCTCCTTGTAGAGCAGGAGGAAGCGGGAGATGCGCTGCGGGCTCGGCAGCGTGGCGTTCACGGCGTCGACCTCCTTCTGCAGCAGCGCGTAGACGTCTTCGCGCGAAGAAAGATCGGTATAGGTCGTAAACGCGATCCGGTTTTTCTCCGCCCATTTCGAGATGATCGAAAAACGGATGCAGATCATCGCCGCGAGAGTATCGCGGCCGGCGCCGAGCACGACCGCCTCGGCGATGTAGGGCGAAAACTTCAGCTTGTTTTCGAGATATTGCGGCGAGAAGCGCTCGCCGCGGGAAGTCTCTGCCAGATCCTTGATGCGGTCGATGACCACGAGCTGCCTGTTATCGTTGAAATAGCCGGCATCGCCCGAATGCAGCCAGCCATCCTCCATGTCGGCTGCGGAGGCTTGCGGATTCTTGTAATAGCCGAGGAACATGTTGGGGTGACGCACCATGATCTCGCCGACGCCATGGATGTCCGGATTGTCGATGCGGAGTTCGATCGCCTGCGACATCGGCACCCCGGTCGTATCGGGATCGACCTCGTTTTCGGGGTGCAGGGTATAGGCTCCCAGCGTCTCGGTCTGTCCGTACAGCGTGCGCAACGGCACGCCCATGGCCTGAAAGAACTTGAAGGTGTCGGGCCCAAGCGCGGCACCGCCGGTTGCCGCCGAACGCAGCCGCGTGAAGCCGAGCCGGTCGCGCAGCGCACGGAACAGCAGCACGTCGGCGATGGCCGAACGCCGGTTTTTGGCCAGCGCCGAAAGCCCCGCCTTCATCCCGATCTCGTACAGGCTTTGCTTGAGCGGCGAGGAGTCCATCACGCGAGCGCGCACGTCGGCCGCAATCGCTTCCCAGATCCGCGGCGCAAACAGCACGAAGGTCGGCGCAATCTCGCGGAAATCGTTCATCATGGTGTCGGGCTCTTCGACGAAGTTGACCTTCATCCGGCACAACAGCCCTTTGCCGAGGACGTAGACCTGTTCCATGATCCAGGGCAACGGCAGCACCGAGACATATTCGTCGTCCGGTCCCTTGGGATCGAAGGCAAGATAGTCCGCGCAATGGCGAAGCGTTCGGCGAGCGGCAAGCATTGCCAGCTTCGGATGCGCCGTGGTGCCTGAGGTGGTGCAGAGGATCGCCGTGTCCTCGCCGCTTGTTTCATCGACGAGGCGATCGTAGAGGCCGGGCTCGCGGGTCGCACGCTCGCGTCCCATGGCCGCGAGCTTGTCTGCCGAAATCAGGCGGGGATCGTCATATTTCCGCATTCCGCGCGGATCGGAATAGACGATGTGCTTGAGATGCGGCGCGCGGTCGGCAAGCGACAGCAGCTTGTCGACCTGCTCTTCGTCCTCGGCGAAGACGAGCTTGGCTTCGCCATAGTTGAGGAGATAGGCGGCTTCCTCGTCGAGCACATCGCGATAGAGGCCCAGACTCATCGCCCCGATCGCGTGGCTGGCGATTTCCGCCGATACCCAGTCGGGGCGGTTGTCGCCGATAATGCCGATGATGTCGCCGCGGGAGAGCCCGAGTTCGACCAGGCCGAGCGCGAAGTCGTGGACGCGCTTCTGGTAGTCGTTCCAGGTGAACACCTTCCAGAGCCCGAAATCCTTTTCGCGCAGCGCGATTTCATCGCCATGTTCGCGCGCGTTAAGGCGCAACAGCTTTGGATAGGTGTCGGCCTGCGCCACGCGGCCGGCGTAATCCATCATGCTGCAGTCTCCCGCCCAGTGCCCACTTTGCGAAGTTCGCGATCTCTCTCGGCAATACCTTTTTGCGAACTTCTTAAAGTCATGGGCACTGGCAAATTGATGATACTGATACCGCTCATCGATCTGAAGTCCCTGAAAGAACTTGCCCCTTGTGGTGCAGGGACTTCAGATCGGCGGTATCAGGTGTAGGCGTATCGTCGGGATCGACCAGCACTTCATCTTCCTCGCCGAGATAGGCGCGCTTGACATGGGGATCGGCCAGCACCGCGGCAGGATCGCCTTCGGCGATCTTTCGGCCGAAATCCAGCACCATGACCCGGTGCGAAATGTCCATCACCACGCCCATGTCGTGTTCGATCATCATGACGGTCATGCCGAACTCTTCGTTGAGATCGACGATGTAGCGCGCCGTGTCCTCCTTCTCCTCGAAATTCATGCCGGCCATCGGCTCGTCGAGAAGGATCAGTTGCGGCTCGAGCGCCATGGCGCGCGCCAGCTCCACGCGCTTGCGCAAGCCGTAGGGCAGGGTGCCGGCGGTCGCCTTGCGCACCGATTGCAGATCGAGGAAGTCGATGATTTCCTCGACCTTGCGGCGATGTTCGAGCTCCTCGCGCCGCGCGCCTGTGAGCCAGTACAGCGATCCCGTGATGAAATTGTTCTTCAGGAGGTGGTGACGCCCGACCATGATGTTGTCGAGCACGCTCATATGATGAAACAGCGCCAGATTCTGAAACGTGCGGCCGATGCCGAGCCGGGGCCGGGCGTTCGGTTTCAGCGCCGTGATGTCCTTTCCCCGATAGAACAGATGGCCCTCGGTCGGCCGGTAGCGGCCCGAGATGCAGTTGACGATCGAGGTCTTGCCGGCGCCGTTGGGGCCGATAATGGAGAAAAGCTCACCGCCCCTGACGCCAAAATTGACGTCGGTGAGCGCACGCACGCCGCCAAAGCGCAGTGACACCCCGCGCACTTCCAACGTGTAGTCCAATCGGCCCCTCCTGGAAAACGGCGCCTGGGCTAGTGTGGCGGTTCAGAAATCCGCATCATCGCAGCCCGCGGGTTCGTCATCGGACTTCTGAACCAAAGCCACGTTAATGGAGTGGATTTGACATTCGCTACGGTACTGATGGCGGGTTCGAAAAGCGAATGTCAAATCCAAAACTCCATTAGAAACCGATATTTGCTAGTGGTCCTTGGATTCCAACATTCGCAAGACTGCCTGCTGAGACGGGATGCGAATGTTGGAATCGGACCACTAGAAAACAATGATTTGCTGGTGTCCTTTGATTCCGAAGTTCGCAAACGAAGTCGCCGCAAAATGATGCGAATTCGGAATCAGGACACTAGCGCTCTTGATCGCTCGCTCGCTGTAAGACTGGCACGATCCTATATCGGCCAATCCGGCTAAACCATGCGACTAATGATGTTTTGCCCCCACTGGTACACCGGATGCCATGCATGGTCGTGCTGGGCCCGGGGTCCGATCGTCGGGGGCACGGCCTCAATCAGGTAAAGCCGTGGTTTGGAATGTCGCTTGGCTGACATGCCGACAAATTTCATGCGCACCGGCGCCATAGCGCGGACGCGCGGGAGACGGGTCGCCTGCCGCTCAAGGCGATTGTTGCAGTGCGATATATCCCGAAATTCGCGGTCGATAAAATCATGATTGCCCAGGACCATTCAAGACACATAGCGATCTGGTCTAAACGCGATCGAGAGTCGAGGATGTGAGATAGCTCGTCTGCTCCGGCAGCGAAGGATGGCTGCTGCATTTCCAAAAAAGACAGGAGGTCTAGCTTGAAGAAGGTGATGCTATTGATTGTCGCGTTGCTAGGGATTCATCCAGTAGCAGCGGAGCAGTTTCCGCTGTCTTCTGCCGGGGTGAAGACGCTTGCGCCGGACGGTGCGATCAAGCCGACGGGCACATGGAGTCTCGGTACGCGCGCCGGCGACTTCGTCTTCGTTGCCGGAATGCGTGGCATCGATCCGAAGACAAACCTGCCGATCCAGGGCGACGAGGCTCGCATCCGTCAGGCCTTCCTCAACATGAAGCTGATCGCCGAATCCGAAGGAGCAACGCTACGTGATGCGGTTCGCCTCGTCGTCTATGTCACGGACATGTATCGCTTCCGTCCGTTCGTGAACAAGGTCCAGGAGGAGCTGTGGGGCGCCGGTCCTTATCCGCCGCGCACTATCGTCGAAGTCCATCGGCTGAATGGCGACGATATATGCGAGGTAGAGGGCACCTTCTACGCACCAAGCAGGAAATAACTCGCGCGATGACAACGACTGGCCTTTCGCTGTTGGCCTATAGCGTTTTCGAGCGAAGTGGATACCGGTTCGCGTGAAGAAAACGCGTCAAAACAAAAGATTGGAGCCCGGTTCTGATTCAATCAGAACCGAAAAGGCTCTAGTGTGGCGGTTCAAAAGTCCGCAATATTGATGCCGCGAGTTCGTCATGCGGACTTTTGAACCAAAGCCACACTAGATTATAGGTGTGCTAGTGTCCTTTCGATTCCGAAGTTCGCAAAAGAGGGGCCGCACAATGGTACGAACTTCGGAATCGGGACACTAGACCGGAATTGCCCACGCTCACTTCTGATGTTCACTTGCGAGTTTATTCGGACGGGATACGCCGGACTAGAACGCTTCGTACGATCAGGGCGGATCGGCCGTCAAACCTCCAGCCATTCCTTGCGGACGGCTTCGTTCGCTTTTAGTTCCGCAGGGGTGCCCTCGAACACGATGCGGCCATGGCCCATCACATAGACCCGGTGCGATATCCGCATCGCGATCGAGAGTTTCTGCTCCACCAGCAGAATGGCAAGGCCACGTCTGGCGATTTCGGCGATCAGATCGCCGACCTGTTGCACGATGAGAGGAGCAAGCCCCTCGGTCGGCTCGTCGATCATGATGAGTTCAGGGTCGCCCATCAGCGTACGGCAGATGGTCAGCATCTGCTTCTCGCCGCCGGACAGGACGCCGGCCGCGGTGTCGGCTCTCGCGGCGAGATTGGGGAACATTTCCAGCATGTCTTCGAGCCGCCACTTGCCGGGACGCCTGGTATCCTTGATGCCAAGAACCAGATTTTGCCGCACCGTCAGGCTTGGGAAGATGTCGCGATGCTCAGGCACGTAGCCGAGGCCGAGACGCGCGATGCGGTAGCTTGGTAATCCCGCGATGTCGCAGCCGTTGAATTTGATGGATCCTTGCGGCGACACTTCGCCCATGATCGCCTTGACCGTGGTGGAGCGTCCGACGCCGTTGCGGCCCAACAGGCTCACCACCTCGCCGGCATCGATGCGCATGTCGACGCCCTGCAGGATGTGGCTCTTGCCGTAATAGGCGTGAAGTCCTTCGACCTGGAGCATCATGCCGCTTCCTCGCCGAGATAGGCTTCCTTGACCTTTGGATTGCCGCGGATCTCTTGCGGCGTTCCCGAGGCGATGATCTGGCCATACACGAGGACCGAGATCCGGTCGGCCAGCCCAAACACCACGCTCATGTCGTGTTCGACGATCAACAGCGTGCGGCCTTCGGTCAGGCGGCGGATCAGCGCCACGGCGCGCTCGGTTTCTGCGTGGCTCATGCCCGCGGTCGGCTCATCAAGCAGGATCACATCGGCGCCGCCGGCCACCGTGATGCCAATCTCCAGCGCGCGCTGCTCGGCGTAGGTCAGAAGACCGGCCGGGACGTCGCGCCGTGCCGTGAGATGAATGTCGGCCAGAATCTGCGCGGTGCGTTCACGCACCTCCGGCAGATTGTCGATATTCTTCCAGAACGCGTAGCGCTGGCCGGTCGACCACAACACTGCGCAGCGCAGGTTCTCCCATACGCTCATATTGGCGAAGACGTTGGTGACCTGGAAGCTGCGCGACAGCCCGCGACGGTTGATCTGGTAGGGCGGCAGGCCGCTGATCACCTCGCCGCGCAACCGCACGGTCCCGGATGTCGGCGCAAAATATCCGCTTATCAAATTGAAGGTGGTCGATTTGCCCGCGCCGTTCGGGCCGATCAGCGCGTGGCGTTCGCCCTGCGCCACGCTTAGATTGATATCCCTGAGAATCGGGATGTTGCCAAAGCTCTTCTTGATTTCGCGAAGTTCGATCGCAGCGCTCATGCGGTGATATCCTCTTCCCGCGGCACAGCGCCGGCCTTGTCCCACGCCTCTCCCACCCGGCCCCAACTCTTGCGCGCAACCAGGAACCCGCCAACCAGCAGAACGGCCGACATCGCCCATATGTACGGGCTCGCCGCATCGAAGCTGACGCCGAACGCCTTGATGTGGGAATCATCGCCCGGGTTGACCGTGTAGTGCACGATCGTTTCCACCGCCAGCACCAGGCCGGCGAGCATGGCCAGCGTCGGCATCAGGGCTTCCAGATAGCTCGGCAAAACCTGCTGCAGCGTGCCGGCCTTGACCAGCGGGCGATGCATCATCAACAACCCGGTTATGCCGCCCGGCGCGAACAACACCACCGCAATGAAGATCAATCCGAAATAGAGCTGCCACACCTGCGTCAGGTCGCTCAGGCCCAGCGAGAGGATGGTGACGAAGATCGCACCGACGATCGGACCGATGAAGAAGCCGATGCCGCCGATATAGGCGGCGAACAATACCGTTCCCGACTGCGCCGCGCCGAGATAGGCGGAGTTGGCGATCTCGAAATTGATCGCGGCCAGCGCGCCCGCAATGCCTGCGAAGAAGCCGGCGAAGCAGAACGCGAGGTAACGGACGACGTGCGGATTGTAGCCGACGAACTGGACGCGCTCGGGATTGTCGCGCACGGCGTTGCACATCCGCCCGAGCGGGGTGCGGGTCAGCGCGTACATCGCGATCACCGCGATCAGTGTCCATGCCGCGACCAGGTAATAGATCTGGATCTGCGGACCGAAACCCAGGCCGAACAGTTTGAACAGTCTGGTGCGGTTGGCCGAGACGCCGGCCTCGCCGCCGAAAAAGCTGCGCAGGATCAGCGCCGAGGAAGCGATCAATTCGGCAACGCCGAGCGAAATCATCGCGAACGCCGTTCCCGAGCGCTGGGTGGAGACCCACCCCAGGAGAGCAGCGAAGAACAGTCCAGTCAGTCCGCCGATGAGGGGAATGACGGGCAGCGGGATAGGCAACTTGTTCGGGCCGATGATGTTGATGGCGTGAATCACCAAAAAGCCGCCGAGGCCGTAGTACACCGCGTGCCCGAACGATAGCAGGCCGGTTTGTCCGAGCAGGATATTGTAGGACAGCGAGAAGATGATGGAGATGCCGATCAGGCTGAACGTCGTCAGCGAGCCGCCCGAGCCCAAGACATGGGGCAGCAGCACGAGCACGATCGCGGCCGTCACCCACATCCCGTAGAATTTGAGCTTCTCGGTTGCGGTCGGCAGCGGCGGGGCCGCACTTGTTGCAATTTGGTTCATGTGTCGCGGGTCCCTAACAGACCCATCGGGCGGAAGATCAGGACCAGCACCAACAGCACGTAAGGCACGATCGGCGCGATCTGCGCGATCGTGACGCTCCAGATGTCGGCAAGCCAGGTCGTGGCATAAGCGGGGCTGAGCGGACCGAACGCGCCCGACAGCGAGCCGTTCATCGACACCGCGAAGGTCTGAATCAAACCGATCAGCAGTGAGGCGACGAAGGCGCCTGGCAGCGAGCCCAGGCCGCCGACCACGACAACCACGAACAGGATCGGACCCAGTAGGCCGGCCATGTTCGACTGCGTCACCAGCGCAGGCCCCGCGATCACGCCGGCAACCGCGGCCAGCGCCGTGCCGACACCGAACACCAGCATGAAGATGCGCCCGACATTGTGGCCGAGATGGGCCACCATGTGTGGATGGGTCAGCGCGGCCTGGACGATCAGGCCGATGCGCGTCTTTTTCAGGACGATCAGGAGTCCGGCGAAGATCGCGACCGACACCAGCAGCATGAACATCTTGTAGGCCGGGTAGTTGGTCGAGAAAATCGTGAATGCGGGAAAGTCGAGCGAGGAGGGGATGCGGAAATCGACCGGGCTCTTGCCCCATATGATCTGGACGATCTCCTCGATCACGAACGCCAGGCCAAAGGTGAACAGGAGCTCCGCGACGTGGCCGTTCCTGTGAACGGGACGCAAGCCGAAGCGCTCGACGGCAACCCCGATCGCACCTGCAAGCAGTGGCGCGGTCAACAGCGCTGGCCAGAAGCCGAACCAGCGGCTGATCTGAAACCCGAAGAAGGCGCCGAGCATGTAGAAGCTTGCATGGGCGAAATTGAGCACCCCTAACATGCTGAAGATGACGGTCAGGCCGCTCGCCATCAGGAACAGCAGCATCCCGAACAGGATGCCGTTGAGCGTGGATATGACGATGAGTTCGAGCACTAGAGCTCCGATTCCGAAGTTCGCAAGCTATCGCGGCGACCTCTGATGCGAACCTCGGAATCAAAGGAGCTCTGGCAACTTGTTAATTTGAGTAGCGGCTTTGAATTTGAAGTTCCTATCACGAACTTGCCGCGATACTGATAGGAACTTCAAATTCGCCGCACTGCCCCTCGGGAGATTTGCATGACCGGTTTCGACATTTTCGCCATCGCGCTTGTTCTGCTGGTTATTCTTACGCTGTTTGCCGGCATCAAGACCGTGCCGCAGGGCTACGACTGGACCATCGAGCGGTTCGGCAAATATACCAGGACGCTCTCGCCCGGGCTCAACATCATCGTGCCCTATTTCGATCGCGTCGGCCGCAAGATGAACATGATGGAGCAGGTGATCGGCATTCCCGAGCAGGAAGTGATCACCAAGGACAACGCCACCGTCACCGTTGACGGCGTCGCGTTTTTCCAGGTGTTCGAGGCGGCCAAGGCGAGTTACGAAGTCTCCAATCTGGAAAACGCCATCACCGTGCTCACCATGACGAACATCCGTTCGGTGATGGGGTCGATGGACCTCGACCAGGTGCTGTCGCATCGCGATGAGATCAACGAGCGGCTGTTGCGCGTCGTCGATGCTGCGGTGTCGCCTTGGGGCGTCAAGGTCAATCGCATCGAGATCAAGGACATCGTGCCGCCGGCCGACCTCGTGGAGGCGATGGGGCGGCAGATGAAGGCCGAACGCGTCAAGCGCGCCGATATCCTGCAAGCTGAAGGCCAGCGCCAATCCGACATTCTGCGCGCCGAGGGCGCCAAGCAGAGCCAGATCCTGCAGGCCGAGGGCCGCCGCGAAGCCGCGTTCCGCGATGCCGAAGCGCGCGAGCGGTCCGCCGAAGCGGAAGCCAAGGCAACGCAGATGGTTTCCGAAGCTATCGCCAAGGGCGACGTTGCCGCGCTGAACTACTTTATCGCCGACAAATATATCAAGGCGTTCGGGCAATTGGCGGAATCGCCGAGCCAGAAGGTGATCATGCTGCCGATTGAGGCGGTGAACTTGCTTGGTTCGCTTGCCGGCATCGGCGAGATCGCGCGAGCAACCTTCGGTGAAAGCGCGATCTCGGCTCAGGCCGCGGCCCGGCGTGGGTCGGTGCCGAGCGCCGGCTCGGGCGCCGTCCCGCCAGCGCCACCCACGGGTTAGCCACCATGACGGAGATGTTCACGACGTTAGGCACCTGGAACTGGCTGATTTTCGGCATCATCCTGATGGCGCTGGAATTACTTGCCCCGGGTGTCTTCCTGTTCTGGCTGGGGCTGGCAGCCCTGCTGGTGGGGTTATTGTCATTCGCCTTTCATCCGTCCTGGCAGACTCAGATCCTGATGTTTGCCGTGTTTGCGGCCGCCGCCGTGCCGCTCTGGCGGCGCATCGCGCGCAACAATGCCGCAGCCAGCGCCAACAACCCCTTTCTGAACAAGCGCGCTGATGCGCTCGTCGGGCGCGTCTTTACGCTGGAAAGGCCGATCGTCGACGGCAGGGGGACGGTGCGGATCGACGATACGGTCTGGCGGATCAGCGGGCCCGACGCGCCGGCCGGCAGCCGGATCAGGATCGTTCGCGCCGATGGCGCCAGCCTGACGGTGGCCCTGGTCTGAGGCGCGATGAATTCAGGTCGAATCGCCATCGCGCTTTAGTGATAGCCGCTGCACACTTTGCGCTAACGCGGCCCTTCGGGCATCGCTAGTTCAGCACCTTCTGCCATCGCTCGGCGAAGCGATGCAGCGGCAGGAAGGTCTCCAGTAATTCCCGACCCAGGGCGGTGAGGCGGTATCCGTCCCCGGGGATTAGTTCGACGAAACCCACCCGCCGCAGCTCGGTCAGGCGCGCCTGCAGCACCGTCGGCGAGGCCTCGTCGCAAGCTGTGCGGAGCGCGCGGGAGGTCAGTGATTGATGGCGAAGCTCCCACAAAATCCGCAAGCTCCAGCGCCGGCCCAGGAGGTCGAGCAGCACCATGATCGGCCGGCCCGACCTTGAGCCGCGTACGCGGCGTTGCCCGGGAGTCTTCCCGGAGATCGAACTCTGTTTTGGCATCGGGTCTCCCTTGCGGCGCGCTACAGATAATGTAGCATAGCGCTACATTTATTGTAACACAGGAGCGCACCATGTCGCGAATTGCCCCGCTCGAGCCGCCTTATGAACCGGAAATCCAGGAACAATTCGACCGCATCATGCGCGGTGCGCCGCCGCTGATGCTGTTTCGCATGGTCGCCTCCAACGCGCGTGCCTGGGAAAAATTTCGTGCCGGCAGTCTCCTGGACCGCGGTCCGCTCACTTTGCGGGAACGCGAAATCGTAATCGACCGCACCTGTGCGTTGACGCGATGCGAATACGAATGGGGCGTGCATGTCGCCACCTTCGCAAAGGCCGCGCAACTGACGGAGCCACAAATTCGCGCGATCGTGCTCGATGGTGCGCAAGCGCCGTGCTGGTCGCCTCCGGAACAGGCGCTGATCGCAACCGTGGATGCGCTGCATTTGCGGGCCACCCTGAACGATGACGAATTCGACACGCTGTCGGCGCATTATGACGATGCGAAGATCTTCGAAATCATCCTGCTGTGCGGCTTTTACCGCACGGTGTCGTATCTGGCGAACGGGCTTGATCTGCCGCTTGAGGAAAACGCGGCGAGATTTCCGAAATAATCGTCATTCCGGGGCGATGCAAAGCATCGAGCTATGATGTGCAATTGCACGTCAGAGAATCTCGAGATTCCGGGTCTGGTCCTTCGGACCATCCCGGAATGACGGCTCATACGAAGGAGTGCTGCGCTCGCGATGACGGCGGAGCGCGCCGCTACACCACTCCGGCGCGCAAGATGTCGTGCAGGTGCACGATGCCAACCGGCCTTCCGCCATCGGTCACGATCAGCGCGGTGATCTTCGACGAGTTTAGGATCTCCAGCGCTTCGCTGGCGAGCAGGTCGCCGCGAATCGTCTTCGGATTTCTGGTCATCACGTCGTCGACCACGGCGGTCATGAGATCCGGACGCATGTGCCGGCGCAAATCGCCGTCGGTGACGATGCCGACGATCGCGCCATGCGCGTCCACGATGCCGACGCAGCCAAAACCTTTCGAGGTCATCTCGACCAGTGCGTCCGACATCCCGGTGCCGAGCGGCTTCAGCGGTACCGTGTCGCCGGTGTGCATGATGTCGCGAGTGAATTTGAGCATGGCGCCGAGCTTGCCGCCCGGATGCAGAACGCTGAAGTCGACCGGCGTGAAGCCGCGGCCCTCCAGCAACGCGATCGCCAGCGCATCGCCGAGCGCAAGCAGCATCAGCGAGGAAGTGGTGGGTGCGAGATTGTGCGGACAGGCTTCGCGCGCCTTCGGCAGCGTCAGCGCGATATCGGCAGCGCGGCTTAGCGTGGAGTCGCGCTCGGCGGTCATGGCGATCACCGCGATGCGAAACCGCTTGGCATAGGTGATCAGGGTTTTCATCTCTGGCTGCTCGCCGGACCAGGACAGCGCCAGAATCACGTCATCGGTGGTGATCATGCCGAGATCACCGTGACCGGCTTCGGCCGCGTGCACGAAAAACGCGGGCGTGCCGGTGGAGGCGAAGGTTGCCGCGATCTTGCGGCCGATATGGCCCGATTTGCCCAAGCCCGTGACGATCAACCGTCCCTTGGCGTTGCGAATGAGATCGGCCGCGCGCGCAAATGCCTCGCCGAGGTCGGCTTGCAGCGCCGCCGTGATCGCCGCGATCCCGCTGCCTTCCGCCTCAAGCGTGCGCAACGCGGATTGAACGGGCGCGTTCAAGGGGGCCGGGCCGGATGAAGGTGCCATCAGCGGTTTGGAATTGGACATGCGTGGTTCCGTAAGACTCAAGGCGCCGAGGGCAGCGGGGTTTTAAGGTTTCTTAACATGGCAAACAGCGGGAGGCGACGCACGGTCCGCCTCTCATCGGCTCATTAACCATAATTGTTTTAACTCCGTTAACGGCATTTTCCATCAGGCCAGCGCGGGCTCTGGGACCGGGACGTCAAGCGTATGAATTTGTTGAGGTAATTCTCATCGTGGGAGCTGCGGGCATGTCGATCGGCTGGCAGGGAGGCTGATACTGTTCCCCCACCCCGGCGTTACGCGCCGACCCTCCCCGCAAAGGGGGAGGGACAAGAGCGGACAGAGGCGCCGTCACCTTGGCAGATTCGTCGTGCCCATCAGAAAGGTATCGATCGCGCGGGCACACAGCCGGCCCTCGCGGATCGCCCAGACGACGAGCGATTGTCCGCGGCGCATGTCGCCGGCCGAGAACACCTTTGGCAGCGAGGTCTGGTAGTCTTCAGTGTTGGCGCGCACATTGCCGCGCGGGTCGAGTTCGACGCCAAGCGTCTTCAACAGGCCCTCGTGCACCGGGTGGACGAAACCCATCGCCAGCAGCACGAGCTGGGCCTCGAGTTCGAATTCGCTTCCTCCAATCGGCTTGAACTTGTCGTCGACCTGCACGCAATGCAGCTTGTCCACCTGGCCGTCGGTGCCCGAAAAATGTTGCGTCAGCACCGCATATTCGCGCTTTGCGCCTTCGGCCTGGCTCGAGGAGGTCCGCATTTTCAGCGGCCAGTTCGGCCAGGTCAGGCCCTTGTTCTCGCGCTCGGGCGGTGCCGGCAAAATCTCGAGCTGGGTCACCGAGAGCGCACCTTGCCGGAAAGACGTGCCAATGCAGTCCGATCCGGTGTCGCCGCCGCCGATCACCACGACATGCTTGCCGCCGGCGAGAATGTCGCTCTCTCCGCCGAGCGGTTCGTTGCTGACACGGCGGTTCTGCTGCGGCAGGAAATCCATCGCGAAGTGAATGCCCCCAAGGTCGCGCCCCGGAATCGGCAGGTCGCGCGGGGCTTCCGCACCACCGGTGAGCGCGAGCGCGTCGTATTCGTTGAGCAGTTGTTTTGGATCGACCGCGCCTGCAAGGCCTACATGGGCGTCGTAATGGAAGGTGACGCCCTCGGCCAGCATCTGCGCGATGCGGCGGTCGATGAAATGCTTCTCCATCTTGAAGTCGGGAATGCCGTAACGCAAAAGCCCGCCGGCCCTGGCGAATTTCTCGAACACGTGCACGTCGTGACCGGCGCGCGCCAGCTGCTGCGCGCAGGCCAGTCCCGCTGGTCCCGAGCCGATGACCGCGACCTTCTTGCCGGTCCTGGCCGCCGGGATTTCGGGTTTGACCCAGCCATTCTCCCACGCACGGTCGACGATCGCGCATTCGATGGTTTTGATGGTGACCGGGTTGTCGTCGATGTTGAGCGTGCATGAGGCCTCGCAGGGGGCGGGGCAGATGCGGCCGGTGAATTCCGGAAAGTTGTTGGTCGAATGCAGGTTGCGCGAAGCCTCTTCCCAGTTGCCCTGGTAGACGAGGTCGTTGAAATCCGGGATCTGGTTGTTGACGGGGCAGCCCGGGGTACCCGGCGCCACCGAGCCCGTGCCATGACAATAGGGAATGCCGCAATTCATGCAGCGCGCGGCCTGGTCGCGCGTTTCCTTCTCCGTCAGCGGAACGACGAATTCGTTGAAGTGCTTAACGCGTTCGGCGACGGGCTTGTACTTGCGATCGTGCCGTTCGATTTCCAGAAAACCTGTGACCTTGCCCATTAAAGAAAAACCCTAAGCCCCTGCATCTTGAAAACTCGTCTTACTCGCTGCTCGCCATTCCCTCGTCATTGCGAGGAGCGTCAGCGACGAAGCAATCCATATATACACCGAGTTGGTCTGGATTGCTTCGGCTCACGCCCGCAATGACGGCACGGTTACCGGCAATTACGCCCCGATCGCAATTTTTGGTTCGGCGTCGGCGTTAGCCTTCAACTCCTTCAGCGCGCGGCGGTACTCCACCGGCATCACCTTGCGGAATTTCGGCAGCCAGGCCTTCCAATCGCCGAGAATTTCGGCAGCACGCTTCGAGCCCGTCAGCTTGGCGTGACGCGTGACCAACACGTGCAGCCGTTCGACGTCGGAGTCGAGCAGGTTGTGGAACACGTCAACCTGGCCGTGGGATTCGAGATCGCCGGACTGGTGATAGCTGTCCTCGTTGATCATTTCTTCCGATAACACCGGCTCGAGATCGACCATCGACATGTTGCAGAGCTTCTGGAAGTCACCCCCCTCATCCAGCACATAGGCAATGCCGCCGGACATGCCGGCCGCGAAATTGCGACCGGTCTTGCCGAGCACGACGACAATGCCGCCGGTCATGTATTCGCAGCAGTGATCGCCGGCGCCTTCGACCACGGCAATGGCTCCGGAGTTGCGCACGGCGAAGCGTTCGCCGGCGATGCCGCGGAAATAGCACTCGCCCTCGATCGCGCCATACATCACCGTGTTGCCGACGATGATGGATTCCTCCGGCACGATGCCGGAATGGCGCGGCGGTCTGACGATGATGCGGCCGCCGGACAAGCCTTTGCCGACGTAGTCGTTGCCCTCACCCTCGAGATCGAACGTGACGCCGGAGGCCAACCAGGCGCCGAACGCCTGGCCTGCGGTGCCCTTGAAGTTCACCTGGATGGTGTCGAGCGGCAGGCCGGCGTGGCCATAAATCCTGGCCACCGCGCCCGATAGCATCGCGCCGGCGCTGCGGTCGGTATTGTTGATCTCCATCTCGATCTTGACCGGCGCGCCGCGATCGAGCGCTGCTCGCGCTTTCTGGATCAGCTTGCGGTCGAGCACGTTCTCCAGATGATGGTTCTGCGGCTCCGCGTGATAGATCTTCTGGCCTTTTTCTTCCTTCTGCCGCACGAACAGTTTTGAGAAATCGAGCCCCTTGGCCTTCCAGTGCGCGACCAGCCTCGTCTGGTCGAGCATCTGGGTCTGGCCGACCATCTCGTTGAAGGTGCGGTAGCCAAGGGTCGCCATGATCTCGCGCACTTCTTCGGCGACGAAGAAGAAATAGTTGATGACGTGCTCCGGCTGGCCGGTGAAGCGCTTGCGCAGCACCGGGTCCTGCGTGGCGACGCCGACCGGGCAGGTGTTGAGGTGGCACTTGCGCATCATGATGCAGCCGGCTGCGATCAAGGGCGCAGTGGCGAAGCCGAATTCGTCGGCCCCCAACAGCGCGCCGATCACCACGTCACGTCCGGTGCGGAAGCCGCCGTCGACCTGCACGACGATGCGGCTGCGCAGCCGCTCCCGCACCAGCGTCTGGTGGGTCTCGGCAAGCCCGATTTCCCAGGGACTGCCGGCGTGCTTGATCGAGGTGAGCGGAGAAGCGCCGGTGCCGCCTTCGAAGCCGGCGATGGTGACATGGTCGGAGCGCGCCTTCGCAACGCCGGCGGCAACGGTGCCGACGCCGATTTCGGAGACGAGCTTCACCGACACCTGGCCGTCCGGATTGACGTTCTTCAGGTCATAGATCAGCTGCGCCAGGTCCTCGATCGAATAGATGTCGTGATGCGGCGGCGGCGAGATCAGGCCGACGCCGGGCGTCGAATGCCGGACCTTGGCGATGATCGCATCGACCTTGTGACCGGGCAGCTGCCCGCCTTCGCCCGGCTTTGCGCCTTGCGCCATCTTGATCTGCATCATGTCGGAATTGACGAGATATTCCGTGGTGACGCCGAAGCGGCCCGAGGCCAC